>JBBRBH010000034.1:0-42581 GCA_038205995.1 Gemmatimonadales bacterium
GAACACCTTCTCAAGAGGATGGATCCATGACTGCTGCCGCCACGCGTACGCTCGTCATCGAAAGAGAATTGCCGCATCCGGCCGAAAAAATCTGGCGCGCTCTCACGCAAGGCCCGCTGATCAAGGAGTGGCTGATGGAAAACGATTTCCAGCCGGTGGTGGGCCACACGTTCAATTTCCGCTCAGCACCGGTGGCCAACTGGGACGGTGTGATCAGCAGTGAAGTTCTTGTTGTCGAACCCAACAAGAAGGTGTCGTACAGATGGGACTCGTTGGGATTGGGGACCGTTGTCGTGTTTACGCTGGCCGCGACGAGCGGTGGAACGCTTCTGCGGATGGAGCAGTCCGGTTTCCCGGTCGCAAAAGAGGCCGACCGCTACTACAACGGCGCGAACTACGGCTGGCAGAACTTCATCGGCAAGCTCGAAGGCGTTCTTGCGGGGATGCAATCATGAAGGCGAAGGCTGCCACGTCCAGCGCGCTTGCCTCGGCGAAAATCACCAAGAGGATCAAGGAGCTGGGAGACTGGAGGGGCGAGACGCTCGCGCGCGTCCGCCAGCTCATCCACAAAGCGGACTCCGCGGTCGTGGAGGAATGGAAATGGGAGAAGCCGTCCGGCGGAGGGACTCCCGTCTTTTCCCACGACGGCATCGTCTGCACGGGAGAGACCCACAAGCAAGTGGTGAAGCTCACCTTCGCCAATGGCGCTTCGCTCGACGATCCGAAAAAACTGTTCAACTCGAGTCTCGAGGGGAACGTGCGCAGGGCGATCGACATTCGCCAAGGCGAGAAGATCAACGAGGCCGCGTTCAAGAAATTGATTCGGGCAGCGGCGGCCGCCAACACCGAAACGCTATCCCGGCGCGCGAAGGCAAAGAAATAGCTCTGCATGGATTGACGTGATCATCGGCGCGTGATACAGTTGAATCAATGCGTGATTCACCTCAGTCACCAGCAGGAGCGACGCCGGATGGCCGGCGATGGCTGCTGTTTATTCACCAGCTGCCGCCGAAGCCCGACTACCTGCGCGTAAAGGTCCGGCGACGATTGCGGCGGCTCGGAGCGGTCGCGGTCAAGCAGACCGTGTACCTGCTGCCGAACACCGACGAGGCACTCGAAGACTTCCACTGGCTGCGCGAGGAGGTCGAGGCGGAAGGAGGAAGCGCGGTGATCGCGGAGGTCGCGTTCGTCGCGGGGATCTCAGACGAGGAGCTGGATGCGATGCTCGAGGCAGAACTCGGAACTGCCGCAGACTCGGACGCGGGATCCAAACAGGAACCCGATCGAATCGAAGCCGGCCGCACCTGGGTAACGCGTGAAGGCGTGAAGGTCGATCGTATTTCCAGCGCGTGGCTTATTCGCCGCTTCATCGACGCCGATGCGCGTTTCAAGTTTGTGCCCGCCCGCGGGTATCGGCCGCGCCCGAAAGAACTGCGCTTTGACATGTTCGAGGCGGAATACACGCATGTCGGCGACGACTGCACATTTCAGACGCTTGCTCGCCGATTCGCGCTCCGCGATCACGCGATTCGCGCGATCGGGGAAATCGTGCACGATATCGACTGCAAGGACGAGCGCTTCGGGCGCCCGGAGACATCCGGCGTCGCGAGTCTCATCCGCGGCATCGCCGAGACGATTGACGATGACGCAACGCGAATCGAACGAGGCGGCGCGCTCATGGATCAGCTCTACGCATCTTTCCGGCGGCATCGGTCGTGAATCCACCGAAACCGAAGTACGCGCTTCGAGCCGCGCTCGTCGTGACTGCGGTAGTGCTGGCGGGAGCCGGCGTGCTCGTCGCGCGGGGATTCCGGGCTAGCTCTGAGCCGACGTCGGTCGAGAAGACCGTCGCTCGAGCGGTGCGGAACTTCGCGATCCCGCGGCGTGAGCGAATCGCACAATCTCCGCTTGAAGTGAGCGATTCGAACGTCAGGGCCGGCCGTGATCGATTCATCACGGGATGCGCGTCGTGCCACGGCAACGACGGCGACGGCAAGACCACGCTCGGCGGTTCGCTCTACCCGCGAGTTCCCGATTTGCGTGCGCCCGAGACGCAGAATCTTTCCGACGGCGCGCTGCACTATATCATCGAGAACGGTGTTCAACTCACGGGAATGCCGGCGTGGGGCGTGTCGCACCGTGAGCACGCCGACGACAGTTGGAAGCTGGTGCTGTATATCCGAACGCTGAGCTCACTCACGAGGCCACAGGTCGCCGAGCAGGCGCAGTGGCTCGGCACTGCGAAGTACGTCGGCTCGAAGTCCTGCGAGAAGTGTCATGCGGAGATCTACGACCATTGGCGGAAGACGCCGATGGCGAACATCGTGCGCGATCCGCGCGAGTTTCCCCACGCAATGATTCCGGATATCGCGACGAATACGGTCGCGAAGTTTTCCATCGATCAGGTTGCGCTCGTCTACGGACAGATCTGGAAGCAGCGGTACTTCACGAAAGTTGGCAACGACTATTTCCCGCTGTCCGCGCAGTGGGACGTCGGCAATCGCAAGTGGCTTCCCTATCACGTGCCAAAAGGAAGCGCGTGGTGGACCGCGTTCTATCCGGATGACAACATGCAGCGCCCAACCGGACCGACGTGCGACGGCTGCCACTCGGTCGGATACGACATCCGCACGAAGCACGTCGCAGAGTGGAATGTGGGCTGCGAGCGCTGTCACGGTCCGGGAAGCGCACACATCGCGAATCCCGTGCGGGCCACGATCGTGAACCCGTCGCACATGGATTTCGTTGGCGCGAACGATACGTGCATTCAGTGCCATTCGCAGGGACAGCCACGCGCCAATCCCATCGAGGGGAAGTACTACGACTGGCCGGTGGGCTACAGCGTTGGACTCAAGCTGGCGGACTTCTGGAAGTTGGACGATCACTCGCTCGGTGAGCAGAAGCGTCTGCACTTCGCCGACGGGACCGCGCACCAGAACAGAATGCAGGGGAACGATTTCGTGCAGAGCGTCATGTATCAGAAAGGCGTCACCTGTTTCTCCTGCCACGACGCGCACGGCACCGGCAACTACGCGCAGCTTCGGAAGCCCACGAACAAAATTTGTCTCGACTGTCACGCTCCGGGATCCACAAACGGCCCGCGCGCGGCGACGCTCGCCGAGCACACGGGACACAAGGACGGCAGCAAAGGAAGCGACTGCATTGCCTGTCACATGCCGAAGATCGAGAGCGAAGGAATCCCCGGTGCGTTCGTGCGCGCTCACACGTTCCGGTTTATCACGCCGGCGATGACGGACAAGTACAGCATTCCGAACGCATGCACATCGTGTCACACGGAAAAGACGACCGCGTGGGCGACCGAGGCGCTGAAGCGCTGGCCGGGCCGCTCGCCCTGGCGGTCGGAGTAACGTCTATTTCGGATTCGACGCTCGGCAGCAGGGACTGCTTCCCTACTAACTGGAGTCCAATCCGATGTCCGGCAAACGCACGACGCCACGCGACAGCTTCGACACGTGTGATGACGGCATCATCACGCGTCGCCAACTCCTTCACTCGCTGGGCGCGGCCGCGGTGGCGATTCCCGCGTTGTCTTTCGGACAGGCGCCGGCAGGCGGAAATGCTGCAGCCGCCCGCGGCCAGGGCGGAGCAGCACGCGACACCATTCCGCTTACTCCGCCGTTCGCACCGACCGGATGGAAAACGGTGTGGCTCGATCACCTCTCGTATCAGTGCGCCGACTACGAGAAAGCAGCGGCGTTCTACGTCGCGCTGATGGGATGGAAGGTGCGCAGCGACGACGGCACGCAGGCCGTGCTCGAAATCGGCGAGAACTCAGGTGACATCATCATGCGCGGCGGTCTTGCTGCGCCGCCGTCGGCGGCGCTCACCGACGCCAGCGTCGGCGCGGTGCGCGCGAAAGCACTGTTCGATGGCTTCGCTTGGGGAATCGAACCGTGGAATACAGACGTGGTGAAGGCCGAACTCGAGAAGCGTGGATTGCATCCGGTCGCCGATCACTCCGGATCCGATTACAAAGCATTCCGGTTCAAGGACCCCGACGGATTTGACGTGTGGGTCACGAATGGCACCAAGGCTCGGCGACGCAAAAAAGCCGCCGCGGGAAAGCTTCGCGCGGCAGCGCCGTTCAAGCCCACCAACTGGAAGACGTTGTTCGTTGACCATCTGTCATTCGAGGTTGCCGACTATCGCCGGAGCGCCGCGTTTTATCAGGCACTGCTCGGCTGGCAGGTTCGCGGAGCGCGCGGCACGGCGCCATCATGGCCCGACGCTCCGAACTCTATGACGATGATCATGGGCGACGTTGCGGGTGCGATCGTGCGTACGAGCGCGGCGGGCCGCGGTGCAGGAAGCGGCAGGGGGTCTCTCAGTGGAGACAGCAGCGGCAGACTCGCGTCACCGTCGCCCGCCACGGCGACAGCAACGATCGGACACATCAGCTTCGGGATCGGCAACTGGAACGCAGAGCGCGTGCGCGCCGAGTTGATCGAGCGCGATGTTGTGTACGCCATCAACGGAACGCGCACGCCGCGCGACGACATGGCGGGCGGCCTCGAGAGCTTTCACGTGCCCGACGCGATGGGTTGGGATTTACAGATCAGCAACAGGATCGCGCCGTAGTCGCATAAACGAAGTCAGTGGCGTGAGAGAATGGCGAGCTCGGGTCGTCCGGCCTTATCAGCGCGCGCGCACGTCACGCGAAGCTGCGCCACATACTTCTGCACTGCCGCCACGTCGCCGCTGAGCCGAGCCGATTCCAGGGCACCGTAAAGCGATCGAAAGCGTTTGGGTTCCTTGGCGAGCACCGAACGGAATTCCGCCAGTGCGTGAGCCGCGTCCTTCGTCTCGAGCAGCATTTCGGCGAGTAGTTCGCGCGCCGGAGCGATTGGTCCTGGTGTGACCGCGCTTTTCTCCGTGCGGTCTTCGGCATCCGCCGCGTCGCGCATCATGGCGATCGCCTCGGCCGCCCTGCCCCGCGCCCGCAACAATAGCGCGGATGATGCCACTGTCTGAATTCTCACTTGCTCGGTCCAGTAGACTTCGCCGGCTTTGCCGAGACGATCCTGCATGAGCGTGAGCGAATCGATCGAATGTTTGACGACGCTCGTGTCGCCGGTGTGCGACGCGCCGATCGCGCGCGCGAAGTGGGTCATCGCCTCTGTGTACGGAAGAGGGCTCGCGCGCGACTGGAGCTGTGCGGCCTCCGCCCACGCGCCCCGTTCGAGCGCATACCGCGCAGGAATCGCCGCTAGAGCGAACGCTCCGGCCGCACCCGTCGCGGCCCCGGTCACGGCATGAACGTCGAATCGAGCCGCGATCGCCGGGAGTGAATCGACGATGCGCTTCGCGGCAGCGTCCTGCGCCGTCTGCAGGTAGGCGTATACCATGTAGTCGCTCGCGTGCAGCTGCTCTGCGGTCTCTCTGCTCTCACGCGCGGCCGCCGTGGCCGCGATGTTCGCGGTAATCGATGCCTGCCAGTCGCCGACTCGCGTGAACGTGTGCGAAGGCACATGCAGCGCATGCGGCGCGCTCGGAGCAATCTTCGAGTATCGCGCGGCGGCGACAATCGCGCGCGACGCGAGCGGTGGCACGTCATACGCGTGAATCAGATAGTGCGCGAGGCCGGGATGATCGGGTTGCGCCTTGAATAGCGGCTCGAGAATCGCGGCGGCCTTCAGCTGTCCCGCATACGTCTTGTCCGAGGGCGGTGATGCGGCCACGAGCGCAATCGCGTAAAAGATCTTCGCTTCGGTGTCGCGCGGAAATTTATCGGAGAGATCGCTCATCGCGTCCCGGTAGTCGCCTGCGCGCATGACCTGCGGCCTGTGCTCGATGTCCGTGTACAGCTTCGCGACCGCCGCGAGGTAGCCGTGCTCGCGGTCTGTTTTTGCGCCGATCGAGTCGCCGAGCTCGAGCGCCCGCCGGGCGAGTGCGATCTGCGGACCAGCCCTGTTGCCCGTTGCCATTGGGTTGGTCCAACGGCTCAGTGCGATTCCCCACTCTGCGATCGCGCACGATGGATCTATTTTCAGCGTCGCGCTGAATCCGTCAATCGCCTGCGCGAACTCGAACGAGTGCAGCAGCGCGACAGCACGGTCGAACTGCGGCTGCGCGGCGCTACGGCACGATGTTGCGAAGTGCACTGTGCCAAGCGTCTCAGCGGCGTGATCATGCTGCTGCGCGGCGAGAGCGGACGAGAACGCCGCGAGGGCCGCGAGAGTACTGCGAAGGATGCGCATACTTGAACCCACGTTGCACGTTGATCCGCCCCCGCCCCCTGCGACTGAAAATGCAGAGCGAAGGCCTCCGACGCGAGCAGCACGCCAAGGCAATGAAGTGCCGCCGTGCTCACCCGAGATGGTTAATACCTCGGCCTACTTTCGAGCGATACCGAGCGGCGGCGCATCGCGCCATCCTCCATGCACGGATCCAATGCGCGATCCGTTCGCTGCGACTTCGCATCGACAAACGCGAATTCCGCGACAGGCTCACGCAACACACACCGGAGACAACGCATGCGCTTCAAGAATCTGATGTTGAACTCGGCAGGCACTCTGCTCGCGGCAATTGCCGCGCCGTTGGGAGTGCTCGGAGCTCAGGCGGCGGTCCGCGTCGACGTCCACACACCGGAAACCAATACGGTGTGGTACGCCGATCCGTTTTGGATTGGGGTCGGCGTCGTGGCGGTGTTGATCATCATCGTGCTCGCCATAGCGGCCTCGCGCCGCGGCGGCGAAACGACCACCACCGTCATTCGATAGGGCTTCAAACGCGGGGCTCCGCAATTGCGCGGCAGCGCCGCGCGTTCCACTCACACCAACGAGAGACACGTCATGACGAAGGTCACTGAAACAAGAGTTGTCGAAGATGACAAAGTGGTTGTAGTTGAAAAAGAGAAGCTGGTGGTGGTCAAGGAGCAGCCGATCGTGGTGGTGGAGAAAGCGCCAAAAGAAGTCATAATCACAACACACACCGACTAGCACTGCGGGAAGGGACGCCGGCAGGCAGGACCGCTGCCGGCGGTTCGACCTATTTCTTACTCAGCGTTAGCGGTGGTCTTCTTTGCGCGCGAGCGACCGATGGCTGCACCCACCGCGATCAATGCCGCCGCGCCAGCGAGGATGCCGACTACCTTGGCCTGTTTGCGCGCCTTCTCCTGTGGCGGGCGCGACTCTTTCCAGCCCCGGGCGAACTCGCGCGTGCCTGCGACAACGGCCGCCGCCGCACCAGCTTTCGCAGCGACGACTGTCGTCGACTTCGCGACCGTTCCGACTCGGACCGCCGTATCGCGTCCGCGCACGATGGCGGCCTTCGCTGCCTTCTTGATTTTGGACATGGAATTTCCTTTGAAAACGGTTGAGCCATCCTCGCGCGGCGCACCTTGCATGCCGACACGGGTGATGCGATAGATAGCCCGCTGGCACACGCCGGACCATCACTCGGAAAGGGTAGTCCCTCGAGATGACTACGCCGCGTCCGCGCCGTGATTACCCTGATTCAGGTCAACTACAACCGAGCAGCGGAATCCACCCGTAGGTCAAGTCGAGTCAACCCCAAACGTCATGTGGTGGCAATATCTGCTCGTCTTCGCCGGGGCCATGCTGGTGGACATTTCACCGCTCCCTCTGCCGCCGGCATTCACGGTGATGATTCTGTTGCAGGTGCTGTTCGATCTTCAACTATGGCTCGTGATCACGCTCGGAGTCGCCGGTTCAATCCTCGGGAGATACGTGCTCACGCTCTACATTCCCAAACTATCGGGAAGGTACTTCAGGCAGGCAAAGAAAGAAGACGCCGAGTTTCTGGGAAAGAAACTGAAGACGAACCCGCGGAAGAGCATTGCCTTCGTGCTGATTTATTCCTTGTTGCCGCTGCCCACTACACCCCTGTTCGTGGCCGCTGGGATGGCGAGTCTCAAGCCCTATCAAATTCTCCCGGGTTTCATCGTCGGCAAACTGATCAGCGACACGATTGCGGTGCTCACTGGGAGGTATGCGGCAGACAACACGCAGAACCTCGCGCGCGGGATGGTGTCGTGGGCGTCCGTCGCAGGACTGATCGCGGGACTGTTGCTCGTGTTCGTATTCGTCTTCGTGGACTGGCGGACGTTACTTCAGAAGAAAAAATTCTCGCTCAAGTTCCACATTTGGAGATCGTTGTCGAAGTAGGTCTATCGCGATAGGCAGTTGTGCACAGTTGTGCACAGTCGTGCGATACCAGCACTCAAACAGTCCAGCCCCGCCGACGCGCCTAGCGCCGGCGGGGCTTTGCCAACGACCCGACGCTTTCCTGTGTAATTCACTAACGAGGATACGAGAGCCACACTGAGAGAGGGCCGGACCGAAGATGCTGCTGGGTGAAACTGTTCGGGTCGCGCTCGATGCCCTCTGGGTGAACAAGATGCGCTCGCTGCTCACGATGCTTGGCATTGTGATCGGCGTCGGTGCGGTGATTGCCATGGTCGCGCTCGGCAACGGTGCCCAGGCGCAGATCGGAGAACGCATCGCTCGCCTGGGCACCACCGTGCTCCAAATCGATCCGCAACGCGTCACCAGCGGTGGCATCCAATCCAGCGCCACAGTCAAGCTCACGACTGCGGACGTGGACATGATCGTGGCGCGGTCGCCGAATGTCCTCGCGGTGAACTGGTGCCAAGACCGCCATTTGCAGGTCGTATGGAAAAACGTCAACACCAACACACAGGTGACCGGCACCGCCGCGAACTTCCTCGAGGTCCGCGGATTTCACCTCGCGGCGGGTCGAATGTTCGGCGCGGCCGAGGAAGTGGGGCGGCGGCGGGTTGCCGTGCTGGGCGCAGATGTCTTGCCGCTGCTCGGCAATCCCAGCCCCGAGGCGATGATAGACGAGCAGATCCGCATCGCCGGGCGCGCGTTCACGGTGATTGGCGTCATGGCACAGCAGGGCACGACGGGATTCGGCGACGGCGATGAACAGATCCTCATCCCGTTTCAGACGAGCCGATTCCAGGTGATCGGCACCGATCGCATCGACGACATCTGGGCGCTCGCGAGCTCGGAAGATTCTGTCCAAAGCGCGGTGGCCGAGATCCAGGCGGCGATGAGGCGCGCGCACAAAATTCGCAGCAGCGCGCCCGACGACTTCCGTATTCGCAACCGTGCAGAACTCCTGAGTACGCTCAGCGAGACGACCGCGACGTTCACACTGCTGCTCGCAGGAATCGCGGGTGTAAGCCTTCTTGTGGGCGGCATCGGAATCATGAACATCATGCTCGTGTCCGTGACGGAGCGCACTCGGGAGATCGGCGTGCGCAAGGCGCTCGGCGCGACGCGGGTGAATATCCTCCTGCAGTTCCTCGCCGAGTCCGTTGTGCTCTGCCTCCTCGGCGGTGTGATCGGGATCGGCGCGGGCATGATTGCCGCGCGGCAGCTGAGCCGGGTGATGGGCTGGCGCACCCAAGTGGACGTCACGTCGGTGGTGATCGCGTTCAGCTTCGCGACGGCGGTGGGCTTGGTGTTCGGCGTGTGGCCAGCGCGACGTGCATCGAAGTTGGATCCGATCGAGGCGCTGAGGTACGAGTGAGGGCTGGATGTGGCTCGGGATTTCACGAACGCCACGAGCGCGGTGAAAGCTACTTCCGCTTCACCGCGAGCCGCGCTTTGACTTCACTCAGCCAGTTCGACACGACGATCACATCGGCATCGTCGGTCGAGGAGCGCACGACAACAATATTTCCATTGGGAGCGATGTCGAACGTGGAGGTGTTGCTCGTCGTCACCAGTTTGTGCTCGAAGAGCGTGTCTTGATGCACGACTGAGATGCCGGCACCAACGGCAAGGTGCGCCTTGACGAGTCTTTCTGCGCCGATGTACATCAGCGCGCGCGAGTCGCGCGTCCAATGGGGCTCCCTGCCTCCGCCGGACGAAACCTGCACGCGTGCTCCGCCATTCGGAAATGGACGGACATACACTTGCGGCACGCCGGATTCGTCGGACTCGTACGCCAGCCAGTGTCCGTCCGGCGAAATCGCCGGCAGCTTCTCGATGAATTCCGATTGAACGATTGGCACCGGCTTTCGATCACCCTTCAGATCCACCAAATAAAGATCCTGTCTTGTTTTCGGATCAATCACCGTGAGCACAGCGTATCGGGCATCCGGGGAGAAGACGATATCCTGTATCGGGATCGGCATGGCGACGAGACGCTCCTCGGCCCCGCTCCCGTCGGCCGGCGCCCACCGCGCTTCGGTCAGGCCCTTTTCCGGTTGCACGATGTACGCGATTCGGCGTCCATCCGGCGACCACGCAGGGCGAAATGACGACGCTTTCGTCGTGACACGCTGAAGAACTCCAGAAGCGATATCGAAGAAATACACGTCGGCGTGGAGGTTCACGGACCCCTGATACACTGCGATTCGACGGCCGTCGGGTGAGAAGCGTACCCCTAAGAACAGCCCCTGATCAGGGCTGCCACCGACGCGTCGGCCTTGCTCGTCAAGAACTACAATGACGTTCGAAGCAGAACCTCGGACATACGCGAGATCCCCTGAATCCGACACCGAGAGCGCGCCACCGCTCGCAGCCTTGTACATCACGCCGTCGAGCACCTGCGTCGCCGCTGCGAGCGATCGCGTAGTCGCAGGATCGAATTTCACAGCAGAGACGGAGCCATTGCTCTGCGCGAAAAAAAGGATGCCCTCGATCAGGGCGATCGGTTCTGACGAGGATCCCTCAATAACGGTGATCGCCTTGTCTGCGAACCGGATTAGACTGAGATGCTGCCCAGTCGCCTGCGCCGATACCCAAAAAATCGCCGACTTTCCGTCCGGCAAAATCAGCGGGGTTTGATGGGCGATTTCGCCGTTCGACACATCTACCGTGGTCAGCCGTTCGGGTGTTCCGCCGCTCGCCGATACGCGAAACAGGCCCACCGGACTCCCGATGACGATGATGTCGTTGCGTCCCCAAGCGAGACCCCGCGGAAACAGATAATCGGCCGTGATGGTGCTCGCCGCGCCACCATGGACCGAGACTTTGCTGATCTTGCCCGCCGATACAAAGCCCACCCATTCGCCGTCCGGCGACATGAACGGCTGAGACGCGTTCTCCGTGCCGGGGAGCGCGCTCGCCTGAAGCTGGTCGAGCGGTCGATAGTAGAGCTGAGTGCCGTGGTTCGATCGCCCCGAGTATACGACAGCCTTGCCATCTGGCGAAAACACAATCGGGATGCCGCTCACATCAGCGAATCGCTGATTCTCCGGGACGTTCAATGGAAAGCGGAGGACGCGCGGCACCAATTTCGGCGCGGGCACCAGCCAGCCCCAGAGCGCAGCGATCACTGCGACCACGGCGACTGCAGCCGTGATAGCAAACTTTCGTGGCGACACGCCGGCTCGCGCCGCGTGAGCACCGGCGACCATGCCGGAGGCGCTCGCGGCGGTGAACGAAGGATTCGCCAGCGCGTCGCCGAAGGCCTTGGCGCTCTCGAAGCGATCCGCAGGAAGCTTCTCGAGCGCCTTCGCGACTGCGGCCTCGATGTTCGGCGGCACGTTCTTTCGAAGTTCGCGCAGCGGGCGCGCCGTGTCGGTGATGATCTTCATGATCACGGCCTGCGCGGACGAGGCGACAAACGGCGGATCGCCCGTGAGCATTTCGTAGAGCACGCTCGCGAGCGAGTACACATCGGAGCGCGGCGTGATTTCTTTTTCCGCCGTCGCTTGTTCGGGCGACATGTAGTGCGGCGTGCCGAGCGAGAGGCCGGTCTCGGTCATGCGACCACCCGCAGCCGCTGATACTGCGAGCGCGATGCCGAAGTCCATCACCATCGCACGGCCGTCGTGCAGCAGAATATTTTCCGGTTTGATGTCGCGGTGAATCACACCGTGCCGGTGCGCATAGTCGAGCGCGTCCGCGATTTCTCTTGCGATGCGCACCGCCTCATCGACACCGAACTGTGTTTCGCGATTCAGTTTCTCGCGGATCGTCTCGCCCGCGATGTACGGCATCACATAAAAAAGAAATCCGCCCGCCGTGCCGGAATCAAACAGTGGCAGAATGTGCGGATGCTGCAGACTCGCGGTGGTTTTGATCTCGACCACAAACCGCTCGGCGCCGAGCACCGCCGCGAGTTCGGGCTTGAGCACCTTCAGCGCGACATCGCGATCGTGCTTCAAATCGCGCGCGAGAAACACGGTCGCCATGCCGCCGGTGCCGAGCTCGCGCTCGATGCGGTAGCGGTCGGCGAGCGCCGCCGTGAGGCCGGAGATGTCAGACATGACGAGTAAGATGCAGTCCTACTACTCAATGGGCCATCGAGGATTTCGCTAACGGCGTCCTTCGGATGAACCTCGGACCTCTTCCGCCAGCCCTAGAATTTCAGTTCGCGCGCACCGGCCAGTAACCGCGTACGAGGATCAAACACCATCGCCGACGGCGCGCGCTCGGCGGCAATCGAGAAGCGCTGTGTCCGCGCGGTCAGCTCCACCGTCTCCATCTTCATCACCGAGCCACTGTCGGCCGTCACGCCGAACTCGAGCGGCAGCCGGTACGCATCACCGGATTGCGTCTGCGTGACCTCGATCTCTACTCGCTTCGACGTCGCGTCGAATCGCCAGCGCCAATCGAGCGTGGGCGAGCCCGCGCGGCTCAGCCACTGATCAAAGAACCAGCGGAGGTCCTGCCCCGCGTGTTCCTGCATCACCTCGCGGAAGTCGGCCGTGGACGCATTCGACGCGCCCGATGTGATTTTCGCCACGAGTATGAGACACTACGTCCCCGCGAATTACGGGCAAGAGCGGCTGCGCACCTGGCAGTTCGGCAGCGCGCCGCTCGCTCCCGGCGAGCGCAACGGAACTTCCATCTATAAGTCCACCGACGGCGGCCTCACCTGGCACGAGCTCACGGGCACCGGACTTCCGAAACTGAGCGGGCGCATGGCGATCGCCGTTGCGATCGGTACGAACGCGCAGCGCTTGTATGTGATCTCCGATGCGGGGCTCTGGCGCTCGGATGACGGCGGCGCCACTTGGCGGCAGATGGCGGCGGACGATTCGCGCATCGGCAACGGACAGGGCGGCTACAGCGCAGGCGTCTACGTCGACTCCAAAAATCCCGACGTGGTCTACACGCTGAGTACGTCGACGTACAAATCCACCGACGGCGGCAAGACCTTCACCGGATTCCGCGGCGCACCCGGCGGCGACGACGCACAGCAGATGTGGATCGATCCCACCAATGGTCAGCGAATCCTGATGGGCTACGATCAAGGATTAATCGTCTCGCTCGACGGCGGCGGCACGTGGAGCTCGTGGTACAATCAGTCGACCGAGCAAGTGTATCATGTCTCCGCCGACAATTCGTTTCCGTATTGGCTCTACGCCGCGCAGCAGGATGCCGGCGCGATCCGCACGCGCAGCCGCGGCAACAACGGCGCGATCACGATGTTCGACTGGAACGGTGTCAACGGGTGGGAATGGGGCACCGTCGTGGCGGACCCGCTCAATCCGAATACTGTGTACGCGAGCGGCTCGGGGATCGTGAAGATTTCGTATCCGAGCGAGCAGTGGATGAACGTGAGTCCGGCGATCGATCCCGCAGTGAAAGCGCGCGGCACGTCATCGATGCCGCTGGTTTGGGCGCCGTGGAACCAGCACGAGTTGATCGCGGGGCTGAACTTCGTCACGACGACCATCGACGGGGGCGCGCATTGGACGCGCATCAGCCCGGACCTCGGTCTCCCAGCCGGAATCGATTCGGCCACGCTCGATAAAACTCCGAACGGTCGCGGGGCGATCGAGTCGCTCTCTGCTTCGCGCGTGGCCACCGGCATGATTTGGGCCGGGTCGAGCAACGGGCTCATTCATCTCACACGCGACGGCGGCAAAACGTGGAGCGACGTCAGCATCGCGGGACTCAAGACGCCGCGACGCTCGAACGTATCGGCCATCGAGGCGTCGCCGTTCGACGCGGGCTCAGCGTACGCGGCGATCGAGTCGCTGCGCGAGGGAGACCTGGCGCCGCATCTGTACCGCACGCGCGATTTCGGGAAGAGCTGGACGGCGATCAACAACGGCCTGCCATCAGGCGAAGCGGGTGGAAGCTTCACGCGAGTGGTCCGCGCCGATCCCGTAAAACGCGGCCTGCTCTTTGCCGGCACCGAGAGCGGCGTGCACGTTTCGTTCGACGATGGCGACCACTGGACGCCGCTGCAGCAGAACCTGCCGAACTCACCGGTGCGCGATCTAGCGATCAAGGGGAACGATCTCATTGCCGCGACGCACGGGCGCGGCCTTTGGATTCTCGACGACATCTCGATGCTGCGGCAGGTCGCAGCCGCGCACGCTGCGGAGAGCGCGCGCCTGTACGCGCCGGGCAACACCGTGCGCGTGCGCCGCAACGTGAGTTGGAACACTCCGATGCAGCCGGAAATCCCGCACGCGCTGAATCCACCGCAGGGTGTGATTGTGGATTATTGGCTCGCGGCGGCTCCCACGGACCCGATTACGCTCGACGTACTCGACTCCGCTGGCGCGCTCGTGCGCCACCTATAGAGTGTGGCGGCGTTGCCGGTGCCTGAGGCGGCGCGTCCGCCGCACCCGAACTTCTGGATCGAGCCTCCACAGGCGCTCTCGATCAACGCTGGAGAAAACCGCACGAACTGGGATCTGCGCTACGACGCGCCGCCCGCGTTTTCGCACGGCTTCGAGATCAACGCAAATGCGGGTCTCACTCCGACGTCGCCGGAGGGCGCGCTCGCGCCGCCGGGGCGCTACACGCTGCGGCTCAGTGCGAACGGTGCGACGTACGCGCAGCACGTCACCATTCGCAACGACCCGCGATCACCGGCGACAGCAGCAGATCTTGCCGCGCAGCACGCGCTGCTCGTGAAGATCACCGCCGGCATGCGCGAATCGTACGCGGACGATCAGCAGGCCGTCGCGCTCCGCGCGGCGGCGGTGGCGGCGGTGGCGGCGTCAGGCGCGAACGCACCGGGCGAGGTGACGACCGCGGTGGCGGCGTTCGTTGCGCGCATCGATTCTGTTTCGGGCGCGGCGCGCGGCGGGCGTGGCGGCGTCACGTTCCGCAGCGTGAACGCGGCGCTCGCCGGTCAGCTGAACGCGCAGGACAACGCGGATATGGCGCCGAATCCGCCGATGCTCGCCGCATACGCCGCGACGACTCAGGAACTCGCGAAAGTGCGCGCGCGGTGGCTACGGGTGGCCGGCGCGGATCTCACTGCACTGAACACGGTGCTCGTGGCGAACGGCCGGGCGCCAATTGCGGCGCGCGTTTCACCGTAGTCGCCCGGTTCCACCGCAACAGCTCCCGAACATTCCGCCACGACTCGCAACACTTTTCCGCTCATGAAAATCACTCGCATCCTCGCCTATCGCGTCGAACTTCCGCTCCACGAAACGACATACAAGTGGAGCGGCGGAAAATCAGTCAGCGTGTTCGACAGCACCATCGTGCGAGTCGAGACCGACGCCGGCAATCGGCATCACACCGAAGATGGACGTGCTCGGCGCGCCGGCCGTGATGGTCGGCTAGCAGTTCGCGGCCGACTTACTTTTTCGTCGGCGTTTGCCCCTCGCGCAACGCGCTCAGGAAGTTGACGATGCCCACGACTTTCGATGCCGAGTCTCCGCGCAAAATCATGACGAAGTTCTTGCCGTCAGGCGCCACATCGTAATGAGGCGGATTTTGACCTGACCTCACGAACCGATCATCGAACAGCGCGCTGCGAGCACCGACGGCAAACGTCGGCGACGTGACCACTGCCGCGCTCATCAACTTCGGCGAACCTCCGACGGACGAGCGAAAGAAAATGTGTCGCCCGTCGGTCGCCCAGCGCGGCTCAACTCCGCCTCCAATCGATACGGCGATCTTAGAAACAGGTCCGGGATACGCGGTCACGTACACTTCGTCCTTGCCGGTTTCGTGAGACACGTACGCAAGCCACCTGTCGTCGGGCGATAGCGCTGGTGAAAAGGCATCGGACTGAGCAACCACGAGCGGCCTCGGCGTCGTATCTCCAGCGACGAAACGATACTGCAACTCCCGTTTGCCGGCGCGTCCGGTTGTGAACACTATCGAACGTCCGTCGTGCGAGCGGATCGCCTGAGATGTGTTGCCGCCCGTGACACGTCCCGCAGAAGAGCTCCCGTCTGACGCCTGCGACAGGAGCGTGATTGTGTCGCTCGGGTTCCCACTCAGAAAGTACAGCTGCCGGCCATCCGCACTCCATTCTGGATTGAATCGGCGGACGGTATCTGCAGATGGCAGCTTGAGCTTCGCGAAGTCTTCCCGCTCGAAGACCCAGATCGCATCGTGTGTCGAGGACATCATGTCGCCGATCGCGACCGCGATCCGCCTGCCATTCGGGGAGAATCGAGGCGTGTTAATTCTTGCGCTTAGGGTTGTGAGCGAGCGGGCCAAGCCGGTGGAATCGACTAGGACGAGGCTCGTGTTGCTGTTCCCCGTGTCATAGATCAGCGTGCCATTGTCCGACAACGCCGCCTTCGACGCACCCGCGCCACCCATCGCGACGTTGCCGAGCATCAACATGGGCTCGCCGTTCACACGGCGACGCGCAAGATCAATCGGAACCGCCATAATGGCCCCGTCTGATCGTGCGTACACCAAGTGACCATCGAAAACCCCGAACGGATAATCTCCTTCGACGTTCAGAACGGTAGTCGCGCCTGTCTCGATCGACGCGATTCCAATTCGGGCGGCCGCCAATCCGCCTCCGGCGAGAAAGCTCGCATACAGCACGGTCTTGCCGTCCGACAGAGCACGAGGCCAGCGCTGACTCGATTCCCGGCGCGCAGAGTCGAGTTTCGTAATCGCACGAACGGTTCCGCCCGCCGCCGCGACTGTCGACAACCCCAAGCCGTTGGCCGCGGCGTCGCCGAGCACGATGACGTCATTCGACGCCCAACTGATCGGTCGCGAGACCGACGACGCGAGCGGGGTCGGCGGCCCACCGTCGATCGGCACCTTCCGGAGCTGGCTGTCAGCCACGAACGCGACCCACTTTCCATTCGGCGAAATCGCGAAGTGTGTGGCTTTCTCCGTTCCAGCGATCAGCGTCGAGCCTGTCTCACCCATGGCATGTCGCGCGAGCATCGCCTCGGCCGGTCCCTGCGCATGATAGACAAGCGTCCGGCCATCGGTGGTGAGCGCGAGTTCCGGGCCTGTGCCAGCAGCAATGAGAGACTGGAGTGGCAGCGGGAGCTCGAATCTCACCGCTGGACTTACGGGCGCGGAATCCGTTCGAAGTCGATTTAGAATCGATGCTGACAGAGTCGCGAGCCCGGCCACAAGCAGCCATGCAACGGCCTCGCGTCGATTCGGTCTGCGAGCCACGCTCGCGTTCGTCGCCCACTTGTTCGTTCCCACTGTCGCAAAGACTGGATTCGCCAGCGCGTCGCTGAACGCCTTCGCACTCTCGAATCGATCCGCAGGAAGTTTCTCGAGCGCCTTCGCGAGCGCAGCGACAACATTCGGCTCGACGTTCTTGCGGAACTCGCTCACCGGCCGCGCAGGCTCGGTGATGATGCGCATGATGACTTGCTGTGCGGCGCCGCCGATGTGTGGCGGTTGGCCGGCGAGCATTTCGTAGAGCACGCTCGCGAGCGAATACACGTCCGAGCGCGGCGTGAGTTCTTTTTCGGCCGTTGCCTGCTCGGGGCTCATATAGTGCGGCGTGCCGAGCGAGAGGCCGGTCTCGGTCATGCGGCCGCCGGCCGCCGCGCTCAGCGCGAGCGCGATGCCGAAGTCCATGACCATCGCGCGGCCATCGTGCAGCAAAATATTTTCGGGCTTGATGTCGCGATGGATCACGCCGTGGCGGTGTGCGTAGTCGAGCGCGTCCGCGATTTCTCTTGCGAGGCGCACCGCCTCATCGACACCAAACTGTGTTTCGCGATTCAGTTTCTCGCGGATCGTCTCGCCCGCGATGTACGGCATCACATAAAAAAGAAATCCGCCGGCGGTGCCGGAATCAAACAGTGGCAGAATGTGCGGGTGCTGCAGGCTCGCCGTTGTTTTGATTTCGACGATGAAGCGATCCGCGCCGAGCACGGCGGCGAGTTCGGGCTTGAGCACTTTCAGCGCGACATCGCGATCGTGTTTCAAATCGCGCGCGAGATACACGGTCGCCATGCCGCCGGTGCCGAGTTCGCGCTCGATGCGGTAGCGGTCGGCGAGTGCGGCGCTCAGCGCATCGACGCTGCTCACGGCTTCTTCCCCGCCGACAGCTTCTCGCGCAGTTCCTGGCCCCAGTTGTGCACGGTGATCGGTTTGGCCTCCGCGCCGGCCCGCTTGAGCATCAGAAACTGGCTGCCGTCGAGGGAGACGTCGTAGTTCGGGTGCGTGGCGTCCGTCACATACTCACTCGTGAGCACAAGTTTCCGCTCGCCGATCGAGAAGCTCGTGCCTGTCGTGACGGCGACCGACACAATCCCGCCGGGAGTGCGGTAGTAGAGTGCCCGGCCCGATCGCGCCCAGACGGCCTCAGTGCCCCCCTCATTGCTTACCTGCACGCGTGCCCCGGGGTTTGGGAATGGGCGCACGTAGATTTCCAATCGTCCGCTTTCGTTCGATTGGTAGACAAGCCATTTGCCATCAGGCGAAAGACGCGGCATCTGGTCGTTCGAGGGACCCGAGACCAGCGTGAGCACGGGTTGGTGGTCGCCCGTGAGCGGCACGGCAAAGATATCGCTCGGGTGACGCGCACTGGGCGCCGTGCGATACAGGAGCCACTTGGCGTCGGGCGACATGACGGCTTCGTTGAACACCTCATCCGGCTGATAGAACAGCTCGGCCTTCGCACTCCCATCTGCTGGTTGCCACCAGATCGCGCGTTTTCCCTCTCGGTCAGAACGGAAGAGGATTCGCTTGCCGTCCGGAGACCATTCTGGGACGGCGTTAATGCCCTCGGTCGTGAGACGAGTGAAAGTATGCGATGCGATGTCGTATACCCAGATGTCGGCAGAACTCAACGAGCCCACGCTGACGGCGACTTTGCGAGCGTCCGGAGAAAACCGCGGTGAACTGTAGATGTGCTGCTCGGCGATCAGGGGCAGGTCTGCGCGACCTCCAGCCGACAACACAAGCTGAGTTTCCGACTGGCCGCTCAAATACGCGAGCGTGCCGGACGCCGAAAGAGACGCGACGGCGCCGTTGGCAACCCCAGCGACCACAACACTGTCTCCGACCTGCACCGGATCGCCGGTCGCGTGCATGCGTTTCAGATCGAACGGCAAGGCCATCAGGATACCGGCGTTCGTCACGTAGAGCAGGTGTCCGTCGCGCATTCCCAGCGCGGTGACCGCTGGAATCTCGAGCACTGTGCTCGTGTGTGATCCAAGCGATCCCACGCCGAGACGCCTCACGTCGATCGTCGGGCCGGTCGAAAAGAGCACCGTCTTCGCGTCGGGCAATACCACGGGATAAAATTGGAGAGCGGTCGAGTCTCTTGCGAACAGCCGGCGTGCTGTGCCGCCGCTGGCAGGGATCGTCCACAAGCCGTTGGCTGAACCGATTACGATCGCGGCGTCAGACATCCAACTCAGCCCGCGAACCGTTGCGGTGGCCACAGTGCCCAGGGAGACGCTTGCACCACCATCCAACAGCACCTTCTTGATCTCGCTGCTGGCGGAGCGTGTGTAAGCAAGCCATCGGCCGTCCGGTGAAAACGCCATGTTGGTCCACACGACCCCGGCGATCTCATGCCCGACCAACTCGCGGGTTCGCCGGATGTACGTGCGAGTGCCCGCAGCCCCCGTGCTGACATACGCGATGCGATCGCCCTGCTGCGAGATCGCCATCGTGCCGACACCCCCTAAGATGCGCTCGCCCGCGGGCAGCGCAAAACTCTCGCGGATGATTGGCGCGTCCAGAATCGCAGGCGTGCGCAATAGCGCCCACGCGAAGCCCGCCGCCATAAGGATCCCGGCAGCGGCTACTGCGATGAACAGCCGCTTTGAGATTCCGCTGGCCTCCGCGCGACTTGCCGCAGATTGCGCGGACAGACCCGCCGTCGTGAACGCGGGATTCGCCAACGCATCACTGAATGCCTTCGCGCTCTCGAAGCGATCGCCGGGAAACTTCTCGAGTGCTTTTGCCGTTGCCGCAGCCACGTTCGAGGGCACGTTCTTCCGCAGCTCCTGAATCGGCCGCGCCGTGTCCGTGATGATCTTCATAATCACGGCCTGCGCCGACGACGCGGTAAACGGCGGATCGCCGGTCAGCATTTCGTAGAGCACGCTGGCGAGCGAATAGATGTCCGAGCGCGGCGTGAGTTCTTTCTCCGCCGTTGCCTGCTCGGGGCTCATGTAGTGCGGCGTGCCGAGCGAGAGGCCGGTCTCAGTCATGCGGCCGCCAGCCGCCGCGCTCAGTGCGAGCGCGATGCCGAAGTCCATGACCATCGCGCGGCCGTCGTGCAGCAGAACATTCTCCGGCTTGATGTCCCGGTGAATCACGCCGTGGCGGTGCGCGTAATCCAATGCATCCGCAATCTCGCGCGCGATGCGCACGGATTCGTCCACGCCGAACTGCGTTTCGCGATTCAGTTTCTCGCGGATCGTCTCGCCCGCGATGTACGGCATCACATAAAAAAGAAATCCGCCCGCCGTGCCGGAATCAAACAGCGGCAGAATGTGCGGGTGCTGCAGGCTCGCCGTTGTTTTGATTTCGACGATGAAGCGATCCGCGCCGAGCACGGCCGCGAGTTCGGGCTTGAGCACCTTCAGCGCGACATCGCGATCGTGCCTCAGATCGCGCGCGAGGTACACGGTCGCCATGCCACCGGTGCCGAGTTCGCGCTCGATGCGGTAGCGGTCGCCGAGCGCCGCGGTCAGCCCGGAGATGTCAGTCATGGGCGAGTAACATGGCTCTCCACGTCTCGAAGCGCGAGGAGAAAAGCAGAACCCGCCGACGCGCGAAGCGCCGACGGGGCTTGCAGTTATCAATTATCAGTGGGCCATTGAGGAGTTCACCTACGGTGTCCGTTGGATGAACCTCGGACCTCACGCTTATCAGGCTGGAAGACGCTTATATAGAAGTCCGACGTAATCGCGGCATTCACGCTAAGCGAGTGCGACCCTCGGCCACCCGACCTACGGCTGGCCCGCAACCTTGACCGGCGTCAAGCTACCGGTCGTGGTGCCGTTGCCGATGGCGCCGACGCCGTAGTTGGCATCTCCCCAGCAATACGCGACGCCGACGGTCGTCAGTCCGCACGTGCTGACCTGCCCCGCGCTCACGGACACGAAGCTGAGTCCGCCCGCGACGGCGACCGGGAACGAGCTGTCGGTCGTAGTGAGGTTGCCAAGCTCACCATAACTGTTATTTCCCCAGCAATAGGCGACGTTGGTCGTCGTAACACCGCACGTGTGGTCGTAGCCCACGCTCACCGTCGTGAAGCTGAGCCCACCTGCCACGAGGACCGGCGTGTTTGTCGGGTTCGTGGTCCCGTCGCCAAGCTGACCGAAGCCGTTATCTCCCCAGCAATACGCGACGTTGCTCGTCGTCACGCCGCAGCTGTGGTAGTTGCCCGCATCCACCGTCGCGAAGCTCAGCCCGCCCACGACGGCGACCGGCGTCAGGCTGGAACTATTGGTGCCGTTGCCGAGCTCGCCGGCGCCGCCATAGGCCCAGCAATAGGCGGCATTACTGGTCGTCACGCCGCAGCTGTGGTAGACGCCCGCGCTCACCGTCCTGAACGTGAGTCCACCTGCGACGGCGACAGGCACGTTGCGGTCGCTCGTCGTGCCGTCGCCGAGTTCGCCGTCCCTATCCCAACCCCAACAGTACGCGGCGCCGCTGGTCGTCACCCCGCAGCTGTGATTGAAGCCCGCTCTCACGAAAGCGAAGGTGAGCCCGCCTGCGACGGCGACCGGCGTCGAGCTCGTGGCGTTCGTGCCGTCGCCGCGCTCGCCGTACGTGTTGTTTCCCCAGCAATAGGCCGCGCCGCTGACCGTCAGGCCGCAGCTGTGGTAGTTGCCCGCGCTCACCGCCGCGAAGCTGAGACCGCCCGAAACGGCGACCGGCGCCGAGGTGCTGGCCGTCGAGCCGGTGCCGAGCTGGCCGTAGTTGCCCAAGCCCCAGCACCAGTCGGCGGCGCCGCTGGTGAGACCGCATGCTCCGTAGCCGCCAGTCTTCACGCTCGTGAACACGAGAGGCGGACTCACCGTGACCGCCGCGGTGCCGTTGATTCCCTCGCTGGTGGCCGTGATGGTGGGTGAACCGGGCGCCACCGCGGTCACCAGGCCAGTGGCCGACACCGTCGCGATCGCCGGGTTGCTGCTCGCCCACGTCACCAGCCGAGCGACCAGCACGACGCTCCCGGCATCTGTCGGGGTCGCCGTCAGCAGCACCGTCTGCCCGATCAGGAGCGTCGCAGATGTCGGAGCCACGGTCACCGTCGCCACCGGCGCAATCGCGGGCCAGGTGACCGTGCCGGTGCTCGTCGCGTCGAACACCGCGGTGGACACCCCCGGAGTGGGGGAGACCAGGATCACGTTCGCGCTCCCCGAGTTGCGGAGCATCCGTCCGCCCGCGCCGAGGGACGCGATATTAGCGAAGAAAAGGTTGTTGAAGGTGTACGGACCCCCGGTACGCTGGATCTCGAACGCGATGCCGTTGAACAACGCCGGATAGCCGCCGAAGGTGACGTTGTCGAACGTCGCGTTCGCGGTGCCGGGCACGAACTTCAGCGACACGTTCTGGACGTCCAGTGGATAAGCGCCCTGGCTGAGGCCGGACGTCGTCAGTTTGCGCGTCGTGCCAAGCGCCGTGGCCGACAGCAGCACCGGCATTGCATCGGTGGCGAGAGTTCCGTTCACCGTGACGTCGCTCTGCAGGAACATCTCGCTGGAGTAGATCTGGACGTCCTGGAAGAAGCTCGTGCCGGGATTCGCGAAGGCGACGTTGATGGTGGGACTGGCGGCGAGCATCGTCCGCAGCGAGCCGCTGGCCGCAAACGCATCCGGCGCGCCGCCACCCTGCACGAAGTTACCTTGCAAATAGATTGTCCCCTGAGTCAGGAACCCGGATTCGCTCCCGCCGCCGAAGGTCGCGGGGCCGCTCACCCTGAGATAGTCCGACGGATTCGTCATCACGATCGTGCCGCCGGTGGCCGTCGTGAGTGCTCCCATGTTCATCTGATACCCGTTGAAGACGACCTTGGCGCCCGAGCTCACGACGACGGCTGCGGAGGCGTTGGTGTACCCGACCAGGGTGTGCGTACCGCCAGTGACCAGCACGGTCGCTTGTATGTAGCCCGCCAGCGCGCCGGTTCCGGTGAGGATCACGGTCGCGGCGTTAACTGTGGCGCTGTTGCCAAGGTCGTTGCTACGCGTGGAGCCCGGCGCGCGGGAGAAGCTCGCGGCGCCCGGCACCCGGCCTCCGATCGCCCCCCCGGTCCGGCGATCCATGACCGCGGAGCAACCACCGCCGCCGATAAGGGTACCGGAGATCGTGAGCGTGCTCGTGAGCGAGACGTTGGGTCCACACGCTCCCGTGATGACGAGACTCTTGAGGCTCACCGGGGACGTGATGCTCGGGTGGAACGAACCACTTGACACGGTCACGGAGTCGGCGGCGCCCGGCACGCCCGCCGGCGACCAGTTCGCCGGATTGGTCCAGCTCGTGTCGATTGCACCGAGCCACGTATACGAGACGAGCACCGACGAGGTGGCCGTCGCGGCGATCGTGAGCGGGTTCGGCGTGAGGCCCCCGTTAGCGGCGGTCATCGACTGCGGGCCGACCGGGGCGCCCAGAGTCCACGTGGTCGCGACCGTACCGAGCGCGGTAGAGACACCACTCGACGGCGACACGCTGCCGCCGCTCGCCGCCGCGAAGTTCACCGTGATGCCCGAAACGGCGTTGCCGGCGAGATCGGTCACGCGCACCACAATCGGCTGCGCGAGCGCGGCGCCGCCCGGGCCAGACTGTCCGGCGCCGCTCACGAGAGAGATCAGGGCGGCCGGTCCGATCGAGATGGCGAACGGCGCGCTCGTCACGCTGCTCACCCCCGACGCGCTCGCCGTGAGCGTGTAGTCGGCGCTCGGACGGCTGAGCGTGACGTTGTTGAACGTCGCGGCGCCGGCGACCGCGGTCGCCGTCAGCGTGCCCACGATGGTCGAAGCTCCGGGATTTGCGCCGAGCGCAAGCGTCACGGTTCCTGTGAACGAGGGCGTCGGATTCCCCTGTGCATCCTGCGCGGTCACGACGATCGCCGGCGTGATCGCGGCGCCTGCGCTCGCGTTCGACGGCTGCACGGTGAAGACGAGCTTGCTCGGCGCGCCCAGCGCGACGTCAAAGGTGCTGGTCGTGGCGCTGGTTTGTCCGCTGGCCGACGCGACGAGCGTGTACGCCGTGCCGTTCTTGTTGATCGTGAGCGAGGAGAACGTCGCGACACCGGCGACGGCATTCACGGTGGCGGTGCCGCTGAGCACGGCACCCGTCGGGCTCGCGCCGAACGCGACGGTCACGGGTCCGGTGAAGGTCGTGGCGATGTTGCCGTTGTTGTCTTCGGCGGTGACGACGATCGCTGCGAGCGGCGTACCCGCGACGCCATTCACCGGCTGCGTGGTGACGACGAGCTTCGTCGCCGTCGCGGCCTGCGCCGTGGCGGTGAAGGTAAGCGGTGAGTTCGAGAGACCGCCCGCGGACGCCGTAACCGTCTGAGCGCCGGTGGAGCTGCCCAGCTTCCAGGTCGTCTGCGCAAAGCCGGTCGCATCGGAGACGACGCTCGCATTCGCGACGGAGCCGCCACCGGTCGCGACGGCGAAGCTCACCGTTGTTCCCTCGACGCCCACGCCATCGCTCGCGGCGACCTTCACCACGAGCGGCAACGCGAGATTTGTTCCGACGACGCCGCTTTGCGCGTTCCCCGACTGCGCGATGATCTGCGTCGCGCGCAGCGTGACGGTGAGACGCACGGTATCGGCCGGGCCCGTGAGCAACTGCGCGACGATGCGGGCAGTGCCCCGCAGATTCTGCGCGACGCCCCCGCCCGCTGCGGCCGACGTGATGGCAGCGATCGAGGGATCCAGCGAGTTCCAAATGATCGGCGTGTTCGCGAGCGTCGCGCCGAGGTTGTCCTTCGCGATCGCCGAGAAACTGAATGCTGATCCCGCGACAACGGTCCCCGAGCGAGGCGTGATGAGCACCGCCGTGGCGCTCGCGCCAGGACCCGAATAGGAGACCGGAATCGACACCGGCGGGTTGGATCCGCCGCCCGCCGGAGGCGGCGCGGCCGTGACCGAAACCGGTCCGCCTTTGAAGACGGTATCGCCCGCGGCGTTGAGATAGCCGAGGTTGAGAGTCATCGGCTCGCCACTCGGCGGCGCGTTATCCAGCAGCTTGACCGTCAGGCTGAGCGTGAGCTCATCGACGCCGGCGGGAAAATCGATTGTGGTGTCGAGCGCGACCGTGCCGTCGGAGTGATGGAGCACAACGTGGACGCGGCTGAACGTGACTATGCCGGAGCTCGAGCCGCCAGCAGCTTGAAAAGCCGGCGGGAACACCGGGTTGAAAGTGAGGCCGCGGACGAAGCGCGCCGTTGATCCGAGCGGGCCGGTGACGTCCTTGCCGCAGCTGAGAATTGCGATGACGAATACCAGCCCGAGAATGGCCCGGCGGTGCAACGGCGACGTTCGGGACGAGTCCGGGAACAGGCGCATCGGGTCATGCAAGAGAGTACGACAACCATCGTCAACTCGGCGGTGGAGCGAGGAGCGTCTCGGGAGTATACCTGACCGTCCACACAGCGTCCAGTAAGGGAGTTCCTTTTGCGCGAGTGGCGAAGAATCCATGGCAACTCACCGATTGACTCACGCGGATCTTCTCGCGGAACTTCGAGCCGCCAGGGCACGTGAACGCGCCGCGCGCCGTACTGGATTGCGCGCGCGGTCCGCGCGCTACGACAGTCGGACGCACCGGGTAGTTCTCGAACTCACGAACGGTGCCGTCTTCGGATTCCCGCCAAGGATGGTGCCGGCCTTAGAGCGATTCACGCGCGAGCAACTCGAGCTGGTGGAGCTCAGTCGGTCTGGCGGAGGTCTGCTGTGGGAGGCGGAGGAGGTGCAGGTCAGCGTGCCCGGAGTGCTCATGGCGTCCTTCGACCACCGCGAGAAGGCCAGCGAATTGGCCCGAGTTGCAGGTAGCGCTCGAAGCCGAGCGAAGACGATCGCCGCGCGTGCAAACGGCGCAAAAGGCGGACGACCTCGTAAGACGGCCAAGGGGCGGTAGATCGAGGCGCTACAAAGCCCCGCTGGCGCGCGAAGCCTCGCTTCAATCCGCCGCATATCATGTGCGGGTCGGCGTAGCGCCCGGCGGTAACGGCAGGCCTGACCAAAGGCGTCAGTCGCCCAGGACTCAGTCGAACAGTCATCAACGAAAAGACTCAGGGACCGCCGCCGCGCTATCCATACGGGTTCGCGCGCAGAGCGGTCCCCGAGTATTTCACTTGATGCCTTGTTTGACTGAGAGTTCCCGAGTGACTGACGCCTTTAGTTCACTCCCACTCAGTCTGGGCCGCCGGTGCCGAGCTCGCGCTCGATGCGGTAGCGATCCGCGAGCGCGGAGGAGAGTCGGTGGGGGATCTTCGTCATGGAATCATGAATTGAATGCGAGCCCGAGCCTCGCAGACTCCGCCGCGAGCGCTTTGTCGCGGGTCCACAGCACGAGCCCGTCCATCGCCGCCGACGCCAGCAGATGCACGTCCACGTAGCCGATTCCACGACCCGACAGTCGATGCGAGGTGATGAAGTGCATCACCTCGTCGTGGGTCGCCGTCGTCGCCGCAGGCAATTCATTGAGCAGGCGGACCACGTCGCTCCGGGGGCGGAGTGAGCCGCACGCCAGTTCGCCCACCACAAACGGATGCACGATCACCTCCGACGCCTCAAGCCGCGCCGCCAGCGCCGCGTCGCCCCTGCGGAGATGGTGCACCCAAACCGAGGTGTCGACGAGGATCACCGACAATCACCGCGTCGCGCGCGATGGGCTTCTGCGACGACGGCCGGGCGAAAGCGCCGGCTCCGAACCGGCGAGGGCCGCGAGGCGCCGCGCACTCTCGCGCGCGATCAGGGCCTCGAGCCCGGCGCGCACAAGCGCCGTTTTCTCGTCGATCCGCGTGAGACGGCGCGCCTCGTTCAGCAGCCGATCGTCAATATTGAGTGTCGTTTTCATATGTATGAGTATGGCTATTCAAGCCATATTACACAACGGCGGTTCCCGCGCCCGCCACTGCTGCTCTGGCAAACCGTGCGAAGCGGTTGCAGGCGATCGTTGGCTAGCGCGGCGAACGGACACCGCCAACGGACACCACGGCCCAAAAGCCGCCTAAAGAACAAAAACCCGCCAGCGCACGACGCACTGGCGGGGCAAGACTTTCGCATGCCGCGGTCAACCTGCGTTCACTCGGTGACGGTCCACCCAATACGCCCACGCCACAACCAACCACAGCGACTCGGCAGACCATACGACCGCCGACGCACTTGGCGGCGGCGGACCGAAGGTGCTCGCGAGATACGCGATGAGTAGAAACGCCACCAACGACCAGAATCCGATCCTGCCCACTCGATCACGAGCAGTAGTGGAGCGCGCATACAGCACGATGCCGATGATGAACAGAACTAGCTCGGCGGCAAGTGTGCCCGGAATGGAGTTCCACAATCCGAGCCCGACGCGCGAGGTGCCGCCGGGCATCAACAGCATGTCGGGACGGTGCGTGACGTAATCGAGCGCCCAGTGACTCACAACGAGCAGCGCGAGCACCACTGCCGTCGCGAGCCGCGATCGCCTCGCGGCCATGTACATCGCGCCGAAGAGCACGCCCCACGCGCACAGCGCGGCGAGGCTGTGCGAGTATGGATAGCTCACGAAATTGAGTGGGGTTACCGCCGTGATGCCAGATTGGATTTCGACGCGCTCCACGCCGAGCAGCACGAGCGTCGGCCACAGGAGATCCGCGAACTGCGCCGCGAGGAACAGCGTGCCGAGCGACACCGTGGGCACCGCTTTTTTTGCCCCGAATCCGAGACCGAAATGTCCGAGAAACATTTTGTTCCCCCGGGGGTTGGCGAATGCCGAAGATTTTGACGATCAGTGTTGTATCCGGCCAAATATGCGGTGAGAGTGAGTGGTGCAACCAGACGTGCACCTACGCATTCTCGGTTCGGACCGTCAGCGCTGACTTGACCGCTCCCCTGCCTTGGAAATCCGCGCGAATCATACTTCCGGCCCGGAGATGTCAGGCATGGCGGACTCAGATGTTCTGCTCGAGTGTCGCTCGCGACGCGAGCCTAGGCGCCCGTCTTCGCCTCGGCGTGCATGATGCGGATGTCGTCACGCTGCGCAGCGGCCTCCGCCGCCCGATCGCGCGCATTCGCCCAGCCGACGTAGAGGTGGTGGATCCACGCTGCGGCGGCGAGAACGAGGAGGGAGCCGAAAGCGACGGCGATTGCCGCGGTACGATCCGTGTTCACTGAGTTCCCTCCAGTCGTAGGCCGATGAGGAACAACAATAGACCGAAAAGAACGAATAGCAATACGGTGCCGAACGCACCCTCAGGTGTCGCTGCGAAAACCGCGTCGAGAGGCGCGAACGCCACGAGCAACGTGCCGACTTCGCGGACTGCTTCCGCCGTCAGCGCTTCGCGACGGGAGCGATTGGATTGCGTGTTGGACATTCTGGCAAGCTACGACCGGTGGCGAGAAACGGTCGCCGGTTTCCGCCTGATTTCTCGTTCCGGCTGACGCGGCTGGAGAGCTCGAACTTGAAGTCACAGTCTGTGACTTCAAGTTCACATGGGGGTCGCAGGAAGCTGCCGCGGGTCTTCACAGAGCAAGGCGTGGCGATGCTGTCTAGCGTTCTCAGGAGCCGCCGCGCAATCGAGGTCAACGTAGCGATCATTCGAGCGTTCGTTCGGCTTCGCGAGCTGGCGGGCAGTCATCGTGAACTTGCTCAGCGAATCGACGAACTTGAAACGAAATACGACGGGCAGTTCGCTGACGTGTGCGGACGTGTGTGGGTTGCGCAACACGAGGAACATCCTGCGCGCGCAAATGGACACCATTGAACAGACGGGCTGATAGGTGAGCTGTAAACCGGGCTGATGGGTGAGGCGTCGAGCGACAGCAGGATCATCATCCGGGTGATGCGGTGCAGTATGAGGATGCGGAGGTCGGCGCGTCAATCCAGCGGGCGCGCAATCTGCCGAATTTTTCGCTGGCGGTGTCGGAGTATTCCGGAATCGATTCACCCCGGAGTTCATCCCGGAATGAAGCTGTCGGGCCCCGCTCGGCGCCCGAAACGGCTAGATTGCAACGCATGGATAGAGTCATTCGCATCTTCCCGTCACATCGCCAGGCCGACGAGGCCGACCGCGATGCTTTGATGGCGCTGACTCCTCAGGAGCGCCTCGACCGGGCGCTTGCGCTGCACGCTCACTACCGCGAGGGCCTCGGCGATGCTGGACAAGGACTTGCGCGAGTTGCTCGCGCTGTTCAACACGACGGGCGTTGAATTCCTCGTCGTTGGCGGGCACGCCGTCGCATTTCACGGCCGGCCGCGGCTGACGGCGATCGTGCGATCCAACTCGGACGTGCACCGAACCGCATCGACTTGCTGACGAGACTGTACGGCGTTGAGTTCGCCGACGCATGGGTGCGCCGAGTCGCGGCGCACCTCGACGATGCGCCGGTCTGGATCATTTCGCGCGAAGACCTCATCAGAAACAAACGCGAGACAGGTCGCACGCAGGATATCGCTGACGCCGAGTTCCTCGAACAGCTTGGACCTTAGGACCTCACGCTTATCAGGTCTCTGTGTGTGCGCAGAATATGGCGCGAATGCTCACGTTGTCCGCGTGTTCCGCGCATCCTGCTCAGTTCGAACCTCTGTCATTTGGTGCCCGTCGCTAAACCTAGACGTTAGAACAGCCGACTGATCATAGTGGCGATCGCCAACTGGCTCCGCGCGAAATAGTGGTTCTTGGGCAGATCGTCGGCGATGTCCTGCTGGCGCAGACGGTAGTAGATGTGGCGCTGTACCGGGGGCAGCACACGCTGATCGGCGAAGTTCACGCTCGGGATGAACACCATGCCGAGCGACCCGCCGATCGTCTCGATGAACGGTTGGCCACATTCGTCGCAGCGGCCGCGATGAAGGCTCGCGCACTTGGCGAATCGCCCCTTGTCGGGATTTCCGAAGCGTGAGCCGCGGCCATGCGCGAAACCTGCGGGTAAGAGTTTCGGGTTGACGAACGTCGCGTGCTCTGCGCGCATCACGACATGCTTGGCGCGCACGAACGTCACGTCGGTGTACGGGGCGGCCATGAACTGTTGGCAGTATAGGCAGTGGCAATAGAACCGCTGCATCGCGACACCGTCGCGCACCTCGAAGGTGTTCGCGCCGCAGGAGCACGAACCGCGGATGACGCCGAGTGATGTTGTGGCGGAGGACATCTGCTTTTAGCGGAGGAAGAAATTGAGTAGCAAGTCGGCACGCTTTCCAAAGGGCGCGTGCAGCAGGTTGATGCTGTTCCAGCGGCCCTGCACGTAGATGCCCTTCGGGTGGCTTAGAGTGCGGAAACCTTCGATGCCGTGATACTTGCCCATTCCGCTCTCACCGACGCCGCCGAACGGAAGATCATCTTGGCCGACATGCATGATCGTGCCGTTCACACTCACATTCCCCGATGTCGTTCGGTTGAGCACTTTGCGGCGGTCGGCGTCGTCGTCGCCGAAGTAATACAGCGCCAACGGACGCGGCCGGGCGTTCACAAAGTCGATGGCTCCATCGATGCCGCTGTAGGAAAAGATCGGCAGGATCGGACCGAAAATCTCCTCGTGCGCGATCCGCATCTCGTCGGTGACACCCAGCACGACACTCGGCGCAAGCGTGTGCGGACGCAACTTTGCATCGCTGGGCCGGTAGCCGACTTCAATGATCTTCGCTCCGTGCGCACGCGCGTCGTCCAGCAGTTCGGTGAGGATCGTGTACTGCTGGTCGTTGACGATCGAGGTGTAGTCCTTGCTCGTCGGGCCGTCAGGGTAGGCGGCCTTGACCAACCTGTCGTAGCTCGCGATGAAGTTGTCGACATCGGACTCGTGCACGAGAGCGTAGTCCGGTGCGATGCACGTCTGCCCGCCGCTCAGGAGCTTCCCAAAAACGATCGATGAGACAGTCGCGTCGTTCGCTCGGCCCTTCGCGACGATCGTCGGAGACTTGCCCCCAAGTTCGAGCGTGACCGGCACGAGGTTTTCGCTGGCCGCCTTCATGACCGCTCGACCGACGACCGTGCTCCCGGTGAAGACGAGGTGATCGAACGGCAGCGAAGAGAATGCGGAGCCGTCGCCGCTGACAACAGTGACCTGTTCCTCAGGAAACAGCTCGCTGACCATCGACGCAAGCAGTGCGTTCGTCACCGGGGTGAACTTCGATGGTTTTAGCATGACGCGGTTTCCCGCCGCGATCGCGGTGACAACCGGCATCAGCGACAGGTTCACTGGATAGTTCCACGGCGAGATGACACCGACCACGCCTAGCGGCTGGTACTCGATGTGATTGCTGCCTAAGCGCATTTGCAACGCGATGCGGCGACGAGTCGGGCGCATGAATCGAGCGAGGTTGCGCTCGAGGTAGTCGATGCCCTGGACCACGCCCAGGACTTCCATCATCGCGGTCTCGTGGCGTGATCGATTGCCGAAGTCTGAGTTGATCGCCTCCTCGATAGCGCCGCGTCGCGAGGTCAGCGCTGCCTTGAACCTCTTGAGATCACTACGTCGCGTCGCCAATGACGGCGATCCGTCGCGCAGATAGGCCGCGCGCTGCACAGCGAGGATGTGCCCGAAGCGCTCCCGGTCTGACTGGCGAGCGACTGTGGCATTCGGATCAGGATTGTTTGGCATGGACTGTTCTTCAACCGGCGCTTCGCGAGGCCGATGACGGCGACGCTTTTGCGTCGAGACGCAGGTTGCTTCGAATGCCAGCGTCGAGAATGGCCGCGGGCGCAAATCGGCGAAACAAATGCAATCGGCTCGCGCCGGCACCGGCCTGGTAGCGGAGCTTGGGACGATCCGCGCTGGCAGCTTTCAGCACGGCGTCGGCGATGACGCCCGGCTGGTCTCCACCGGTGACCAATTCCGTTATCCGCTTCGCCACTGCCTCGCGAGCTTCGCGATATTCGTCAAGCTTTGAGTCGGCCTGCAACGAGTTCGTGTCGAACTGCGTGCTCGTGCTCGTGGGCTCTACGACCAAGACGCGGATGCCCATCGTGCGGACCTCATGGTCGAGAGACTCCGAGTAGCCCTCGACCGCGTGCTTGGTCGCAGCATAGAGAGCCATGTACGGAGCTGGCAGAAAACCAAATATCGAACTGACGTTGATGATGCGACCACTCCCCCGCCGTCGCATGTGCGGCAGAACAGCGCGCGTCATCCGGAGCAGACCGAAAAAATTTGTGTCGAAGATCGCGCGTGCCTGCTCAATCGAGCTCTCTTCCGCGCCCGCCGGCGCGGTACTGAAGCCGGCGTTGTTCACAAGCAAGTCGATACGCCCCTCGCGCCCAATCACCTCGCTAACGGCGGCTTCGACTGATGCGTCGCTGGTCACGTCGAGGGTCACCATCTCGAACGAGAACTGGCCGGCTCGAACTGCGCGTCTGCTCGTGCCGTAGACCTTGTAGCCAGCCTTCGAGAGCCGTTCTGCGGTGGCTCGGCCTATTCCCGACGAGGCGCCGGTAACGAGAGCTATTTTGTCCATAGGTGTCCGCTCCTCCGTGCGACTGACGCCGCGTCTGCCGTTCGCTTGCGATTTCTATTGCAGTATATCTATACTGCAATACAGAAAGTGCAAGTAGCCAGATCAATTTTCTCCTTGAGACGTGGGAAGTGACCATGCGATACGCCCCGAAACACAACGAAGCGACACGCGAACGGATTTTGGAGGCTGCCTCGCGGCTCTTCCGCGAGCACGGGATCGCCGCCGTGGGCCTCGCGAAGATCATGGCCGAGGCTGACTTGACCGTCGGCACTTTCTATACGCACTTCAAGTCGAAGGAGGCGTTGCTCCGAGAGGTCCTCGTTCGATCATTGGACACTCGATACGAAGTGCTCCAGCACGAGCTACTCGGTGACATGGAGACGGCGGTTCGCGCGTATCTGAGCCCAGAGCACCGCGACCAATCGGGGACGGGCTGCCCGGTCGCGGCATTGGCGTCGGAGGTGGCTCGGCATCCGCGGGCGACGCGACGCACCTTCGCATCCCACAACGACCCGACTCTTGATGGGCTCGCAGATTGGCTGACGTTACGGCAAGGCAGAACGGTGAGCCGAGCAGACGCGGCGGCTTTCCTGGGCCTCCTCACCGGGACTTTGCAGCTCGCTCGCGTGACTCCCGACCGCGTGGAGTCCGATGCGATCCTCGAGGCCGGTGCCCGCGCCGCGCTCCGGCTCGCGATGTAGGCGCGGCTGTCGATTCCGAAGGTCAACGAAAAAAACAAACGCCCCGCGAAGCGATTTTTCGCGCTTCAAAGTGTGCATCCTGCACAGATTCCCGCGCATCCTGCACACGCGAATGGACACCATGGACACCATGGACACCATGGACGCCGCACGCCGGCATCGAATCCGGTGGACCTCACGACGGCGGTGATCGCGTTCACTTTCGGGACTGGGGTGGCGTGTAGCCGGCGCGACGTGCGTCGAAGCTTGACCCAATCGAAGCGCTGACGTTATGAATGAGCTATGCAGTCTCCCCGCGCGGCGTCCTTCGATGGTGCGGTCGGCGATCTCCGCTACGTCGTTCGCGGCCTAACGCGCTCGCGCGGCTTCGCGGCGGCAGTCGTGCTGACGCTCGCGCTCGCCATCGGCGCGAACACCGCGATCTTCAGCGTAGTGCGCGGCGTGATCCTCCGCCCAATCCCGCACCGGGATGGCGACCGCGTGATGGTGCTCCGCCAGTCGGCTCAGGCGGCGCGGAACGACAACCTCCAGTTCTCCGTCCCGGAGATCACTGATCTGCGCGGGTCGTCGAAGACACTCGGTGGAATTGCCGAGTACGCGTGGAACACCCTGACACTCGAAGGCGAGAAGGATGTCGTGCGCGTCGACGCCGGCGTCGTGTCGGGCAACTATCTGACGGTGATGGGGCTCTCCGCCGAACTCGGCCGCGGCATCGCGCTCGGCGACGACGGATCCGGAGCGTCGCCGGTCATGATGCTGACCCACGAGCTTTGGGAGAAACGATTCGGTGGCGACAGCACGATCGTCGGCAAGAGACTGCGGATTGGCGGCAAGTCGGTGGAAGTGGTGGGTGTGCTCCAGTCGGCGCCGTTCTACCCATCGCATACTGAAGTTCTGCTGAACATCGCGAGCAACGATCACACACTGATCGCCGAAACGCAGTTGGAGCGCACACACCGTCACAGCCAGATCTTCGCGCGTTTGGCCCCGGGGTCAACTCTCGCGCAGGCGAGCGCGGAGGTGAACGGAATCGCCGACCGAGCGCGCGCGGCGCATCCGGAGGCATACGACAAATCCGCCGGCTATCGCGTGACCATAACGCCGCTCAAAGAAATCCTCGGCGAGAAAGCGCGCTCGACGCTCTGGCTGCTCTCAGCGGCGGCACTGCTCGTTCTCGTCATCGCGTGCGCGAACGTCACCAACCTCGCGCTTATGCGCGCCGCGCGGCGCTCTCAGGAATTCGCGGTTCGCCTGGCGCTCGGCGCGGGTACGGCACGCCTGCGCCGTCTGCTCCTCACAGAAAATCTGCTGCTCGCGCTGATGGGCGCGGCTCTCGGCTTGCTGATCGCGCATCGGGTCGTGCCGCTGCTCACGACGTTTACCTGGCGCTATAGCACGCGCGCCGCAGAAATTCGCGTGGACGGAGCCGTGCTGGGGTTCACGCTCGTGATTGCAGGACTCGCCGCCGCAGTGCTCTCGTTTGCCCCCGCGCTCGCGAGTGAAAAATTCCTCGGCGCGTCGATCGCCTCAGGCGGGAAGCGCGCGACGGCGAGTGTGAAGCGGCGGCAGCTGCAGCGAGCACTGGTTGTCACGCAGGTCGCGTTGTCGGTCATGGTGCTCAGCAGCGCAGGACTGCTCACGCGAACCGTGCTGCAGCTCTCGCTCGTGGACAGCGGAATAAATCCGCGCCATTTACTCACGCTCGAAGTGCCAAACGACTTCGTCGGCGCTGAAAACGACGCGAGGATGCGCGCAGGATTCGAACGCGCGCAGAATGGCCTCGCGGCGATTCCCGGCGTCGCCGCTGTCGGCCTTGGATCGTCGGTGCCGCTGGGAACTACTGGAATCTACGCGGCGATCACGGCGGAGAATCATGAGCGCGGAATCAGCGAGCCGGTGGCGAAGGCCGAATATCGCGCGGCGGGTGCGGACTACTTCAAGACGTCGGGAATTCCCGTTCTGCGAGGGCGAGAGTTTGCGACGACGGACCGCGAGGGCTCGGCGCGTGTGGTGATTCTGAACAAGGCGCTCGCCGATCGTCTGTTTGCGAACGAGGACCCGCTCGGGCGACGCGTTGCGTGGACTGGAGAGGAACTCAAGTTCAAAGGCATCTCGGAGGATTGGAGCACGGTGGTCGGCGTCGTCGGAAACACGAGGGATGGCGGACTCGACAGCGGGCCTCATCCGGAGCTGTTCACGCCTTTCGATCAGGCGACGTATCCCACGGGCGGATTCGTCATTCGCACGATCGGCGATCCATCGAGCGTGGCCGCCGCAGCACGGTCGGTCCTGCACGAACTGATGCCGTGGGCGCCGGTTGAGCGAGTGCTGACTGCGGAGCAGCTGCTCGACAAGGATATCGCGCCACGCCGGCTCAATGCGATGTTGGTGGGCGCCTTTGCGATACTATCGCTGATTCTCGTTGCCATCGGCATCGTTGCGGTGTTGGGCGCCTCAGTCGCGGAACGAACGAATGAGTTCGGCATTCGGATGAGTCTCGGAGCGAGCGCGGGGCGGATTCGCGGGATGGTCGCAGCCGAGGGCGGCGCGTTGATCGCAGGCGGATTGGCGATTGGAATGGCGGGCGCACTCGCGCTCTCGCGGCTGATGCAGAGCTTGGTATTCGGAGTCAGCGGGCATGATCCGGTAACACTCGTCGCCGCAACGGCACTGCTCGCACTGACGGGAATCGGTGCATGCTGGATTCCGGCGGCGCGCGCTGCGCGCGTCGACGTGACCGCGGCGCTGAAGGCCGAATAAACATCGTTGCAATGGGCCATCGAGGAGTTGAACCTCGGACCTCACGCTTATCAGGCGTGCGCTCTAACCACCTGAGCTAATGGCCCTTACCACAGTCTCGAAATAAAGCGGGAGAGGGCCGCTCAGTCAACGAAATCGGCGTCTCGCCGAGCTATTCGTCGTAGCGGTGCCCGGGATGCGGCTTGTCTTCATCGTCCGCATCGTCGTACTCATCGTCCAGATCGATCAGCGCGTCGTCGTCGAGGAGGCCGTCTTCGTCCTCGTCGTCTTCGAGCTCATCGTCATCTTCGAACTCCTCATCGTCAAGCGCCTCGCCCTCAAGCGCCTCATCCTCACTGCCCGGCATATTGCCAACTCTCCTTTGAAGATCGATGATCGATGATCGATGATCGATGATGGAAGATCGAAGATGACTTCCGAAAAGCTACCGCCTGCTAATACGACAACCTTAGACTTCCAAACGTTCCTTCTTGGCCTCGCGCGAAATCTTCTTGCGATCGCTCACTGCAAGACGGCGCTTCCGCAGGCGAATCGATTTCGGCGTGACCTCGATTAACTCGTCGTCTTCGATATACTCAAGAGCAACCTCAAGAGTCAACTGTCGCGGCGGCTCCAGGTTGATGGCCTCGTCGCTCGACTTCGAGCGCATGTTCGAGAGCTTCTTCTCTCTCGTAGGATTGACGTCCATATCGCCCGGACGTGAATTCTCGCCGACGATCATTCCCTGGTACACAGACTCGCCTGGCGCCACGAACAGCGTCGAACGATCCTGCAGGTTCCCGAGCGCGAACGCGACGATCGTCCCCGCTTCCATCGAGACCAACACGCCACGGCCGCGCCCCTCGAGATTCCCCGCCCACGGCCCGTATTCCAAAAAGCGGTGATGGATGATTCCCGTACCGCGCGTGTCCGTCATGAACTCGGAACGATACCCGAACAATCCGCGAGCAGGGATCTTGTAAAGCAAACGTACCAATCCCTGCCCCGGGTTCTTCATCTCGATCATGTGCGCCTTACGAGGTCCCAACTCCTCCATCACGATGCCCATGTACTCCTCGGGCACGTCGATCGCGAGTTCCTCGTACGGCTCCAACTTTTCACCGTTCGGACCCTTGTGCGTGATTACGCGCGGACGCGACACCTGAAACTCATATCCCTCTCGGCGCATCGTCTCCATCAGAATCGAGAGATGCAGTTCGCCACGGCCGCTCACCGTCCAGGTATCGGTCGAATCCGTCTCTTCGACGCGCAGCGCGACGTTCTTCTCGAGTTCCTTGTGCAGGCGCTCCAAAATCTGGCGTGAGGTGACAAATTTCCCTTCGGTGCCGGCGAACGGAGAGTTGTTCACCAGGAAGTCGACAGAGATCGTCGGCTCCTCGACTGCGATGCCCTCGAGACGCTCGGGATGATCGACATCCGTGAGAGTCAGGCCGATTTCAACGCCTTCCAAACCGGCGAGCGCGACGATCTCGCCGGCCGAGGCACTCTCGACCTCGGTGCGCTCGAGCCCCTCGAACGTGTAGAGCTTCGTCACCTTGCTCGACGCGGCCTTCGCGTCGTGATCGAGCGGCAACAGCGAGACGACGTCGCCGACGTGCACGGTGCCGCGCTCGACGCGGCCGATCGCGAGACGTCCGAGATACGGCGAATAGTCAATGGTCGAAACGAGCATCTGGAATGAGCCCGCGGCATCGTGCGGCGGAGCGGGCACGTGATCGACGATCGTCTGGAAGAGCGGCACGAGATCCGTCGGCGTATCGTCCATGCTCATGGTCGAAATACCCAGACGACCGGATGCGTAGACATACGGCGCGTTGAGCTGCGCCTCGTTCGCCTCGAGCTCGATAAAGAGATCGAGCACTTCCTCGTGCACCCGCATTGGATCTGCGCCCGGACGATCAATCTTGTTGATGCAGACAATCGGCGTGCGGCCGAGTGCCAGCGCTTTGCGAAGAACGAAACGGGTCTGCGGCATCGGGCCGTCGAACGCATCAACAACGAGCAGCACGCCGTCGACCATGCGCAGAATGCGCTCCACTTCACCGCCGAAATCGGAGTGTCCCGGAGTGTCGACGATGTTCAGCTTCGTGCCGTGCCAGCGAACCGACGTGTTCTTCGCAAGAATCGTGATTCCGCGTTCGCGCTCGAGCGGATTTGAATCCATGACGCGCTCAGCGACGACCTGATTCTCGCGAAAGGCGCCGGCCTGTCGGAGCATCTGGTCCACGAGTGTCGTTTTGCCGTGATCGACGTGGGCAATGATGGCAATGTTGCGGAGTTCCATAGCCTTAATAGTATAACGGGTTAAGGCGCTGAAATGTGGGCTGGAGAATGCAAAAAACGGGTAAACAGTCATCGGTTGTCGGTGATCGGAAATCGGACCCGCTCGACCAACTCGGTCGCGAGGGTCCGATTTTTCCGATCACCGAGAACCGACGACCGTGTACCCGCAGTCGCTATCGCTTCACCGGCGCTCCACCCGGCTTCGCCCCCGCCCCACCCGGCTGCGACGCATTCGCCGGCGCCGTGAGCGGATCGGATTCCGCGTACGACGTATCGAACCCCGTCTCGCGCAACTTGTTGAGGAACGAGGCCTTGTCCACCGATTTCATGTACGCCTCTTTCGGCTCGACCTGCTTCGTTTGCACGAGTTCGAACAGCGTGTCGTTCATCGTGATCATGCCGATCCGCTTGGACGTCTGCATGATGCTGGGAATCTGAAAAGTTTTCCCTTCGCGAATGAGATTCGACACGGCCGGCGTCACGAGCAGAATCTCGCGCGCCGCCACGCGGCCTCCGCCGATTTTCTTGCAGAGCACCTGCGAGACGACTCCCTTCAGCGATTCGGACAGCATCGTGCGGACCTGCTCCTGCCGGTCCGCGGGGAACTGGTCGATCAAGCGATCGATGGTGCTCGCGGCCGTGGTGGTGTGCAGCGTGCCGAACACCAAGTGTCCCGTTTCCGCTGTCTCGATCGCGATGGCCACAGTTTCAAGATCGCGAAGCTCGCCGACCAAGATGATATCCGGATCCTCGCGCAGCGCCGCGCGCAGCGCGCTCTTGAACGAGTCCGTATGAACGCCCACCTGACGCTGTGTGAGGATGCAACTTTTGTTCTCGTGCACGAATTCAATTGGATCTTCGATCGTGATCACGTGATCGGAGCGCGAGCGGTTCACGAGATCAACCAGTGCGCACAGCGTCGTCGATTTTCCCGAGCCTGTGGGGCCGGTGACGAGCACGAGGCCTTTCGTGAGGTAGCACAGATTCTGCACTTCCTTCGAAACGCCGAGCTGGTCGGCCGTGACGATCGTGCTCGGAATGACGCGGAAGACGGCGGCCATCCCTTTGCGATCCTTGTGCGCGTTGGCGCGGAAGCGCGCAATGCCTTCGATCTCGTAGGCGTAGTCCGTGTCGGAATGTTCCGCGAATTCTTTCTTGTTGCGGTCGGGCATGATCGCGAACAGGAGCGTCTCGATCTCCTCATTGTTCAGCTTGCCCTCGTTCTCCAGCCGCTCCATCTCGCCGTGCTTGCGCAGAATCGGCGGCTCGCCGACGCGCAGGTGCAGATCCGAGGCGCCGGAGCTCACCAGCGTTCGCAGCAGCGTCTCCATCGCGAGCTTCGCCTTCTCCGGATTTGCGGCGGCCATCTTCACGCTTTTGCGAGACGCGCGGGGCGCATCTTCCGGCGGCAGCTGGATGGAGGCCGAGTTGATCATGCCGGTGCGACGAGCGAAATCGCCCTTGTCGTCGACGATAACCGACACGTTCCATTTTCCGTCCTGCAGCATGGCGCGCACCGAAAAAACGCCTTCCGCGCACTCATAGCGGAACTTCGCCGGAGACTTCGCGTCGATTTGCGTTTGCGCGGCGGGCGTCGCGATTTCCTTCAGCAGGCCGACGACCTGCGCGCCGGTCAGGCTCTTCGTGACGGGCTTCTCGACGTTGTCGACCTTGAGAATCGTACCTTCGTCCTCGCGCAACAGCAATTCGTCGGCGCGACTGGAGATCATCACGTTTAGCAGCTTGTCGAGTTGGGCCATGGGGCAGTGCGGGATGCGGGGTGGTATGCGGCGTGCGGAATGTCGACCCGATCCGGAGTGCGGGATTGGGGTGCGGGATGCGGCGTTAGTGCGAGTGCGAGTGTTCGGGTTCGCACTCTTCCAGCGTTTTGCCTTCGAGCTGAATCGTGACGTGGCTGATGCCCTGCTTCGACAATGCGCGGGTCATCTCTTGCAGCGCGGACTGGTGATGGGCGCTGTCGGGGACCAGCGCGTGCGCGCTCATCGCGACCACGCCGCTCGTGAGGGTCCAGACGTGGAGATCATGGACGGATTCTACGCCGTTCACTTCTTGCAGTGCGTCGTGAACTTTCTGCAGATCGATGTGTGCGGGCGTGGCCTCGAGCAGAACATCAACGCTCTCCTTCACGAGACCCCAGCTGCTGCGCGCAATGAGTACGGTCATCACGATCGACGCGATCGGATCGGCAATCGCCCAGCCCTTGTAACGAATGAACAACGCGGCGATCACGGCGGCGGCTGAGCCGAGGAGATCGCTGAGCACGTGAAGGTAGGCACCGCGCACGTTGAGCGAGTGGCCGGAGCCGCCATGCAGGAGTTTCGCGCTGATCGCGTTCACCACTATTCCCGCGACGCCCACGCCGAACATGAGTCCCGTACCGACCGGCTCAGGCGTGCGCAGACGAAGAATCGCCTCCCACACAATTGCCGCGGAAATCGCGAGCAGCGCGGCGCCGTTGAGCAGCGCCGCGAGAATTTCCCAGCGGAGATAGCCGTAGGTTTTCTGCGACGTCGCCGGCTGCTTCGCGAGCCACACTACGAAGAGCGAGAACGCGAGCGCACCCACATCGGTGAACATGTGGCCGGCATCTGCCAGCAGCGTCAGCGAGTTCGAAATCAGGCCGCCAACCACCTCGGCCACCAAAAAGAGCGCCGTGAGGATCAGCGCGCCCTTGAGCCCCTTCGAGGCGCCGTGCCCAGAGTGGTCGTGACCCGAATGATCGTGCGCATCCGGGTGATCGTGCGAGTGAGCGCCGGGACCAGAATGCCCGGAATGCCCGGAATGCCCGGAGTGCCCGGCATGACCGGCGTCGGCGAGCCCGCGCTGGCGAGGCGCCGGACAGTCTGCGTAACTTGGGCTGGTGCTCGCTCGCTTTGCGCTCATCGTTCTTCTGCTGGTCCTCAACGGCTACTTCGTGGCGGTGGAGTTCGCTCTCGTGCGGTCACGCCGCACGAGACTTCAGGCAATGGTGCGAGCGGGTGATCCGATTGCCCGCTTCGCCCTCTCGGCATCGGGAAATCTCGCCCGCATGCTGCCCGCGAGCCAGCTTGGCATCACCCTCTGCGCACTCGGACTCGGATGGACCGCGGAGAGCTCGCTCGGACACGCGTTCGGCTCGTTCTTCGCCTCCATTCCGTTCCCTATTGAAGAATCGCTCCGCGTCAGCATCGGCGCCATAGTCGCACTGCTCGTGGCGTCGTATTTCCAGGTTGTTTTTGGCGAACTCGCGCCGCGCGCCGTGGCGCTGAATCACCCGGAAGCGCTCGCCAAGTGGCTCGCGCCGCCGCTGCTGGCATGGGCGTGGGTGACGTCGCCGTTCACGGCAGTGCTGCGGGCGTCGGCCGCCGGTGTGCTGCGGATGTTCGGCCAGAGCCCGCACATTCAGCGCGAGCCGGTGCACTCGCCGGATGAGCTGCGCATGCTGGTGGAGCAGAGCGAGGAGCAGGGCGCGCTCGAGACGACAGACGCCGAGATGCTCGGCAAAGTGTTCGAGTTCTCCGAGAAAAAGGCGCGCGATGTGATGACGCCGCGCACGGATATCATCGCGATGACGGCGGATGCTTCGCTCGACGATGCGCTCGAAGTGGTGGAAGAAGCGGGATTCTCGCGCTACCCGGTGTTCGAAGAATCCATCGACAACATCATCGGCATGCTGCACGTGAAGGATCTGCTATCGGTTCTGCGCGAAAAACTCGACGAGTTCACGGTGCGCGACATCATGCGCGAGGTGCACGTGGTGCCGGGCTCGCGCGAAGTGGAAGAAGTGCTCGCCGATTTCAAAAAACGCAAAGAGCACATGGCGATCGTGCTCGATGAGTACGGTGGGACGGCAGGGCTGGTGACGATGGAGGATCTGCTCGAGGAGATCGTCGGCGAGATTCTCGACGAGTACGATGAGACACTCGAGCTGCGCGTGCCGGCGGTGGCGGGCGGCGAGACGCTGATCGAAGGCGCGATGAATGTGCGGGAGGTGAACGATCAGTTTTCGCTCTCCGTGCCCGAAGAGGATTACACGACTGTTGGCGGGTACGTATTCGGTGTGCTTGGGCGGCTACCTGTAGTGGGAGATCGAGTG
>JBBRBH010000035.1:0-41776 GCA_038205995.1 Gemmatimonadales bacterium
GTACTTGTAGCCACAGCCCACCGCGAAATCGGCTTGCGCGCCGTTCAGGTCGCAGGCGACCGCGCCGGCGGTGTGGCAGAGGTCCCAGATCACCAGCGCGCCCTTGGCGTGGGCGGCGGCGGTGACCGCGCTCATGTCCCAGCGGAGCGCGGTTTTGTAGTGGATATGCGTCAGCACCACGACGGCGGTGTCGTCATCGATCGCTGCGAGCACATCGCCAGGCGCGACCGCCTTCAGCTGCGCTCGATCTCCCAACAAGGCCGTGAGCCCTTGCAAGGCGTAGAGGTCGGTCGGGAAGTTGCCCGCCTCCGACAGGATCGTCGTCCGCGCCGGCTGCAGCGACAGGGCGCCCGCCGCCAGCTTGAAAAGGTTCACCGAGGTGCCGTCGGCCACCACGACCTCGCTCGGCTTGGCGCCGATCAGCCGGGCGATCTTGCCGCCCACCCTGAGCGGCGCGTCGATCCAGCCGGCGGTGTTCCAGCTGCGGATCAGGCCTTCGCCCCATTCGCGGCGCGACACCCGCTCCAACGCCTCGTGCGCGGCAAGGGGCGGCGGGCCCAGCGAATTGCCGTCCAGATAGATCACCCCGCTCGGCAGATCGAAGGCATTGCGGAACCGCGCCAGCGGATCGGCGGTGTCCAGGGCCTGAGCTTCCTCGCGGGTCATTGCCGATTGTTCGGAGAGCGTTGCCGAGACCATGCCGAGCGAGACTCCGCGGGCGGCGGCGCGCTCCGCGAGCACCGGCCAGACATCGAGCTTGCTGAAGATGAGGGCCGCGGGGCGAAGCGCGTCGAGCGCGGCGTCGGCGTCGGCGGCGGTGTCGAACGGGAGGTAATCGCAGAAATCCGCGTTGACCCGCTGCGCGAAATCTTTCGCGCTCGGCGAATAGAACGTGTACGCGAATTGCAGATCGGGCCGGCGCTCGCGGAGGCGCTCGATGACGGGGCGCGCCTGCAGCCCTTCGCCGACGGACGGCGCGTGAAGCCACACGAGCGGGCGGCTCGCGTCGCGGCCGCGCGCGGCCCATGCGGCATAGCGCGCGCGGATTCCACGGCGCGCGCGGAGCGACGTAAGAATTTTTCCGCTGCCTGCGGGCGCGAGCGCGGCTGCGAGTGCAGCGGCGCGCGCCGCCGCTCCGGCCGCGGCGTACGGAAGCCGCAGGAAAAAATTCATGCGCGACGTTCCGTAATCGGGCGGTGCGCCAGCGTTACTTGCTCTGCCTCGCGGCGAGCACGGAATCGATCACGTGACGGAACTCCTTCAGCGGCTGCGCGCCAACGAGCGTCGCGTTGCCGATGAAGAACGTCGGTGTTCCTTTCACGCCTGATTTCGTGAAGCGATCCTGATCGGCCGCGATCAGCGGCAGCAGCTTCTTGCCGTCTTCGCACGATTTCAGTTTCGCTGCGTCGACGCCGGACGCGAGCGCGAGCGAGTCGAGATATGGGCGTGCATTCGCGAGACCCTTCCATGCGTTCTGCGTTTCGAATATTCGATCGTGAAGATTCCAGAACTTTCCCTGCGCCGCAGCGCACATCGCGGTGTTGGCGGCGGGGAGCGAGTTGGAGTGCAGCGGCATGTTGATGAACGCCATGCGGATCTTTCCCGTCTGCACGTACTCGCGATCGATCGCATGGAATGTCGAGTCGTGCCACGTTTTGCAGAATGGGCACTGGAAATCGCTCACCATGATGAACCAGGTGGCGGCGGATTCTTTCCCTGCGATTCGTCCGCGGTCGGCGGCATCGGTGAGGGCGTCACGCGCGGGGGCGGCTGGTGTGGCTGGTGTGGCTGGTGTGGCGGCCAATGCCACAAGGGCGAGGACGAGTGGGAGTGGCGTGAATCGGTTCATGGGTTCGTAACGGTTTAGATGGCTATTCCGGCTTCTATATAATGTAAGGCCGCCTACGGTAGCCGCCCTCTGACGCCTAGGAATGGCAGGGGTCACCGGGCGGGTGGTCGCGTAGGTGCATGTTGTGGCGGGGGTTGCGCGATTGCGTCCCATGTGGGAGAATAGGGCGTCAAGAAATTGTGACACGGAGCACCATCCCTGGGTATGCAATGACAGGGAGCGGATCCAAGTCACGGTTCCGTTTCGTGTTGTCCGTTGGATTGGTGCTCGCAGCAGAAGTCCCCACCCCTTCACACCTTTAGTTGAGGGAAAGAAATGTCTCAGAGTACTCGGTTGCGTAGTTGGCTGACCGCTGTACTGGCCGTCGTCGCAGTTCCGGCGATGGTGTTCGCCCAGGGTGCAACGATCTCCGGTAAGATCACGGACGCGAATGGCACGCCGCTCGTCGGCGCCAACGTGACGATCGACGCACTCACGATTTCGATCGGGTCGAATACCGCGGGTCAGTACACCATCAGCATCCCCAGCGCTCGCGTCAGCGGTCAGTCCGTTGCCCTGAAGGTTCGCGCCATCGGCTACACGCCGCAGTCGCGCAACATCACCGTCACGGCCGGCGCTTCGACGCAGAACTTCTCGCTGGCGGAAGACATCAACAAGCTCAGTCAGGTGGTGGTCACCGGTGTGACGGCGGGCACGGAGCAGAAGAAGCTTCCGTTCGTCGTGGCGCAGGTGAGCTCGGCCGATATGCCGGTGCCGAACTCGAACCCGCTGGCGGAACTGCAGGGCAAGGTGACGGGCGCGAACATCGTGTCCGCCAACGGTCGCCCGGGATCAACCCCCGCAATCGTACTCCGTGGCCCGCAGTCGCTTGACGCGACGAGCCGCTCGCAGTCCCCGATGTTCATCGTCGACGGCGTCGAGCAGATCGCCAGCGCTTCGCTGCAGGACATCAACCCGAACGACATTGAGAACATTGAAGTGGTGAAGGGCGCTGCAGCTGCGTCGCTCTACGGTTCACGCGCGGGCTACGGCGTGATCTCGGTGACGACGAAGAACGGCCGTGCAAGCGGTGAAGGCGTCCGTTTTACCACGCGCGGTGAATTCGGCGGCAGCGACATCGAGCGCAAATTCCCGCTCGTGCAGAACACGATGATGATGATGGATCCGACGAACACCCGGTTCTGCATCACCACCGCTGGCCAGCCCTCGTGCACGCGCACCGTCGACATTTTTGCCGAGACGCTGCGCATCAACCAGGGCGGCAGCACGTTTGCCCTCTCGCCGGCGGCGTTCACGAACGACTGCGGCATTTCCACGAACTGCTTCAGCAATGGCCGCCTCCGCGGCCTGTACCAGGCGCAGCAGTGGCCGGTGACGTACGATCCCGTCGCGCAGATGGTGACCAATGGTCCGTGGAGCACGGTCAACGTTGACATGACGGGCAAGTTCGGCAAAGCGAACTTCTTCTCGTCGCTCGGCACCACGCGTCAGCAGGGCTCGATCCGTTTCCTCGACGGCTATCGTCGCAACTCGGTTCGTTTGAACCTCGACAACACGCTCGGCGGCAACTGGACGCTGTCGGTGCGCTCGTATTACGCTCGCGTTTCGCAGGACAATCTGACGCCTGACTTCTTCACGCTCACTCGTCAGCCTGCGTACGCCGACCTGCTCAAGAAGGATTCGTTCGGCCGTCTCTTCGTCCGTTCGAACGCGCAGGTTCAGGGCGCGCAGAACCAGAACATCGCCTACGAAAACGCGACGCGTCCTCAGAAGGGCAACAACGACCGTTTCCAGGCGAACGTGCAGGCGCGTTGGCAGCCGCTTTCGTGGCTCGATGGCGATTTCGCGATCGGCTACGATCGGACGAACGCGCTCGACAACTCGTTCTACGACACGGGCACGCGCAGCACGAACAGCTCGGGCAATCTGTTCCTCGGCTCGATTAACTTCGGGAACACGTTCAACCAGTCGTACAACGCCTCGATGAACTGGACGGCGCGTAAGGATCTGCGTCGTGACCTGAACATGCGCTTCACGGTCCGCGGCCTGTACGAGGCGCAGGACAACAACTCGAACAACCAGGGCGGCACGAACCTCGTCGTCCCGGGCCTTTTCACCTCGAACGACCTCGTTCCGGCTGCGTCGAACGGCTTGGGCTCTTCGCTCTCGTCGATCCGCCAGATCGGTATGTTCGCCGGCGTGGACTTCGAATACAAAGAACGCTACATCCTGAACACGCAGGTCCGCCGCGACGGTTCGTCGCTGTTCGGTGCGGCGAACCAGTGGGCCAACTACGGCCGCGGTTCGTTGGCGTGGCGCGCGTCTGAAGAGCCGTTCTGGCCGTTGAAGAACACGGTCAACGACTTCAAGTTCCGCGCTGCGGTTGGCCAGGCCGGCAACCGCCCCGCCTTCAACCAGCAGTACCAGACGTTCGGAATCAACAACGGTACTGTTACGGCGAACACGCTGGGTAATGCGAACCTCCGCCCGGAACTCTCGACGGAAGTCGAGCTCGGCTTCGACGCGGAAATCCTGCACAAGTACGGCCTCACGGTTACGCACGCGCACGGTGTCGTGACGTCGGAACTGCTCCAGGTTCCGCCGCCGGCCGCCTCGGGCTTCTCCAACCAGTGGGTGAATGCTGGTCAGCTCGATAACTCCACGTGGGAGTTCTCGCTCAACATCCCGCTCATCGAGCGTCGCGACCTGCAGTATTCGGCGCGCATCAACTTGGACCAGACCAAGTCCAAGGTGACGGGCATCGCCGCGGGCGTGGCGCCATACTACTACTCGTCGCTGTTCTACATGGCCGCGAACGTGCCGTTTGGCGCGATCTACGGCCGTCAGTTTGTTGAACATTGCGACCAGCTGCCGGCGCAGTTCCAGAGCCAGTGCGGCGGCGCGGGCAGCAACTTCCAGAAGAACAGCATGGGTCTCATCGTGTGGACCGGCGGGTACAACCTGACCGACGGCATCACGAAGAACCTGTGGATGGCCGCCAACGCCGGAACCAAGGCGACGGTGCCGTTCGGCGCTCCGGAAAGCTGGGGCAACCCGATCGTGCTTCGCGATACGCTCAACTCCATCGGCGGCGCGATCACGAGCCAGTCGATCGGTTCGGCGCTTCCGGACTTCCGGTATTCGGTTGCACAGAACTTCACGTTCAAGAAGTTCTCCGCGTATTTGCTCATCGACGCGGTCAAGGGCAACAGCGTATGGAACCAGGGTCGTGCCTGGTCGTTCGGGGACTTCACGAACTTCGAAGAGGGACAGGCGACCGGCAGCGTCACCACGGCGCGTCCGCTCGGCTACTACTTCCGCGCTGGCCAGCCGGACAACTCTGGCGTCGGCGGTCTGTACGACCTCCTCGGACCCAACTCGGTGTCGGTGGAGAACGCGTCGTACATCAAGTTGCGCGAAGTGTCGCTCGGCTATCGCATCGGCAAGATCGCCGGACAGGGTGACTGGACGGTGTCGATCATCGGCCGCAACCTGAAGATGTGGACGGGCTACAAGGCGTATGATCCGGAAGTCGGCACGGCCGGTGGCGCTGTGGGTTCGGCGGCACTGAACGCGAACGACAACTACAACTTCCCGAACCTGCGCTCGCTCACGTTGCAGATCAGCTCGAGCTTCTGATCCAGAGCACTGGCCGGCCGCCAATCGGCGGCCGGCCAGTGCAACCCCCCAACGGACTCACTCACGATGAATAGAACTTTTCTTCGAGCAACATCGGTCGCGTGCGCTGCTCTACTGGCGGCATGCACCGAGGGGAATGTGCTCACGGTCAAAAACCTGAATAATCCCGACGTGGGCCGAGCGTACGCAACGCCCGCGGGCGTCGAGGGCATTATCGGCGGCCTGTATCAGCAGATGCACAACATCGCCAACACGAACAATGTCGAGGCTCAAGCGGTGGTGATGTCGCTGGAAGGCTACTCTACCGTGGCGAACTTCGGCATGAACGTTCGTGTCGCGATTCCGCGTAACGCCATCGTTAACGACCGCGGCAACAACGTCGACGGAGGCAACTTCGCCGACTTCAACGGCTTCCAAAAACTGGCTCGAAATTCAGCAAACCTGGTGCTGGCGGTCGACGGAATTGTTGCCGGAGGCGGCACGACTGGAACGCCTTCCTCTGACGCACGCGATCGCGCGTTTGCGCTGTTCGTGAACGCCCTTGCACTCGGAGAGGTGGCGCTCGTGTACGACTCGGCCGCCATCGTCACGCAGCTGGTTCCAAGCACTGTGATTCCTGCCCTTTCGGGATACCAAGCGGTCATGACCGCCGCGCTGGCGCAGCTCGATTCAGCGATCCTGACCGGCGGCGGCGCCGTAGCGGCGTCCGCGTTTCCGTTGCCGGCTTCGTGGCTCGCCGGCAATGCATTGACGCAGGCGCAGTGGGTGTCGCTGGTGCGCTCGTGGAAGGCTCGCTTGCGCGCGGGCGTCGCACGCACGCCGGCAGAACGCGCCGCGGTGGCGTGGGCATCGGTGATTGCCGACGCGACGGCCGGTATCAGCACCGATCTCGTGCTGACGGTTGGTGGCGGCTGGAACTGCGGATACGATTGCAACCAGCTCTATAACAGCAATGGCTGGCACGAGATGAGCGACATGATTCTCGGTATGGCCGATACGTCGGGCGCATATGCCGCGTTCATGGCCGCGCCGCTTTCGACGCGCGATGGCTCGGTGCTCGTGATTCGTACGCCGGACCAGCGTTTGCCGCAGGGCGCCACGCGCGCCGCGCAGCAGCTCGACACGCCGTACGCCGGCAACGCGTTCGTGCCGAATCGCTACTTCAACAACAGACAGGGCGCCGACGATTTCCCCGGCGACGGATGGGGCTCATCGCAGTACGATAGCAAGCGCTACCTCTCAATCTTCAGGAACTCTGGCGTCGGACCATTCGTGCAGTTCGCGAAGGGGGAGAATGACATGCTCGCCGCCGAGGGCTATATCTATGCGGGCAACTTTGCGGCCGCGCAGGCGTTGATTGATATCTCGCGTGCCAAGCACGGCCTGGCGTCGATCGGTGCGATCGCGAGCGCCGCGCAGCAGGTGCAGGGCGGCATTAACGGTTGCGTGCCGCACGTGCCGCAGCCACCCGCATTCAATACGGTTGCGTGCGGTACGATTCTCGAGGCGATGAAGTGGGAGAAGCGCATGGAAACGGCGTACTCTGCCTACTTCTCCTGGTTCCAGGATTCGCGCGGTTGGGGCGATCTGGTGCAGGGAACGGCCCTGCAGTGGCCGGTGCCTAACGAAGAAATGGATTCGCGTCAGCAGCCGTTCTACAACATCGGCGGACTGGGGAACGCGGGTTCGGCGGCAAAGGGGACGTACGGTTTCTAATCGGCGAGTTCGTCTCACCGGCTCGATACTCTCGACGCTGGCGATGCTGCTGCAGGGGTGCTACGAGACGTTGCCTCTGCAGCAGGGCCCGCCCCCGACGGTCGAAACAGTGCAGTTGACGCTGAACGACAAAGGGCGCGTGACAGTGGCGGACAAGCTTGGAACAGGCGTGAGCAAGGTCGAAGGGACGATCAGGTCGCAGGACGCTCAGTCGTATTCTTTGGCAGTGTCTCACGTATGGCAACAGAACGGCAGCACGTCTACATGGAACGGTGAGTTGGTGTCGATTGCGAAGGACGCGACGGATGGCTATCAAATCCGCCGCTACAACAAAACGAGAACGCTCGCGCTTGTTGGAGCAATCACCGTTGCAGTTGTGGTGTTCTTTTTGTCAACGAAGCTGATTGGCGGCGGTACTGACCCGAATAAAGATCCGGGCGGCAACCCCGGCCAATCACACTAGTTCATCGATCCATCGTAATGATACCCCACCATTATTTCTCTTCGGAGTCTGGAGCCACCCAGATGCGAATTCAGCGTCTTCTTTCAGCAGTCATTCTCGCGGGCGCCGTCTCGGCATGCGCCAAGGACGTCACGGCGGTGTCGCACCCGGCGCCGCCGCTCGCGTTTGTGCGCTACATCAACGCGGTGAACGACACGTTCAACATGGATTTCCGCGCGGTTGATCAGGTCACGTACTCCCAGCCGTTCATCAACACGGCCTATCGGTCGTTGGGCGACGGCAACTATCAGGGCTACCAGGCCGGCTCGCGGCACGTCCGCATCTTTCTCAATCCCAACCCGGCGAACAACACCGTGGCGGTGGATCCGGCGGTGGTCTCGACCGTGATGGTCGACACGACCTTCACCTTCGTCGCGGGGACGTACTACACGCTCCTGCACGTCGGCAATGCCCGCGCCGGCGCGGCCGTCAAGGAACAGCTCCTGATCATCACCGACGCGCTGCCCACGCAGAGCACGGCGACGGTTCAGGGCCGCGTCATCAACGCAGCGCCGACGCTCGGCGCGGTGGACGTGTACGTGCGCGCGGACGGCACCACGCCGCTCTCGGGCGCGCCGAATGCATCCGCGCTGGGGTTCAAGAGCGCCACGGCGTGGATTAGTCAGGCGCCGGGCGCTTGGGTCATTCGCATCACGACACCCGGCACCGTGGTCACGCAGGGCGCCGCCGCCGGATACACGCTCCAGGCCGGCACGGCGGGCACGACGACGCTGACGGCGGCCGTCGGCACCGCGCCACTCGATCCGATTTATGGATCGGGTCAGGGCGGCTCGATCTTCACGGCGGTCATCTTTGACGCCTCGGTGGTCGGCAGCAAGGCCGCACAGTTCGCGACGCCTGGCGTCGTGTACTACCCGGACATGCAGCCGCCGCGCACGACGTCACCGTAACGCTCCAATCGTTGGGGTGAACATGCAGTCTCATGTGAGGCCGCCGGCGGATAGACCGCTCGGCGGCCTCACGTGCGTTCGCCGGTCACTGGCGGTGATCGCGATACTCGTGCTTGCGGCGGATCGCCGGCTCGACGCACAGCTCATTCGCGGCACCATTCGCGCACAGGGCACGGAGAACGTCGTGCCCGGCGCGCACATCACGGTGCTCGATTCGCTCGGCCGGACGGTCACCGACGTGCTGAGCGACGCCGCGGGACACTTCACCCTCGGCCTTGCCAGCGGCAAGCCGTTCTCCGTGACGGTGAAAAAGATCGGCTGGCAGCCGTCGTCGACCGATTTGATTCACGCGACCGCTGGCGACACGCTCGACATGGACCTGCTCGTTCCCGCGGATGGGTTCGCGCTGCCGGGCGTGGAAATCACGGGCACGAAAGACGTCACGCGCAACGTGCGCGCGTATCAGGATGCGCACAAGCTCGGCTGGCGGATCTACGAGCCGGCGGAAATCGAAGCGCACCGCAATGAGTTTTCGAGCTTCGAGAACATGATGCGCGCGCTCTCGGTGACCGGCGTCAAAATGCCGGCGAGTGGCCGCGACTGTTACATCAACACGCGAAACAACCGCTGCATGACGTTCGTAGTGGACGGGCAGCCCGTGGGGCCGATGTGGCTCGTGAATCCGGTGGATGTGTATTTCATCGCGATTCTGCAACAGACCGAGTCGGAAGTGCAGTTCGGCGACAAGGCCCCCTACGGCGCGATTGTCGTCTACACCCGAATGAAGGGCGACAAACTTCGCCCCTGAGTTGCACATGAACCGCTTGAAGGCCCTTTTGCGCCGGATGCCCGGCCCGTTCTGCCTTGCGCTCCTGTTGGGGCTCCCAGGCGGCCTTGCAGCGCAGCAGGGAACCACGCAGGGAACCACGCAGGGAACCACGCAGGGTGGGCCCGCCATACCCGCGCCGCGCGGGATGCTCAACGATTTTGCCAATGTCATCCCGCCTGCCCAGGCCGCCCGCATCGAGGCGCTCGCGGCGGACGTCCGCGCCAAGTCCGGCGGCGAAATCGCCATCGTCACGCTGGGCGATCTTGGCGGACGCGATGTGGGCGACGTCGCGTTGCGCATCGGCCGGGAATGGAAGGTCGGCGCGAACGCGAAAATCGGCGACGCCAAGCGGAATGCGGGCGTCGTCATTCTCGTCGTGCCGAAGGAGAGCAGCAAAGACGGCAAGGGACACGTCGGAATTCAGAACGGGCAGGGCAGCGAAGGCTTTATCACGGACGGACAGACGGGCGATATCGTTCGCGAGGCGATTCCGCTGATGCAGCGGCTCGACTACGGCGACGCGGTCTATCTGATGACGGAGCGCGTTGCAGAACGGTTCGCGGCGAACTTCGGATTCTCGCTCGATTCGGGCGGGCTGCCGCCGCCCAGAGGCGAGTCGAACTCGCGGAGAATTGCGCGGTCGAACCGGACCGGCGGATTCCCTCCGCAACTGGTCTTCTTCATCTTCGTGCTGCTCCTTTTGCTGCTCTCGCGCGGCCGCGGGAGCGGCTGCCTCTGGCTCGCGCTCTCGAGCGGCGGGCGAGGCGGAGGATGGAGCGGCGGCGGATTCGGCGGTGGCGGTGGCGGGGGCGGCGGATTCGGAGGATTTGGCGGCGGCGGCGGTTTTTCTGGCGGCGGCTCGAGCGGAAGCTGGTAACCAAGCTGGTAACCAATAGATCTACTACGGGATTTCTCAATGGCGAAGATGAAAACAGAGGAGCTCGTTTCCCAGCTGCGCGCCGCGTACAGCGACTCGCTCAGCGCGGTCGTGCTCTATGGCTCGGCGGCCGGCGGCGAGCATCACGAGAAGCGATCCGACATGAACATTCTCGTCATCGTGAAAACGCTTACGGTAAAATCGATGCGCGCAGCCGGGGCTGTGGCGCGCGCGTGGAGCGAGGCGGGACATCCGCCGCCGCTCACGCTCACCGAGGCGGAGTGGCGATCGAGCGTGGATGTCTTCGCGATGGAGCACGCGGATATCCTGCAGCGTCACAAGATTCTGTACTCGGCCGGTGGCTTCGACCTGACCTACGGCGTGACGGTATCACCGCGTGATCTGAGATTGCAGCTTGAATACGAGGCGCTCGGCATGCTGCTGCGACTGCGCGGGCGCGTGCTCACATCGGATCACGACAGCGCGCAGCGGCTTGAGACGCTGGTCTCGGGCACGAGTCAGGTGCTCGTGCTCTTCCGCGCGCTGCTCCGGCTGCGCGACGAGAATCCACCGGGCGACAACGAGCAGCTCTGCCGCCTCACGGCGCAGGTGGCCGGATTCGACGCGGCGCCGTTTGTTGGGGTGCTCGCGCATTGGCGCGGCGGAAAAACGCTGGATTTGTCGACGCTGGACGAAGTCCTTGAGGGCTATCACGCGGGGCTGGAACACGTTGTCGCGTACTTGGATGCCCTGCCGCAGGGAGCCTGAACCAGACTGAATCTCAGTCCCGATTCGATCCGTAGTGTAGCAGCGACACGAAGGGAGTAACGGTTTGTGCAGTCCCCACTAAAAGGAAGAACTGGAGCACACGATGAAATTCAAATCTTTGATGGTCCTCGCCTTGCCGGCCGTGTTGCCTCTGTTCGCCGGCGCGTGCGGCTACAACAATATTCAGACGATGGACGAGCGCGCCGCAGCGGCGCAGAAGCAGATCTCCGTGCAGCTGCAGCGCCGCGCAGATCTCGTGCCGAATCTCGTGAGCACGGTGAAGGGTTTTGCCGCGCAGGAAGCCGAGGTCTTCGAGACGGTCGCGAAGGCGCGCGCGGGATTGGCGGGCGCCGTGACGGGCGGCAACATCAAGGACATGGCGAACGCGAACCAGAATCTCACTGGAGCGCTCGGACGTTTGCTTGCGATCTCGGAGAATTATCCGAAGCTCAAGAGCGACCAGAATTTTCTGAGACTCCAAGATGAGCTGACGGGTACCGAGAACCGGATCTCCGTCGCGCGCACCGACTACAACTCTGCGGTGCAGGATTACAACGCCTACATCCGGAAGTTTCCGTCGGTCATGACGGCGAAAGTCACAGGCGCGAAGCCGCGCGAATATTTCGATGTCACGAATCCGGGAGCCAGAGAGGTTCCGACGGTGGACTTTACGAAAAAGCCCTAAAACGCAACTTTGTCAGGCAGGACGTACTTCAAGGGGTCCACGGGCTTTCCATTGACGTGGACCTCGTAGTGTAAATGGGGGCCGGTCGCGAGCCCGGTGTTGCCCACCGTCGCGATCAGTTGCCCTCTCGTCACCTGCTGCCCCACGTGCACCACGATCCGCGAGCAATGCGCGAACCGCGTGATGATGCCGTTGCCGTGATCGATTTGGAACGTGTTGCCGTAACCCGGCTCGTTGGTCACGGAGATCACGCGGCCTGACGCCGGAGCGATGATCGGCGCGCCCATCGGCGCGGAGAGATCGATGCCCTCGTGCGCGCGGTTTTCGTGCAGCACGGGGTGAAAACGGCTCTGCGAGAACTGACTCGAGAGCCAGCCGGTGGTGGGCATGATCGACGGAGTGTTTGCGAGACGCTCGAAGTTCTTTCCGAGCGTGTCGCTCACGGCGCGGAAGCTCGCGGAGAGCTCGCTGGCGCGCGCGATCATCGCGTCGATATCCGCGTGCTTCGAGAAGCCGAGCCGGCCGGCGAACGGCCGCGGTGGACCGGACGCCACGCTCGCGAGCTTCGTCGTTTTTGTACTCGCGGCATCGACGCGGGTATCGGCGCTGTCAGCCGGCGAGGCGACACCGGCTGTGCCGCCGGCAACCGGCTCCACCGGCATTCCCGCCAGCAGACGGATCTGCTGGTCGCGCGCGTCGAGCGACGCGAGCGTGTCGCTCAAGGTCGAGAGGCGATTTTCGATCTTGTCGAGCTGACCCTGCAGGCGGATGTTCTGGGCCAGCAGAACACGCGCGCCGGGCGTGGCATAGGGCGTGAAGAGAATTGCGATCGACGACGCGACGAGCAGCACGGACAGCCCCGCGGCCCCGATCAGCGCACGGCGCGCCCGCTCGCCGATAACCACCGTGCGGGCGGCGTCGGTCCCCGGGGGAACGATCAGGATAGTCCAGTGCTTGGGCGCCATTCTCAGTTAACGGTAGGGCGGGTGGCGGCGCGCGTCAAACCGAGCGCATTTCGGGGCCGAATAGCAGAGTGGAGTCCGTGATAATTGTCACGGACGAACCTTTACTCCGGGCGCGGGAAGAGTCCTTCGCCTTTGCTCACCCGCCAGCCTGTTGCATCAAGTGACTCGACGGACGCAAACATCGCCTCTGTGGCTTTCCCGGGCGCGCCGAGCTGAGCCCAGAGCGCGTCTGCCTTGCCCGGCATGAACGGCGCGAGATAGGCCGCCTGACGCGCGAGCGAACGCATCAACGCTGCGAGCGTTTCATCGAGCTTGGGGCGATTCGACGGATCTTTCGCCAGCACCCAGGGCTGCGTCTGCTGAATGTGCAGGTTCGCGCGCTCGGTGAGACGCGCGACGCACGCGAGCGCTTCGTGGCAGAGATACCCATGTGAGCCGTCCATCGCGGCGCGCGCGGCGGTGAGATCTGCCGAGTCCATCCGGTCGAGTTCTCTATGCGCCGGAGCGTCCGGAACGACGCCGTCGCAGTACTTCTCGACCATCGCGATCACGCGGCTCGCGAGGTTGCCGAGTCCGTTCGCCAGTTCAGACGTGTACACGGCGTCGAAGCGCTCGAGCGAGAACGTGCCGTCGCCGTCGAAGGGAATTTCGCGGAGCAGAAAATAGCGGAATGCGTCGGCGCCGAAGCGGCCGATGGTTTCATCCAAATCGATCTTCACGCCGGCGCTCTTTGAAAAGCGTTCGCCGCCAAACGAAATGAAGCCGTGCGCCCATACGCGATCCGGCAGCGGAAGCTCCGCCGCCTGCAGCATCGCGGGCCAGATCACGCAGTGCAGGCGCGTGATGTCTTTGCCGATCACGTGGAGCTGAGCAGGCCACCGCTCTCGCCACTGTTTATTCGGATATCCAGTGGCCGTGAGGTAGTTCGGCAGCGCGTCAAACCACACCCAGGTACCCTGCGCTTCGCCGTTCGCGCTCGCGATCGGGAACGGAATCGCCCACGCGAGTTTCGAGCGCGTGATGGAAATATCCTCGAGCCCCTGCGCGAGCAGGCCGAGAATTTCGTTTCGCCGCGACTCCGGCTGCACGAACTCCGGACGCTCGGCGAGCAGGCGCTCGAGAAAGGGCTGGTATTTCGTGAGGCGAAAAAACCAGTTTCGCTCCTGTGTCCATTGCAGCTCGCGCGTGGGATGCAGGACGCATTTGCCATCTACGATTTCATCATCGCGCTTGAACAGTTCACAGCCGACGCAGTACCACCCCTCGTATGTCTTCTCGTAGAAGTCGTCCGGCGACGATTCATGCAGGCGCTTGATGAAGGCGCGCACGCCGCTTTTGTGCGCGGCGTCGGTGGTGCGAATGAACTGGTCGTACGAAATGCCGAGCAGATTCCACGTCGCACGAAATTTCTCGGCGACGCCGTCTACAAACACCTGCGGCTCCATGCCTCTCGCCGCGGCGGTCTGCGCGACTTTCTGGCCGTGTTCGTCCATGCCGATGAGAAAGTGCACGGGCCGGCCGAGCTGGCGGTGAAATCTCGCGATGGCATCGGCGCCGATTTTCTCGAGCGCGTGGCCGAAATGCGGATCTCCGTTGGCGTAGTCGATCGCGGTCGTGATGTAAAACGGATCAGTCACTTCAGGATCCGGTGGGTTCCGATGGTTCGGACGGCGGGCCACTCTGTGGATTTCCGCCGGGTCCGCCACCCTCACGGCCGCGACGGCCGCCACGACGGCCACGACGCCGACGGCGACGGCCGCCCTCGGCCGAACCGTCCTGCGCCGGCTGCTGTGATGGGAGCTGGCTTTGGCCTGGCGACGGCTGTGGAGGCGTGGGAAGCGTGGGAAGCTGCGAAGGCCGCGAAGGCTGTGAAGCCTGTGGAGGCTGTTGGCGCGGTTGCTCTTGGCGCGGTTGCTGACGCGCCGGCCGCTCACGCTGTGCCGGTTGCTGACGCGCCGGCCGCTCGCGCTGCGCCGGTTGCTGACGCGCCGGCGGACGCGACTGCGGACGCGACTGCTGGCGTTCGCGCGGACGCGGATCCGAATCCGATGATGGCTGCTCCGATGGTTGCTGCGACGGCAGCGGCGCGCGCCGGTTGGCCGGCGGATCGACGAGATAAATTTCGCCCGAGAGCTCCTCTTCGAAATCCGGCTCGTCGTCGTGGCTCGGAAGATCCGAGGCCGCCGTGACGGGCTCGCCGCCGAGTTCGCGATTGAGCTGCGCGAGCGGAACGATGCGCGATTCACCCGTCGCGCCGCGCAGGGTGACTTGCTCGCGGAAAATATCGTTCGAAACGATTTTCTCTTCGCCGGCAGCGGTCGTGACGACTTTTCCCTCTTTCGGAAAGCGTTTGCGCTGCTGCACGTAGAACTCGTGCTCGTACCGCAGACAGCACATCAGCCGCCCGCACGAGCCGGAAATCTGCGCGGGATTCAGCGTGGAAAGGCGCTGATCCTTGGCGATGCTCGATTTCACCGGGCGAAGTTCCGGCAGCCAGCTCGCGCTGCAGTACTGCCGCGCGCACCGTCCGATGCCGTCGAGGCGCTTGGCTTCGTCGCGCACGCCGATGTGCCACATTTGCACGCGCGTGCCGAACAACCCTTCGAGCTGCCGCACGAGCTGACGAAAATCTACGCGCTTTTCGGCGGTGAAATAGATCGTGAGTTTCTTGCGATCCCACTGCCACTCGGTGTCCGAGACCTTCATCTCGAGTCCCTGCGCGCGGACCTTTTCAATCGCGCGCTTCCGCACGTTGTCTTCGTCAGCGCGCAAATGAGCGCCCTTGGAAATTTCATCGGCGCTCGCGAGTCGGAGCGCCGCGCGCAGCGCGTCGGTTTGCGCCCGGCCGTGCGTTGTGCCGGCGCGGCGCTTTTCGGCGAGCTCGGCCGTGGAGTAGATCGTGCCGAGATCTTCGCCGCGATCGGCGTCGACAATGACGTGGGTCATTTTCGAAGGCAGCTTGGGAAATGCCCACGTGAAAAATTCCCGCCGGTTGCCCTTGAACGTCACCTCCACGAGCGTTGTTGCCGTGGCCACAGGTGCCGTTGCCACAGGTGCCGTGTCTTCCGCGCTCTCGTCGATCATTCGGTGAACTGCCCCATGCGCAGGAATTTCTCCCTGCGGCGGCGCACGAGTTTGTCGGGCTTCAACCGGCGCAGTTCGTCGAGATTGCGCAGCAGTGCTTCGCCGACCGCCTCGGCCGTCGCTTCCTGGTTCGCGTGCGCTCCCCCGGGAGGTTCCGGAATTATTTCGTCGATGATTTTCAGCTCGAGAAGATCCTGTGCCGTGATCTTCAGAGCGGTCGCGGCTTTCTCGCGCATCTCGGGACTCTTGCCGTCCTTCCAGAGAATCGCGGCACATCCCTCGACCGTGATCACGGAGTAAATCGCGTTCTGCAGCATGAGCACGCGATCGGCCACGCCGAGCGCGAGCGCGCCGCCCGAGCCGCCCTCGCCGATGACCGTGGCGATAATCGGCACGGTCAGCTGGCTCATCTCCAGAAGATTGCGCGCGATCGCTTCGCTCTGGCCGCGCTCTTCCGCGCCGAGACCGGCCCACGCGCCGGGCGTGTCGATGCACGTCACAACGGGCACGTGAAATTTTTCCGCGAGCTTCATCAGCCGCAGTGCTTTGCGGTATCCCTCGGGGTGCGGCATCCCGAAGTTGCGGTGGAGATTTTCTTTCGTGTCGCGGCCGCGCTGCTGGCCGATCACCATAATTGTTTCGCCGTCGATGCGCGCCCAGCCGCCCACAATAGCGGGATCGTCGCGGTACGCGCGGTCTCCGTGCAGTTCGATCCAGTCGGTGAACGCGAGGCGGATGTAATCGAGCGTGAACGGCCGGCGCGGACTCCGCGCGACCTGCACACGCTGAATCGGCGTCAGCGATTTGTAAATCGATTCGCGCAGTTCGCCGAGCTTCTTCTCGAGCGGAACGATCTCGGCGTCAACGCTGATTTCGCGCTCGGCGGCCATTTTCCGCAGCTCGTCGATTTGCTTCTCGAGCTCGGCGAGCGGTTTCTCGAACTCCAGCGCGGAGGTTCCCATATCAGCTCGCGCGCACCAAGTGCACGCGCTCCGGCCCGAGCAGCGCACGGAGTTCCAGCAATGCGGCCGAAGCGGGTGATAATTTCAGCGACGCCGAGCGGAGTTTCGCGCGCGATCCGTCGGCACCGTTCCAGCAGACTTCGAGCGGAGCCGAACCCGGATGTGCCTCGATCACGGCGCGGATATCACTCATCACGAGCGTTGGCAGCGAAACGCCTTCGCCGAGGTCGAGCGAGACCGAGAGCTGGCCCTGCGTGCGAAGTTCGGCGAGCCGTGTGATGGACTCCACGATGAACGTCGCGGCCTCCACGCCCTGATCACGCTTGGAGTAGCCGCCTTTGATGAGCACCGGAACATCGGCCTGCACGCGATCATGGATCGCGGCCCACGCCTCCGGAAACACCAGCACTTCGCCGGAGCCAGAGAAATCTTCCACGGTGAGACGCGCGAATTCGTTTCCGCTCTTTTTTGAGACTTGTTTCTTGATCGCGGTGACGACCACGGCCAGCGACGACGGCTGATCGGTCCATGTGCCGAGCGCGGCCACGGTGCCGGTGGCGAGCAGCTCGCACTCCGCGCGGAACGGCTCGAGCGGATGGCCGGAGATGTAGAAGCCGATCGTTTCTTTTTCCTTCGTGAGACGCTCGTGCTCGGACATCGGCGGGATGTTCGGCAGAGCCGGCTGCATCGCGTCGGGCGCGGAGTCGCTCGCCGGACCTGAATCGCCGAAGAGCGAGCCCTGCCCGGTTTGCGCTTCCGCCTGCAGCAGCGACGCATGCTGGATCGCCCCGTCGAGCGCGGCGGCGAATTGCGCGCGATGACCGCCGAGTCCGTCGAACGCGCCGGCGTACAACAGCGCTTCGAACACGCGTTTGTTGCAGGTGCGAAGATCAACTCTCTCTGCGAAATCGTAGAGACTGGAAAAGCGATGGATGTTCGAGGATGGAAGATCGACGATGGCTGCACTGCCGTCAGTTGTCATCGTCGATCCTCCAACTTCGATCTTCAATCGTCTCGCCTGCAAAATCGACTCGATCGCCGTGCGCCCTGCATTGCGCACCGCCCCGAGACCAAACCGAATTCGTTTGTCGTCGAGGACCGTGAACTTGTACCCGCTCTCATTCACGTCGGGAGGCAAGATCTCGAGGCCAAGGTCACGGGCTTCATTTATATACTTCACCACGGCGTCCGTATCGCCGATACACGCCGAGAGCAGCGCCGCCATGAACTCGGCGGGGAAGTGTGTCTTGAGATACGCCGTGTGATACGAGAGCACCGAGTACGCGACCGAGTGCGACTTGTTGAAGCCGTAGCGGCCGAACGTTTCGATTTGGCTTGCGAGCTCGGCGATGACGTACTTGTCATAGCCCTTGGCGACTGCCTTCGCGACGAACTTTCCGATTTCCTTGCGGATGAGCTCGGCGTCCTTCTTTCCAACGGCCTTTCGCAGGACATCGGCTTCGGCGAGCGATATTCCCGCGAGCCGCTGCGCGATGCGCATCACCTGTTCCTGATAGGTGATGACACCATACGTGGACGAGAGAATTTCCTCGAGCTCCGGCAGCGCGTACGTGACCGCTTCCTCGCCGCGCTTGCGGCGGATGTACACCTTGTGCATTCCCGCGTCGAGCGGGCCCGGACGCATAAGCGCGCTGCTCGCGACGAGATCGTCAAAGCGGTCGGCGCGCATCGAGCGGATCAGGTCTGTTGCGAGCGGCGATTCAAACTGGAACACGCCGGCGGTGCGGCCGGCGCGGAGCGCGCGGTAGGTGGCTTCGTCGTCGAGCGGGAGCGTTTCGAGATTCGGAACTTCGCGGCCGCGCGCCTTGATCGTCACGAGCGCGTCGTGGATAATCGTGAGCGTCGTGAGACCGAGGAAGTCCATCTTGAGCATGCCAGCGTGCTCAAGCGCATTCATGTCGTACTGCGTGACCACCACGCGTTCGTCGCTGCCGCTGCCGCCGCCCTTGGAGTCCTGCGTGCAGATGGGGACGTATTCGTCGAGTGGTCCGGGCGCGATCACAATGCCAGCGGCGTGAATTCCCGCGTGCCGGGCCAGACCTTCGAGCGAGATCGCAAAATCGAAGAGTTTCTGATGGCGCTCGTCGCCCTCGTACAGCCTGCGGATTTCCGGAACTTTCGTGATCGCTTCCTTCACCGTGAGCGAGAAGTTCGGCTGATTCGGAATCAGTTTTGCGATCGCGTCGGTTTCGGCCGGCGTGAAGCCGAGCACACGGCCAATGTCTTTGATGGCCGCGCGAGATTTCAGCGTGCCGAACGTGATGATCTGGCCAACGCAGTCGCGCCCGTACTTCTCGCGCACGTAGTCGATCACTTCGCCGCGGCGTTCTTCGCAGAAGTCGACGTCGATGTCGGGCATCGACACGCGCTCGGGATTCAAAAAGCGCTCGAACAGCAGATCGAACTTGAGCGGGCAGACGTCGGTGATGCGCAGGGCGTACGCGACGAGCGAGCCGGCCGCCGAGCCGCGGCCCGGGCCCACCGGAATTCCTTTGGCGCGTGCCGCGGCGATGAAATCAGCGACGATGAGCAGGTAGCCGGCGTAGCCGGTTTTGGTGATAACGCCGAGCTCGAAGTCGAGCCGCTCCTGCACGTTCGCGGGAAGTTTCTTCGCGCCTGGCGCGTACCGCTCGAACGCGCCGGCCGTGGCGAGCTTCACGAGCAGATCGTTCTCGGTCTTCGCGCCCTTCGGCAGCGGGAACGAGGGGAGATAGTATTTTTTCTCGAACGCGAAACCGGCTTCGTCCGCGATCTTCAGCGTGTTCGTGAGCACGTCGGGCCGGTCGTGAAAGTGCTCGCGAATTTCCTGCGCGGTCTTGAAGTAGAGTCCGCGGTCGTACTTCATGCGGTTGTCGTCGAGCCGGTCCTTCTTCAGGCCGATGCACAGCAGGACGTCATGCGCGTCGTGGTCCTCCTCGCGCAGAAAGTGCGAGTCGTTGGTCGCGATGACGGGAAGACTCAGCTTCCTGGCGAGCTTGAAGATTTCCTTGTTGAGTTTCTTCTGCTCACCGGCCTCGTGCGCCTGCACTTCGAGGTAATAGCGGTCCTTGAAGACGTTCGCGTACCACTCGGCGGCTTCTTGCGCCGCGTCCGCGCGGTCTTCGAGCAGGTGCCTAGCCACTTCGCCCGCCATGCACGCAGAGGAGACGATGATCCCCTCGTTGTACTTTGCAAGCAGCTCACGATCCACGCGCGGCTTGCCGTAGAAGCCTTCGGTGTACGCGAGCGACGAGAGCTTGATAAGGTTCTGATAGCCCACGCGGTCGCGGGCGAGAAGAACGAGATGGTAGTATGAACGATCGCCCGGTGTGGCGCGGGAACGCGCTCTTCTGTCGCCGGGCGCGACGTACGCTTCCATTCCGACGATAGGCTTGATGCCCTGCGCGCGAGCCTTTTCCTGGAACTCCCACGCGGCGTGCAGGTTGCCGTGATCTGTGATCGCCAGTGCCGGCTGTTCGAACTCGACGGCCCGCGAAATCAGGTCGTCGATCCGGTTGGCGCCATCGAGCAGGGAGTACTCGGAATGGCAGTGGAGGTGTACGAAGGACATTGAGGTGAAAGGTAGCGTTTGGGGCGGATGGGGTCAAAGCGAAACCGGGGTCACATCGCACTTGCTAAAAGATTGCAGCGCAAAGAGTTAATGAGGGGATTCGGAGCCGTGCTGTGTGCATCGCTTTTTCTCGTGGCCTGCCGCGGGGACGGCGTCGATTCGGCTGTGCAGTCGCCGCTGCATTGCACGACGAACGGCGGGGCTCCGGCGCCCCTGACGCTCGCGCCGTTTGAAGCGGTGACGGTGAGCAGTGCGCAGCTCGCGTCGTGCGTCACGATCCCGGGAAATGGATCGAGCTATCTGGTGATCGGCGAGTTCGCGAGCGTGGGAATCCCGGCGAATATCGTGGACTGGCAGATCGGCACGGCGCTCGTCGGCGCCCCTGCGGTCGCCGCGCGTGCCGAGCTGAGGATGGCTGGCGACAACCGGATTCGGCGCGAGTTCGAGGGCACGCTGCGGCGGCTCGAGGCCAAGATTGCGCCGCGCGCGCGCGCAGATGCCATCGCGGCGCGACACGACTTCTCGTTTGCGAAGTCGGCGATCGTTCAGCCGCCGGCGCTGGGCAGCACGCGCGATTTCAAAGTCGTCGCCGCGCTCGATGGTTCGAGTTTTTCGAAAGCGACGGCGCGCCTGGTGTATTCCGGTGATCACCTGCTGCTCTACGCCGATACGATCGGCCAGGGGTTTTCCGACGCGGAATTTCGGGCGCTGGCCGCGCAAATGGATCGCGATCTGTACGCGATCGACATTAGCGCATTTGGCAGCGTGAGCGACGTGGACCAGGATGGCCATGTCATCATGCTGTTCACGCCGAAGATCAATGCGCTCGTGCCGACGTCGAACTGCCTGTTCGGCGGATACGTGACCGCATTTTTCTATGGCACGGATCTCGTGACTGGCGATCCGAACTCGAACAAATCCGAGATCATTTATTCGTACATTCCGGACTCGGCGGGAGTCTTCGGTTGCCCGCACGCGAAAGTCGCGGTGCAGCAGGTGATTCCCGGCGCCTTTCTGCACGAACTGCAGCACATGATCTCGTTCAACCAGCACGCACTGCTGCGCTCGGGCGCGCAGGAGGAGATTTGGCTGAACGAGGGGCTTGGACAGATCGCCGAGGAACTCGGATCGGAGTACTATGAAGCGAAGTTTCCGGCGCCGGCCGGCCGTTCCACCAGCACGCAGATTTTTCCGGATTCGGCAGGGCCGTTCATACAACCACAGCTGCTCAACGCGTACGTTTATTTGAACTCCACCCGCGCGCACTCGGTGACGACGTACAACGGCGGCGGGTCGCTCGAGGAGCGCGGCGCAACCTGGCTGTTCCTGCGATGGCTGGCATCGCAAAAGGGGGAGAATATTTTTGCTCGAATGGTGCAGACCACACATACGGGAATCGCGAACGTCGAGAACGTATCCGGCGAGAAATTCGGCGCGCTGTTCGGCGATTTCAGCGTCGCGCTGTACGCCGACTCGCTCCCTGGCGTGCCACGCGCGAGCGTGCCGGCGCGCTTCCGCTTTGGCTCGCGCAACATTCGCGCGCTGATGGCGCGCGAGGCGACGGTCGAGCAGTTCACAAGCCCCTTTCCGCTTCCGGTCTATGTGCTCGGCATCGGCGGGGCGCTCTCGTCGCAGATGATTCCAGGCACGATGGTGTACTCGCAGATTGTGCCGCCCTCGGGCGGCGGGAACATCTCGCTCAGTTTCACGGGCCCTGGGAGCGCTGCGTTTCCGGTGCCGCTCGGCGCGCAGGTCTCGATTTTCCGGCTGCCTCCGCAGTGATGCGCGCCCTCGCCCGCGCCCTCGGCCTCGCCGTCGCCAGCGCCTTGGCCGTCGCCGTTTTCGCCGCGGGAATCGCGCTGCCGATATCAGGCGCGCTGGCGCAGACGACTACAGCGGAGACACGCGCCGCCGTGCTGCTCACGTTGCCAAGCGGCTCGCGCGCACTCGCGCTGGGCGAGGCGTGGGGCGCGATTGCCGACGACGAGAGCGCGCTCTTTTACAATCCGGCGCAGCTCGCGCGGACACAGGGATTCTCGATCGGCGGATCGCTCCAGAACTACATCGCATCCACCACGCTCGGCGCATTCGCGTTCGCGATGCCGCTGAAGCACGGCACGGCCGCGCTGGGGATTCAGCTGCTGGACTACGGGAAGGCCGACGAAATTATTCCGGTCGACGGAAGCGGCGGGCAGGTTGGAACGCCGACCGGCTCGACCGTGACGGCGCAGGACATGGCGCTCACGCTCGGCTACGGCATTGCGTTTGGCTCGCGGCACGAACTGCGGATTGGAGGCGCTCTGAAATACGCGCGACAGGAGGTCGCGAACGTTTCAGGCGGCGCGCTCGCGGCGGACCTCGGAGCGGCGTACTCGCTGGCGAACGGATGGGAGGTGAGCGCCGCGCTGCAGCACATGGGATCGAACCTCACGCTCGCGAGCGTGAGCGCGCCGCTGCCGTTCACGTGGAGAGCCGCCATAGCGTCGCCGTTGGCGCAGATGGGATCGTTCACGCTCAGGCCGATGGCCGAGGTGAGAAAAGTGAGCGGCGCTGATGTGAACGGCGTGTTCGCGGCAGAAGGGACGTGGCGCACGGGAACAAGCGGCACGCTGCTCTCGGCTCGCGCGGGGTACGCGTTTCGCGGCTCGACCGACGCGCGCGCGCCGTTCACCGTTGGCGCCGGTGTTACGCTCGGACGATTCCAGGTGGACTATGCATACGAAGGCTTCGACTTGATTGGCGACGCGACGAATCGTGTTGGCGTGCGATTCAACGCGCCGCCGCGCAGGCCGTGACGAGGCGGCGACTCGTGCGCGTTCGGTGGGGCGGGATCCTGTTCGTTCTGCTCGGCATTCTTGCCGGGATCGCGTTGATTGCGGCCGCGACGCCGATGGGCCGCTACCTCGCGCGGGCCGCGGTGGCGGAGGCGAAGATTCTCTCCCGTCGGCAGTCGATCGCGAAGCTCGCGGCCGACAGCGCAACGCCCGCCGCGACACGCGCGAAGCTGCAGCTGGTGCTCGCGGCGCGGCGATTCGCCGCGGACTCGCTGGGACTCCCCGCGAAGGATGCATTCACGCAGTTCTCGAAGCTCGAGCACGACACGCTCGTGCTGGTGCTTTCTGGCGCGTATCGCGATCAGCTGCGGCCCGTGACGTGGTGGTTTCCCGTTGTGGGGCGCGTTCCGTATAAAGGATTCTTCGATTTCGAACTCGCGAAACAGGCGGAGATCGAGTTGCGCGACGCGGGGTTCGATACGTATCTGCGGCCGTCGCCGGCGTTCAGCACGCTCGGATTTTTCAACGATCCGCTGCTGTCCACAACGCTGGGCGAGGATTCACTCGAAATCGTGAATACCGTGGTGCACGAACTCACCCACAACAAGTTTTACGCGAAGAACGCGGCCGTTTTCAACGAGAGCTTCGCGAATTTTGTGGGAGCTCGCGGCGCAGAGCGATTCTTTGCCTCGCGCGGCGATACCTCGAGCGCGCGGCGAACGGCAGAGCGGTGGCACGACGATCTGCTGCTCGGCGTCGTGTGGGAACGAACCTATCACTCGCTCGATTCGGCATATGCGGCGCATCCCGGCGATTCAGCGCGCGCCGCGCGGACTGCGGCGCGCGATACGGTCTACGCGGGCGCGCGCCGCTATCTGGTGGACTCGGTTGGCCCGGCGTTGAAGGCGATCGATCCGCGCTACGCCGCGCGCGTGCGGCTTGATAACGCCTCGCTGATGGCGCGACTGATTTATGCCACCGGGCTCGACAAATTCGAGATGGTGTATTCCCAAGAAGGCCGGGATGTTCGCCGTTCGCTCGAGAGAATCATCCGCGAGAAACAGTCGCCGTAGAGTTCGGAGCTCAGCGTTCAAGCACATTGGTCACGGGTTGGCAGCGTTAAAGCTATCTGTTCCAAGGTCGGAGCTTTACAAGCCGAAAGCTGTGAATAACAGCGAGCTTTGAGCTTTGAAAAGACAGTTATGACACGTCCAAACTGGGAACCGCGAACTTGGACCTGCGGGCTTTGAGCCTCACGGGCTTCTATTCCGGGTGTCATATTCGAGGCCACACTCGAAATAGGAACGCTCCGATGCGCGTCCATGCACTGATCGCTGTTTCGGCACTGGTGTTTCCCTTCAGCGCGCCGATCACCGAGATCACGGTTCACGAAGGCACATCGATGTCGGTCGCGGCTTCGCCCGACGGGCGAAGCCTTGCAATCGACTTGCAAGGGAGCATCTACACGCTTCCCGCTGCGGGCGGAACAGCCAAGCGCATCACCGACGTATTCAACGACGCGCGGCAGCCCACATGGAGCGCCGACGGAAAGTGGATCGCGTTTCAGGGCTACCGCGACGGTGTTTTTCACATCTGGTCTGTTGAGGCAGACGGTTCGAGTCAGAAACAGCTGACGTGGGGCGCGTTCGATGATCGCGAGCCCGCATGGTCGCACGATGGCACACGCGTGGCGTTTTCGTCGGATCGCGGTGATGCGGGGAACTACGACATCTGGATTCTGAACATCGCCAGCGGCGCGCTCGCGCAGATCACGAAGGCGCCGGCGGAAGAGTTCATGCCGAGTTGGTCGGCGGACGACAGGGAAATCGCATTCATCGCCTCGCGCGCGGGCGAGCAGGCGGTGCAAGTGGTCACGCTTGCAACCGGCGCCGAGCGGAAAGTCACGACGGGCGTTCGCGCCGACGCGCCGAGCTTCGGCCCGGGCGGCACACTCGTGTACCACGTGACGCAGGGACAGTCGAGCCGCTACGAAGTGGATGGCAAGAGCATCACCGGAAACGAGAACGTCTTCGCGTTTCGCAGCGCATGGCTCAGCGCTGACGAACTCGCCTACGTTTCCGACGGAAAAATTCGCGCGCGCTCGCTCTCGAAAACGTCCGTGCGCACGATAGAATTCTCGGCGGTGCTGCAGGTGACGAAGGCGGACTACACGCCGCGTACGCGCAACTTCGATTCGCGCGCGCCGCGGAAAGTGCTCGGCATCGTGAAGCCCGCGCTCTCGCCCGACGGCAAGTCCGTCGCGTTCGCGGCGCTCGGCGATATCTATTTGATGCCGATCGGCGGCAAACCGGTCAATCTCACGCACAGTCCGTTCCTCGATACCGAGCCGACGTGGTCCCCCGATGGCACGCAGCTCGCGTGGACATCGGATCGCGCCGGCGGACGAATGGACATCTGGGTGCGCGACATGAGAACGGGCGCGGAGAAACGCGTCACACAGCTCGCGGCCGCGGCAATGGAGCCCGCATTTTCACCCGACGGCAAGCGCATCGCGTATCACGACGTGAACGCGATCTGGCGGCACGGCAACATCGAGATCGTCGATATCGCGACGGGCGAAACCGTCACGCTCGAGGAAGGAATCTTTGCGCCGGGCGTTCCGACCTGGTCGCCGGACGGCAAGCGCGTGGTGGTGGCCGCGCTCAAACCGTACTCGACGCGATTCCGCGAGGGAACGAATTCAATTCTGAGCATGAAGGCCGATGGCAGCGGCGATGACAAATGGTATCTGCCCTCCGCGTATCTCTCGATTGATTCGCGCGTTGGCGACGGCCCGGTGTGGTCACCCGATGGCACGCGGATGGCGATCGTCTCGGAGGGAACGCTTTCCGTCGTTCCGGTTTCGGCGATAGGCGAACCTGTCGGACCGGCGCGCAGAGTGTCGAACGACATGGCGTTTAGTCCAAGCTGGAGCGGGGATTCGAAAAAGATTCTGTATCAGTCGATGGACAAGCTGCGGCTCGTCGATTTGGAGAGCGGCGTCACGAAAGATGTGCCGGTGGATTTGAGCTACACACCGGCGATTCCGACGGAGAAGTACGTGGTGCACGCCGGCCATCTGGTTGACGGCGTTTCAAAAGTGTCGCGCGAAAATGTGGACGTCGTCATTGAGGGCAATCGCATCAAGAGCGTCGTCGCGCACTCGGCGGCGAATCACACGGGCGCGAAAGTCGTTGATGCATCGGGGCTGACGGTGATGCCGGGCCTCATCGAATCGCACGCGCATCTGCAGGCCGATCTTGGCTCGCTGGACAGGCGCGCGTATTTGGCGTGGGGCATCACGACGGTCCGGAGTCCGGGTGGGACGCCGTATGAGGCCGTACTGGATCGCGAGATGTCGGATGCCAATGCGTTCCCGAGTCCGCGGGTGTTCGCGACCGGATATCTGATGGAATGGAACCGGGCGTACTACTGGATGGCGGTCGCGGTTTCGAGCCCCGCGCACCTCGAGCTGGAACTCGAGCGCGCGAAAGTTCTCCAGCACGACATGATCAAGAGCTACGTGCGGATGCCGGACCTTATGCAGAAGCGCATCGTGGATTTCGCGCACGCCAACGGCCTGCCGGTTTCATCGCACGAGATTTATCCGAGCGCGCTCGACGGAATCGACGCGGTCGAACACACGACGGGCACGAGCCGGCGCGGTTACTCCACCAAGATGGCGACGCTGAATCGGAGTTATGACGACGTCACGCAGATCATTGCCGGCGCGGGAATGACGATCACGCCGACGCTCGGGCTGAGCGGCGCGGGACTGCGGCAGATGGTAGCAGAGGACACGAGTCTGAAAACAGATCCGCGTCTGTCGTTGTATCCCGAGTGGCTGGCCGCGCAGATCAGCGGAGCGCGCGCGGGCGGTGGCGGCGGTGGTGGCCGTGGAGGACGTGGCGGCCGAGGGGGGGGTGGTGGTGGTGGTGGTGGTGGCGGCGGCGGTGGTGGTGGTGGTGCGCGCGGTGGCGCCGCAGCGGAAGCTGCTGCTGCGCAGGCCGCTCAGCTCGCCGCATTCATGGCGCAACCAATGAACGGCTCTTACGAGATGATCATGAATTTGAAAAAGGCCGGGGTGCGTATCATTGCCGGAACGGATACGCCGATGGGGCCGAACCTGCACGCGGAACTCGCCACGTACGTGGCCGCAGGAATGACTCCGTACGAGGCGCTGCAGACCGCAACAGTGAACGCCGCGGCCGCGCTGCATCTTGAATCGGGGAGCATTGCTGCTGGTAAACTCGCCGATCTTGTAATGGTCGATGGCAATCCGCTCGAGAAAATTAGCGCGACGTACAAAGTGAAACGCGTGATTGCGAACGGCCGCGTGTACGATTTGGAAACGCTGGTGAGGGGGCCGGGACGGTAACTGCGGCAACTGCGGCGAATGGCGAGTGGGTACTGGCCAGCGAATGGCGAATGGCGAATGGGTACTACTGGCCGGCTGGCCGGCGAATGGCGAGTGGGTACTGGCCAGCGAATGGCGAATGGCGAGTGGGTACTACTCGCCGGCGAATGGCGAGTGGGCACTGGCCAGCGAATGGCGAATGGCGAGTGGGTACTACTGGCCGGCGAATGGCGAGTGGCACCTAGTTCTGAGGGAAGTCACCACGGCCTGATCGGTCTCCCAGTTTTTTCCCTTATTCGGGCGAGGAGGCCGATGAGCATCCGCTTCACGCGGGCGAGGCGGTTGAGGCGATCGGTTAGTTGCTCGGAGTGGTCGGGCGGGAGGACTGTTTGATACCACACGACGGCCTCGCGTGCGGAGCCGAGCGCGTAGGTAAAAAAACGCGCGCGGTCCGCGTTTGTGCCACGACCGTATCCTTCCGCGATATTCGCGCCGACGGAGGCTATGGACGAGACCAGCTGATTGCTCGGCTTGCCTGCGACTGATCGAGGCGCCGAGCTCGCAACGTCCGTCCGCGCAAGCTGCAGCAGAAAGAGCGACTCTCGGTAGCAGTCGAGCCGCCACACCGAGTCTTCGGTTATCGACGCAGGCTGCGTCTTTTCCCAGTCCACGAGCGCGTGGTCATCCGGTCGAGTCGCCATCCGTCACGATCGCGTAAACCTCGCGAGAAGGCGAGCGCGATTTATTGCGCCCCGGCGCACGCCGTTTCGACTCGCCATTCGCCATTCGCTGGCCAGTACCCACTCGCCATTCGCCGTCCAGTACCCACTCGCCATTCGCCGTCCAGTACCCACTCGCCATTCGCCGTCCAGTACCCACTCGCCATTCGCCGCCGTTTCCTCTACCCTCCAAACTTCCCCCTAATCATCGCCCGCAAATCAATCGCCGGCAGCATCCCACTTGCCGGCTCTTCCTGCGCAGCCTCCGGCCGATCCACCACCACTCTCTGCATCCCCTCTCGCACCCCTCTATCGAGAAAACGCGAGAGCTGGTCCATCGAGTAGTCTGCGCCGCGGCGCGTATCGTACACGTTGAGCGGATACGTCACAAACAAATGATTCCGCGGCCGCGTCATCGCGACGTACATCAATCGCCGCTCTTCCTCGACCTCTTCCTCGTCTCCAAGCGACCGCGCACTCGGAAACCAGCCGTCCACGGCCCAGATGACGAAGACGGCGTCCCACTCGCGGCCTTTCGCACTGTGCGCCGTGCTCAGAACTAAAATGTCGTCCTCCGTATCGGATGCTCCGAAGCCGACATCGGATGTGTTCTGCGGGGGTTCGAGCGCGAGCGCCGAAAGAAACGCGGCGCGGCTCGGGTAACCGCCGGCGATCGTCTGCAGCTGGTCGAGATCGCTGAGACGCGGCTCTACGCGATCATAACGTTCGCGCAGGATGTCGTCGTAGAGGCCGCGCACGCGGGCGATCTCGACTGTGACCGCGCCCTCGACGTCGCTCGGGCTGTTGCGCAGCACGTCGAGCAGCTGCACGAGAGCCGCATGCGCGTCGCGCGCGCGCGGTGGCGGCGCATACCGGCCGAACGCGTCCGAGTCCCATGCGGCCATCGCCATGGACTCGATCGCGCTGCGGGCGGTGCTCTCGCCGATTCCCGGCATCAGCATGAGCAGGCGATACCAGCTGACTTCGTCGCGCGGGTTTTCGAGAATGCGCAAAAAGGCGAGCACATCCTTCACGTGCGCCGCCTCGAGAAATTTGATGCCGCCCCATTTCTCGAACGGAATGCTGCGCGCGGTCAACTCGATCTCGATATCGGCGATCATGTAGCCGGCGCGAAAGAGCACAGCCATCTCGCGGAGCGGCACGCCTTCCTCGTGCAGCTCGAGAATGCGATCGACCACGAATCGCGTCTGCGCCGCCTCGTCGTGCGCCGTCACGAGCCACGGCTTCTCGCCGCCCGTGCGCTTCGTGAACAAGTTCTTCGTGTAGCGTTCCTCGGCCCGGGAGATCACGGTGTTCGTCACGTCGAGGATCGGCTGCGTGGAGCGGTAGTTCTCCTCGAGCGTGACGAGGGTCGCGCCGCTGAACTGCGCGGGAAAATCGAGAATGTTGCGAATGGTTGCGCCGCGAAACGAGTAGATACTCTGCGCGTCGTCGCCGACCACGGTGATGTTGCGGTGTGCGCGGCACATACCCTGCAGAATTCGCGCCTGCAGCTGATTCGTATCCTGGTATTCGTCCACCAGAATGTGATCGTACATCGATGCGATTTTGTCCGCGAGCGCGCTGTTCGATTCGACAAGCATGGCCCAGAAGAGCAGCAGATCATCATAGTCGACGAGATTGCGTTCGCTCTTGCGTGCGGTGTAGTCGGCAAAGATGCGCGAGAAATCCTCTTCGTACTCGCGGAACTGCGGATAGTCTTCGCTGAGAATAGCAGGAACGGGAATCTCGGTGTTCACGTGGCGCGAGTACACGTGATGGAGCGTCGCCTTCTTAGGAAAGCGTTTCTTTTTCTCGCCGAGTCCCAGTTTTGCGCGCGAGAGCTGCATGAGATCTTCGGCGTCGGACTGGTCCATGATCGTGAAGTCCGCCGGAAGTCCGGCCTGCTGGCCGAACTTTCGGAGCAAACGGTGCGCCGTGGCGTGGAATGTTCCGCCGTGCACCGCGCGGCTCGTGCTTCCGACCAGCCGTTCGGCGCGGCCGAGCATTTCCTGCGCGGAACGGCGCGTGAACGTGAGGAGGAGAATCCGCTCGGGGCGGACTCCGCGCTCGAGCAGGTGCGCGACGCGATACACCAGCGTGCGCGTCTTGCCGGTGCCGGCGCCGGCGATGATCAGCAGCGGGCCGTCCGCGTGTGTAGCCGCCTGCAACTGCGCCGCATTAAGTTCAGCCGCGAAGTCGGTCGTGCGCTTGGGCTCGACTTCACGAATGCGGGGCGGGTAGACGCGGGCGTCTTCGGGCATGAGATTCGAATATAGTGACCCCACCACCAAACGATTCGCGAGAGCCGTCGAACGCCGCATCGTCGTTTCGCCGCACGAAGATTGACGCGCGTTCAGTCGTCATCCTCGTTCTGGCGGCGGGAACGATGCTCCGTTTTTTGCTCGCCGAGTCCACGGGGCTCGGCGTTGATGAATCGTACGCCGTCGCGGTTGCGCGGCAGTTTTCGCTCTCGTACTTCGATCATCCTCCGCTGCACTTCTGGCTGGCCGGCGCGATGGCGAAACTCGCGCACAGCGAGAGCGGGGAAGTCGTGCGATTTCCGTTTGTCGTCTGCTTTGCGATCACGACCTGGCTGATCTACCGGCTCGCCGCGAAGTTTTTTGGCGAGCATGCGGGCGCATTGGCCGCATTGCTCCTGAACGTCTCCGCGGTGTTCAGCGTGACGACCGGCGGGTGGGTGCTGCCGGACGGACCGCTCATGATGCTGATGCTGATGTCGTTCACGGTCATCGCGGACATTTTGTTTCCGAGCGCCGAGCGGGTGCTGCGGGGGCCGGACGTGATGCGGTGGATCGTCGCGGGCCTGTTCGCTGGTCTCGCGATGCTCTCGAAATACCACGGAGTGTTCGTCCTCGCCGGAACATTTCTTTTTCTGCTGACGAGCGCGCCGCATCGCAGATGGCTTGCGACAGCCGGTCCGTATCTCGGCGCGATTGTCGCGTGCGCGATGTTTGCGCCGGTGATTCTCTGGAATCGCGAGCACAGCTGGGTGAGCTTCGCGTTTCAGGGCGGACGTGCGGCGGGCCGCGGCGGCATTCACCTCGACACGATGCTCGCGAGTCTTGGCGGCCAGGCCGCGTACGTGCTGCCGTGGATCTGGGTTCCGCTCGTGGTGGTAATGTGGAACGCGTTGCGCGGCGGGCCGCGCGACGCGGCGCGATGGTTCCTGCTCTGCGCCGGCGTCGGTCCCGTTGCCGCATTCACGCTGATAGCACTGCGCGGTGACGCCGGGCTCCCGCATTGGGAAGCGCCGGGATATCTGATGCTCTTTCCCGTGCTGGGCGCGGCTGCTGCGGCGCGCATCGAGCGGGGTGATGCGCTCGCGCGGCGCTGGGTACGGTGGAGCATTTGGAGCTTCATCGTTCTCGTTGCGATTCTCGCGACGCAAACTGCCACCGGCTGGATGGAGCGCGTGATTCCTTCCGCGTTCGCGAAGGGCGATCCGACGATCGACGCCGTAGACTGGCGCGAGCTTCGGCCTGCGCTCGATGCAGAGGGAATGCTCGCGCACGGCGAGTTTCTCGCGGCGCCGAGCTGGATTCAGGCTGGCAAGGCGGCGCTGGGCACGGGGCCCGATATTCCCATCGTCTGTCTCTGTGCGGACCCTCACCATTTCTTCTATGTTACGGATGACCGAACGTTGCTCGGTCGCGACGCGGTTTTCGTCAAGAGAATCGTGCCGAATGACGATGTGGTTTCGATTTTCTCGCCGTACTTCGAATCGTTCAGCGTGGCGGAAACCCTCGTGATTCATCGCTCGGGAACCGAAGCGATGCGTGTGGGTATCTACCGCGGTCGCCGGTTCAAGAGCGTCTTTCCGACTCTACAGCCGAGGTAGCTCTGGTGTTGCTGCGTCGTCGTGGCCTGACCATCGCCGTGCTGCTCACTACTCTGAGTGCCGTGTTTGCCGGACTTTCGCCGACCGCGCTGTTCGCACAGGCGTCTGACAGCGCAAAATTTCCGCCGGAGCCGTCGAGCGTTCCGCGCTTGCTTCTCCCCGGCGATCCGCTCGATGCCGGATTCGGCGCGTGGCGCCACACGCCGCTGCCGCGGCACGACAACGTTCCCGCCGCCTGGACGTTGCGTGGAGGCGACTGGGATTTTTTGATCGGCACGCCGCGCGCGATGGACGCGATGGACACGAGCCGAATCATCGACACGACGCTGGCAAACTGCCGGAAACCGCTGAATCTCTCTGCGGACGACAGTGCTCGCGTCTCGACGGCGCGGCCGTGGGCCGCTTTTGATTCTCTTGCGAGCGACAGGCCGGTGCTCGTGATCTCGATTATGCCGGTGCTGCGGAACTTCACCGAGTGCGGGTGGAAGAACCTCGGCCGCCCCGCGATGATCCGGCGCGGCGTGCGGTTTGTCACGTCGTTTCAGTATGACGCCGTTCGCGATCCGGCGAGCGCCGTGCTGATCGTGCGAAGTCGAGTCGCAAAGCCCGCGATGCTGGCGCGCGCGCCGGTGCTTATTGCGAGCGGAGGTCACGAGGCTTCGCTGCGAGCCGACCAACTCCGCCTGTACGTGCCGTACGATGTGATCGCGCCGGGTGTCACCGGCGACATGCCGCAGGTGGAGATGCTGATCTGGTCGAAAGCAGGCGGGGAACCGGATCACATTCCGTTGCCGGCGAACATCATGCGCGCGATTTGGTGGGAGCACCTGCGCTGGCGTTCCGCGCGCCTCGAGGGGCGGGACCAGGCGACGAGCGCGCTTCCCGTCGCCGCTCGTGCCGGTCTCGTCAAAATGAATTCGCCGACAGACGCCGGCGTGGGCAGCGCGATTCGCCTTCAGCGCGACGGACGCTACGCGGCATCGACCGCGCTTGCGCTCGAGCGACTGACGGACGGCAAGCTATCGGTGGACGACCGGCGCATCGCGCTCATGGCGACGGCAAACAGTTTTCAAGTCGATGACGATGCGGCGTCCGCCGCGCTCGTGGGGAACGAACTTACGTCGCTGGATCCGTGTGCGCTGAGCGGCTCGTTTGGGGCCGGCGTATCAGTTGCAAACGACGCGTTCGCGGCCGCAACGGCGACAGGATCGATGCTCGAACACACGCGGCCCGGTGTGCGTTGTTTCGCGTACAAACCCGGCGCGGTGTTTTTGCGAGGATTGGAGCTTCCGGGATACGGCCAGTACACGAGCTGGTCGCCGCTCATGGGAAAGATCTTCGCAGGGTTTGCGCTGGCGGGCGGGGTTGGTTCGCTGGTGTTTCACCTCCAAGCGCGGAGTCTGTACTCGTCGTATCTGCACACGCTCAATGGCTACGGGCCGCCCTTCTACCAAAAAGCGGTCAATGCCGAGACGCAGGCGAAGAGCATCGCGTTGGGTACGGCAGCGTTCTGGGTGGCTGCCGCAATTGAAGCCGAGTTGCAGGAACGCGTGCACGCGCGCCGACTCGCGGTGATCCACGATTTCTGGTTTCGGCCAATGATGACGAGCGCGACGGCGTCAGGCGCTCTCGTGCCGGCGGTCTCGGGCGGGTTCACATTCCGTCTCCCGTGATCCACGTGCGAGCGATACGCAGTCCGGTCATCGTTTCGTCTTTCGCGGTTCTCGCAGTGGGCGTCGCATGCTTCGACTTCGCCCACAGAAATCCGTTCGATCCGGCCACACCGCTCGAAGTCGCCATTGTTCCCGAGACGCTGTTCAGCGTCGGGGGAGAGATCCATTTCGTATTTTCGACGGTGCCAGAGATCATTGACCCCACAGCGAGCTGGAGCGGCGGTAACGCAGAATTAAACCCGCAGGGCGGAGGCATCTTTGTCTCGCGCGCCGCTCCACTCTGGCCGCAGACTGAGACTATTCCGGTATCAATTAGCGTCGGCCGTAATGACGTGCTTCACCTCGTATCTTATCAGTACAGCAGAGTCTTCGGCGGATCAATCGTGATCACGCAGCGTCTTGTGCGAATTCAGGCGCGCTGCCCCGACACGCATCTGTGCGATACGCTTTCGGTCGGCGCAACAGCGTCGGTGTTCGTCGATGGATCTGACGCCCTCGGCTCGGCGATCTCCGGACTTTCGAGCCCCGCGGCCAATCCGCTCGGCGTCACGCCGATCGCGCAGTTCATCGTTCGCGACAGTTCGATTGCGAGCGCTTCAGCGATTGGAATGCGCGTGGCCGTCGCGACTGCTCGAAAATCAGGCTCAACGTGGCTTGTGGCGCAGCGGGATTCGTTGCGTGACTCGGTGCGAATAGTCGTGCGATGATTTCCTAGACTGAAGACGATGCCATCCAGTCGACTCTTCGCATTGCTTTCGGCGTCCGCGCTGCTTGTTGTGGCGGTCGCGTGCATCGACCTGCAGCGCACGAACCCGTTTGACCCCGAAACACCAATCACGTATACAATCGAGCCGGAAACGCTGTTTAGCGTCGGCGGGGCGATTCGATTTTCCTTCGTGTCGCAGCCGCCCCTCGTTGACACGCTGGCAAACTGGCTTGGCGGTAATGCCGATTTGGAGGCGCCGCATATCACTGGTGGCGGCGGAGTGTTCATATCGAACGGTGCTCCCCTCTGGCCGAAGACTGAGACAGTTCCCATGCTCGTCCGGGTGGGACGCGTCGATGAGAAGCATGACACGTTTTATCGCAGAGCATTCCCCGGGTCGGTCGTCATCACGCAGCGTCTCGTGCGAATTCAGGCGCGCTGCCCCGACTCGCATGCCTGCGACACCATTTCCGTTGGTGGCACCGGTTCGGTTTTTGTCGATGGATTTGACGCACTCGGCTCGGGTATCTCGGGACTCATCTATCCATCGGCGAATCCGCTCACTATCGCGCCGATCGCGACGTTTATCGTGCGCGATAGCACCATCGCAATCGTTTCGCCGGTCGGAATGCGCGCGGCGGTGGCGACGGCGCGAAAGTCAGGTTCGACGTGGGTTGTGGTGCAGAGGGATTCATTGCGCGACTCGCTGCGCATCGTTGTGCGCTGATTTCCCGGACTGATAAGACCGTGCGATCCCGTCGACGCTCCGCACCACTCTCGGCTGCCGCGCTGCTCGTTCTCGCCGTCGCTTGCCTCGATATCAAGCACACGAATCCGTTCGACCCCGGCACGCCAGTGGTGTTCACGCTTGTCGGCCCCGAGACCCTTTTTAGTGTCGGCGGGTTAGTGCAATACCACTTCGCGACGGTGCCGCCGATCGTCGATAAGACCGCGCAGTGGGGCGGCGGAGACAGTTTCTTCTCCACGGGCGATGCCAGTGGCGGCTTGTACTACTCGTTTGGGGCGCCGCTGTGGCCGGCGACTGACACGGTCACCCTTCGGGTGACTGTCGGATTCATCGCCAAGATCACACACTTGGTTGGTAGCAGAAGTTTTAGCGGGACAATCATCATTACTCAGCGTCTGGTGCGGCTCACGTTGCGCTGTCCCGACACGCATGCGTGCGACACTCTCTCAGTGGGCGTCGCGCAGGCGGTATACGTGGATGGAGCCGACTCGCTCGGCTCGCAGATTAGTGGACTCAAGACGCCCACGACGAATCCGCTCGGCGTTCCGGCCGTTGCGACGTTTACGATGCGTGATACCACCGTGGCTAGCGTCGCGACGCTAGGTATGCGCGTTGCGACGGTGACGGCGAAGAAATCGGGATCCACGTGGATGGTCGCGCGGCGAGATCAGCTGTCCGACTCAGTGCGCATCGTGGTACGCTAGCGGACTATCGCGGATCCCCGCGGAACCGATAAAACACGAGATCACCGCGCTTCACCGCGAGCAGCCGCCGATCGGCGGGCGATTTTCCATCGGTGAGAAGCGACGAAAGATCGCCGAGAAAAACCTGATTGCCGAAGAGCGTGTGGCCGATGGCGTCGGCCTTCACGCGGGTCGCGTCGATCGTGTCCATTCCCTTGAGCACGACGAGTGAGTCGCCGCCGAGTCCGAGCCGCCAGACGCCGTTGACGTTGCGCGAGATTCGAAGGGCGTCGTCGTCGTTCGATGCGTAGAGCGTGACGCGTGTGGATCTGGTGGCGAGGCGCGGGAGAATCTCGCGGCCGAACACGCGGCGATCGAGATCGGGCGCGGCGAACACGACTTGATCGAATCGAGGAAGCGAATCGTTTGCAGGCGCCAGCGACAATGCCTTCGCCACGGTCTCCGATCCCATCGAGTGGGCGAGCAGCTCGATCCGGTCCGGTTGCGCGGCGAGCAGCGGCCCGCGCAGCAGATGCAGCAGGTGGAACCCGGCGTTGCGAGCGGCCGTCTGATCGCGCACGTAGCTCGTGACCGAGGCAGCCGACGGCCAGGAGAAGAGTATCACGGTGCCGTCAAAATTAATGTCGGCGGCAATCTGCGCGGCGCGCACGGCGGCATCTTCGAGCGACGTATTGAAGCCGTGCACGAACACGAGCACGCTGCGCGATTTCGTCGCGGCAAGATCGGCGGCGACGCGCTGCACGAATCGGTTCGAGTCCGCTGGAATTACCGAGACGACGAAAAATTCATGCTTGGCATCGGGCACCGACGAAAATGCGCTGCTGAACGAACCCTTTCGCGGCAACTCGCCCGTTCCCCGCGCGCTGTAGGGCGGCACGTTCACCGTCATCGCAGCGAACTGCAGCGAATCGGCGTCGTCCGGTCCGAAGCGATCACCGGCGCGATCGCTCTGCACCGCGCGCCGTGAGGTCGCCAGGAAAATCGTGATGCGGGCGGCGCCGCTGTCGAGCACCGCGTACGATCGGGCGATGTCGGCGTGTGGCGGGAGCACGGGTGACGGCGGCACCACGTACGTCGCGATCGGAACCGGCTTGCCCGCGCAGCTCGCGAGCGCGACTGAGCAGGCGAGTGCCGCGATCACGCGGTGGATCGCGCGGTGGATCCCGCGGTGGATCGCACGTTGTATCGCGCGATGGATCGCGCGGTGGATCGGGCGGCGGATCACGCGTGACTCAGATCGCATGCACGGCCAGCAGCGCGCGCAGCGCATTGATGGAGTAATCGCGCGGCGTCCAGCGGAACGTGTGCGACAATCCTGCGACGACCGCGTCGGTCGCGTCTTCGAGCAGCGTTGGCGATGGCGCCAGGCACGCGCCGTCGGCGCGGCGCAGCAGTTCCTGCTCGACCGACGTCATCGTGACGTTTGCGATGCCGCAGGGCACGAGCATGTCGAAGTACGAGAGATCGGTCGAGACGTTCAGCGCGAACCCGTGCCACGTGACCCACTGCCGCGCGTGCACGCCGATCGACGCGATTTTTCTTCCGCCGGTCCACACGCCGGTGAGCCCTTTGCTCTGCTCCGCGGGAATCTCGAATTCGCCGAGCGCGCGAATCAGCGCGGTCTCGAGCTGACGCAGGTACCAGTGGAGATCTTCCGTATGATTGCGCAGATCGACGATTGGATATCCGACGATCTGGCCCGGGCCGTGAAAGGTGATGTCGCCGCCGCGGTCGACGTCGAACAGCTCAACTCCGCGCTTCGCGAGCTCGGCCTGCGGAATCAGAAGGTGCGCAGCCTTCGACGACCGGCCTGTGGTGATCACCGGCGGATGCTCCACGAGCAGCAGCAGATCGTGTTTGAGCGAGCCGTCGATGCGCGCGCGCGCGGCGGCGCGCTGAAGTTCGAGCGCCTCGCCGTACGAGAGCGTGCCGAGGGGGCAGACGAGGAGAGAACGGGCGTGTTTCACTGTCCCATGAAGTCTAGTCTGGCTCGGCCCGCGCGCCCACCCTACGTTTACGCGGCATTGATCCGCTTCGCGCCGTCCGTGACGTAACCACTAACCGTACCGTCTCATGCGCCGATTGCTCCTCTCGCTCGTCGTCCTGCATTCCGTGCTTGCCGCGCAAACGCCGGCAGCTCCCGCTTCGCATCCGGACTACGCGAAAGCCGATCTCATTCGGACTTCCGGCGCCTTCGTGCTGAACGCTGCCGTCGCGCCCGTCTGGTTCCAGGACAGCACACGCTTCTACTATCGCTCGGCGTCGCCGCGCGGCGAGACGGTGTTCTATCTGGTGGATCCGGTGAAGCGCACCAAGGCACCGCTCTTCGACAACGTGCATCTCGCGCAGGTGATGTCGCTCGCGGGCGACACGATTTTTGATCCGACGAAGATTCCAAACTTCCGGATGAGCGAAGACGAGAAAGCGCTCAAGCTCAACGTGGGCAAGCGGCAGTTCGAGTGCGTGCTCGCCACGTACGCGTGTACGGTCACCGATACGGCGAAGATCGCGAAGCCGGACACGCCGAACTGGGCCGTGCTCTCGCCCGACAAGAAGTGGGAGGCCTTCAGTCACAACTACAACATTTACGTTCGCCACGCCGGGATTCGCGATTTCAAACCGCCGGTTGATACGACGAAAGGAGCGAAGCGCCCGCCGCGTGTGGATTCGCTCACGCTGCCGGACAGTGCGATCCAGCTCACGACCGACGGCGTCGATCTGTACGCCTACGGCATCGCGACGCCGAGCACGCTCCCGCCGGATCGCCCGACGCGGCGCCGGCCGCAGCTGATTTGGTCGCCGGATTCAAAGAAGATCGCGGTGATTCGGATTGACGAGCGCGGCGTGCGCCGGTATCCGCTGTACTCGAGCACCAAGCCGCAGCCGCGGCTCGTGTCGTATCCGTATGCGGCACCGGGCGATTCGATTCTCATCCGCTACGACACCTACGTGCTCGATGTCTCGGCGAAGAACAGCACGAAGATGGGCAATATCAAGCCGCCGACGATCGTGCACGGCATGAGCGGGCTCGACGCGGTGAAGTGGTCGAAGAAGAGCGACAAAATTTATTTGCTCGACGCGCTGCGCGGCGCGAAGCGCGTGACGATGCTCGAGGCGGACCTCGCCACCGGCACAACGAAGGCCATCACGCGTGACTCGGCCGCGACGTTCGTGGAGCTCGTGCACGGCGGCAATCCCGGCAACTGGGAGATCGCGTCGAGCGGCGACGACATCTTTTTCCCATCGCAGAAAGACGGGTGGCTGCACATCTATCGGTACGACGCCGCGGGCAAGCTGAAGAATCAGCTTGAGTCCGGGGCGTACGCGGTGGAGCGGATTGCACACGTAGCGGATTCGGCGAAGCGCGTGTTTCTCACTGCGTGGGGAAAGGAGCCCGGGGTTCCGTACTACGCGCATCTCTACAGCGTGGGCTTCGACGGATCCGGCATGAAGCCGCTCACGCCAGAAGATGGCAATCACCGTATCGTGTTCGTTCCGACCGGCGGATATTTTCTCGACACGTACTCGCGTGTCGACTCGCCGCCGGTGACGCTGCTGCGCTCGGCAGCAGACGGCGCCGTGATTATGAACCTCGAAAAAGCCGATATTGATTTGCTAAAGAACATTGGCTGGACGCCGGCTGAAGTGTTCACGGTGAAAGCGCGCGACAACGTGACGCAGCTGTACGGATTGATGTACAAGCCGTCGAACTTCGATCCGAAAAAGAAGTATCCGATCATCACGCACATTTATCCCGGTCCGCAGGTCGGGAGCGTGGGCGACTGGGGCTTCAGCACCGGCGGATCAGGACAAGCGCGCTCACTCGCCGAGCTCGGGTTTATCGTGATTCAGCTCGATCACATGGGCACGCCCAAGCGTTCGAAGGCGTTCCATGATTTCTACTATGGAAACATGGGCGACAACGGCATTCCCGATCACATCGCGGCCATTCGTCAGCTCGCGGCGCGGTACGACTATATCGATATCGACAAGGTCGGTATTTATGGATTCTCCGGCGGTGGTTTTGCATCGACGGACGCGATTCTGCGCTATCCGGATTTTTTCAAGGTGGCGGTCAGCGGCTCGGGGAATCACGACAACCGCACGTACGGATTTTTCTGGGGCGAGAAGTATCAGGGGTTGTTCAAGGCCGACAGCGCGAAGGGGACGGACAACTTCGAGACCGCAGCGAACTACACGCTCGCGAAAAATCTGAAAGGGAAACTGCTGCTCACGCACGGCGACATGGACAACAACGTCCATACGTCGAACACGCTGCGCGTGGTCGACGCGCTGATCAAGGCGAACAAGGATTTCGACATGATCATTTTCCCGGATACGCCGCACGCGCTGCCGGCGTACGGGGTGCGGAAGGTGTGGGATTATTTCGTGCGGAATCTTGCGGGGCGGGAGCCGCCGGCGGGGTATGAAATGATCGGGTCGGCTACGGTAGTGGCCGCGGCTGGACCCGATGAAGATCCGGATAATCCAGATCCGTGGCCGACGTTTTAGCTACGGCGTTTAACTACGGCGAATGGTCAGCCGAGAAGTTTGAAGCCAGGCTGGCCCTTCAACGCTCGATCGAACGTGACAACTTCTTTGGCGCCCGCGGCAAGAGCTTGTTCCCTGATGATGTAGTCTGCAAAGTCGCCGCCGCCCTCGCGATACGCGTCGAGCGCCCGTCTCGCGATTCCGGCATCGGCAACGACGATCGACTCTGCGTCGAGAAGTTGCCCGATGGCACCTGCAATTTGCGCCCGCGACTGCCGCGCGCGGCGCGCAAGCACCCACACGAGCTCGCAGAGCACCACGTCCGCGACGAACAGTGGCGTTCGATCTCGCCGAGCACGTACGAAAAGGCGCTCGACCGCGCGCGCCTGCGCGGCGTCGTCCTCGACGAGGAGCCGAACAAGAAGATTGGTATCGAGCGCGATCACCGGTCGAGGCTCGCCGGATTCATCTCGGCGATCGTGATAGGGCGCTTCAGTTTGGCAGAGTCCTTCAAGAGGCCGAACAGGCTCTCAACGGGATGCTTCCGAGTCACCAGAGACACAGATCCGTCATCCTTGACGTCGAAATACACTTTGTCGCCCGGCTCGAGGTGCAGCCGCTCTCGAACCATCTTGGGGATGGTGATCTGCCCTTTGGATGTGACCGTGGATTCAGCCATTTCGCCTCCGAAACGATTCCTTACCAAAGGTAAGGCGTCATTCAATCCGGTCAAGACCCGATCGGTCGTCAGGACTTGCACGAAACGTTTTTCAATCGGCGCCTGTCGAACGAAGGCCGCCCCGCTGGGTTCTTCGTCCACAGGTGCCATATGGAATCGCTGCTGAGAGACATTCGCTACGTTGCGCGGTCGTTCGCGCGCAATCCGGGATTCTTTGTCGTCACGGTACTGACGCTCGCGCTTGGTATCGGCGCGACGACGGCGATTTTCAGCGTGGTGAACGGTGTGCTGCTGCAGCCGCTGCCGTATTCGAAGTCCGAGCGGATCGTACAGCTCTTTCCGATCGACAAAACTGGCAAGCGCACGAGTTCGTCGGAGCCCAACTTCGAAGACTGGCAGTCGCAGGCGAAAGATTTCTCGGTGATGGCGATGACCAATGCGTCGTCGACGATCACCGTTAATGGTCTGAGCGAGCCCGCTCGAGCGAAGGCCGCGTCAGTCTCACGCGGGTTTTTCGCCGTGTTCGGCACAATGCCGGAGTCAGGCCGCCTCTTCGCGGACGCCGAGTTGCAGTCTGGCGCTGCGCCGACAGTGATTGTCAGCCACGGATTCGCGCAGCGCTATCTCGGCGACACCCGGAGCGCGGTCGGCCGAACGATTTCGGTCGGGCCAACGCTGTACACGATCGTTGGCGTCATGCCGACG
>JBBRBH010000036.1:0-41401 GCA_038205995.1 Gemmatimonadales bacterium
TGATGATGCTTGCAGCCGAATGCGGCTCTGAGGTGCTGATCAAGGCGGATGGCGCGGACGAAACCGGTGCTGTCGACGCGCTTGCCGCGTTGATTGCGAGTAAGTTCGGCGAGAAATGAGAAGCGCATGACGCCTTCCACACTCGCCGGAATCTCCGCGTCGCCGGGGATCGTCGTCGGTCCCGTCCACCTATTGAAGTGGGTGGTGCCGGAGGTGCCGCATCGCGAGATCGACGAAGCGGGAGTGCCGCGCGAGCTCGAGCGGCTGCGCGCCGCGTTCGAGCGCTCGGTGGAACGGCTGCGCAGCGTGCGCGAGCGCGCGGAGAAAAACGCGGGCGCCGCCGAAGCCGCGATCTTCGACGTGCAAGTCTCGATCATTCAGGATGCCGATCTGCACCGCCGCGTGGAAGCGGTGGTCAAGCAGAACTTCACCGCCGAGCGCGCGTTTGACGTGGTGATGCTCGAGTGGCGCGAGCAGTTCGCGAGATCGTCGCACGCGATGATGCGCGAGCGCGTGGGCGATCTCATGGACGTGCACATTCGCGTGCTCTCCATTCTGCTCGATCTCCCCGACTACGATCCGGTCGATCTGCCGAAGGGTGCGAACGCGATTCTCGTGACGCACGATCTTACGCCGAGCCTCACGCTGCAGCTCGACCGCGACTGCATCATTGGCATCGCGACCGACGCGGGGACGCGGACGTCGCATGTCGCGATTCTCGCGCGCTCGCTCGGTCTGCCGGCGGTGGTCGGGCTGCTCGACGCCACCTCGCGACTCTCGAGCGGCGAGAAGATCATTCTCGACGCAACGGCCGGCATGCTCGTCGTGCGGCCGACCGCGGCGGAGCTGAAGGACGCCGCCGCGCGGGCGCATGCAGAGCGGCGCGAGGGAGAGGTGCTCGCGAAGCTCGCGGGCGAGGAAGCGATCACCGCTGACGGTGTGCCCGTTCTCTTGCTCGCGAATGTGGATCTCCCCGACGAAGCCGCCGGCGCCGCAACGAGCGGTGCGCACGGCGTCGGACTATTTCGCACGGAGTTTCTCGTCGTGGGCCGCACGGCGATGCCCAGCGAAGAGGAGCAGTACTACGCGTACAAGAACGTCGTGATGGCGTTCAAGGACCAGCCTGTCGTCATCCGGACGTTTGACGTGGGCGGTGACAAACTCCCCGTTGGCGGCTTTCCGCACGAGGCCAACCCGTTCCTTGGCTGGCGCGCGATTCGCATGTGTCTCGACGAACCGGAGATCTTCCGCACCCAGCTGCGCGCGCTGCTGCGCGCGGCGGTGCACGGCGACGTGCGGATCATGCTTCCGCTCATCGTCACGATTGACGAAGTGCGTGAGGCCAGATCGATGCTCGCGGAAGCCTCCGCCGAGCTTTCGGTGCGCGGGGTGCTGCATCGGGCCGATGTGCCGCTTGGCATCATGATCGAAACGCCGGCCGCAGTTCTCACCGCGGACACGCTTGCGAAAGAGGTTTCGTTCTTCAGCATCGGCACGAACGACCTCGTGCAGTACACGCTCGCAGTGGACCGTGGCAACGCGCGGCTTGCCACGCGATTCACGCCGCTGCATCCGGCGGTGCTGCGGCTGATCCAGCGCACGATCCAGGTCGCGCACGATCACGGCCTCGAGGTGAGCGTGTGCGGCGAGATGGCGTCGGAGCCGCTGATGGCGTTCGCGCTGATCGGGCTCGGACTGCGCACGCTGAGCGTGGCCCCGCGGTCTGTTCCAAAGGTGAAGCAGATTGTGCGCGGCATACACACGAGCGTCGCCGCAGAGGCGGCGCTCGCCGCGCTCGACGCAGGCACGGCGCAGGCCGCCGAACAGATTCTGCGCGCACGGCTGTCGGCAGAACTTGCACCGAACTAAGATTCTGTAGAGCGCGGCGCCGGGGACTCTCGGCGTCGCGCCACTTGCGCGCCCTTCCCTGATTCAACGAGCGAGACCAACGTGCTTCGTCGCCATCTGTTCACGTCCGAATCCGTCACCGAGGGCCACCCTGATAAAGTGGCCGACCAGATCTCCGACGCTGTTGTGGACGCGCTGCTCGCGAAAGATCCCGCGTCGCGGGTGGCGTGCGAGACGATGGTCACCACCGGACTGGCGACGATTTTCGGAGAGATCACGACCGAGGCGTACGTCCATCTTCCCGCGCTCGTGCGTGACACCATCGCTCGCATCGGATACACCGAAGCGGGTTATGGATTCGACGCGAACACCTGCGCCGTGATGTCCACGATCGACGCGCAGTCGAAAGACATCGCGATGGGCGTGGATACCGGCGGAGCGGGCGACCAGGGCATGATGTTCGGCTATGCCTGCGACGAGACCGAAGAACTGATGCCGCTGCCGATCATGCTCGCGCATCGGCTGACGCGCGCGCTGGCAGATCGCCGGAAGGACGGCACGCTGCCGTGGCTCCGTCCCGACGGAAAGTCGCAGGTCTCCGTGCTCTACGAAAACGGCCGTCCCGTTTCGGTGGATACCGTCGTGATCTCGACGCAGCACAGCGACACCGTCAACAACAAGACAATTAAGCAATCGGTCACCAAGGAGATCATCGAAGCCGTGATCCCGCGCGAGCTGCGCACGAAGGCGATGATCATGCACATCAACCCGACCGGCCGCTTTGTGATCGGCGGACCGCAGGGCGACTCGGGGCTCACGGGCCGAAAAATTATCGTCGACACATACGGCGGCATGGGCCGTCATGGCGGCGGCGCGTTCAGCGGCAAGGATCCGTCGAAGGTGGATCGTTCGGCGTCGTACGCGGCGCGCTGGGTCGCAAAGAATATCGTCGCGGCGAAGCTCGCCTCGAAATGCGAGGTGCAGGTCGCCTATGCGATCGGCGTCGTGAAGCCGGTCTCCGTGATGGTGGACACGTTCGGCACCGCGACGGTTGACGAGGGAAAGATCATCAAGGCCGTTGAACAGGTCTTCGATCTCACGCCGAAAGGGATCATCGACGCGCTCGACCTTCGCAAGCCGATCTACATCGACACGGCGGCGTACGGCCACTTCGGGCGCACGAGCGAACGGGCGGTTCGCTGCGGCAAGAAGGTGACGCTGTTCACGTGGGAGCGCACGGATCGAGTGGCGGAGTTGAAGAAGGCCGTGAAAGCCTAGCGCGACGAAACACTCTTCGCGCAGCGGCGGGAGGATCATCGCGTGGTCGAAGTTATTGTTTCACGTCTCGGACTCGACAGCGGGTCGAACTCGTTCGTCGTCATCCTGCAGGAAAAGGACGGCGAGCGCATTCTCCCGATTTGGATCGGCCGCGCGGAGGCCGAGTCGATTGCCGCGCATCTCGATGGCGTGCACCGCGAGCGGCCGATGACGCACGATCTCTGCCGCGCGATCATCGTCTCACTCGGCGGCGAACTGCAGCGCGTGAATGTGACGCGGGTGTTCGAGGGCACGTTCTTTGCCGAGATGCTGATCGCGCGGGACAGCGTGACACACGTGGTGGATGCGCGCCCTTCGGACGGCATCGCCATCGCGGTGCGGCTCGGCGCGCCGATCTTCGCCGCAGACGACCTGTTGATGGAGTACGAGGCCCCTGCGCCGGGCGAGGCCGGCGATGCTCATGGTGCTGGCGCAGCTTCGCCGGAAACCGAATCTGAGAGTGGCCCGGATCTGAGCGGTTCCTCGCTCGAGGCACACATGCGCGGAGCCGAGCAGCTCAAGCGCCATCTCGAGCGTCTGCGCCCGGAGGATTTTGGAAAGTTCACGCTGTAGCGCGCGAGCAGTTGCGGCTGCCGCGTTGCTCGCGATGGGTGTTCCAGTTCTCGCGCAGGCGCCAGCGCAGGCGCCACACGATGCCGGAGCCGCGCGTGAGGCGCGCGGACTGGTGCAGCGCATCACGGCCAAGGGCGAGCACGGGCTCGGCGGTGTGTGGGTCGTGCTGCATCGCATCGGCGCCGATGTTTCGGCGCCGCTCGATTCCATGCGAACCGATGCGAGCGGTCACTTTGTGTTCAAGTATCGCATGCGCGGCGACAGCAGTGCGCTGTATTTCATCGCGACGAGCTATGACGGCATCGCGTACTTCACGCCGCCGCTGAGAAAAGCGCTTGTTGCGGGAGGCGACGCGGATCTGCTCGTGTACGATACGACGAGCGCGCCGATTCCCGTACGCGTGCGCGGCCGGCATGTGATCGTGACGGCGCCCGACACAGGGAAGGGCCGCGTGGTGCTCGAAGTGTATGAACTCTCGAACGACAGTTCGGTAACGCGCGTTGCCGGCGCAAGAGATCTGCCGACGTTCGAGGCCGCGCTGCCTGAGGGCGCATTCGCGCCCGCAGCGACGGACGGCGACATCCCCGCCGAAGCGGTGAAGTTCGCCAACGGGCGCGTGCGCGTCTTTGCGCCGATCGCGCCGGGAATTAAACAGCTGACTTTTCATTATAGGCTTCCGCTGAGTAAGAAGCCGATCTCCGTTCCCTCACTCGAACCGGCGAATGTGCTCGAGGTGCTGGTGGAGGACATGCAGGGGAGTGTGACCGGGGCGAATCTCAAGAAGATGGCGTCGGTGAATATCGAGAACCGGCCGTTCAAACGTTTCCTCGCACAGGACACGCCGGGAAACTCCGTGATCTCGGTGCTCGCACCGACGCAGGTCGGAGCCGCGTTCTCTCTGCGCATGGCGATGGTGATCATTGCGATCGGCGCGGCGATGCTCGCGGGGCTTGCCGCGAGTCTCATGCGAAAGGGTCCGCTCCTGGCGCGCGCGCACGAACTCGGCGTGGCCGATCCCGAAGCGATCGCGCGGCAGATCGCGTCGCTCGACGATGCGTTCGAAAAGTTTTCTGCGCCGACCGATGAGCAGCGCGCGACGCACGACGAGGCGCGCGCGAAAATGAAATCGCGTCTGACCGACGCGCTTGCGCAGCGCGACAGCGCCTTATAGCTTCGCCATACAATTGATTGCGAACGCGGGACACGGAAGCCGGTAAAATCCGGCGCGGCCCCGCCACTGTAACGGGCACGTGCGCGCACGATTTTGTTTTTGTGCGGCACCCGCCTCCTCGAGAGCCACTGATTCTTTCTGAGTCGGGAAGGTGAGGAGAGCGGCAACACACCCGGAGCCAGGAGACGACCCACGTTCGCGCCACGTAGTGCTGGTCCTCGGGGGAGGGCTTGTGGCGTACGATGTCGTCGGCCACTTCTCTTCGGCTCTCACATCATGCGTTGCGGACTTCTTCCATCACGGAGGAGGTCCGTTTTGTTTTTTATGTCGCGCGCGCTCGTACTCATTTCGTTGATAACCGTGGTTACCGGCGCCTGTGAATCCAAACCAGAACGTCGCGAATCGAAGGTCGCCCTCGATGACCTCGGCGACGCAATTCTCAACTCTCCGGCGAGTCGCATCGTCTCGCTGAGCCCCGTCACAACAGAAATGTTGTTCGCCCTCGGCGCGGGCCCTCGCGTCGTCGGCCGCACGCACTGGGATCTCTATCCCGAAGCCGCGAAAGCCGTTCAAGACCTCGGCAACGGCATGGAGCCGAATGTCGAAGCAATCCTCGGCGTCCATCCCGATCTCGTCGTTCTCTATGCGAGCCCAAGCAATCGCGCCGCCGCGGTGCAGCTGATAAAAACCGGCATTGCGACGCTCGCGATTCGAGACGACCACCTCGCCGATTTTCGCAGAACGCTCATGCTCCTCGCCCGCGCGATCGGCGACACGATCACCGGCAGAACGATCGCTGACTCAGTCGAACGCACGCTGCATGCGGTGCAGTCCATGGCTCGCCCCGCAAGACCGCCCACTGTTTTCTGGCACGTCTGGGACAAACCGATCATGACGATCGGCGCCGGCAGCTACATGAATGAACTCGTGGAAATCGCCGGTGCAAAAAATATTTTCGGCGATCTCCCCGAGCCCTCGCCGCAAGTCACGCTCGAGGAAATCGTGCGCCGCAATCCCGATTTTATTCTTGTTGGCCCCGCGACCGTGCAAGCGCTGCGCGAAAGTCCGCTCTGGCAGTCTGTCCCGGCGGTGAAGGCCGGCCATCTGCTCGTGGTCGACACGCTGCTCGTCGCCCGCCCCGGCGTACGCCTTGGCGAGGCGGCGAAAAGTCTTCGCGCGCTCATCCTGAAAGACACCGTGCGGTAGCGCCCCATGAAACCGCGCACGTGGATCATCCTGCTCGTTGTGCTCGCGGTGGCGGCGCTGGCCGGTCTCGCCTTGGGGCCGGTCTCGCTCGCACCGGGCACGGTATGGCACGCGCTGTTCGGCGACGGTGATGCGAATGCCGTCGCGATAGTGCGGGTGCTTCGTCTGCCGCGTATCGCGCTCGGAGTGGTGATTGGCGCCGGGCTCGGCATGAGCGGCGCGGCGCTGCAAGCGACGCTGCGAAATCCGCTCGCCGAGCCGTACCTGCTCGGCGTGTCGGGCGGCGCGGCGGTGGGAGCGGTGATCGCGGTCGCGCTGCACTTCACGTCGCTCGCGGTGCTTCCGATTGCGGCGTTCGCGGGTGCGGCCTTCGCAGTGACCCTGGTGTTACTCGTCGCGCGAGCGGCCGGCGCGCGCGGAGATCCGCGCGTGCTGTTGATGGCCGGCGTCGTGGTTGGCGCGTTCGCGAACGCCGCCGTGATGGTCCTGCTCGCGGGCGCGCCGGCTGAGACCGTGCGCGGAGCACTCTGGTGGATGATGGGCTCGCTGAGCGATGCGACGTGGCAGGGAACCCGCTGGGTTGCGGTCTACGTGATCGCGGGCGGCGCGCTGCTGCTCGCGCTGAGCCGCGAGATTGAACTGCTCGCGCTCGGCGAGGATCCGGCTGCGGCGCTTGGCGTGGATGTCGAGCGCGCGACGCGACGAGTCTATCTCGCGGCGAGTCTCGTTGCGGCGGTTACGGTTGCGGGCGCAGGGCTCGTTGGATTCGTGGGCCTCGTCGTTCCGTCGATTGTGCGCGCGCTTGGAGCGCGATCGGTGCGCAGCGTCATGCTCGGCGCCGCGATAGCGGGCGGCGCACTGGTGGTCGCGGCGGACGTCGTCGCGCGAACAGCGCGCGCGCCGGCCGAACTTCCGCTCGGCGCTGTGACGGCGTTGATCGGCGTTCCGTTTTTCCTCTCGCGACTCCGGAGGATGACGTGATTAAATTCGACGACGTCGTCCTGCGATATCCACGCGCTGCACGAGCGGCCGTGAACGGCGTCTCGCTCGTTGCGCCGCGCGGCGCGATTACTGCGATTGTCGGACCCAATGGCAGCGGCAAGAGCACGTTGGTACGCGCGCTGCTCGGCCGCATCGCGCCGGAGCGTGGCGGCGTCTCACTCGACGATGTCAGGCTCGAGACCCTCACGCGGCGGGAGGCGGCGCGGCGCGTGGCGCTCGTTCCACAGCGTGAGGAACCCGCGTTCCCGCTGGTGGTGCGCGATTTCATCGGGCTCGGGCGTTACGCGTTCGGCGGCGTGTGGAGCGGCGAAACACCGGCGGATCGCGCGGCAATAGAGCACGCGTCGAATCGGGCGGGTGTCTCGGAGTTTTTGCAGCGCCGCACGACCGATCTCTCCGGCGGCGAGTGGCAGCGCGTTCGCATCGCGCGCGCCCTCGCGCAGGGCGGCGACGCGCTCGTGCTCGACGAACCGACAGCCTTTCTGGATGTGGCGCACGAGATGGGCGTGTTCGAACTGCTGGACACGCTCGCCCGCGAAGGTCGCGCCGTGCTTTTGGTCAGCCATCAACTGAACCTCGTGGCGCGGTTCGCGACGCGCATCGCGCTGCTGCACAACGGCGCGCTCGCCGCGTTCGGATCGCCCGCCGAAGTCATGCGCGGCGATCTGCTCGAGAAAGTCTATGAATGGCCGCTCGTAGTTTCGCGCGATCCCGCCGTTGGCGCGCCGGTGCTCGTTCCGCTGCGGCATCGCGCCCCCCGCTCAACTCAATAGCCCACCGCTCGTAGCACGTCACTCACATTTGGAGTCCGTTTGATGATTCGCCGTGTCGCCATCGCCGTGTTGCTCTCCCTCTGCACAACACCAATCACCGCGCAGGATTTCTCGCGCACGCCGAAAGATTCTCTCGCGGCGGTTGTCGTTACCGCCACACGCGTCCCAATCGCGACCGCCGCTCCTATCGCGACTGCGACGATTCTCAAAGGCGACGACCTCCGCGCGCAGGGCATCACCCGTGTGATCGACGCGATGCGGCTCGTTGCCGGCGCGCAGATGGTGGAGAGCGGTCCCGAGGGTTCGCAGACTTCGCTCTTCCTTCGCGGCGGCAACAGCAACTACGTGCGGGTCCTGATTGATGGCGTGCCGGTGAACTCCGCCGGCGGCGCATTCGACTGGGCCTCGCTCACCACCGACAACGTCGATCGGATTGAGGTCGTGCGCGGACCGGCGAGCGTGCTCTACGGCTCCGATGCCGTCACCGGCGTGGTGCAGATCTTCACGCGAGACGGCAGAGGTCGTCTTGCAACGCGCGCGTACACCGGCGTCGGCTCGCGCGGCACGCGCCGCGACGAGCTCGGTATTTCCGGCGGAAATAACGCCGCCGGTTTCACGCTGAGCGGCGCACATCACTACACCGACGGAATCCTCGCCTTCAACAACGGATTTCTCGATGATGTCGTAAGCGGCTCGCTGCGCATCACGCCAGACGTAAACACCGACATCCGCTTCGCCGCGCGCTGGTCGTCGCAGATCTATCACTATCCCACCGACTTCGACGGCACCGTTGCGGACCACAACTCCGAGCAGACCGATCATCGGTTCGTGCTCTCGGTCGACGCCGGACGCAAAATCTCGCGCCGAGTGGACATGCGAATCGCGCTCGCCTCGAATGAATATCTCCCGCGCTCGAACGACGGCCCCGACTCGCCCGCCGATACGCTCGGATTCTATGGCTACTTCTCGCGGCAGGTCGAAACGCACCGGAGTGGTGACCTCCGCTTCAACGTGCACTACGGCTCGCGCGGCGTCTTCACCATGGGCGGAGAGATCGCGAGCGATCGCGAGAGTCAAACCACGCGCTCGCTGAGCCAGTATGGATCCTCGCTCGGATCATTTGCGGCATCGCGCCACAACTCGGCCGCGTTCGCGCAGCTCATTGGCGACGCCACACGCCGCTTCTCGTATGTGATCGGCGGCCGTCTCGACCAGAACAGTGCGTTCGGATCGTTCCAAACCATGCGCGCGAGCGCGGCCTATCTCATGTCGGCAGCGCTGCGCGTGCGCGGTTCTGTGGGGAGCGCATTTACGGCGCCGAGTTTCTATCAGAACTTCGCGACAGGATATGTGACCGGGAATCCGCAGTTGTTGCCGGAGCATTCGCGCAGCGCTGAACTCGGGATGGATGCGTTTCTGTACAATGGAAAGGTGACGCTGAAAGCGACCGGTTTTTTTCAGCGCTTCAAGGATATCATCGACTATTCGGGAAGTGCGGCGCCGGGAACGCCGAGCTACTACAACGTCGCTGGCGCGAGTTCGAACGGATTTGAGCTTGAGGGCGAATATCGCGCGAGCGGCGGCGTGACACTCTCCGGGAATTACACATACACCGATGTACGCGCCACGAAGGTCGGATTCGATTCGTCGAGCTCCGCGCAGTATGTGCAGGGGCAGCGTCTCACGCGGCGCGCGCCGAATGTGTGGACCCTCTCCGCCGTGCAGCGCTACGCAAACGGCGCGAGCATGACGCTGGTCGAAACGCATGTTGGCGAGCGCTCTGATCGGGATTTTGTGCCGTATCCCGCGGTGGTCGCCATGCTTCCCGGCTACACGAAGACCGATTTCTCGATCGTGACGCCGCTGCCGTCGCACTTTGCAGGCGGGATGTGGCTCGAAGGGAGAATTGAGAATGTGTTTGATGCGAAGTATCAGGATGTTGTTCGGTTTCCGGCTCCGGGGAGGATGGTTCGGATCGGCGTGAGAGTGGGGATGTAGTAGTTTTCCCTCGTGCGCCTCATCGAAACAGAGAGTCTGGTCCTCCACTCCTTCGACTACCGCGAAACCTCGCGGATCGTCCGTCTCGCCACTCGCGATGCCGGCGTGCTGAGTGTCATCGCCCGCGGAGCCAAGCGTCCGAAGAGCAAATTCGGCTCTGCGATCGACCTCTTCACCAGCGGCGTCGCTCACATCAGCGTCAACCCGTCGAGCGATTTGCATACCCTCACGGGATTCGACGCCACGCGAACTCGCAGCGAACTCGCCGGTTCACTCGCGCGTTTCACGGCGGCCTCAGCCTTCGCAGAGTTGTGCCTTCGATTCGCGAAGGAGGACGACACCGGCCGCGTGCACGACGCTGCCACCAAGGTTCTCGATGCGATCGGCGCGGCCGCGCCCGGCGAGGTTCCAGCGATCGCGCTCGCCGGCGCGTGGCGGGTTGTGGCCGAGCTTGGTTTCGCTCCGTCACTCGACCAGTGCGCGAGTTGCCACGCCGATCTCTCGCTCGATGCGGCGGTGACGTTCGATCACCGCGCGGGCGGAGCGCTCTGTGCGAACTGCGCACGGCTCGGTCTGCGCGGCCGTCAGCTCCCCGCGGAGGCCCGCGAGACGCTGCGCTCCTGGCTCGCCGGAACGCCGTCCGCGCTTGCCGATGCCGCAGAGCGGCGCGCCCATCAGCGCCTGCTGCGCGAGTTTCTCGAAGAACACCTCGGCGACGGGCGTCCGCTCCGCGCGTTCATCACCTGGGAAGGGCAGCCGGCCGCTCACGAAAAAAAATCCGTCGCGGGCCGCGCATGATCCTCGGCACGGCCGGGCACATCGATCATGGCAAGACGTCGCTCGTGCGCGCCCTCACCGGCGTCGACACCGATCGCTTGCCTGAGGAAAAGCGTCGCGGCATCACGATCGAGCTCGGATTCGCGCCGCTCGTGCTCAAGAATTCCGCGTTCGAAGGAACGCTCGGCGTGGTGGACGTGCCCGGGCACGACGCATTCGTCCGCACCATGCTCGCGGGTGCGACCGGCGTGGATCTCGCGCTGCTGGTGATCGCCGCAGACGAGGGCGTGATGCCACAAACTCGAGAACACCTCGCGATCCTGACGCTTCTCGGCGTCCGCGCCGGAGTGATTGCACTCACAAAAAGCGATCTCGCCGAGGCGGAGTGGCGCGCGCTGGTGACTGAGGACATCCGGCACCTGCTGGCAAACTCAACACTCAGCACTGCAGAGATTGTCGAGTGTTCGTCCACAACCGGAGCCGGGCTCGAGGATTTGCGCGCCGCGCTTGCGAATGCCGCTGCGAAAATTCCATCGCGCGACGCCAACGATCTCACCCGACTGCCGCTCGACCGCGCGTTCTCCGTGAAGGGAACAGGCACCGTCGTAACGGGAACGCTGTGGAGCGGATCGCTTGAGCACGACGCCGAGGTCCGGCTCTTTCCGCAGAATCGCACCGCGCGCGTTCGCTCGCTCGAGTCGCACGGCGCGGCGGTGCACACGGCGCTGCCGGGGACGAGGGTTGCCGTCGCGCTCGCGGCGGTGGACCGCGACGATGTCTCGCACGGCGGCGTGCTCGTGGCGGAGCGCGACCCCTGGACACCCACGCAAGTACTTCGCGCGGACGTCGCGCTGCTCGATGACACCAGACCGCTCGGCGTGCGCACGCGGGTCCGATTCCATCTCGGCACTTCGGAAGTGGGCGCGCGTATCGTCGGCGCCGCGGGAAAAGTCACGCCGGGCGCGATTCATCCTGCGCGCATCTCGCTCGACGCGCCGATTGTCGCGCGCGCGGGCGACCGATTCGTGCTGCGCGTCGCGAGTCCCGCGATGACGATTGGCGGCGGGATTGTCACGGATCCCGCGCCGCACTCGCGGCGGGTGAAGCCGTGGAGTCACGCAGCGGCGAGCGGCGCGGAGCGGCTCGCGTGGATCGCCGCGGAGTGCGCGGGGCAAGGGCTGCCCATTGGCGAGATTCCGATTCGAGTGGGTGTGGCGCCGGGTGACGTTGATTCGTTGGTGACTGCGACGAAGGCGATCGTGCGCATTGGCGATCGCGTGTACGAGAGCGGGTTGCGCGGGCGCCTGCGCGACCGGCTCGCCGCCGATATTCGCGCGTGGCACAAGGCCAATCCGCTCGAAGCGGGCCTGCCGCTGCAGCATGCGCGCGCAAACTTGCGTACGAACGAGGCGCTCTTTCAGGATCTCGTGAGGGATTTGACGGAACGCGGCAAGCTCGAACTGCATGGTGGAGTGCTCACGCGCGCCGGGTGGAAGGCCGCGTCTGGCGCGGATGCCAGGAAGCTCGATGAAATCGCCCTGGCGCTCGAGGCGGGCGGGGTTGCGCCGCTGAGCGTAAGCGAGCTGGCAGATCAGTTTGGGAAGGAGGCGCCGGCGCTGCTGCGGGTGCTCGAACGAGAGGGCCGAGCTGTGGCGGTTGCCTCCGATCGCTTCTACAGTACCGCGGCGCTCAAGTCGCTCCTTGCCAGGCTGCAGGCCGTGACGGCGGACGGCGCGCCGAGAACAGCCTCGCAAGTGCGGGAATCACTTGGGCTTAGCAGGAAGTATCTAATCCCATTTCTGGAGTATTGTGACCGGATTGGGGTGAGCCATCGCAACGGCGACCTCCGGACTTTTCACTGGAAGGCATAGTTGCCGTGTAGTACAGTCTGCGTGGGTCTCGGGCCGTCGCTCGAACTAGTTGCTTGACTCTCGCCAAACCCGTCAATACCATGAACCTAGGGTACTAGCAGGGTACTTACATAGATGAGACCGAAGTACCTATATTGACTTAGTTACATCCACCTTTTCCGGAGCTCGCGTCATAGCCCCTATCTAGTTAAAAACGGAGAACACATGAGGCATCGTTGGTCGGCACTTTTGGTGCTGACCCTCATTCTCATGCCACGAGTCGGATCGGCGCAGGGAACTAGTACTGCACCGAAGAATCCAGTTGCGAAGCTAGGACAGAATTACCCGAATCCGTTCAACCCTGAGACGAGGATCCCGTTTACGGTCGGAGATTTTCCGACGTGTACGAATCCAAGTCATCAGTACAAAGTGAGTATGCGCATCCTGAATGTTTTGGCGCAGCTCGCAGCGGTTCCGGTGATTCAAGGCGGAGCAGGAAACGTGGCAGGGGGTCAGCCGCTGCAGAACGTGTTGTTGCCGTGTGGCCAGTACGTTGCGTACTGGAACGGGAATTATCTCAACACGTCAAAAGAAGCAGCATCGGGCGTATATCTGGCAGTGCTCGATGTGGATGGACAGAAGCTCATCGTCAAAATGAGCGTCATGAAGTAACCTCGAATTAACGTCGAAGCAGCAACGGATAACGCCCAGGCAACTGTCTGGGCGTTTTTCGTTAACTTCTGCGCATGCTGAATCCAGATCGGCTCACCGTAAAATCTTCGGATGCCATCAACGATGCGCTGAACCTTGCGCGCGCCAAAGGCAATCCGCTCGTGCACGATACGCATCTGCTGCGTGCGCTCATCGGTCAGGAAGAGGGATTGGTCGCGCCCATTCTGCAGAAAGTAGGCGTCAACATACCAACGCTCGGCGAGGCGATCGATCGTGAGATCGGCCGCTATCCAAAGCAGAGCGATGCGACGCCTTCGCTCTCGCGCGAGCTCTCCAACGTCATCGATCAAGCCGAGAAGAACGCGAAGGCGTTCGGGGACGAATTCGTTTCCACCGAACATCTGCTGCTCGCGCTCGCTGGAACCAAGGGCGCCGACAGCGTCGCACTGCTCCGCGACGCCGGAGCAACTCCAAAGGGACTCGCCGACGCCGTGAAGTCAGTGCGCGGCGCGCACACGGTCACCGATCAGAATCCGGAGAACCAGTACCAGGCCCTGCAAAAGTTCACGCGCGATCTCACGGAGATGGCGCGGAAGGGAAAGCTCGATCCGGTTATCGGCCGGGACGAAGAGATCCGGCGCGTGATCCAGGTGCTCTCGCGCCGCACGAAAAACAATCCCGTGCTGATCGGCGAACCTGGCGTCGGCAAGACGGCGATCGCCGAGGGACTCGCGCAGCGCATCGTGAACGGCGACGTGCCCGAGTCGCTCAAGAACAAGCGGCTCGTTTCGCTCGACCTCGGCGCCTTGATAGCGGGCGCCAAGTTTCGCGGTGAGTTCGAGGAGCGACTGAAGGCGGTGCTCAAGGAAGTCACGTCCGCCGAGGGGCAGTTCGTGATGTTCATCGACGAGATGCACACGCTCGTTGGCGCAGGAAAAGCCGAGGGCTCGATGGACGCCGGCAACATGCTCAAGCCGATGCTCGCGCGCGGCGAACTGCGTGTGGTCGGAGCGACGACGCTCGACGAATACCGCAAGAACATCGAGAAGGACGCCGCGCTCGAGCGGCGCTTTCAGCCCGTGTACGTGGGCGAGCCCACGGTCGAGAACACGATCGCAATTCTGCGCGGATTGAAGGAGCGATACGAGTCGCATCATGGCGTGCGCATTACGGACGGCGCGATCGTTGCTGCGGCGACGCTCTCCAACCGCTATATCGGCGATCGTTTCCTGCCCGACAAAGCGATCGATCTCGTGGACGAGGCGGCGAGCCGGCTGCGCATCGAGATCGACTCGATGCCGCAGGAGATCGATGAAGTCGAGCGCCGCGTGGTGCAGCTCGAGATCGAGCGGCAGGCGCTGGCGAAGGAAAAAGACTCGGCGTCGAAGGAGCGCCGCGCGGTGATCGAGCGCCAGCTCGCCGAGCTGAAAGAAGAAGCGTCCTCAATGAAGGCGCAGTGGCAGAATGAAAAGAACGCGCTGGGCGAAGTGGGGAAACTGAAACAGCTGATCGAAGAAGCAAAAATGGAAGTGGAGCAAGCCACGCGGACCGGCGACCTCGGCAAAGCAGCAGAGATTCAGTACGGCACGGTGCCGAAGCTCGAGGGTGAACTGCGCGAAACGGAATCCAAGCTGGCCTCGCAGCAGTCGGGCGGCGCCCGCTTTTTGAAAGAAGAAGTCGGCGCGGATGATATTGCCGATATCGTCGCGCAGTGGACCGGGATTCCGGTCACGCGGATGATGGAGAGCGAAAAAGAACGGTTAACGAAGCTGGACGCGGAGCTGGCGAAGCGCGTGGTTGGCCAGCCCGAGGCGGTGCACGCGGTGGCGAACGCGGTGCGGCGTTCGCGAGCGGGGCTGCAGGATCCGAATCGGCCGATTGGATCGTTCATTTTCCTGGGGCCCACGGGCGTGGGCAAAACGGAGACGGCGCGCGCGCTCGCGGAATTTCTGTTCGACGACGAACAGGCGATGGTGCGCATAGATATGAGCGAGTACATGGAGAAGCACGCCGTGGCGCGTTTGATTGGCGCGCCTCCGGGCTACGTGGGATTCGATGAGGGCGGACAGCTCACCGAGGCGATCCGCCGCCGTCCGTACGCGGTGCTCTTGTTCGACGAAATCGAGAAGGCCCATGCCGATGTCTTTAATATTCTGCTGCAGATTCTCGACGACGGCCGGCTCACCGATTCGCAGGGCCGCACGGTGGATTTCCGGAATACCGTCGTGATCATGACGTCGAACATCGGCGGTCATGCGATTCTCGAGCAGGGCGAGGAAAACTGGTCGCAGGTCGAAACGCACGTGCTGCGCGCGCTCAGGGCGCATTTCAAGCCGGAGTTTTTGAATCGCGTGGACGATATCATCGTCTTCCACCAGCTCGGCGAGGCGGAGATCGAGCACATTGTGGAACTGCAGCTCACGCGCATGGACAAACTGCTCGGCGAAAAGAAACTGACGCTCGAGCTCACACCCGAGGCGAAGTCACTCCTCGCGCACGACGGCTACGATCCCGCGTACGGCGCGCGCCCGCTCAAGCGCGCGATTCAGCGGCTCGTGCAGAATCCGCTGGCGATGGCCGTGCTCGAGGGAAAGTTCAAGGACGGCGATAAAATCAAAGCGGTCGTGCGCGGAGCTGAGCTGGCGTTCGAAAAAGCGTAACGCCAAAAGATTCCCGCACCCCGGACCGCACCCCGGACCGCACCCCGGACCGCACCCCGCACCGGACCCCGGACCGGACCCCGGATCGCACTCCGGACCGAACTCGCTACTGCGTACGGATCAGTATGAGCAGCACACTCGCGGGCACCGCGCCGCCCGCAGAGGTTGACGTCGCCGTCGCGATGCCGTTGATCCCTACGCGGAATCGCGAGTAGCCGGCGCCGCCGCCGGTCACGCTGAACGTGGTGGGCGAGTTCGGCAGCAGCGTTTTTATGGTGAGCGGATTGATTCTGTTATCGAGCCCGTTGCCGATCACGTCCCGATAATTCCAGCTCGGAAACGCGTACTTCGGATCGGTCGGGATTCCTGAGTTCGCCAGAAAATTCGCGATCACCTGCTGTTGCACCGCGGTGAAGATGTTCGGGAATGTCGTCGCGAACACCGTGTTGTAGTTCACAGTCCCGGTGGTCGCCGAGTTCACGAGCGAGTGGAGGTAGGAGTTGTTCGTGCCTGCAGAGAGATCGAGTGAATAGCGCAGCAGCTGCGTGGTTGCGCCGCGTGTTTCGAGGCTGTCATTCTGCGCGTACGGCGAGTTGATATCCGGCGCGAAGAGGTAATCGTCGAGGCGGAGCAGGTTCTGCACTTCGTAGTTGTTGATCGCGTTGAGCACGGCCTGGTTCGCGGTGACGGTCGAGAGCGTGAGCGCCTGCTTTGGAGCGAATCCGGCGATGTGGAAGTACAGGATCTCCTCGGCGAGATGGCTCATTCCCTCGTTGAGCCAGACTTCTTCGTCCCAGGCCACAGTCTGCGTCACGTACAGACGGCGCGACGCGTTGATCAGATGCTGAAACTCGTGCGCCAGCGTGCCGATGAGCTCCGTCTGCAGGGCAGTTTTATCGACGAACCACTTGTTGAACTGCTGGTTGATGTCGAGCACGGGGACGTAGAACATCTCGCCCTGGTTGCTTGCGGCGCATGCCTGCAACAGCGCGCTCTGCGTGGTGACCGGAAAGAGATCGCGCGCGAAAAAGAATCCGCCGATGAACCCGAGTGTGTCGGTCGGGAGCGTGAGCTGGTTCACGGCCTGCGTGAAGAAAATCAGCACGCGGCCGTTGGCGTCGAGATCGGCCGGAGCGCCGAAGGCCGCCGTGTCGAGTTTGAACACAAGCGTGTCGAACGTTGCCGCGAAGCTCGCGTACTCGGCATCCGAGAAACCGCCGGCCGGTGCGAGCGAATCAACGGCGATGATCGCGTTGGTCGAGACGGCCGCGATGCGCGCGGCGTGCATCACCGGCGCGTTGCACGCACTGTCGCCGTTCGTGTTGAGCCGCGTGTACGTGCCGACGACTGGCGTCGCCGGCAATCCGAGAATCGCCGAACGGCTGCCAGCGGTGCTGCGGCGCATGCTGCGCAGCAGAGATGCGCGGGAGCCAACACTCGCAATTCGCGTGAGCTGTTCGCGTTCGGCCCTGCGGAGCCGCTGCTCGAATGCCGCACCCACGGCGCCGCGCATGCGCGTGCTTGAGAGCATCGAAGCGGCCTGCTGCTGGCGCTGCGAGGTGGCCAGCCGAGTCAGCGAGGCGGCGAGCGTCGGTGCGCCCTGCGTCACCGAAGTACCAACGCCCGTGAAGGTCACCGAGACCTTGGCGCCGACCGTGTCGGACTTGAACGGAATGAGCACATACTCGCTGCCGAGCGCGCCGCCGCCGACGCACACAGAAGTGCGTTCAGCCGCGGTCAGGATATGCGGTACTCCAACAGCAAGCGAGAGCGGCGTCGCGCCACCCGAGCAACTCGCCGAAATCACGGCGGTGACCGTGATGGTTGTCTGTTTCGAGGCGCCGCCCATCGTCGCGGTAATCACGACTGTGCCGGGGCCGGTTCCAGTTACGAACCCATTCACGACCGTCGCGATTGAGTTCGATGAAGTCTGCCAGGTGGCCGCAAAACCGCTGAGCGGATTTCCCTGCGCGTCGAGGGCGACGGCCGTGAGCGTCTCGGTGGCGCCGACCGAGATCGATGCTGATGGTGTGTTGACGGTGACCGAGGCGACGGTTGAGCCGCCCGTGGGGGCTTTGTCGCCGCCGCCGCCGCTGCAGGCGGCCATCACGAGGGCCGCACACGCGAACATATATTTCATATCACTGCTACCTGTTTGCGGAGGAAAGGTTCAGTCTCTTGAGTATCATTGGCTGCACGTAAATCAATAGCGACGGAGATCACATCTGACGTGACAGTTTCTCGGGCAAAAAGGGACGAAGCGTGGATGCGCCTCGCGCTGGATGAGGCGGAAGACGCGATGGAAGCCAATGAAGTCCCCGTTGGCGCAGTTGTTGTTCGCGACGGTGAAGTTATTTCGCGCGCGGGGAATGCGAGCACTGCTTCGTTAGACGCCACGGCGCACGCGGAGTTACTGGTGATTCAGGCGGCTTCTGCGGTCCTTGCCGACCAGCGGCTCACAGGATGCACGCTGTACGTGACGCTCGAGCCGTGCGCGATGTGCGCGGGCGCCATCGTCCTCTCGCGGCTGGATCGCGTGGTGTTCGGCGCGTGGGATCCGAAGGCGGGCATGGTGGGATCGGTGGGGGATTTACTGCGGAATCCGGGGCTGAATCACAGGCCGGAAGTGCAGGGGGGAGTTCTGGAGAAGGAGTGCGGGGAGCTGCTTTCGACGTTTTTCAAAGAAAAGCGCTTTTAGGCCGATGCTTTAACTGCGCGTTGAAAGTTTCTGGTTTCTGGTAGATGGTCGTTCGCCCAGAAACCAGCAACAAGAAACTTACCACTCGCTTTTCGCAGGTGTTCTGCGTTGACTCACCCCTCTCCGCCGTCTAATTTCATCAGGCTGGGCAACAAGTTAGGACAGGTGGCCGAGTGGTTGAAGGCACCGGTCTCGAAAACCGGCGTACCGGCAACGGTACCGTGAGTTCGAATCTCACCCTGTCCGTTAAAAAACAGTCCGCATCCCGCATCGCCGTAGTGGCGAGTTTTCACATGCGGAATGCGGGATGTTGTTTTAGGGACGGGTGGCCGAGTGGTTTAAGGCGCACGCCTGGAAAGTGTGTTTACGGGTAACCGTAACGTGGGTTCGAATCCCACCCCGTCCGTCAAAAACATTCCGCATCCCGCAACCAAAAACATTCCGCATCCCGCAACCGTTCGAGCCAATAGTTCACCGTAGCCACCCGGTTACGACGCTCGTAGCTTCTCAGCACGCCCGCGAACCCGTGAGTTCGGCGGCGATCTTCCGCGGAGATGCATGAACGAGATCGAGATGGTTCCTCGCGCGGAGCGGCACGGATGAACACGCCGCTCGACCCGGCTCTCGACGGAGCGTCCGGCCGCTCGCTTGACCGCACGCTCGGATTCCGCGATCTGGTGCTCATCGTGATCGGGACGGTGATCGGATCGGGAATCTTCATCGTTCCCGCGACGGTGCTCGCACAATCCGGCGGTTCGCTGGGTATCGCCGCGCTCGTGTGGTTGAGCGCGGGCATTCTCTCGCTTCTTGGTGCGCTCACCTACGGCGAACTCGGCGCTGCGAGCCCTGACGCCGGTGGTCTTTACGTGTATATCCGCGATGCCTTCGGACCTCTGTCGGCATTTCTGTATGGGTGGACGGCGTTCTTTGTGATCAGCACCGGCTCCGTCGCGACGCTTGCCGTGGCGTTCACTGGATATCTCGGTCAGTTCATCGACGTCTCGCCAGCAATGGCGAAAGTGATCGCCGTGCTCCTCATCGCGGTAATCGCGGCGGTCAACATACGCGGTGCCAGACAGGGCTCCAACGTCCAGAACTGGAGCACGGGCCTCAAGGTGTTGGCGATTGTAGGCATGAGCGTTGCTCTGCTCGTACGCGGGCACGGATTCGCCGGCGTTCATCAGCTTTGGCCCACGACGTTCACGCCGAGTCTGGTGTCCGGCGTGGGACTCTCGATGATCAGCGTGCTCTGGGCGTATGAGGGATGGCAGTACGTCACGTTTTCTGCTGGGGAGGCGCGCGATGCACAGCGAACTTTTCCGCGCGCTATCGTGATCGGTACCAGTGTCCTGATTGCGATCTATCTTCTCGCGAATGTGGCATACGTTGCGGCCCTCGGCCCGTCGTCGGTGCAAACGAGTACGCGAGTGGCATCCGACGCCGTCTCGGCGTTGTTCGGTCCTACCGCCGGCAAGCTGATCGCGGCGGTGATCCTCGTTTCGATTTTCAGCGCTGCCAACGGAATTACTCTGACGGCTCCGCGGCTGTACTACGCCATGGCGCGCGACGGCGTCTTCTTTCAAAAACTCGCCGAGGTGCATGCGCGCTACCGCACGCCCGCGTACTCGATCCTCGCCGGCTCAGTGTGGGCCGCATTGCTTGCGGTCACGGGCACCTTCGAACAGTTGCTGACGTACGTGGTTTTTGCGGGATGGATCTTTTATGGGTTGGGTGCGGTGAGCATCTTCGTGTACCGGCGCCGCGCGCCTGACGCACCGCGGCCGTTCCGCGTACCCGGGTATCCACTCACACCGATTCTGTTCGTCGTCGCCGCGGCGGCGATCGTTTTGAATACGATGTTCACCCAGCCCGGCCGGGCGCTTGTTGGCCTCGGCGCAGTGCTGGTCGGAATTCCGGCGTACGTCGTGTGGCGCCGGCCAGCGAAAGGAGTTCTCTCGTGAATCGTGCGCAGCTCGCTGCAATCGCCGCCCTCTCCGCAGCTGCAATAGGTTGCGCGCCGCGTCAGCCCTCCTCCGGCATTGGTCCGTCGGGCGGTGGATTTGACGTGGTCATCGAAAACGGCCGCGTCGTGGATGGAACCGGCGCGGCATGGTTCTACGGTGACGTTGCGATAAAGGGCGACCGGATCGCTGCTATTGTGCCGCGAGGCATGCTGCGCGACGCGATCGCGACTCGACGAGTCGACGCTACGGGCATGGTTGTCTCGCCGGGCTTCATCGATATCCAGAGCGGCTCGACCAACTCGTTCCTTCGCGGCGACTCTCGCGTGGTCAGCAAGGTTACCCAAGGAGTCACGACTGAAGTGTTCGGCGAGGGCAGCACGCCTGCACCGCTCAGCGCCGAGATGTTCGCGCGCTCCACTGCGGCCCTCGATCCAGCCGACTCGGTTTCGCGGCGCCTGCTCGGGCTGTTCGCAATGCCGCACGGATTCGCCGAGATGCTTCGTGTGATCGGAGAGCGAGGCGCGAGTGTCAACGTCGGGGCCTTTGTCGGCGGCAGCACGCTGCGCGAGTACGGGATGGCACTGGCGCAGGGGGCGCCCACGGCGCCCGCGCTGGAAGCGATGAAAGGTGCGGCCGCGCGTGCGATGCAGGACGGCGCGTTCGGCTTCGCCACGGCGCTCATTTATCCGCCGAGCACATTCGCGACGACCGAGGAGCTCGTAGAACTTGCGAAGGTCGTGAACGCCTCGGGCGGCATCTACATCACGCACATGCGATCCGAGGGCGACAAGCTGCTCGAGTCGGTCGACGAAGTGATTCGGATCAGCCGCGAAAGCGGGATCCCCGCGGAGATCTACCACCTCAAGGCGAGCGGTATTCGCAATTATTCCAAAGGTGCGCAAGTCATCGCGAAGATCAATGCGGCGCGCGCGCAGGGACTCGACGTGCAAGCGGACATGTACCCGTACACCGCCGGCGCGACCGGGCTGAGTTCGTGTCTGCCACCGTGGAGCGCTGCCGACGGCAAGTTGTTCGAGAATCTCGCGAGCAAGGAAATGCGCGCGAAAATGCGTGCCGAGATCGAACACCAGACCTACGATTGGGAGGATCTCTGCGAACTCGGCACTCCGGCGAACGTGCTCATCTCGCGTCTCAACAAGCCGGAGAACAAGCAGTACGCGGGCAAGCGTCTGAGCGAGATCGCCTCGGCGCGCGGGAAAGACTGGATCGAAACGATGATGGACCTTGTCCTCACGGAGCACAATCGTGTGGAGACCACGTACTTCTTGATGGACGAGGCCAATGTGAAGCTCAACCTCGTCCAGCCGTGGATCAAGATCGGCACGGACGCAGGCGGCATCGACGCTGCCACTTTTCAGGGGCTCGTGCATCCACGCGCGCTCGGCACGTTTCCGCGGATCCTCGGCCACTATGTACGCGACGAGCAGCTGTTGCCGCTCGAGGACGCCGTGCGGAAGATGACGTCGGCAACGGCAACGCGGCTGTCGCTGCAGGACCGCGGTTTGCTGAGGCCGGGAATGTACGCCGACGTCGTGGTGTTTGATCCAAAGACGATTATAGACAAGGCGACGTACGAGCAGCCGTTGCAGTTGTCGGTCGGCGTGCGCGACGTGTTCGTGAATGGCGTCGCGGTTGTCAGCAATGGAGCGCACACGGGCGCGAAGCCTGGGAGAATCGTGCGCGGTCCGGGGCACTGAGAGGGGGCACTTCCAACACAGGCGGAACGTCGCCCTAGGGTCCCGCACCCCGCACCCGCATCCCGCACCCCGCATCCTCGCGGGGCCTTGCGGCAGAAATGCTACATATGTAGACTTTCTGCATGGCGCGCCAAACCAACATCTCCTCGCAGACGCTGTGCGTACTCGCGCTCCTGCTCGAATCCAGGCGCTCGTGGCACTACGGCTACGCGATCAGCCAGCACACCGGCCTCAAGTCCGGCACGCTTTATCCGATTCTCGTGCGGCTCGCGGAGCAGGGTTGGCTCGACACACAATGGTCGGTTCCGGAGCAGCCCGGGCGCCCGCCGCGACACACATACCGGCTGACGAAAGAGGGCGCTCTCGCCGCGCGAGCGCGTCTCGCGGATGCGTCGGCAGTTCGATTGACGGTTCCGCCGCGTCGCGCACCGGTCGGAGGCTAGAGCTGATGCTTCATTTGCTCGAGAACGCCGCCGAGTACGCCTCGACTCGCATCAGCATGTGGCTGGCTTCACGCGTGGACCCATCTCGACGTGAATGGATCGATGCGATGCGTGCCGAGCTGGATGTTATCGAGGGCGGTTGGCGGAAACTCACATGGGTCATTGGTGGAGTGTCGCTCGCCCGTCGATGGCACTCAGCGCCGAGCCGATCCCACGACCCCGCCTCCGCGGCGCTCGCGGCGCTCGCGCTGTGCGGGCGCGTGGCTGTGACCTTCATTTTCGCACAGGCCGTCTTTATCGGCATTGAGCTCGCCGTGCGCATTCTTTACGGCAACGTCATTCACAGCAGTGGAAAGCACTTCCTTCTCATGACCGCTGTTTCGGCCGTCGTGGTACTCGTTGATCGAGCTCGAAGCGGGAGATCACAGATCGCGGCGTCAGGGCGGGATCGCACTCCAACTGGAGATACGCATGAAGAAACATCCTGAGATCGTCGCGCTCATTCTGCTCGTGATGCTGACCGCGTTCACCGCGGCACAGCAACTCTTCATTTTTCCAGTTGTGCAAGGCATGCTCGCGACTGCAGGTGTTCCGCTGAATTTTCCGGCCCGAGTTTTTATTGCGGTGAGTCGTTACGGAATTTTTGAGTTCGTGGCGTTCGTACTCGTTACACTATTGGCGCTCGGCCGAGTGCGGCCGGCCGATGACCGCGCTCGGAAGGCCCAAGTGCTGAACGTCGCGGGGATCATCGTCGTGCTGGTAATCCTCGGACAGGCCTCACTGTTTGTCGACCTGTCGACCTCAGCGGGCCGTATCATGCATTCGGCGTCGACCGGCAGGTGACCGCATCCGCTGTTGTTGTTGCGGCAATAGGAGCAGGACTGATAGCGCCAGACGCGCGCCTGCAGTAACGCCCCCACGTGCGTTATTGTTTATACGGTTGGACTCGTGGAGAACTAACCGTCTACGGTCGCTCTGGGGCACCGATGCATCAACGAATGCGAAACGCACTAGCAGTGCTCACGATGTTGGGTTTAGCGGGATGCCAGAAGAACGCGCCCACGAGCGTCGCGCCGGATCGCAGCATTTCAGTGACGATCTACATTTCCAATGTGCGCGCCGGATTTTGGGAGATGGGGGCGTGCGACATTCTGCAGATGGCCGACTCGGTTCGCGATGCTTCAGGCGCGCAGGTGACGGCAGACTCAGTGCAATGGTCGGTTAGCGATACCACGGAGGCAATCGTCTCCGCGACTGGCCTGATTTCCACCATCAAGCCAACAGGCGCAGACGACACGCTACGAGTCACCGCATGGCATGCCGGCGTGAGCGCGACAGCCCGGAATTCTTTTGGCATTGAGAATCCCTTTGATCCGCTCCCCTTTCATCCGTGCAGTGTGTCCGCGTACATCTTGCCGTCGCGGAGTATGTCGATGTTCGTCGCGGAGGAGTTGGACATCGTCGCTTCCCGGTTTGGGCCGAGCGAGTTTCAGAGTCCGCCGATGGTAGCCGGTTCGTCCCTAACATTCCTCGGAATGACGTACGTGCAGAATGGGCTTCAGCAGTTATTCCGCTTTAAGAGTTCTCGGGTTGGCCAAGCAATCATCACGTTTCGCGGCGGAATTCCTCAAATGGCGGACGTGATTGATACAGTGAACGTGCAGGTGAACGGGGCGTCGCTCTCGCGAAGGTCGCGCTAGGGCGCGATCACCGTCACCGGAATCCCTCCGACGCTGCCCAGCCGCTTTCCATGCGCACGCACCGACGCACGCCCCACGCTCACGGCCGTGGCAAAACCGGAAATCGAATCAATGCTGACAATGGTCTGATCCGACGAGTCCCACGTGAACGTGTCGCCGATTCCGCATCCGGATAGCAGCTCCGCCTGCGCAGTGAAGCTCCGACCGACCGACAGCGTCTGCGACGGCGGTGTGAATCTCATCGCGAGAACCAAGGAACACTGAACCGCGATCGCGATTGAGTCGGTGAGAAGCCTTCCCGCGTACGTCACCGATGCAAAGAGCGTCGTGAGGCCGGTCTTGTTCGCATGCAGCAGGAGTGCGCCATCCACGGACGCCACCGTCGAATCGCGCGATACAATCGAAAATCCCGGCGGCATCGGCACGTTGTGCCCGAGCGTGTCGCTGAGGATCGTCAATAACTGCACACTCTGCTGGTAGGATATCGTGATGGCGGTCGCGCCATCCATGATCTGCAGCGCGGCCGGCCGCGGATTCGCGTTCTGCACAGGCGCCGCCGGCTCGCTGCTGCACGAGCATGCGAGCACAATCAACACGACGGCACCGTGGCGGAATCGCATCATGTTTGACAATACGCGATTTAGGCCCGAATAGCTGTCAGGAAAAACGGCAAACCCTTTCTGGCAGGAATGTGTCGTATTCAGTGAAGGCAAGACGATGCGGTGTGCGGGATGTTTTTTGGAGGCAACCATGACGGAACCGAACATGCTACTGACCACCGGAGGATCGCTCTGCCTGTTTGACGAGCGCGGAGAATTGCTGGGGACGATCGACCGGCCGCTGCGCCGCGATCCGCTCGGACCCGGACGCGACACCGTGTACCTCGCACGCGCCGACGAACGCGAAATGCATCACCCGGCCGCCGCATAGCGTTCTGAAAGCGGTTCCGTTTGCGCTGTGGTAAGTTTGTAGGGATGACGCGTGAGCAGACGGACAAGACGCTGCGATGGCTGCTGGTGCTGTACCTCGCGAGCGCGGTTGGCGTCGCGGTGCAGCGGACGCTCTTCTCCACCGAAAATAATTTCCTGATTCTGCGCGCCGCGTTCGATCATCTGACGACGCGGCAGGATTTGTACGCGGCATATCCCGCCGTGCACGCGGATTTCTTCAAGTACAGTCCGACGTTCGCGCTGCTCTTTGCGCCGTTCGCGCTGCTGCCGCTCGTGCCCGGATACATGCTCTGGGCATCGGTGTGCGCGATGGCCGTGTATTTCGGCATCGCGCGCGCGCTCGCGCCGCGCGACGCCGTTATCGCGCTCGCGCTCGCGTGGCTCTCGGTGTTCGGCGATATGCAACGCGCGCAGAGCAACGCGCTCTGCGCCGGCCTGATCATTCTCGCGTGGGTCGCGCTGGAGCAGGGAAACGACTGGCGCTCCGCGATGGCGATCGCGGCGGCCACGTTCGTGAAGCTGTTCCCGATTGTTGCAGTGTCGCTCGCGATCTTCCGGCCGAAAAGAATTCGGTACGGGTTAATGTTCGCGGCCGTGATGATCGTCGGCGTTTTGTTGCCGCTGCTGGTCACGTCGCCATCCGCGCTCATCGAGCAGTACCGCTCGTGGTATGCCATCGAAACACGCGACGCAGCGCCGCTCGCGCGCTACGGCACCGGCGGCGCTGATCTCTACGCGGGGATCATGGGCCAGTTCCGCGTGTGGTTCGGCGTGCAGTGGCCGCACTGGCCCACACAGATCATAGGCGGGCTGTTATTGCTGCTGCCCCTCGCGGTGCGCCGCCAGAACTGGTCGAGCCGCCATTTTCGCGTGCTCTATCTCGCGTCGATTCTCGTGTTCTGCGTGTTGTTCAATCACCAGGCCGAATCACCGTCGTACAGCATAGCGATCATCGGGACGTCGATCTGGTTTGCGGTTTCCGAAAAGACGCGCTGGCGCGTTGCGCTGATGGCGGCGTCGATCATCATCGTGAATCTCGCATCCACGGATCTCATGCCGCGCGCGTGGTACAAGGCGTACTACGTGCCGTACCTGCTGAAAACGATTCCGCTCATTCCGGTGTGGATCGCGATGCAGTGTGAACTGCTCGGAATAATTCCGAATCGCGATGCGTCAGAGCGCGCTGAAGTTGATCAGCGTCATGTCGCTGCGCCCGAGGCGTTCGCGCACGATCGCTGACGTGAGCGCTTCCACCTCGCGCTCGCGTTCCCACGTGTAGGTATCCGTCGCCTCGAGCACCGCATCGACACGGCCGGGATGCACCATGAGTTCAGTCGTACCTGACTGGAGTGCCTCGAGAGCGGCCAGAAACCGGCCTGCGAAGTTCGCGTTCCCCTGCATCGAGACACCCGCAAAGTGATCGGCGCTGCGCGTGCGGGCCGCAAGGACGCCCGTGGCCCGCCACGACATGGCGATCACGCCGCGGTGCAGCTGCGATCGCGCATCGCCGGCGCGAAGGTGCGACTCGACCGGACGCCGCAGCGGCAATCGCAAACGGGCGGCGATGGCCGCCACCGCGCGATGAATCACGGGCATGGCATGCGTGTGCTTGTGCGAGTCGATGTGCGTCGTGCGAATGCCCGCATCGCTCAGCGCCTTGAGCTGCGCCTCGCACTCCGCTGAGACGTCACGGGGGTCGAGCCGCCCGAGCAGCGCGCGCCGCGCGAGCGTCGCGTACGGAATGAATCGGCCCGTCTCAGGGTCGGTGAGCGTCGGCGCGTTCGCGAGCGGCGCGCCGACCACGAGATTGAAATGCAGTCCGAATCCGAGGGTAGTCGCGGCGCGTGCCTTCGTCACCGCGTCGTCCCAGCCGGGGCAGTGCACCATCACCGATGTCGACGTGACGCTCCCCGCCGCATGCGCCTCGAGAATCCCCGCCGTGACCGCCGGCGTGAATCCAAAATCGTCGGCATTGACGATCAGCCGTCGCACGCGCCGCGCCTCCATCGTCGATTTTCCATACTCGATCCTCGATCCTCGATCATCGATCGTTTAGTCATATTTTCCGCGCCAATCATTCATCCGCACCTGAATGAGCTCGGACGCCATTGTCATGGCCGACTGCGCGAACCGCACCGTCGTCGGCTCTTCGTCGTAGCGAAAAAACACGGCGGTCTGTTTCACGGCGAGCCCGTGCTTCTGCGCAATAAACAGTGCCTCAACATCGAATCCAAATCGCGGAATCGTCACGCGAGGAAATACCATCTCCGTCGCTTGCGCCGTAAATCCCTTCAACCCGGCCTGCGAGTCGAGCACGTCGCGCAGCAGCAAAGCGCGCGCGAGCAGGTTGAATATGCGGCTCATCACGTGACGCGTGTACAAATAGTGAAAAAAACTCGGGCTCATCAGATACCGCGATTCCGGCAGCACGCGGCACGCGATCGCGACATCCGACCCGGCCTCGAGGTCGCGCAAAATCTTGTTCACTTCCTCCGGCGGATACGCGAGGTCGGCATCGGTGAACACGCGGAACGTGCCGCGCCCGGCGAGCATGCCGCGGCCGACGCTGCGCCCCTTGCCGAGATTTTTCTCGTTGCGGATCAACGTGATGCCCGGACGGCTGGCCGCGAACTCGCGCAGAATCTTCGCCGTGGGCTCGGCGCTGCAGTCGTCCACAAGCACGAGTTCCGACGCATACGGCTGAACCGCCAGAAACGCCGACAACTGCGCCAGTGCCGCCGGGAGGCGCTCCTCGCCGTTGTAGCAGGGCACCACGAGGGTCAAATGCGGCGCGCCGGGGGTCTCCGTCATGCACAAAAGTCTCGCCCGCGCGAGATAGAAGCAACCGCCGCTTCATTTATGGCTGTACGATGGGCATATTTCCCGCTCGACATGCCCAACTCATCGTCGATCGTTCTGAACGCCCGTGCCCTTGAGCGCACGGTGTCGCGTATGGCAGACGAGATCGTTGAACGCAACGACGGTACCGATCAGCTCATTCTCGTTGGCATTCAGCGCCGCGGCGTGCAGATCGCCGAGCGCATTGCCGCCGTCATCGAATCGCGCGAGGGAGTCAAAGTTCCGCTCGGCGCGCTCGACATCACGCTCTATCGCGACGATCTGCAAACGGTTGGCCCGCGCCCGGTTGTTGGCAAGACGATTCTGCCCATCGCGCTCGACGGACAAAACGTCGTGATCGTGGATGACGTTTTGTTTACCGGACGAACCATCCGCGCCGCGCTGGACGAGTTGGCGGATTTTGGAAGACCGGCCCGCGTCGGGCTGGCGGTGCTCATTGATCGCGGCGGCCGCGAACTCCCGATCCAGCCCGACGTCGTCGGCAAACTCATTGAAGCGCCGCACGGCGCGCGCGTGGACGTCTTCGTGAAGGAGCTCGACGGCAAGGACGAGGTCGTTCTCGAAAGCGGGTCCGCCGCATGACGTCGCCCCTCGGCAAAGACCTGCTCGGCCTGGAGCAGCTCACCGCCGGGCAGATCAATCTCATTCTCGACACCGCGGTGCCGCTCAAGGAAATTTCCGAGCGCACGATCAAGAAAGTCCCGACGCTGCGCGGTGCGACGATCGTCAATCTCTTTTTCGAAGCGTCCACGCGCACGCGCATTTCGTTCGAATTTGCGGAGAAGCGAATGTCGGCGGACACGGTGAACGTCGCGTCCGCGGGCTCGAGCGTCTCGAAAGGCGAAACGCTCGTCGACACCGCGCGAAATCTCGAGGCGATGCGCATCGATATGGTCGTGATTCGCCACCCGGCCTCTGGTGCCGCGCAGTTTCTTGCCGAGCGCATCGAATCGAACGTGATCAACGCTGGCGACGGCACGCACGAGCATCCCACGCAGGGATTGCTCGATCTGCTCACGCTGCGCGATCACTTCGGCGATCTGAAGGGAAAGAAGGTCTGTCTGTGCGGCGACGTGCTGCACTTGCGCGTGGCGCGCTCGAATATCTGGGGCTTGTCGAAACTGGGCGCGGATGTGGCCGTCTGCGGTCCGCGCTCGCTGCTGCCGAACGCCATCGGCGAGATGGGCGTGAAGATCTTCGATCGCATCGAAGCCGCGATCGAGTGGGCCGACGCGCTCAACGTGCTGCGGCTGCAGCTCGAGCGCATGCACGCCGGATATATCCCCTCGCTGCGTGAATACAATCGCGTGTTCGGCGTGACGCGCGAGCGGCTCGACCGCGCGCCGCGTGACGTTCTCATTCTGCATCCGGGACCAATGAATCGTGGTGTCGAAATCGACTCCGACGTCGCCGATGGACCGCACAGTGTGATTCTCGATCAGGTCACGAACGGCGTCGCCATCAGAATGGCCGTGCTGTATTTGCTCTCCGGGAATACTCCCAAACTCGCCGAAGCGGCGAAGGGCGGAGCATGAGCGCGCCCCGCGATGTCCTGCTGAAGGGCGGACGGCTCGTCGATCCGTCGTCGGGACTCGATGGCGTGGGCGATCTGCTCGTGCGCGATGGAAAAATCGAAAGCGTCGGCGGAACGATCGCCGCGCCCGCTGACGCAACGGTGATCGATTGCGCGGGGCAGGTGGTGTCGCCGGGATTCATTGACGTGCACTGCCACTTGCGTGAGCCCGGCCGCGAGGATGTCGAGACGATCGCAACCGGCGCCCGGTCGGCGGCGGCGGGCGGATTTACCGCCGTGTGCGCGATGCCGAATACGGATCCGGTCACTGACAACCAGGCGGCGGTTGGATTTGTTCTGAAACAGGGCAAGGCGGCGCAGGCGGCGCGCGTGTATCCGATTGGCGCGATTTCAATTGGCGAGAAGGGCGAGCGGCTCGCGGAATTCGGCGAGATGGTTGGCGCCGGCGCGATTGCGGTGAGCGACGATGGCAAGCCGGTCGTCAGCGCGCAGCTCATGCGCACCGCGCTCGAGTATGCGCGGACGTTCGGCATTCCGGTCGCGGACCACTGCGAAGATCCGACGCTCGCCGAGGGCGGCGCGATGAACGAGGGGCTCGTGTCGGCGAGGCTCGGGTTGAAGGGAATCCCGAGTGAAGCCGAGGAAATCATGGCGATCAGAGATATTCTGCTGGCCCGGAGAACCGGCGGTCATGTGCATCTCTGCCACATGAGCACGCGGGGATCGGTCGAGCTGATTCGCTGGGGCAAGGATAGAAATATTCGCGTGACGGCCGAGGTGTGTCCGCACCATCTCTCGCTCACGGAACACGAGGTGGAGGGATACGCGACCGCCGCGAAAATGAATCCGCCGCTCCGCTCGCAGGATGACGTTGAAGCACTGCAGCAGGCGGTGAAGGACGGCACCATCGATGTGATCGCGACCGACCACGCGCCGCACCACTACGATGAAAAAGAGCGCGAGTTTGCGGACGCGCCGAACGGAATTGTCGGATTCGAAACCGCGCTGGCCGTGAACATCACCTGGCTGGTGAAGCCGGGGATCGTTTCGCTCGCGACGCTGATCGAGAAGATGTCGTGCGCGCCCGCAAAGCTGTTCCATTTGCCGGGCGGAACGCTGCGGCGTGGAACCGCCGCCGACATCACGGTGTTCGATGCGGCCCGCGAGTGGACGGTGGAGCCGTCGAAATTTTTCACGAAAGGCAGGAACACGCCGTACACCGGGAAAAAGCTCACGGGACTCGTCGCGTGTACCATTGTGGACGGTCGGATCGTCCATACCGTGAAGGGTTAAGGTGCCCGCGCGGCTCGTGGGCGGGACGGCGCACCTTCGACGCGAGATCGTCGAGGTCTGCCGGCGGCTGTACGACAAAGGATTGATCGCGGGACAGGACGGGAACGTCTCGGCGCGGATTTCGGATGATCGGATGCTCGTGACACCGGCGGGGCTTTCGAAGGTCGATGTGCGGGCCTCGGACATGATCGAGCTCGAGCTCAACGCTGATCACGCGCGTTCGTCGAAGGGAAAGGGGCGGGAATCCAGCGAGGTGGAGGTACACTTCGCGGCGTACGCAGCGCGGCCCGATATCCGGGCGGTGGTGCACGCGCATCCGCCCGTGGCGACTGGATTTTCCGTGGCGGGTGAGACCGTCGAGCATCCGCTGCTGTCGGAGTTGCAGTACGGAGTAGGAAACGTTCCGCTGGTGCCGTATGAGCAACCGGGATCGCGCGCGCTGGCGGACCGCGCTGCTTCATTTCTGCGAGCGCACGACGTCGTGCTGCTGCAGTATCACGGAGCGGTTGCCGTCGGGCCCGGGCTCATGCAGGCGCACCAAAAGATGGAAAGTCTCGAGCACGCCGCGCGCATCCTGCTTGCGGCGCGCCAGGTGAAGGGGAGAGCGAATCCATGACCGACGCGCGAACGAAACAGGTGCAGGACATCGAGGGACTGCTTGCTGAGCGCCGGAAGTACGAGCAGTGGATCGCTCAACTCGAGTCGCGCAAAGAGAGCACGCCGAGCCACGTGTACGTCAAGGTGCATCACGACTACGCCGGCCGTCTCGAGGACGCGCAGAAGAAACTGATGTCGGAGTCGGGCGCGGTGCACGCGCTCGCGACGGAGCTCGAGCACACGCTCGCCGCTCACGAAAAACAAATCACCGAGCGGACCGATGAACGTTCCGAGGCGGAACTTCGCGCCGCGGTGGGCGAGTTCGCCGGAAAGGAGTGGGACAAACTGCGTTCGAAGCTCGACACCGCCATCGCCGATCTCTCGAGCGAGCGCGACAATGTTCAGAAGGAACTCGACACGCTTCGCGGCCTGCTGAGCGAGGCCGAGTCGGCGCCGAACGCGGGCGAGCCGAAGCGCGACATCGACGACATCGCGTTTTTGAGATCGGTGCTCGGACGCAGCACGCCGTACTCGAACACGCCGGCTCCGGATTCCGCGGATGCGGTGCCGCCGAAGCTTGTGCCGGCGCCGGTTATCGAGGAGCCTTCGTTCGAACCTCCGTCAGCGGCGTCGGAAGTCACCGTGGAACGAGTCGAAGCGCCGCGCGTTTCGATTGGCGCTCGCGCATCGAGTTCAAACGCCATACGCACGTCGAGCGGCACGATCAGCAATCCGCCGCGGCCCTCCGTGCCGGAATTGTTTGCGACTCCGGAAGTTCCCGATGAGCCGTCGGGCCCGCGCGGCACGGATGATAGAAAAGATGGCCGGGTCTCGGGCACGTTCGGACAGCTCACGCCGCGCACGAGCGAGGCGGTGAAGTCGCTCAAGTGCCAGGAATGCGGGACGCTGAACTATCCCACCGAGTGGTATTGTGAGCGGTGCGGGGGAGAACTCGCGGCGTTCTAACGGGTGTGATGGAAGGCGGCAGTACGTAGCTCCTCGCAATGAATCTCCATGGCGCTTCCCTCGATCGACGACGTCGTCGACTCCGCTAGCCGGTCCGCGCGGCGCTTTCCGCTGGTGCTGCTCGCCGCGGTGATCGCGGCGTGGGCGAGCATTGTTCTCGCGAGGGGTTCCGGCGGATCCGAGCAGTACTCGCGCATCGCATTTGTGGCGACGCTCGCGGTGCCTCTGCTCTTCGCGCTCACGCTGTTCGCTGAGCGCCGTGCATTCTCCACCGCGGCGCGCTGGGCTATTCTCGCCGCCGGTATCGCGGCCCTCGTGTGGTTTGGCGTTGCGTGGCCGGGCTGGCCGGGAAACATGCAGGCGCGAAAGTATCTCCAGATCGGTCTCGCGATCGTCCTGATGGTGGCCTTCCTCCCATTTGCCGGATCGCAATCGCAGACCGGATTTTGGGAATACAACAAGGCGCTCGTGATCCGGTTCGTCACGTCGGGCGTGTATTCCGGCGCGTTTTACGCCGGGCTCGCGGTCGCGATGACGGCGCTCGAACAGCTCTTTGGCGTGCCGCTGCCGAAGCTGATCCTCCTGTATCTGTTCATCGTGCTCGCGTTCGTGTTCAACACGTGGTTTTTCCTTGGCGGCATTCCGCCAGAACTGCAGGTGTTCGAACGCAGCACCGACTATCCGGTGGTGCTGCGCAAATTCACGCAGCTCGTGCTGATCCCGATCGTCGTGCTGTATCAGGTCATTCTCACGATTTATCTCGGCAAGGTCCTGCTCACGGCCCAGTGGCCGAGCGGCTGGATCGGTTATCTGGTCGCGAGCGTCGCCGCGGTCGGGACTTTGTCATGGCTGCTGATTTACCCGCTCGAGGACCGCGCGGAGTACGCGTGGGTGCGTGGGTATTCACGGGGATTCATGATCGCGATTCTGCCGTCGATGGGGATGTTGTGGATGGCGATCTCGCAGCGCGTGGGCGAGTACGGCGTGACCGAGTCGCGTTACGCGTTGATCGCACTCTCGGTGTGGTTCACGGGCATCGCGATTTATTACGCGCTCACGCGCTCGCGGAACATTCAGCTCATTCCGGCGAGCCTTTGCGCGGTGGCGCTGCTCACATTCGGAGGACCGTGGGGGATGTATGCGGTGTCGGAGTCGAGCCAGGTTGGCCGTCTTCGCGCGATTCTCGAGAGGGACTCGCTGCTCGCGGGCGAGCATCTCCAGCCCGCGCCGCGGCCGGTGTCACGCGACGACCGCATTCAGATCGGCAGCATCCTGCAGTATCTGCTCAGCATGCATGGACAGGCGGCAATCTCCGCGTGGTATTCCGATTCACTGCGCAGGGTCGCCGGAAGCGGGAAGTTTCCGAAGTCGCAGGGAGCCGGCGCGAAAGCGATCATGGAGAGTCTCAACCTCGAGTACGTCGACCCCGCGACGGTTGCGAATGCGTCGACGAATCGGGCGGACGGGTCGTTCAGCTATACCGCATCGGCGCAGTTGCCCGTCGTGCCCATTCACGGATACACGCACGCGATTCGGCTCAGCGCCGCGACATGGCGAACCGTGCACGACTCGCTGCAGCTCGACAGCAGGACTTGGCTCCGCCTGGCACCAGACAGCGCCCGCCTGCTGGTTGCGCGGGATGGTGCGAACATCCTCGAGATTTCGCTGCGCCCGGTGCTCGACAGCGCATCGGGATTTGGGCGTCCCGCAAGCGTCCCTGCGATGGCATCGCCGCTCCTGCACATGGAGGTCCGTCAGACGAACGGCGCCGCGCTTTTGTATGTGACGCGAATGTTTGGCGTTCGGCGCGCGAACGGCCCGCGCGTGACGTCCCTGGAAGGGGAGCTGTTCCTCCAGCTTCCGCCCGCGACGGCGAAGTAGGAAACGCGGAGCAATAAAAAAGGCCGCGCGATTCGCGCGGCCTTTTTGTGTCCGTCGCCGACTTACTTCGTTTTCGCCACGTGGCTTTTCTGCCGCGCCGCGTTGTTGCGATGAATCAGGCCTTTGCGCGCGGCGCGATCCAGCAGGGCCGTCGCGGCCTTTTTCTGTACGAGCGTCGAGCCCGGTGCTTTGGCGTTCTTCACGGCGGTGCGAAGTGCGGCGCGCTGCGCGCGATTGCGCACGGCTGCGGCTCGTGACTTGCGCATGTTCTTCTTGGCTGAAGCTATTCTCGGCACGTAACTTTTTCTCGTGTAATTGGAGGTGATCGGCGAGGGTGGAGATTAGGCGTCCGCAGAGCGAAAGTCAAGGCGCGACAACGCTTTGGCAGTGACCGGTTATGTAAAAGAAATCTCGTGACAGAGAGGGGGTTTCCCCTCTGTCGGCTCTGCAACGCATTACTCCGGCGATGGTTCGACGGGCGCTGGCGGTTGCGGATCAGTTTGACCGGCATCTGTCGACTGTGGATTCGTTTGCGGAGTGGCAGGTGCGGGAGGTGCTTCGAGCAGCCCTGGGAAATGTCCGGCAATCTTCACGCCCAATAGGTGTGAAAACGCTCTTACCTCACCGAAAACATGATTGAGGTCATGGAGTGGGACGTTAGTCGGCGCTCGCTTTCCGCCGACAGATGCAATCGCAAGCTCGCCAGAATCGGCGTCATGTCCAAAGTGTGCGTGGCCGTATTTGTTGCGAAGGTCAAGGATTCGCGCCGCCCTATCGGTCAACTTTTTGAAGTCGCCGTACCGCTTGAAATTGTCACCCGCGAGCGCGCTCAATCCAGCGCTAATGGCCGCGAGACGGTTCCGCCCACTGTCCACTGCTGCAATCATCGGCAGGATCACTTTCTCGTCGGCGCTCATTTCCAGCGCCAGCAGAACCGCGAGCTTGTATTCGAGCACGGTGTATTCCGAAATGATGAACGCGATCAGCTTCGCGTGTTCAGGATACGCCTCAAGTGGCGTCGGGTCGATGGTGGTCGCGTCTCGCGGAAATTGCAGGACGGCGACTTGTCGGTTTTTGTGCCGGTTCTTCTTCGGCGGTTTCTTGTCCATCTCCAATTCTCGCGCTCGAATGGCGAGTCAGCTAGCCGCGTAGTCAATTGGCGAACATGGAAATCTTCATCGCGATTTGGGCGGCCGCGATTTCGGCGGCCGGTATCCTCTTGAAGCGCCAGTACAATTTCGCCCGCGCCGTGGTGCTCCTCGGAAGCGCCGCGGCCACCCGAAACTGCTCCACCTTGTCGGGCGCATTGAAGGTATCGGCTACAACTTTGCCGATGGCCAGTATGATGCGTTCAAGAAAGCAGTTGATCGGCTGATACCGAACTACGGCTCGCTTCCCTTATTCGAAGCAGCCGATATTGCCGGAACAATCGAGCGTGCGGAAGCTCGACTTGTCGGGCCGACTAGTTCTTCGGCTTTGCTTGCTTCGCCTTGGATGGGGACGAGGTGACTCCGACTTCTCGACGATCTTCGCCATCAGGTCGAAGGCGCTCTCGTTCTCGTCGCGGGGCGCTTTGGCTTTTTAGGCGTCATTGATTCTGGCTGTAAAAGGTTGCCCGGAAGGCAACGTCCGGCCACTCCGCGCGAAGTGGATTCCCGTCAATGTCCTCGCCGTGGATCACGTACCACAGACCCGGAACAAACAAGTCCGCGGGCGTCATAAAATGTATTTCAGGGTTGAACACATCGGATCGCTCCATCGGGCGAAGCTGTGCGCCTTGCAGGTACGTGTGAGAAATAAGGACCACCTCATTTTTCGCGTTGAACACCTCCACCTGCCACGGATGTTTGAACGAGATCTTATCACGCCCTCGATAGGTGAGCCTGATGTAGACCTTCGTCGGCATCGGCGCCGGAGCGGGCACAACACCCGTGATTTCCACGAGGAGGTCCGGACTAGCCTTCGGGCGCGACTGATCCGTTGCGCCTTTCCGCCGACGCACTATCTCCACGACGAGATAGGCAGCTCCGCAGAGACCGGCGAACGCCCATCCGACAGACGCAGCAACGTCACTCGCCCGGCTCATGCCAGCGATCCTCTGCGCCACCCAGAGGTCAGGATAGCGACCGCTAAGATGCAGTCCTTCGAGCACACCCTTGCCCACAACGGCAGTGACGACAGGGCCGACAACCCAACGCACAAACAATCTGCCGATAGTTTTGAGCGCGTTCTTGAAATCCATCCCGACGAATAGACGCATTTTCCTCTCTGGGCGCTACTGATCGCGCAACGATCCGCAAGTGTTTTCGCGGAGTTTGTCACGGATTTTCCCTCTGAAAATCGGACACTACCCAACGCTTTGACACTCACCGCGCAGAGCTCTAACTTTCTCTTCGACTGCCCGCGAGGGCCTCCGTCCAAAAAAAGACGCCGAACCAAACCGTCATTGAACAAGTTCGAGCAATTTCTGCTCATCGCCCCCGTGTTGCTTTTCTCGATGGTGGCCCATGAGTATGCGCACGGGTACGCCGCACTCCGCCAAGGCGACAACACGGCGCAGATGCTCGGCCGTCTCACTTGGAATCCGCTGAAGCATATCGATCCGTTCATGACGCTGATCATGCCCGTGGTCACGTTCCTCAGTTTCCACGTGGCCTTCGGCGGAGCGAAGCCGGTGCCCGTGAATCCGCAGAATTACCGGAACTACCGTCGCGGCGACATCATCGTGTCGCTCGCCGGCATCGCCACCAATCTCGCGCTCGCGGTCATCCTCACGGTGATCATCGTGCCGCTCGGTCTGCTGGGCCGCGCGCTGCCGGCCCTCGGTGATTCGCTCGCGATCATTCAGACGATGTTTTTGTTCGGCCTCCAGATCAACCTACTGCTCGCGATATTCAATCTCATTCCGATTCCACCACTCGACGGATCGCACGTGTTCAAACACCTGCTTCCGGCAAAATGGGCGTGGAATTACCAGCGCTTCGGACGCTACGGGATTCTCGTACTGGTCGTGCTGCTGGCGATGCCGAGCTCGCCGATCAACAGCGTGATGCAGCCGGTGTTCGCCGTCGCGCAGTTCGCAATCCGGCTCGTGTCTCCGTACATGCTGCCCAGCCCGTGGACGACGTGACCGAAACACACACCAAGCCCGGCAGTGAAAACACCGACGCGTACGAGGGGAGTTTTGTCGTCGAACTCGCGCATTTCAACGGGCCGCTCGATCTCCTCCTCTCGCTGATTCGCGACGAGAAGGTCGACATCTACGACATTCCGATCGCGCACGTGTGCGAACAGTTCCTCGTACGGATGCGACAGCTCGCGCTCAACGACGCCGCGGAATATCTCGAGATGGCCGCGCGGCTGCTGCGCATCAAGGCGCACATGCTGCTGCCGCGCCACGACGGCGATGAAGCGTGGGAAGACCCGCGCGCCGAACTTGTGCGCCGTCTGCTGGAGTATCAGCAGATGCGCGAAGTCGTGTTTGTGCTCGAGCGCCTCGGCGAAGGCCGGCGCAATCGATTCGCGCGATCGTACTCGCCCGAGTTGACGGCACCACCGCAGGCGCCGCTCGCGCTCTCGCTCGCGGAACTGCTCGTCGCAGTGGACCGCGTGCTGCGCGCCGCGCGCAAACCGACGCTGCACGACGTCGTTCCGCGCTCGCTCGATGTGGACGGCGCCATGACGACGATCCGCGCGGTGCTCGCGCTCCGCGCCCGCGCGCGCTGGCGCGACGTGGTGCGCACGGGCGCCGAGCCGTGGGAAGTATTGTCCGCATTGCTCGCGCTGCTCGAACTGGCCCGGCGCAACGAACTCTCGCTCGCGCAGCCCAAACCTTTTGCCGATGTGGAGATCTCGCGTGAACTCGCTGGCGAAGCTGCTTGAAGCAGCGCTTTTCGCGAGTCCCCGGCCGATTACGGTCGAGGAACTTGCCGACCTCGATTCCGAATCGTCGCTGAAAGACGTGCGCGCGGCGCTCGATGAACTGGTGACGTTCTATGGGGACGGGCACGGCGTGGAGCTCGTCGAGCAGGGCGGCGGCTGGCTCATTCTCACGCGTCCGGAGTACACGGAAGCAATTGAGCGGGCGCGCATGGCCGTTCGGCCGCAGCGCTTGTCGGGCGCCGCGCTGGAGACGCTCGCCATCATTGCGTATCGGCAGCCCATCGGCAGAGCCGAGGTCGCGGACATTCGCGGAGTGGATGCGGGCGCTATTCTGAAATCATTGCAGGAGCGCGCGCTGATCGAAGTCGTCGCGCGCGGCGAAGGGCTCGGCCGTCCGCTGCTCTACGGCACGACGCCGCTGTTTCTCGAACAGTTCGCGCTGCGTCATCTCGAAGAACTGCCGCGCGTGGACGAACTCGCGATCGCGCTTCGCCGGGAACCGCAGCCGCTGTGACGGGCGTGGCCGCGGGGATGCGGATTCATCGCGCGCTGGCCCGGGCGGGCATCGCGTCGCGTCGCAAGGCGGAAGAACTTGTCGCGGCCGGGCGCGTGATGGTGAATGGCGTCGTCGCGAAAACCGGGCAAACGGTAAATCCGGAGACGGATAAAATCACGGTGGATGGGCAGAAGGTTTCTGCGCCAGCCGCGAAAGTCTGGATGATTCTGAACAAGCCGACCGGCGTTCTCACGACCGCAAGTGACCCGGGAGGCCGCAAGACGGTTTTTGATTTGCTGCCGGCGACGCCAGGACTCACCTACGTTGGCCGGCTCGACTACATGACCGAGGGACTACTGCTGTTCACCACCGACGGCGACGCCGCGCACGCGCTGACTCATCCAAAAACGGGCGTCGAGCGTACGTATATCGCGACGGTTCGCGGCAATGCGCCGAACGCGGTTGTCTCGGCAAAGAAAGGCGTTGAACTCGAAGATGGGTTCGTGAAGCCGGATCACATCGCCGCGCAGCCGATCGGCGACCGGCTGTGGGAACTTTCGATATCGATCAGTGAAGGAAAGAATCGAGAGGTGCGTCGCCTGTGTGAAGCCCTTGGGCTCGAGGTGCTGCGGTTGGTGAGAACGAAATTCGGACCGCTCGAACTCGGCGCTCTTCCCAGCGGCGCTGCGAGAACTCTCAATAGTCGTGAACGAAAACTGCTCGAAGCAGTTGCCAAAGGAGCGCAGTAAATGACGGATACGTCCCAAGCCGAACTCGATCACACGCTGATTCAGGGTGTGCTCGATCAAGTTGCGAAGCGCGTCGTCGGGCAGGACACGATGGTCGAGCGACTCATCATCTCGCTCCTCACCGGCGGCCACGTGCTGCTGGAGGGCGTGCCGGGACTCGCAAAAACGCTCACGGTGCGCACGCTGGCCGAGACCGTGCACACGACGTTCAGCCGGATTCAGTTCACGCCGGATCTGTTGCCGGCGGATGTCGTGGGCACGCAGATCTACGATCAATCGACCGGCAAGTTCTCCGTGAAGAAAGGACCGATCTTCGCGAACATCGTGCTGGCCGACGAAATCAACAGAGCCCCCGCGAAAGTACAGGCCGCGCTGCTCGAGGCGATGCAGGAAAAGCAGGTGACGATCGGCGGGACGACGTTCAAGCTCGACGAGCCGTTTCTCGTGCTCGCGACGCAGAACCCGATCGAGCAGGAGGGAACGTACCCACTGCCCGAGGCGCAGATCGACCGCTTCCTGATGCGGATCGTGATGGGCTATCCGACGCCCGACGACGAGATGCGGATTCTTCGTACGTATTCGTCAACGCCGCCCGAAGCGCGCCCGGTGCTCAACCCCGACGACGTGCTGTGGCTGCAGGCGCGCGCCGGCGAGGTGTTCGTCGAAGACGAAGCGTACGCGTTCGCCGTCGCGCTCTCGGGCTACACGCGCAACCATCCGCGCATCGCGCTCGGTGCGTCGCCACGCGCGTCGCTGGGTCTGATCCTCGCGGCCCGTGCGCACGCGCTCATCGCGGGACGCACGTACGTGTTGCCCGACGACATCAAGCGCCTCGCGATGCCGATCATGGCGCATCGACTGATTCTGACCGCCGAAGCGGAAGCCGAAGGCGTCACGCGCGAATCCATCGTCGAAGAAACGCTCTCTCACGTTCCGTATCGTCGTGCTGACGGACGTGGCGACGCGACGCACGGGCGTGGCTCCGTCGCGCTCGCCGGCGGCGAACGGTAATCGCGAAGGAGCGAACGCGTCATGCCGTCGCTCAGTCGACTCGGCAAACTGACCTTCGCAGGTGGCATCGGCCTCACGCTCGGCGGACTGCTCGGGGCGGTCGAACCGCTGCTCGGGGCCGGGCAGGGCGTGCTCGTCGGTCTCGCTCTCGCGTGGGTCGCGACGGTTCCGTTGCCACGGCGAATGCGTCGCGAGCGGCTCGAGTTCACGTGGTGGGTGCCCGGTCGCGCGCACGGTGTGCGGCGCCCCGATGAGCCGATTCCCGTGAAGATCGCGCTGCGCAATCCAACCGATTCACCACTGGTGCTCAGCACGCCGCGCCTCGCGCTATCGCCCGGGCTGCGACACTCGCGATGGCGGCATCAGCGCATCGTCGTGCCCGCGCGGTCGATCGCTGCGTTCGAACTCGAACTGCGGGCGGGGCACGCTGGGCGGCACGTTCTTCACGGCGCATGGATGACCCTGTCGGGTCCGCTCGGACTCGCGTGGGCGCCGCTGTACTTCCCGAACCCGCTGGTGCTCCAGGTGCAGACGCGTTCGGTGGGTGGCGCTGCGCTCGCGCGGGCGAACACGCGACCCGAGCCCGCGGCCCGAGCGGGACGCGCGACGCGACGGATGGGCGAGGGGCCCGAGATTCGCGAACTGCGCGATCACCAGCCGGGTGATCCGTTTCGTCGCATCGCGTGGAAGGCGAGCGCGCGCAAGGGAAAGCTCCTCGTGCGCGAGACCGAAGACGAAGCGCAGACGACCCGCATGATGGTCATCGACGTCTCGGCGACGATGCGTGGCAACGACGGCGGTGGCGGCAAGATC
>JBBRBH010000037.1:0-41304 GCA_038205995.1 Gemmatimonadales bacterium
CGGGCACACTGCAGGGACTGCTCGCCGGACTCTTCGTGCTCCCGATCGGCCGCTTGATCATGGGCGCGATTCCCGGTCTTGGATTTACCAACGTCGCGCAGGTCGCGAGCGTGATGCTCCTCGGCGCGGCAACCTTCAGCGCGCTCGGCCTGCTCATTGGCTGCGCCATCAGTCCGCAGCAGATCGGACTGATGTTCAGCTCGATCATCGGGCCGATGATTTTTTTCGGCTGTATGTATTATCCGTGGGTAGGACTCAACGCGGTTCCAGTCATGAAGTATGCGGTGCTCGTGAATCCGCTCGTGTATGTCGCGGAGGGAATGCGCGCGACGCTCACGCCTGCTGTACCGCACATGGATCTGTTTGTGGTGACGATCGCGCTGATCGCCTTGATGCTCTTCTTTTGGTATTGGGGCCTGCGCGCATTTATGAAGCGGGCGGTGACCTAAAGCGGCTCGAGTGACCTCAACGTTCGCTTGAGGTCGTGACTACTTCCGCACGTACCCATGTACGGCACTCCGCTTTCCCCCCGCCCGGTGCGCTTCATCTGAGAGCGCATGAACGCCCGTCGCATCAATCCACCGATTGTAAAAGTTGAATAACGCGCAGACGGTAACGGCATAGTAGATCTGCTCATCCGTCCACCCCGCCTCGCGCAGCGGTGTCATATCGCTCGCGGCGATCTGCGGTGAATCGTGATTCACTTTGTCGAGAAAGTGAAAGAGCACTTTCTCCGCGCGTGTGAGCGAGGAACTGTCGATATTCTCGAGCACCTGGCGAACCAGTTCCTCGTTTTCGAGCAGAACCGCCGCGACCGCGGCGTGTGAGGCGATTCAGAACGGACAGTTGTTTCGCTTCGACGTCCATGCGGCAATCAGTTCGCGAAACCCGGGGCTGAGCGGCGCGTCCCCGCGCAGCATTTCGTGCGTGAAGCGCGCGAGGTGCTCTGTGGCGTGCGGCTTGAACGCAAAAAGGTGCCAGATCTGCGGATAGTCGCTCCCACCGGCTTTCATCGCATCAATCGCCTTCTGATACGGCGATTCCGTCGACGAGTTCTCGACGTCCGCAAGAAACATCGGATCCATACGAAAAAAGGTACCGCGAACGGCGGGAAGTGCCTACTATTGTAGTCCATGACGACCACCCACCCCGATCCAGCGGTCGCAGTCCCGCCTGCTGAGCCGAAGCCGCCGTGGACCATCGAGGCGGCGCGCGCGCTGTACAACATCGAGGGATGGGGTGACGGTTTTTTTGATATCAACGAGAAGGGTCACGTCGTCGTTCGTCCGGACAAAGATCATCCGGATCGCTCGCTCGATCTTTTTAGCTTCGCGCAAGATCTCGAAGCGCAGGGTGTCATCCTGCCGGTGCTGCTGCGCTTTTCCGATATTCTCCGCTCCAGAATCGAGGCGCTGAACAACAAGTTCCGGCACGCCATCGAGGAGTTTCAGTATACGGGCGAGTACACCACGGTCTATCCGATCAAGGTGAATCAGCAGCGGCATGTCGTCGAAGAGATCGTGGAATTCGGGAACGCAACGGGAGTCGGTCTTGAGTGCGGATCCAAGCCCGAGCTGCAGGCCGTGCTCGCGCTGCGCGAGAGCACCGATCATCTCATCGTCTGCAACGGCTACAAAGACGAAGAGTTCATGCGCCTCGCCCTCATGGGGCAGCGCCTCGGCCACCGGGTCTTCATCGTCATCGAGCAAGTGAGTGAACTCGATGTGCTGTTGCAGGTCGCCGAACAAATCGGCGTGGTTCCCGAGTGCGGCGTGCGTATCAAGCTGAGTACCGAGGGCAGCGGACGCTGGGCGCAGTCGGGCGGTGAGAAATCGAAGTTCGGCTTGAGCCCCGCACAGTTGATGCAGGTGATCGAGAAACTGCAGGCCGCGGGCAAGCTGAACATCGTGAAGCTGATCCACTGCCATCTCGGATCGCAGATCACCGATATCCGCTTCATCAAGCGCGGACTGCAGGAACTTTCGCGCTACTATGTGGAGCTGCGCGGGATGGGGCTCGACATCACGCACGTGGATGTCGGCGGCGGACTCGGCGTGGACTACGACGGGTCGCAGTCCACCGCGCAGGCGAGCGTCAACTATTCGGTGCAGGAGTACGCGAACGACATCGTCTACACGCTCTCCGAAGTGTGCAAAGATCGCGAGCTGCCGATGCCGCACATCATCAGCGAATCGGGCCGCGCGCTTACCGCGCATCACGCGATGCTGCTCGTGAGCGTGATCGATGTGGAATCCGCGGCCGAACAGCCGGTGCCCGCCGTCAACGGCGACGATCACCCGCTCATCAACGAGATGGCGGACGATCTGAAAACGGTATCGAGAAAGAACGCCTCGCTCCGACGAGTGCGTGAGGTCTATCACGACGCCATGTTCGACAAGGAGCGCGCGCAGGCGCTGTTCAACAGCGGCGTGCTGTCGCTCAAGGATCGCGCGCTCGCCGAACGGCTGCACCTGTGCTCGATCAACCAGATCGCGCGCGTCGCGCAGAAACATCGCGACGAGTTCGAAGACATCATGGCCGATCTCGATGCCGCGCTCGTCGACCGCTATTTCTGCAACTTCTCGCTCTTCCAGTCGCTCCCCGACAGCTGGGCGATCGATCAGCTCTTTCCGATCATGCCGATTCATCGTCTCGACGAAGAACCGAACCGGCAGGGCACGCTGCAGGACATCACCTGCGATTCCGACGGCAAGATCGATCGCTTTGTGGGTGGAAGAAATGGAGAACCGAGCATGGCGCTCCATCCGTTCAGCGACGCGGACCCGTACATGCTCGGAATATTCCTGACCGGCGCCTATCAGGAAATTCTCGGCGATCTGCACAACTTGTTCGGCGACACGAACGCCGTGCACGTGCGGCTGACGGAGCAGGGGTACGAAATCACCGATCTCGTGCACGGTGATACGGTCACGGAAGTCTTGAACTACGTGCAGTTCCGCGCGTCGGATTTGCTCACGACGTTCAGGAGAAAGGTGCAGGCGGCGACGACGATCTCCCGCGAAGAAGCGAATATGTTCATCGCGGAGTACGTCGCCGGTCTCGAAGGCTATACGTATCTCGAAGGGGAAGCGGCGCGGTAAGTGTACAGTTTCCTGATTTCCATCGCCGCGATTCTCATTGCGACCAAGCTTTTCGGAGAGCTCGCGCGGAAATTCGGACAGTCCTCCTCAATCGGCGCGGTGTTTGCCGGAGCAGTGCTCGGCGCGAACGGACTCTCGCTCCTCGATCCGCGCGACCCCACGCTGCACTCGCTCGCGCAGCTCGGACTGCTGGTCCTGGTTTTCCAGATTGGATTGCGGACGGACGTCGGCGTGCTGCGCCGCACGCGCGGCACGACGCTCATGGTGGCCGCCGCCGCGATCGCGCTGCCGTTCGGTGGAGGATTCGCCGTCGCGCACTACTTCGGCTTTCGCGTGCTTGCCTCACTGATCGTCGGCGCGGCGCTGACGGCGACATCCTTCGGCATCTCGTCGAAAGTCCTCGGTGACGCGGGAGTCTTTCGCACGAGAGAAGCCGAGATCACGCGAACCGCCGTGCTCGCGGTCGATGTGTTCGGCGTGCTGGCCCTCTCCGTGCTGGTGTCGCTCGACGGCGTGAAGCGCGTGAGTTTCGGCGATGTGGGGCGCACGATCGTCGTTGCGGTCGCGTTCATAGCGGCGACGCTGGCCGTTGGCCGTTACGCGATGCCGCCGCTCTTCCGCCTCCTCGACCGAATTCGCGGGAGAGATTCGCTCGGTCTGTTCGGCGTTGCGCTGGCAATCGTTCTTTCGGCGATCGCGATTTTGAGCGGACTCGCGATGATCATCGGCGCATTTCTCGCCGGCGCGATTCTTCAGCCCACGCCGCAGCGCGGAGAGATTGACCGGACGGCCACATCGCTCGGCCATTTTCTGGTTCCGATCTTTTTTGCGGTCGTCGGAGCCTCGGTGGATCTGAGCGCGCCGCCGAGTCAAACGGCGGTGGTGCTGACGGTCCTGCTGATTGCGGCCGGCATCGGCGGCAAGATCCTCGCCGGGTACGCGCCGTGGTGGTTTCAGGGGAACAAGCTGCTCATTGGAACGTCGATGGTTCCGGGCGGCGAAGTCGGCCTCATCTTCGCGCAGATGGGGCTCGCGACCGCCGCGATCTCGCCGCAACTATTCGGCGCCGTCGTTCTCACCAGCGTCGCCACGACGTTCGTGACGCCGCTGCTCGTGACGACGGTCGTCTCGCGCGACGAGGATTTGGAGAAGGAGGAGGCGACGCCGGCGGAGGCATTCAAAACGCCGGATGGCCGGCGTCTGACTGCGGTTGGCCGCAAGCAGACGCCAGGCCACCGACGTTAACGGGCGTTGTACAACTCTCCGACCTTCCCCCAGTTCACGACATTCCACCACGCCGCGATATAGTCGGGTCTGCGATTCTGATATTTCAGATAGTATGCGTGCTCCCATACATCGCAGCCGAGGATCGCATGCTTTCCGTCCATCAGCGGATTGTCCTGATTGGGCGTGCTCTCGATGGTGAGCGATCCGTCTTTCGCGGCAATCAGCCAGGCCCAGCCTGATCCAAAACGGCCAACGCCGGCGGCGGCGAATTTCTCTTTGAAAGTTTTTTCGTCGGTGAACGCGTTTTTGAGCGCATCAGCGAGCGCGCCGGAAGGACCGCCGCCGCCCGGTGCTGCCATCAGCGTCCAGAACAGCGAGTGATTCCAGTGACCGCCGCCGTTATTGCGCACGGCGCCGCGCACGGCCTCGGGAACTTTCGAAATATTCTTGCAGATATCATCGAGCGACCACGTCGCCAGCTCCGGCGCTTTTTCTACAGCGGCATTCAGATTGTTGACGTACGCCTGATGATGCTTGCCGTGATGGATGCCCATCGTCTGCGCGTCGATGTGCGGCTCGAGCGCCTCGGGAGCGTAGGGCAGTGCGGGAAGCGTGAAAGCCATGTCGGTCTCCGTTTATCCTGAGTGTGAAGCGAAATACATCCGAAACAAATCCGAAACAAATCCGAACTAAATCCGAACTAAATCCTGCGAGTTGCGGCGGTTTGAGATCTGAACCACGTGATCAGCGGCGGCGAGATAGACAGCAGAACTACGATCACCACGAGTCCCTCGATGTGATTCCCGATGATTGGAAACTGCCGCGCGAGAAAATATCCGAGCAGCAGCATCGACCAAATCCAGCCAAGCGCGCCGACAATATTATAGGAAATAAAGGTCGAATACTTCATTTCCGCCGCGCCCGCGACTACCGGCGCGAAAGTGCGCACGATCGGCATGAACTGCGCCATGATGATCGTCCGGCCGCCATGCTTCGCGTAGAACGCATGCGCTCGGAGCAGATTCGCGCGCTTGAAGAATCGTGAATCTTCGCGAGTGAAGAGCGCGCGGCCCGCGCGATTGCCGATGAAATAGCCGGACGAGTTTCCGAGAATCGCGGCGATTGAGCAGGAGACACCCAGCATCCATACGTTGAGGTGCACGGGTCCGTCCGCCTGCGACGCGAGCAGTCCCGCGGTGACGAGCAGCGAATCACCCGGCAGCATCGGAAAGCACAACCCCGTTTCAATGAAGATGATGATCGGAATCCCGACCATCCCCACGGCCGAGATGAGCACGGAAGGATCGCGCAGGGCGTGGAGAAGGTCCGCCAGACTATGCATGAGGAACAATACTAAGTTGTTCATCACTCAGCCCCGCATCCCAAACCCCAATCCCGCACTCCGCACTCCGCACCCCGCACCCCGCACCCCGTTCCCGCACCCCGCACCCCAATCCCGCACCCCGCACCGAAGTGCCCTCAGCCCTCGACTCTGTCTTCATCGTATTGAACGAACCGCAGGATCCCATCAACATCGCCGCCACAATTCGCGCGATGAAAAATATGGGTCTCCGCCATCTCCGTCTCGTGCAGCCCGTCCAGTACGATCCGTGGCGCATCGAAGGAATTGCGCACGGCACACGCGATCTCGTCGATCAAATCGCTCACTTCGATTCACTCAAAGAATCGCTCGCCGACTGCGTGAAAGTCGCCGCCTTCGCAGGGAAGCGTCGCGCGGTGCGATGGGCCGTCGCCACGCCGCGCGAGATGGCCGCGCAGCTGATCGAAACCGCCGCCGAGGGAAAAGTCGCGCTGCTGTTTGGCCAGGAAGACCATGGGCTTCCGAATGAAGCGCTCGATCTCGCGCAGATTCTCGTCCACATTCCAACCACCGAGCACTCGAGCCTCAATCTTGCGCAGGCGGTAATGATTGCGCTCTACGAACTGCATCTTGCCGCGGGCGATGCAACGCGCGTGCTCGCGCCGCCGAAAAAGGAAGCGCCGCCGGCGGAGCAGATCGAGTGGGAGCAGACGTACATCGATGTGCAGCGCGCCCTCGGCGAGATTCGATTCTTTCGGACTCGGAATGAGGACAACGTGATGAGGTCGGTGCGGTCGCTGCTCTCACGCGCGCGGCCGGATGGGCGCGAGTTGATGCTGGTGCGCGCGATGGGAATCGAGGTTTTGCGAACCATCGACCGCATACGAAAGGGACTGCCGGACTGAAACTACTGAACTGGGGATGAGGGGAGCGTGAGTGGCGTGATACGTGGTTGAGGTGAGGGAAGAGTGAGTGGCGCGATACGTGGTTGAGGGAAGTGTGGGGAGGAACCCCACGTGCCGAGTGACCTCACCACACTTCCCTCACCCTTGGATCACGCCACTCACTCTCCCCTCATTTCTTGGTTGTGAAAAGGGTTGCGCCATTCCCGCCCATCCTTCATTTTTACTCGACCGAATCGGCCATGTGAACATTTTCACAAGGCCGTATAAGCAAGCCCCCTCTCCGTAATTCCACGGACTTTGTAGATGACCGGAATCAGGAAGTTGGCCGCGATTGCTGGTGTTGCCGCAATCGCCGTCGTGGCCACCATGATGTCAGCGTATGCAGGCGCCCAGCAGGGTGCCGCAACGCCCGCCCCCAGTGGCACACCGGCCGGAAAAAAAGAAACTGCTAAAGAAACTGCTACCGAAGCCGCCAATCGTGAAGCGAGCGGCAAAGCAGTCCCCGGACCATGGGCCTACAGCGGCGCGTCCGGCTACACGCACTACATCGGCCAAGGCACCGGCCGCTCGCCCGTCCAGCCAATAAAATTTCCCCACCCCGTGCACGTGAACACGCTGAAAATCAATTGCGTGTTCTGCCACTTCGCCGCATTCAAATCGCCTGATCCAGGTCTGCCCGCCGTCGGCACCTGCATGGGCTGTCATACAATCGTCGGTCTCGACCGCCCCGAAATCCAAAAGCTCGGCAAATACGCCGCGTCCAAACAGCCGGTGCCGTGGGTCCGGGTGCACAAGGTTCCCGAGTACGTGCACTTCCCGCACATGCGTCACGTCAACGCCGGTGTCACTTGCCAGACGTGCCACGGCCAGATCAACAACATGCCGCAGGTTTTTCAGTACGCCTCGCTCAACATGGGCTGGTGTGTCAGCTGCCACGTGAACGGATACTCGCCCGCCGAAGGAATGAAGGCAGCTGGCTACGTCCCAGATGCCGCGACGCTCGCGCTGCCGCGCAAGAAAGCGTCGTATGACTGCTCCAACTGTCACTACTAGGATCGCCGATGACTGATGTGATCGACACCCAGGAAGAAACCGCCGCGATCAAGCGCCGCGACTTCCTCAAAGTCGTCGGCGTTTCCGGCGCTGCAGTCGCAGCCACCGCCTGCTACCCGAACGACAAAGTTGAAAAGCTGATTCCCTACGTCACCTCGCCCGACAACACGGTGCCGGGAGTCTCGTCGTACTTCGCCACCACCTGCCGCGAATGCGCCGCGGGATGCGGCCTGCTCGTTGAGACGCGCGATGGCCGGGCCATCAAGGCCGAGGGAAATCCCGATCATCCTGTGAATCGCGGCGCGCTCTGCGGACGCGGGCAGTCGGCGCTGCAGGGCCTCTACAATCCGGATCGTTATCGCGGTCCGATGATGCGCGAGAGCGGCAAGCTCATCCCCATCACGTGGGAACGCGGACTCCAGTTGCTCTCCCAAAAAATGGGCGAAGCGAAAAGCAAAGGAACCGCCGCTGGCGCCGTATTCATCAATCAGGCCGAGCAGGGGTCGATGGGTGGTTTTATCGATCAGTGGCTCGCCGGATACGGCATGCCCGCGCACCTCGCGTACGATGCCGAGGCGCCGCTCTCGACGATCGCGGCGAACAGAGCGTCCTACTCAGTCGCCTGGCCCAAACTGGACTTCGCGGCGGCGAGACTCGTCGTCTCGTTCGGCGCCGATTATCTCGACGGCTGGGGCTTGAGCGTCACGCAGCAACTCGACTTCGCCGATGCCCGCGCGAAGCTCGAAGGCGGACCGAAAGTGTATTACGTCGCGTCCCGCCGCTCGCTCACCGGCCTCAACAGCGATAAGTGGATTCCCGCCAAGCCGGGGAGCACGAAAGCGATCGTCGATTCGCTGCTTTCCATTCTCACCGGCAAGGGACCGGTCGGCCTGAAAGAAGCCGCCGCCGCCGCCGGCGTTGAAGAGGCATCCGTCGAGCAGCTCGCGCGCGATCTGCAGATCATGAAGCCGAGTCTGCTCATCGGCAGTCAGCACGGCGAAGAAGCGACCGCCACATGCGTGGCGATCAACGAAATCAACCGGGTGCTCGGCAACGTCGGCCAGACCATCAAGCCCGGTGAAGCTTCGCTCGCATTTGAAGGTCTTGCGTCGCACGCCGCGGTGCGTGAAGCCGGCGAGCGCATGGCGGCTGGAAAAGTTTCCATCGCATTCGTGCGCGGCGCAAACCCCGCGTACTCGACGCAGGGCGGCGGCAAGTTCGCCGAAGCGTTCGCGAAAGTTCCGTTCAAGGTTTCGTTCACGAGCTATCCGGACGAAACGAGCGAGATGTGCGATCTCATTTTGCCCGATCACCATTCGCTCGAGAGCTGGGGCGACGCGCAGGGCGTGAAGGGCACGATCTCGCTGCTGCAGCCAACGATGGATCCGGTCTTCAACACGCGCGCGACCGGTGATGTTCTGATCGCGGTCGCCAAGGGCGATCCGAGCATGGCCGCGAAATATCCGGCGGACTATCGCACCTGGATCACCGCTCGCTCTGGCGGACTCGCGGCGGTGACGAAGGCGCTGCCGACTGGCATCATCAGCGGTTCCGCGCTCACGACTGCTGCTCCGAAAGCCGTTGCATCGAAAAGCGCGGTGAAAGGCACCGGCGACTATTTCCTTCGCGTCTATTTCTCGCCCGCACTCGGCGACGGACGCGGCGCAAACAAGCCGTGGCTTCAGGAACTTCCGGACCCCGTCACGAAAATCGCGTGGCAAACGGTTGTTGAGATGCATCCCGAGACCGCAAAGAAGCTCGGTCTCGAGGAGGGTGAGCTTGCCACGGTAGAGACCAAGCAAGGCAGTGTGACCGCTCCCGTGTATCTGTTCATCGGCATTCGGCCGGATACCGTTGCGATCGCGACTGGCCGCGGCCATACCGCGTATGGCCGCTACGCCAACGGCTGCGGTGTGAACCCGATGTCGCTGCTGCCGGTGAGCGAGGATTCGCGCTCCGGTGCTTTCGCGATGGTCACGAAAGCAGCGGTGCGAAAGGCCGGCGGCAATACGCGCCTGATCACGACCGAAGGCGCGGGCCGTCAGCACGGACGCGGTATCGCTCGCGCGCTGACCGTGGCGCAGCTCATCGCCGGCGACACGAAGGACGAGCACGAACAGTTCGTCGGCCAGGCGAGCAACGATTTCCTGCCCGGCCTTCGCTCGCCTGTTGCGAACGACGCGCAGGGAGACTTGGGCGATCCCAAGTCGAAGGACAAGGGCCAGTACGATCCGAATCACTGGAGCGGTGTGGCCAAGCGCCGCTGGGCAATGACGATCGATCTCGCACGTTGCACCGGTTGCGCGGCGTGCGTGACGGCCTGCTACTCCGAAAACAATATTCCAACGGTCGGCGCACCGTGGCAGGGTCCGCGCGTCATGCCAGATCGAACGGGCTTTGGCGTGAACATCACGCGCAGCCGCGAAATGGCGTGGATTCGTTTGGAGCGCTACTTCGAAATCGATCGCGAGCCCAAGGATGTCGCGTTCGATCCGGATTTCGATACGCGCGTGATCCCGATGCTCTGCCAGCAGTGCGGCAACGCGCCGTGCGAGCCGGTGTGCCCGGTGTACGCCACGTATCACTCGCCTGACGGACTCAACGTTCAGGTCTACAACCGCTGCGTCGGCACGCGCTACTGCTCGAACAACTGCCCGTACAAGGTTCGCTATTTCAACTGGTTCGGCTACGGCGAGCCGAACCGCACGCAGTACGCGTTCCCGGAGCCGCTCAACTGGCAGCTCAATCCGGATGTCACCGTGCGCACGAAAGGCGTGATGGAAAAGTGCACCTTCTGCGTCCAGCGAATTAAGGAAGCCGAGAATCGCGCGACGCTCGAGCATCGCGAGCTTCAGCCCGACGAATTCACGGTGGCGTGCGCGCAGGCCTGTCCGTCGCGCGCGATCGTCTTTGGTGACGCGGCCGATCCCAGTTGGTCCGTTTCAAAAATGGTAAACGACGAACGCGCGTATCACGTGTTTGAAGAACTCAACACCTATACCGCGGTGGTCTATCTGAAGAAGGTGACCCACTAATGGCTACCATCGCACGTCCGACGCATTCGCCAGACGACGAAAGCGAGATGCCGCGGCCGAACATCGCGAAGGCCGGGCTTCAGCTTCCCGCCGTGAAGGACTACGAGCAGGTCGATCGCGAAATCATCGCGACGCTCCGCCCGACCAAGGGCTGGTTCGTAGCGCTGCTCATCGCGATCACGTGCCTGATCATCGGCGGCCTCGCGTGGACCTATCAGATCTACGAAGGTGTCGGAGTAGCCGGCTACAACCCGCCCGTCATGTGGGGCGTGTACATCGTCACCTTCGTGTTCTGGATCGGTATCGGCCACGCGGGAACGCTGATCTCGGCCATTCTCTATCTGTTCCGTGCGGGATTCCGCACAACTATTTACCGCTGCGCAGAAGCGATGACGGTGTTCGCCGTCATGACCGCCGGACTCTTTCCGATTCTGCACCTCGGACGTCCGTGGAAGTTCTTCTGGCTGATTCCGTATCCGAACTGGCGTTTGCTCTGGCCGAATTTCAAGAGCCCGCTGGTGTGGGACGTGTTCGCGATATCCACGTACCTCACCATCTCCACCACGTTCCTGTTCATCGGACTCATTCCCGACGTTGCCACGCTGCGCGATGCCGAGAAGAATCCGATCAAGAAACAGATCTTATCGGTGCTTTCGTTCGGGTGGCGCAACTCCGAAGCTGAGTGGCGGCACTTTGCGCGAGCCTATCTGTTCCTCGCCGCGTTCTCGACGCCGCTCGTGCTCTCGGTGCACTCGATCGTGTCGTTCGACTTCGCGATGTCGCTCGTGCCCGGCTGGCATACAACGATTTTCGCGCCGTACTTCGTTGCCGGCGCGATTTTCTCGGGAATGGGAATGGTCTTCACGATCATCATCCCGATCCGAAAGTTCTTCAAGCTCCAGCATTATGTGACGCTCAATCACCTCGACGCGGGCGCAAAGCTCTGCCTCTTCACGTCGATGGTCGTCGGCTGCGCGTACATGGTCGAGTTCTTCATCGGCTGGTACGGCGGCGTGCAGGTTGAGCAGCAGTACTGGTGGAATCGCGTCTTCGGCCAGTGGTGGTGGGCTGCGTGGATCATGCTGACGTGCAACATGATCCTTCCGCTCTCGCTCTTCTCGCAGAGCCTGCGCCGCAATCCCACGTGGCTCTTCATTCTCTCGATCTTCATCAATCTCGGAATGTGGTTCGAGCGGTTCGTCATCATCGTGCCGGGTCTTTCGCATGAGTACGAGCCGTGGCAGTGGAGCACCTACGTCCCGACGTTCGTCGACTATTCGATTCTCCTCGGATCGTTCGGCTGGTTCTTCATGTGGTTCCTGCTCTTCATCAGGCAGCTGCCGGTGCTCGCGATTTCTGAGATCAAGGAAATCGTGCCGCCCAGGATGAAGCACGCCGGTTCGGGAGGGCACCACTAATGATGCAAGGCATGCTTGGCGCATTCAGAGAACTGGATGCGACGGTTGATGCGATCACCGCGTTGAAAAAAGACCGCGTGGGCGAAATCACGGTGTACACGCCAACGCCGCGGCACGAGCTCGAGCACGCCGTGCAGCCGCCGGTCTCGCCCGTAAGAAAGTTCACACTCGCAGGCGGCCTGTTCGGCGCGATGGCGGGTTATTGGATCGCGATCTGGGGCTCGGAGTACTGGCCGCTGCAGGTCGGCGGAAAAGCGATCTCCACCTGGATTCCGTACACGGTGTTCTCGTTCGAACTCATGGTGCTCGTTGGCGGACTCTCGACGGTGGCGGGCCTCTTCATCTGCGCTCGCATCCCGCGCCTCACGATGACCGTCGGCTACGATGGCCGGTTCAGTGCCGGCGAGTACGGCGTCTGGGTCCAGTGCGGTCCCGAGAAACTCAAAGAAGCTGAAGCCATTCTGCGCCGTTGCGGCGCGGTGGAGGTTCGCGGTGCAAGCTAAAATTTCTCACGTGCGCCTGACGGCCCTAAGCCTGATGTTGCTCGGCATCGGCGCCTGCGATTGGTTCACCGATTTCAAGCAGGGCCCCGCCGTGCACACGTGGGGCGAGTTCAACAAGGACAGCGCCGAACTCAAGGGATTCCGCGGCCAGCCGCAGGGCTCCGTGAACATCAACGGCTCCGCGATGTCGATGTATCAGGTTTCGTATTCGCAGTTCCCGGCGACGATCGATTCGATGTCGCCGCTGCCAAATCCTGTTGCACCCGATGCGCGTTCGCTCGACAACGGCCGCAAATATTTCCAGATCAACTGCTCCGTGTGTCACGGCGAGGTGGGCGACGGCAACAGCGCGCTCAAGCAACTCAATCCGGGTTATGGTGTAGCGCCGAGCCTGCTGACTGATGCCGCGAAGGCTCGCACCGACGGCTACGTGTGGGGCATGATCCGCAACGGACGCGGATTGATGGCGCCGTACAATCGTATCGAAGAAGCAGACCGCTGGGACGTCGTGAATTATTTGCGCGGCCTGCAGGGCAAATATCCGGTGACCGTCGGCGCCGTCGGCCGCCCGGGTGAAACCGGCGACAAACTCCCCGGCTTCACGCGCCTCGGCCCCACCGTTCCGGCGAAGTACTTCCATCCTGTCGTCACAGCGCACGAGCCGCACAGGGCCAGTGGCGCAGCGAAAGCGGAGATCAAGCCATGAGCGCGCCCGCGATGGTTTCTCGCGAACGTGTAATTCAGGCGGGCGCGAAACAGCTCCCCGCCATCATTCGTCCTGTTTCGCTCGTGCTCGCCGTGCTCGGCGGCGCGCTCTTTTTGTACGGCGTGTTCACGGGCAACGATCGCGCGTGGCATGCCTTCCAGGTGAACTGGCTCTTCTTCACGACGATCTCATCGGCAGCGGTGATGTTCGTCGCGGTGCAGCGCATCACGACGGCGCGCTGGTCGCGGGGAATTATTCGGTTCTCCGAAGGATTCGTCGCGTGGCTTCCGCTCGCGCTTGTTGGGCTGGTGGTGATGATCGTGTTCGGCAAGAGCCACGTGTATCCGTGGTGGAATAATCTTCCGGAGCTTCAGCACGAAAAGCAGGTCTACCTCGCCCACAAATTTTTCGCCCTGCGCTCAATTGGCGTGTTCACGCTGATCACGGTGCTGCAGGTCTGGTACATCTATACGTCGGTGCGTCTCGACGTTGGCATCACGCCCGAAAGCGGCGCCAAATGGGCCGCGGGCCTTCGCGCAAAAATGCGCGCGGGATTCGGCGAGGAGCGTCGCGAGTTGCACAGCACGCATTCGCTCCAGGGCCGTTTGGCAGTGTTCATGACGATCATCTTCGGCTTCGGCTGGGTGGTGCTCGCGTGGGACCAGTCGATGACGCTCGATCCGCATTTCTACAGCACCATGTACGGCTGGCAGGTGTTCATGGGCGGGTGGGTCGTTTCGCTCATGGTCCTCGCGGTGCTCCTGCGTTACTACAAAAAGTATTTGGGCGCAGCCGATCTGATTTCGGATCAGCACTACCACGATGTGGGCAAGCTGTGCTTTGCGTTCAGCACGTTCTGGGGCTACCTGACGTTCGCGCAGTTCCTGGTGATCTGGTACGGCAACATGTCCGAGGAGACGCACTTCTTCACGCTGCGACTGACGCACGCGTGGACGAACTGGACCGTCGCGGCGTTCGTGATGGTGTTCGCGATTCCGTTCTTCGGGCTGATGGGCGTGAAGCCGAAGATGTGGGCGCCGACGATGACCTTGTTTGCGGCGAGCAGCTTCATCGGTCTCTGGATCACGCGGTACGTCGAGGTTTACCCCTCGGTGTACGGCGTAACGGGCAACGCGCCGTTCGCGCTCTGGGAAGTGGGAATCACCCTCGGCTTCCTCGGCGCATGGGCGTTTCTCTACACGTCGTTCATGGACGCATTCCCGAAGTTCCGCGTGTTTCTTTTGACCTCGCCCTATCGCGATGAGGTGCAGGTGCCGGTAGACGCGAAGACGATGGAACCGTTGCCTGCACACGAATAACGACAAATTGTTCTTGTAGTTATACTTCAGCGACCGGGGCGTTAGCTCAGCTGGGAGAGCGCTGCCTTTGCAAGGCAGAGGTCGTGGGTTCGATCCCCACACGCTCCATTTCTTTTCTCCCCCGGCATGGCGGAAAACACGTCCGAACTCGCGATCGACGCCCGCGCCGTAGCACGGCGGTTCGGCTCGCGCTGGGTGCTGCGCGGCGTGACGATGCAGCTGCGCCCCGGCGAGATCGTCGGCCTGCTCGGGCCGAACGGCTGCGGCAAAAGCACGCTGCTCCGCATTTTCGGAACTCTGCTCCGCCCGAGTGCGGGAACCGCGTCCGTCTATGGGCACGACGTTGTGACGGCGTCGGATCGCGTGCGCGCACACATCGGATTTCTTGCGCACGAGCCGGGGCTCTACGACGATCTCACCGCGCGTGAGAATCTCTGGTTCGCCGCGACCATGCTCGGTGTTGGCAACGAGGAGATCGAAGAGTCACTCGCTCGCGTCGGCCTCTCGCACGCTCGCCATGAGCGCGTGCGCGGATTCTCCGCCGGCATGGAGCGCCGTCTCTCGGTGGCGCGCATGCTGCTTGGAAAACCAAAGCTTCTGTTGCTCGACGAACCGTACAGCAACCTCGACGCCGAGGGGATCGCGATGATGAGCGGCGTGATTGCGGACGCGGTGCGTGAGGGCGGGGCGGCGCTTGTGGTGCTGCACGAGCTCGCGCCGGCGGCGGGAATGTTGAGCCGCACGGTGACGCTGACGGACGGGAAAAACTAATGTCGATGCGAGACGATTTCCGCCGTGTGCGCGCGATCGTATGGAAGGATCTCACGACGGAGCGCCGCTCGAAGGCGGGCTTCAACGGCGTCGTCGCACTTGGCGTGACGATTCTGCTGCTCTTTGGATTCGCACTCGGTCCCGAGACCGCCGCAATCAAGAGCGCGGCGAGCGGAGCACTCTGGCTGGCCGCGCTCTTCGCCGCGGTGCTCGCGTTCAACCGATCGTATCAAGTTGAACTCGAGGGCGGGGCACTCGATCCGCTGTTGCTGTACCCCGGCGCCCGCTGGGCGATCTTCTCGGGAAAACTGATCGCGAACCTCGCCTTTGTGGGGTTGATGCTGATCATCGTGGTGCTGGTGGGAATCGTGCTGTATCAGGTCTCGATTCCGTCCACCTGGCCCGCGTTGCTCGGCGTACTCGCGCTCGGCGCAATCGGGATCTGCACCCTGGGGACGTTCTATGCGGCGATGGCGAGCCGCAGCCGCGCGCGTGAGGTGCTGCTGCCGCTGCTGCTGTTTCCGATGCTCGTTCCCGTCCTGCTCGCCGCGATGCAGGCGACCAAGGCCCTGCTGAACGGCGACCTGATGCACGAATCGGGCGCCTGGATGAAGCTTCTGGTCGCGTATGACATCATCTTTCTCATCGTGACGCACCTCGCATTCGAACACGTCATCGAGGCCTGACGATGGCAGCCAATAGCGTACAGACTTGGTCTCCACCCAAAGCCGGCCGCTGGCCGTTGTTCGGCGTTTTTGCGCTGCTGTTTTTGATCGGCTCACAGTTCGTGGCGTTCACCACGTCGCCGCCCGATCGCGACATGGGAGAGCTCGAGAAAATTCTCTACGTCCACGTGCCCGCGGCGTGGATTATGTCGCTGACGTTTGCGGTCGTGATGTTTTACTCGCTGCGCTATCTCTGGAAAGGCGACGAGCGCGACGATCTCGCCGCCGCGTCGGCGGCTGAGGTCGGCACGATGTTCAACGGGCTCACGCTCGTGCTCGGCATGCTCTGGGGCAAACCGGCGTGGGGTGTGTGGTGGGCGTGGGATCCGCGGCTCACGTCGACGCTGGTGCTTTTTTTGATTTTCGTCGGCTATCTCTCGCTGCGATCGTTCGTCGACGAACCGGAGCGGCGCGCAAAGTGGAGTGCGGCAGTTGGAATACTCGGCGCTATCAATGTTCCTATCGTGTATATGTCGGTGCAGTGGTGGCGTACGCTGCACCAGATGCAGTCCACGCCGGACACCGTGGCGGGGATCTATGTGCTCTCGCTGCGGCTGAATGCATTCGCGTTCTTGTTCGTCATGATCTATTTCGTTCGGCGGCGGTACGAGTCGATGTGTCTCGAGCGCGCGGCCGAGCATGCGGAGCAGGCCAAAGCGCTCGGAGGAGTGTGACTATGTTCATTCCGCAGAATCTGCCGGATGCGACGGCTGACAATTGGAAATTCATTTCGGCGGCCTACGGCGCGGCTTGGATCGCGATTGGCGGCTACTGGATTTTCGTTCACCGAGCTTTGAAGAAGGCGAGGGCTAGATATGAGCGATGAGCTTTCAGAATTGCACGCGGATAAGCCACAGCACGCGGATCACGCGGATCGGCCGTCGCGTCGTCGACCTTTGGCTATTGGAGCCGTCGTTGTAGTTGTTGGAGTTTTTGCGTGGATGCTTTATGGGGGACTTAATAAGAACGTCGTGTTCTTTTTGACGCCGGGTGAGTTGCTTGCGAAAGGAGTTGATGGCGTCGATGTGCCTGTTCGTCTCGGCTGGCAGGTAAAGCCGGGAACAGTTAAATGGGACGACAAAACGCTGCAGCTCACGTTCGAAATCACCGACGGTGCGAAGGACGTCGCCGTGCACAGCACCGGCGCGCCGCCGCAGATGTTTCGTGATGGAATGGGCGTCGTGGTCGAGGGACGTTACGGCCGCGATCACGTGTTCAACTCCACCGGACTCATGGTGAAGCACTCGAACGAATACCGGCCGCCCAAGAACGGCGAGAAGCCGCAGGAGATGTACAAGACGCTCATCAAGGGGTCAGGCGAGTGACGGGACTGCTGGCGCACGATTCCATCCTGGTTTCGATGGCCGTCGTGCTGTTCGGCATGATTGCCGTTCCGTTCGCCGTACGCCCGCGCCACAGGAATCTTCTTCCGCTCGCGTTCGCCGCCGTCTACACGAACTTTCTGCTCATCACCATCGCCGCGGTGTCGATGGTGTATGCGCTCGTCACGCACGATTTTTCGGTGCAGTACGTCGCGCAGGTCGGCAGTCGCGAAACTCCGTTGCTGTACACGGTGATTTCGCTCTGGGGCGCGCTCGAGGGATCGATTCTCTTTTGGGCGTGGGTGCTCTCGATGTACGCGGCCGTCGTGGTGTGGCGGAATCACAAACGGCCGGGCAACCTCGTGCCGTACGCGGCCGCGTGCCTGCTGTTCATCTCATTCTTCTTTGCGATCCTGCTCGTTGGCCCCGCAGATCCGTTCGGCGCGGTGTCGCCCGTTCCCAGCAACGGCCCGGGCCCGAATCCGCTGCTGCAAAATCACATCCTGATGGCGATCCATCCGCCGCTGCTCTATCTGGGCTACGTCGGCATGTCGGTGCCGTTTTCGTTCGCCGTCGGCGCCATGCTTTCCGGTGAAGTCGAATCCGACGATTGGACAAAAATCACGCGCCACTGGACGCTCTCCGCGTGGGCGTTCCTCTCCGCCGCGATCATCGCCGGCATGTGGTGGTCGTACGAAGTGCTCGGCTGGGGCGGCTACTGGGCGTGGGATCCCGTCGAAAACGCCTCGTTTCTGCCATGGCTCACCGCGACGGCGTTTCTGCATTCGGTGATGGTGCAGGAGCGGCGCGACATGCTGCGGCTCTGGAATCTGAACCTCGTGGTGGGAACATTTCTGCTCACGATTCTCGGCACGTTTCTTACGCGTTCGGGAATTGTTTCGTCCGTGCATTCGTTCACGACGGGAACCATTGGCTACTATTTTCTCGCGTTCATCGCGATCGTGATGCTTGCGTCGCTCGCGATGGTCGCCGGAAACTCCGAGCGGCTCCGCAGCACCGGCAAACTCGATTCGCCCGCGTCGCGCGAAACGGTATTCCTGCTCAACAATCTGTTTCTGACCGCGTTCATGTTCACGGTGCTGACCGGGACGCTCTTTCCGCTCGTGGCCGAGGCGATCAAGGGCGTGAAGGTTAGCGTGGGCGAGCCGTTCTTTAATAGGATGTCGCTGCCCATCATCGTGACGCTGCTGTTTCTGATGGGCGTGGGGCCGGCGTTGCCGTGGAAGAGCGCGTCGAAAGATGAACTGAAGGCGAAACTGATTCCGCCGGCGGGCGGCGCGATTCTCTTTCTCGCAATCGCCTTCGCCGCCGGCGCGCGCAACTTCTATTCATTGATGGCGTTCACATTTGCCGGCTACGCGGCCACGTCGAATCTGCGCGAGTACTACATCGGCATGCGCGCGCGTCGCACCGCGCACGGTGAAGGGTGGGGCACGGCGCTCGTACGCCTGATTGGCGGCAACCGCCATCGCTACGGCGGCTACACCGCGCATCTGGGAATCGTGTGTGTCGCACTCGGCATCACTGCGTCGTCAACGTTTCGCACGGAGCACGAAGCGACCATCAAACCCGGCGAGACGATTTCGCTCAGCGGCCACACGCTGAGACTCAAGGGCATGTGGGCGCGCCCCGAACCGCAGCGTCAGGTTGTCGGCGCGACGCTCGAGGTCATGAACGGCTCCACAGTGAGCGGCACGATGGAGCCGCACATGAATTTCTATCCGATGTCGCAGTCACCGGTTCCGACGCCCGCCGTGCGCAGTGGTTTCCTCGGCGACTTGTATATCAACCTGCAGGCCTTCAAAGACGACGGCAGCAACGCAACTATTAGAATGATCTACGAGCCGTTGGTGCCGTGGATCTGGGCCGGCGGCGGCGTAGTAGTACTGGGCGCATTGATCGCGATCTTTCCGATGGGCAGGCGCAGTGAGAGCTAAAAGAAAATATTTGCCACGGGTTTTCACGGGTTTACACGGGTCAATCGCGCTCATCGCTGACCCGTGTATACCCGTGCAGACCCGTGGCAAAATTGTTTCTCTATCGCCAAAAGCAATTCAATGAATTGGAAACGCGCGCTCATCGCCGCACTTTGTGTCGTCCCCGTGGTCATTCTCTTTGGCTACGGCCTCACGCGCGATCCTAAAGACATTCCGTCGCCGCTGCCGGGACACGAGGCATCGCCCTTTGCGCTCGCGGTTTTTGCGCCGGGGCAGGCGGAGCTGGCGCGCGCCGTTGGCGATTCGATGAAATTAAATGATCTGAAAGGCGAAGTCGTCGTCCTGAATTTCTGGGCGTCGTGGTGCCTCTCGTGCCGCGACGAGCACCAGATCCTCTCCGAGACCGCCAAGAGCTACGCTGGAAAGCCCGTGCATTTCCTTGGCGTGCTCTATCAGGACGAGGCCGCGAACGGCACCAAGTGGATCGAGCAAATGGGCGGCCAAACCTATCCCTCCGTTCTCGACCCCGGCGCCAGAACCGCGATCGACTACGGCCTGTATGGCGTGCCAGAAACGTATTTTCTTGATAAGCACGGGAAAATCGCCTACAAGGCGACCGGCCCTGTGAACGAACGAATCATCAGACACTTCGTCGATTCGCTGATGGCAGTTCAAGAAAAATGAGATTCATCCGCGTCGTTGCCGCGCTGGCCCTGGCGATCGTCTCCAGTTCAGCTGATGCCCAGCAGTCCGCGGCCGATTCAACGCTCGAAGCTCGCACCAGCGTGGTCGCAAGCCAGCTGAGATGTCCGGTCTGCCAGGGCCTGTCTATTCAGGATTCGCCGAGCGAGCTCTCCCAGTCGATGCGAGCCGTGGTGCGCGACCAACTCAAAGCCGGCAAGACCCCCGACGAGGTAAAGGCCTACTTCATTTCCAAATACGGCGAGTGGATCCTTCTCGAACCAAAACCGCACGGCTTCAACATTCTCGTCTACGCTTTGCCTATTCTTCTCGTAGCGTCCGGACTCGGCGTCGTCTTTGTCGCCGTCCGCAAATGGACCACACCAACAACACTTAACTGAAGACCCTCATGGCCCGCATGCCCATCGCCGGCGACACCGCTCCTGATTTCACGCTCGTCACCACCACCGGCAAGCCGGTGACGCTCTCGAGCTTCCGCGGACAGCAGAACGTCCTGCTCGCATTCTTCCCGCTTGCCTTCACGAGCACCTGCTCGCTCGAACTGCAACACTTCACCACCGACTACGACTCCTTCGAAGCCAAGGGCGTCGTGGTGATTCCCATCAGCGTCGATTCGGTGCCGAGCCTGAAGGCGTTCAAGAAAGAACTCGAGATCGGTCCGGAACTCGCCAGCGATTTCCGTCGCGATGTGGCGCGCGCGTATGGCGTGCTCAACGACGAAAAGTTTTTCGCGAACCGCTCGTACTTTCTGATCGACAAAACGGGTATCGTTCGCTGGTCGCACCTCGAGAAAGTGAATCTCGAAAAGCGGGAAAACTCCGAGATCCTCGCCGAGATAGAGAAGTTGCCCGCGTGAATCGAGCGGCCGCTGCGAGCGAGGCGATCAGTTGAGATCGCCATCCAATGAGATGCGCTCAGCATGAGCGATCCAATTGAAAAGCTTGCGCGCGACGATAAATGGCAACTCGGTGCCGGCGACGGCACCGTTTTCGCTCCCGCATTTCCGCGCTGGCTCGAAAGCCCCGGCTTCTGGGACGGCGTTTCTGTTTTAGCGCGAACCATCGCGCCGCTCTTCACCGTCACTGTTCTCGACGCCGAAGGCCGTGAAATCTCCGCGCGTGTGACCGCGCGCCGCTGGACTCCCGCCGAGCTCACGCTGCAGTACCGGCTGGGGCAGGGAATCACGGCCACCGAAGTGCGCACCGTACAGCCGGGCGGGATCTTCGTTTCCGAGTGGCGCTTTGCGGCATACCGCCCCGAGCACATTCATCTCGTCGCGTGGACCGCGCAGCCCGGCATTCGCGTCGATCGCAATTCAGCCCGCTGGAACGGCGCGCTGAGTTTCACGGTCTCGGCGTTCGGCGGCGATCGCACGGCGCCGCCGCGACGCTCCACCGATGCATCGATCGCGCCACCGGTCAAGATCCGCGCGGAGCTCGCGTGCGTCGGTGGCGCGGAATCGTGGAGCACCGCGCGCAGCGAGGGACTCAGTCCCGATCCGTCGTGGCGAATCACGCCCTTTGTGGAGGAGTGGCGCGGCGGGTCGCTCTCGAAAAAGATCGCGCTCGAACTCGATGTTGATCTCACCGGCACATTCTTCGCCGCGGTGCATCGCCCGCTCGATGTCGAGTACGGCGGCGCGTCGGCGACGTTCGCGATGCGTGTGATCGCCGACGATCCCGAGCTGCGCCAGCCGGAGACTCCCATGCCGCCGGGCGCCAGGCCGGGAACGTTTGGCGCCGCGAGCCGGCAGCGCTGGGGCGACTATTTCGCTGGCGTGCCCGCGTTCCGCTGCTCCGATCCATATCTCGAAACGATCGCGCTGTATCAGTCGTTCACGGCGCGTTTACGCGGTGCGACTATGCCGCAGGCGCCGAGCGCGAGCGCGGCGGAGAAATTGATTGCGGATCGCGATGCCGACGGCACGGGACTGTTCGATGTTCCGAGCGACGATCCTTCGCTCGAGGTTCGCGGTCACAACATCAAGGGAGTCGACGCCTCCGTGCGCGCGTACAAACTTTTTCGCGCGCTCGAGCACTCGGGTGATGGTGCCGCGCGGTGGGCCGCACTCGCCGCGATAACTCTCGACGCCGTGCGATCGAAAATGTGGGACAAAAAAACCGGCATGTTCAGCGACGTGCACGCCGACACGCTCAAGCGCACGAAAAATCGCACTGCGCACTGCTTTCTTCCGTACGGCACCGACATCGCCGACGACTCGCACATTGCGGGCCTCGAAAAACACTTGCTGAATCCGAGAGAGTTCTTTACCGCCTTTCCCGTTCCGTCGCTCGCCGCAGACGACACGCGCTTCAGCGCCGAGGGTGAGCACGAGTCACGCCGCGCTGCCGCTCCATGGAACGGTCGCAATCACGTCGCATTGAGCGGCGAGGTGGCGGATGCGCTCGCGCACGCCGCGCGCACGCTCGCGCCGGCGCTGCGCGATTCCGCCGCAGCTCTGATTCGCCGCCTGATCCGCACGATGTTTCACGACGGCGATCTCCGTCGCGCGAACGCGCACGACCACTACAACCCCTTCACCGGCCACGCCTCACTCTACCGTGGCGCGGACGACATCCATCTCCCGTTCATCAACGATCTCATCGTCCGCCACGTGATGGGGGTCCTCGAAACTGAAAACGGCATCACCGTAGATCCACTTGATTTCCAACTCGAATACGCCGAACTCACCGGCCTGAAAATTCGCGACCGATCCATCGGCGTACTCATCGAGGGCGAGAAAGTCACCGTCACAGTCAACGGTGAAAAACACGAATCCGTAATCGGCTTGGCCGCGCAGTTATAACGATTCGGTCATCTTGTCCCACGCGCGCCCGAACGGTAACTTCTCCTCGTGAGCTCTTCGATTTCCCCTTCGCCAAATAACGTGTCGCCCGCCAGCGGCTTGGGCACACTTGCTTCCATCATCGCTGATTTCGCCTCGAGCCAGCCGCTCGAGGAAAGCATTGCCCGTTCGCTCGCGCTGCTGCGCGGCGTGGTCGATGCGGCCGAGTGCGCCATCTGGCTGCACCACGAAACCATCGTCTACCGCGCCTGGGGCTCCGGCGACTCGTTAGTCACGGCGTCAGAAGTACAAGCCGGACTCGGCGGCAGCGCTGCCGCTGAGTCACAGGCGCTCTTGATCGTCAGCATCCGCGCCGGCGGTCATGAAACCGGTGCGCTCGCGCTGAAACTCACGCGGGACCTGGGCGACGACGAACTCCTGCTGATTACCGCCGTCGCAAATCTTCTCGCGCCCGAACTCGCGCACGCCGAAAAAAATCGCCAGCTCGAGGTGGAAGTCGAAGCCCGCACCGCCGAAATCAACCGCGAGCGGATTTTCACCGAGAAAATTATCGACTCACTCCCGCTCGGCTTGTACGTGATCGACCGGGAGTACCGCATTCAGGCGTGGAATCGCAAACGCGAAACCGGAATGCAGGGTGTGTCGCGCGAAGAGGCAATCGGCCGCACGATTTTCGAGATCCTCCATCGCCAGCCGCCCGAAATGCTGCGGCGCGAGTTCGACGATGTGTTCACTACCGGCCGCATTCAGGAATACCAGATGGAGTCGCTCGCCACGGGCGAGCTGCGCACGTATCGAATTACGAAAATTCCGATGCGGCTCGGCGACAGTGCCGTCACGCACGTCATCACCATCGGCGAAGACGTCACCGACTGGAAGGAAGCGCAGCAGCGCTTTGCGCAGGCCGAAAAACTCGCCGCCATCGGCCAGCTGGCCGCCGGCGTCATGCACGAAATTAATAATCCGCTCGCGACCATCGCCGCCTGCGCCGAGAGCCTCGGCTTCAAACTCGAAGATGTAAAAAAGGCCGGCAGCGCGATTCCGAACGATGCCAACGAATATCTGCAGATCATCGACAACGAAGTTTCCCGCTGCAAACAGATCGTCGATGGCCTTCTCGACTTCAGCAGGCCCAAACAGGCGCTGAAAGAACGCGTCTCGCTCAACGAAGTCATCGATCGCACCCTGCTCCTGCTCAAGCATCACGTGCGCTTCAAGAAGCTCACGATCATCAGCGAGATGGACGCCGAACTCGCGCGCGTGCCGCAGGCCAATAGCGAGCAGCTTGTGCAGGTCTTCATGGCGCTGCTGCTCAACGCGATGGACGCCGTGGGCGAGCGCGGCATGATCACCGTGCGCACGCGTCGCGGACCAACGCCGGAAGAAGGCGCGATCGCAGAGGTCATCGATCAGGGGCACGGAATCGCGCGGTCGGAGCTCTCGAAAATTTTCGAGCCGTTTTATACGACCAAGGCGCCCGGCAGAGGCACCGGCCTCGGTCTCTCGATTTGCTACGGCATTATTCAGGAGCACGGCGGACGCATCGAAGTCGATAGCGTTCTCGGAACAGGAAGCACCTTCCGCGTACTGCTGCCCACTCTGGAGCAGCGTTGAACGGCGATCTGACGATTCGCGTTCTCATCGCCGAAGACGAAGCCAACCTCGGCGAGCTCCTTCAGAGTTATCTCTCCGGCCGCGGGCACAAGGTCACCATAACGGCGGACGGCCGCGCGGCGCTCGAGGCGCTGCACTCGCAGCCCTACGATGTTGCGCTGCTCGACATCGTTATGCCGGAGCTGGATGGTCTCGAAGTGCTGCGCCAGGTGCGCGAAAATCCGGCGCCGCCCGAGTGCATCATCATCACCGGCAACAGCACGATCGACACCGCGATAGCCGCGATGCGATTGGGCGCGTACGACTACGTGAGCAAGCCGTATCGTCTGGCGGAGATCGACGTGCTCGTGCGGCGCGCGTGGGAAAAGCGCCGCCTCGCGAGCGACAACCGCCGCTTGAACACGCGCCTTTCGCGCGTCGATGCCGCGCGCGATTTCACGTCGGTCTTCGCGCCGATGCAGGCGGTGCTCGCGCTCGCGCGCCGCGCCGCGCCGGGAAATGCGCCGGTGCTGATCACGGGTGAGCCGGGCACGGGAAAGTCGGAACTCGCGCGCTATATCCATTCCCATTCGTCGCGCTCGGAAGGTCCGCTGGTTGACGCGGTGTGCGCCGCGATGACCGTCGGGCGCGCCGAGGTGGATCTGTTTGGCGTGGAGCGTGCGAGTGAGAACGGGCAAGGCGGCAGCGCGAACACTGCGAGCGCTACGAGCGCTACGAGCGCCGCGGTCGGCCTCGTGGAACTCGCGGCTGGCGGCACGCTCGTGCTCGACGACGTGCAACTGCTCGACCCGGCCGCGCAGTCTGCGCTGGCAGAAGCGCTGAAGGAGGGATCGTTCCGCCGTGTGGGCTCGCGGACGCGCATCGAAACCGAAGCGCGGTTCATCGCCACGGCGAACGCGGAACTTCCCGCCGCCGTGCGATCGGGCGCGTTCCGGCTCGATCTGTTCGACGCGCTCGGCCAGATCAGCATCGCGCTCCCGCCGCTGCGCGAACGCGCAGTGGATATCTCGATTCTCGCGCAGACGTTCGTGCGCGAGTTCGGCGGAATCCGTGGACCCTCACTGGCCGCTGAAGCAATAGAAGCGCTGCAGGATTACAATTGGCCCGGAAATCTTCGCGAGCTGCGCAATGTGCTCGAGCGCGCGGTGTTGCTGGCGGGGCGCGGAATAATTCACGCCCATGACCTTCCGCTTCCGGCAGCCGCGCGCGCGTCGTCAAAGGTGGACGATTCACCGCTCTCGCTCGAAGAAGTGGAGCGCCGCCACATTGCCGCGGTGCTTCAGCGCGCGAACTGGCATCAGGGGAAAGCCGCTCAGCTGCTGGGCATCTCCGCAAAAACGCTCTACAGAAAAATTCGCGAATTCGGTTTCGAACGCCCGGCGGGTCTCACATGAGAGTTCTCGTGATCGAGGACGATCCGACCGTTGGTCAGTTCGTGAAGCGCGGCCTCGAGGAGCAGCGCTGGAGCGTCGACCTTGTTGCCGACGGTGAGGAAGGGGAGACCCTCGCGCAATCGCAGCCGTACGATCTCGTCGTGCTCGATATGCGGCTACCGGGACGATCGGGGCTGGAGGTGCTGCGCAATCTTCGCGCGCGCGGATTCGAGCGGCCGGTGCTCGTGCTCACGGCGCAGGACGCCGTCGACGCAAAAGTCGAGACGCTCCGCGCCGGCGCCGACGACTACGTCACCAAACCGTTCGCATTCGAGGAACTGCTCGCTCGAATCGAAGCGCTGGCCCGCCGCCCGCGAAATCTCGCGACTCCGGTTCTTAAGGTGGCCGATCTCGAGGTCGATCTCGACGCACGCGAAGTGAAGCGCAGCGGCGAGCTCGTCGAACTCACGCCGAAAGAATTTCTGGTGCTCGAATATTTATGCCGGCACAAAGGGCGCGTGATGAGCCGCACGCTGATCACCGAGTACGCGTGGGGTTATCACTTCGATCCGGGGACGAATATCGTGGATGTGGTGATCAACCATCTCCGCAAAAAGATTGATTCAGGAAAAGAAAAGAAACTGATTACTACCGTGCGAGGTGTTGGGTACGTCATCAAGGAATAGCGGCGTATTGCAGCAACTGCCTCCGTACAAATTCGCCTGTTGAGAAATGGCCTCGATCCGCACCCGAATCTCCGTCAGTTATAGCCTCGCGTTCACCGGAACGATGCTCGCGTTCGCGACGGTGCTGTGGGCGGAGCGGCGCGCGGTTGCCGAGCAGGATTTAAGAGATCGCGCCGCCGCTGTTGCCGATCTCGGAATTCGTATCGTCAGCCAGGCCGGAGTCGGCGGCGACCAATTCACAATCAAAACCGATTCACTCCGCGGCCCCGAGTTCATCACGCGCGAGCTGACTCCGCGCTCGAAGGCCCAGCTCAATGTCCTGCCGGGCTACGTTGGCATCTTCGAGGCCCGCCACACGCTCTACGAATCGCCGGCGCTCCGCGCGCTCAGTGAACGCGATCAGCTCAAGTTCAATTCCGCCGCGCTCGCGGCCCGCGACAATACGTCGTCCACGGTGAGTTTTGACGACGAGCCCACGCAGGTCATCTACGTGGCTCGAGTCGCGACCGATTCTTCGACATCAACCGTGCGCCGCTACGTCGCCGCGGTTTCGACGGCGCCGCTCGCCGTCGCCACGGAACAAGTCTTTTTTCTCGCGCTGGTCTTCGCGCCGATCGTCATTCTCGTTTCGGCGGGCACCGCATGGACCATTGCGGGCCGGCTGTTGCAGCCAATAGACCGGATGGTGAACGATGTCGAAGCGATTTCCGACGGCCGCTCGCTTCATCGCCGTATTCCCGTTGAAGATCTCGGCGACGAAATCGGCCGGCTCGGCTTCACGCTGAACGAAATGATCGGCCGTCTCGAAACCAGTTTCGCCGCGCTGCGCCGGTTCACCGCCGACGCGAGCCATGAGTTGAAAACTCCGCTGACGGTCCTGCGTGCCGATCTGGAGCGGGCGATGACGACTCCGCAGGGGAGCACCGATCAACTCGTCGCGCTCGAAGAAGGACTTCAGGAGGCCGCTCGCATGGCCGATCTCGTGGAATCGCTGCTCACACTCGCTCGCGCCGACGAAGGCCGGTTTGACCTGCATCGCGAACCGGTGGAAATGGAACCGCTGGTCAGAGAAGTCGCCGAGACCGCTTATATCCTGGGCGAGGACGCTGGACTGTCTGTTTCGATTCCGGTCATTCAGCCCGTGACTGTTCTGGGCGACCGTGTGAGGTTGAGACAGTTATTTCTGAACCTCGTTACAAATGCGATCAAATACACGGTCAAGGGCGGTAAAATTGAACTCAGTTTGGAAGCAGCAGAGGGAGCAGCGACGTTTACGGTGAAGGACACTGGAATTGGCATAGCCGGAGCGGACTTGCCCTTTATTTTTGAGCGGTTCTGGCGAGTTGACCGGGTGCGGTCGAGAGGAGGGGAGCGTGGCGGTGTGGGATTGGGCTTGGCCATCAGCCAGTGGATTGCGCAGGCGCACGGTGGCTCAATAAATGTGAGCTCTCGTCTCGGTCGCGGGAGCAGCTTCGCAGTAACTATCCCCGCGCTCCCGTTGGCAAGCCCTCTCCCAATTTCAAGTCAGCCTCCAGCTTAACGGCTTCAAGCTTAGCGGCCTACAGCTAGGAAGTTTTGAAGCTGTCGTTTCAAAGCTTTCGACTTCGGTCTTTCCAAGCTTCAAGCTTGAAAATTCCTTGCTTCAAGCCGTGAAAAGACAGCTTAAACACCTCCTGGCTGAAAGCCGCTAAGCTCCAAGCGTCGTAGCTTGGAGCCTTACAATCTTACAACCCTCAACTAACCGCGCATTAAGCAAACCTTAATCTAAATCTCTTACATGCTGGTGTATCCATCTGTAGTTTCCGATTCACTCGCACCCTCCGCACTTAGTCCAACATCAGCTCGGGGTTCGGACCTTGTTCAATAATCTGCTCGAATCGAAGGCCAAGAAACAAAAATCGCCTGCCGGCGTGGTCGTCAGCACCCTGCTGCACGTCCTGATTATTTTCCTTGCCGTCAAGGCCACGCTGAACGCGGGCGTGAAAAAGGAAAAGCTCGAAGAGAAGGTGAACTTCGTCGAAGTCAAAAAGGACGAGCCACCTCCGCCCAAAGAGAAGCCGCCTGAAGTTCAGGTCGCTCCGCCGCCAAAGGGATTCCAGACGCTCACCGCGCCTGTGAATATCCCCGACGTCCTCCCCGACATCGACCTCAGCAAGAAGGTCACCAACGAGGCGGACTTCACTGGTAAGGGTGTGCAGGGCGGCCGCGACAAAGGACTCGTCGGCGCAGCTCCTGTTGAAAATCAGACGTACTTCGAATACCAGGTCGAGAAGCCCGTCATGACCGCGCCGGGTTCACCCGCGCCGCGCTATCCGGACATTCTCAAGTCCGCTGGTGTCGAAGGCGAAGTCGTCGTCGCGTTCACGGTCGATACCACCGGTCGCGCCGACATGAGCACGCTGAAGATTTTGAAGTCCACGCACGAACTGTTCGCGGCCGCAGTGAAGTCCGCAATGCCGGGAATGCGATTCCTGCCGGCGGAAGTCGGCGGCAAGAAGGTGAAGCAGCTGGTGCAGCAGCCGTTTGTGTTCAACATCATGAAATAAGATCGAAAAATAAGATCGAAGATCGAAGTTGGAAGATCGACGATGTCATCGTCCAACCTCCATCTTCGAACCTCCATCATCTTCCAACCTCCATCGTTTTTCCTTTTCACTCCACGCGTTAGGAGCCACGAGAAATGCAAGTTTCACTGACCACGATGTTCCAGACGATGGGCGGATTCGCCAAAGGCATCGTCTATACGCTGCTGCTCATGTCGCTGTACTCGCTCACGATCATGATCTCGAAGTGGTTCTACCTCCGCGCCGCGCAGGAACAGACGCGCAAGTTCGCGCCTGAGTTCTCGCAGTTCCTCGAGGAAGACAACCTCACCGAGGCGATCAACCTCGCGCAGAGCTACAAGAAATCCCACGTCGCTCGCGTTCTTGGAAATGCGCTCGCTGAAATCAAGCCGCTGATCCAGGACGGTTCGGTCACGGTTGCCGACATCAACTCCGCAGAGCGCGCCGTCGAGCGCGAAATGCTGATGACGATCGTGCTGATCAAGCGCGGCCTGGGCGTGCTCGCGACGGTCGGCGCAACGGCACCGTTCGTCGGACTGCTTGGAACGACGATGGGAATCGTGAACGCCTTCCAGGCGATGTCGCAAGGTGGAAGCTCCTCGCTCTCGTCAATCGGTTCTGGCGTTTCCGAAGCACTGATCACGACGGCGTTCGGTCTTCTCGTCGCCATCCCGGCAGTGTGGGCATACAACTACTTCCAGACGAAAGTCGACAACATCACGGCTGAAATGACGTACTCGGCCAAGGAAATGATCGACTATCTGATCAAGGGTGTCTCCGGTGAATTCGGCCGCTCGCGCTTCACGCGTGAGTTCAACACGGCCGCGCAGAACGCCGGCAAATCCGCAATGTGAAAAATCTGTAAGCTCTCAGCTGCCACCTGGCACCTGAGAGCTTACAGATCTCTCCACTCCGCTCTTCAAGGAGTCAAATAAGATGGCGATGTCAATGGGAGGGGGCGGTGTAAAAGCGGAGCCGAACGTGACGCCGATGATCGACGTTATGCTCGTGCTGCTGATCATTTTCATGATCGTCATTCCCGCTTTGAACGCCGGCTTCGTGGCAATTCCCCCGCTGGCGCAGAATCTCAAGCCGCACCCCGAGGAAGAGCAGGATCAAGTGCTCGGAATCGACAAGGACGGCCAGTACTATTTGAACAAGAAGCCGCTGCCGAACGCCGATCTCGGCGACCAGCTCAAGCGGATCTACGATGCGCGCACAGTGGACAAAGTCATGTTCATGAAGGCGCACAAAGATCTCAAGTACGCAAAGATCGTCGAGGCGTACGATATCGCGTCGCACAACGGGGTTCGCGTGACGGCCTTTATTTCAGAGCCGATTCCGGGATCGAAGTCGACAGTCGAGGGCGATAATTCGCTCTCGGGGAAAAAGCCCTAATGTCGATGAGCGCTGGTGGTGACAAGGGCCTGACCAACGAGCCCAACGTAACGCCGATGATCGATGTGCTCCTCGTGCTGCTCATCATTTTCATGATGATTATCCCACTGAGCCGCAAAGCCATCGACGTTCAGCTTCCCGATCCGACTCCGACGAAAGAACCGCCGCCGAAGTCGAATGATCAGATCGTGCTCGAGATTTTGCCGGGACCGGTCTATCAGGTCAACAAGAAGGTGATCGACAAAGATCAGCTCGGCCGGTATTTGACGGATACGTATTCGCCGCGGCCGGAGAAGATCATTTTCATCAAGGGCGATCCGGAAGTGACATATCAGGACGTGATTTTTGGATTGGACCAAGCACGTGGAGCCGGCGTCAAAGTTTTCGGCGTCACGCCGAAACCAGCCGAGGCTGGAGCCAAGAAATAAGAATTACCGAAAGCCGTTTGGCAGCGAGCCCCTAGCCGCGAGCGCACTGCGCTTCCCGCTGGGGGCTCTCTGCTATCCGCTCACGGCAGTGCCGACGAACCTTTTAGCCCCTCTGTGTCGTATTATTACAGAACATGGACTCCTTCTCCAACAAACCCCTCGATCGCAACCTCCGTGAGAAGCCGCGCTATCGGCCTCCCGCTGGAATGCCGTTGCCGAAAGTTTCCAACGCGAAGGGAACCCTTGGCTCGATCGCAGTCCATGCGCTGATTCTCTTGCTGCTCATTGGCCCGTGGTGGCTCACGAGTCTCATCGAGCAGAAGCTCGGCGGCGGTGGGCCCGGCCCTGCGGGCGGCGGTGGCGGCGGCAACAACGGATCGGGCGGCGTCGTGCAGGAGCGCGCGCGAATGGTTTTTGTTGCGCCGCCTCCGCCGCCAAAAGAGAAACAGCCGCAGCTGATCGTTCCGCCGGTTGTGAAGCCGCCTCCGCCGGAGGAGAAAAAGCCCGATCCGCCGAAGACGGCCACACCGGCCGCTGAGGCGGTGAAGGATGCATCAGTCGCTATTGGCACCGGCGGCGGCACCGGCCACGATGGAACTGCGGGCACCGGCCCCGGCACGGGCGGTGGTGTTGGATCGGGCGATGGCACTGGCCGAGGATCGAACAAGGGGCCGGGCACGGGAGGCGGCGAGGGTCGTATCTACCCGCCGACGGTGACGAATCTGGCGATCCTGCCGATTCCGGTTCCCTCGAAGGTGCGCCCGTATAAACTCATCGCGTATTTCGAAGTGGATGAGAAGGGAAACACGACTCTCCTGCGGTGGAACGAGTCGAAGGACAGCGGCTACAACAAGAAGATCGAGCTGATGCTGAAAGAGGTTCGGTTCAAACCTGCTGTGAAGTGGGACGGCACGCCGGTGCGCGACACGACGTGGATCACGGCCGAAGCCCCGTAACTGAGCGGCAACCGTTGGCGAAGTAGCAGGGCAGTTGACTCTCCGCGCGCCGCCCGCAACTCTTCACTCAGAGCGCTTGGGGCGCCTCCCGTCCGCGGCAAGGGAATTTTCCCACCCACGATATAACCCAAGCAGGGAACGCACTCCTTTCTCCTTGCCTGTGCTCAGCGGACCTCGGGCGTATTGGAGGAAGGTCCCATGAGCAGCGCGCTCCCCACGCTCGAAAGTTTAAAGAACGAAGCGAAGTCTTATCTCAGAGCGCTTCGTGCAAAGTCCGCCGACGCCATCGCGCGATTCGAACGGGCGCTCCACCAACAACCAGAGAACGCAACGCTGCGAGATGTGCAGCACGCCCTCGCGCGCGAGCACGGATTCGCTGGCTGGTCGGAGCTTAAACTCGCCGTCGATGCCGACGCAGCCGCGCGATTCAGTGCCGCCGCGGAATCCCTCGCCAAGTACGAAGAAATGGTGGCGGTGCTTCTCGACGCGTATCGCACCGGAACCCCGGCGGCGATGGAGCGGCACTACGCATTCACTTGGCATCGGCGCGAGTGGAGCGTAATGCGCACCTACGCCCAGCTCGATGTCGGCAAACGCCCCGCCAAGCCAGGCGACGATGTCGAGCTCACCACCGACGACGCGCGGTACTTGGTCGCGCGCGAACATCATTTCGAAAGCTGGGCAGCGCTCGCGAAGTTCGCGGCGTCCGGCCAGTTTCGTCCTCGGTCGCAGCCCGAAGGTGAGGTCGCGGCCGAACCGATTCCCGACTCCGAAGTCACCGAGCTGAATTTCAGCTGGTCGCAAGATTTCGACGATGATTCAATGCGCGAGCTCACGCGCTACCCCAAACTCAAAGCCCTCGATCTCAGCCACACCGCGATAACCGATCGTGCTCTCGCCATGCTACGCGACCTCCCCGCAATCGAAAAACTTTCACTCGACGGCACCCGCATAACTCCGGCTGGCTTAGTCGCGTTGCATAACATTCCGAGCCTCAATCGCCTCAGCCTGGACGCGACCGACGAGTGGATGCCGCATCTCGCCGCCCTCCCATATCTCCGCTTTCTAGCGATTCAGGACACGCCCGCCAGCGACGACGGCTGGACCGCCCTCAGCAAATCCGAAACTATAGAAAGCATCTGGGGCCGCCGTTGCCACAACCTCGAGTCGCGCGGATTCCTCGCGCTCGGCACGATGCCCGCGCTGACGAACCTTGCCGTGAGCTGCCTCAATGTCCACGAGGACGCCATAGCAGCGCTGCCGACTTTTCCAGCGCTCCGCGAGCTGATGCCGATGGATATTCCCGACGCGCTCTATCACCACATCGGCCGCTGCGAAAATCTGGAGCGCCTGGTGCTCATGTACTGCCGCGATACCACCGACGCGGCCACCGAACAGATCACGTCATTGAAAAAACTCACCTACTACTTCAACAGCTACACCACCATCACCGACCGCACGCCCGAGTTGCTCTCAACGATGGAATCCCTGGAGCGCATCACCTTGGACGCCTGCCATTGGATCACCGAAGCGGGCGTCACCGCGCTCTTGACGCTTCCAAACCTTCGCGAGCTGAATGTGGCCGGCCGACAGCTCGCGCAGCCGCAAAAACGCCGCTGAGGATTTGATCCGCCATGCAACTCGCGCGGCATCAGGATTCCGAAGCCGATGATCGAACAGGCAGGCCTTACGGACGAGTCGATGTCGTCGTGGGCGGCAAGTCACTCGTCGTCACGCCATTGAAGCGTCCGCGGGCCGGATGGGCAGAGTCGGCCCAAACCGCCCACGAGCAGAACCAGCAGCGATTCAGACCTCAAAACTAAGCTCGCAAGCTTCCGTAACTACTGTCACCTCAGTAACTTTGGTGGCTAATACCAATTCACTTTATACCGATCAAAATGCCGACTCAGTCGACACTTCTCACGATCATCCTCGCCTCGGCCGTCGGAGCCCTCGTTTTCGCGGTGCTGCTCGCGAAATGGGTTCTGGCCCGCCCCACCGGCACCCCCGAAATGCGCAAGATTTCGGACGCCATTCAGGAAGGCGCCGAGGCGTATTTGGCCCGCCAGTATAAGACGATCAGCGTTCTCGCGGTGTTGGTCGCGATCCTGCTCGCGGTTGGCTACGGGTACCTTCGTACGAGCTTGCCGACGGATCCAGTCGACGACCGCATGAAGCTGGCGATGTTCATTACGCTGAGCTTCCTCCTGGGGGCAGTGAGCTCCGGGATCGCCGGATTTATGGGCATGTGGGTTTCGATTCGCGCCAATATTCGCGTGGCCGCGGCTGCGACCAGTTCGCTGAACGCCGCGCTTCAGACCGCGCTCCGTGGCGGCGCGGTGTCCGGGCTGTTCACGGTTGCGATGTCGCTGCTCGGCGTTGGCGGATTGTTCGCGATCCTCTCGATGCTGGCGCCGACTGGCATGGACCAGGCCGTGTGGGCCACCAAGATTCCGTTCTTGATTGTCGGCTACGGATTCGGCGCATCGTTCGTGGCGCTGTTCGCCCAGCTGGGCGGCGGCATTTACACCAAGGCCGCTGACGTCGGCGCCGATCTCGTTGGCAAGGTTGAAGCCGGAATTCCTGAGGACGACCCGCGCAATCCCGCGGTGATCGCCGACCTCGTTGGCGACAACGTCGGCGACTGCGCCGGCCGCGGCGCCGATCTTTTTGAATCGACCGCTGCAGAAAATATCGGCGCCATGATTCTCGGCGTCGTGCTGTTCAAGAGCTTTGGCGTGAGCGGAATTTTGCTGCCGCTGGTGATCATGTCGTTCGGCCTCGTTGCCTCGATCATCGGCATCATGAGCGTGAGCACGAAAGAAGACGCCGATCCAATGGACGCGCTGAACCGCGGCTACTACCTCACCGCGTTTCTTGTGTCGATCGGAATATTTTTTGCGTGCAAGTGGCTGCTCGTCACGCCCGACGCACCCGACGCATGGTGGCACTTCTTTATTTGCGCGCTGATCGGCGTCGCGACGTCCATCGCGTTCGTCTTCATCACGCAGTACTATACGGAGTACCGCTACCGTCCCGTGAAGACGATTGCCGACGCCTCGCTCACGGGCCCGGCGACGAACATCATCATGGGCCTTTCTGTGGGAATGGAATCGACCGTGATGCCGGTGATCACGATCGTGATCGCGCTCGTCTCGAGCTTCATGATCGGCCGCGCGAGCGGAATCATGATCGAGGGGCACGCGGCCGGCGGATTGTTTGGAACGGCTGTGGCGACGATGGGCATGCTCGGCACCTGCGGCTACATCCTGGCGATGGACGTCTTTGGTCCGATCACAGATAATGCCGGCGGCATTGTTGAAATGTCGAAGCAGCCGGAGTCGATTCGCGATAAGACGGATCGTTTGGACTCAGTTGGAAATACGACCAAGGCGTTGACCAAGGGCTATGCGATTGGCTCGGCGGCTTTGGCGGCGTTTCTGCTCTTTTCTGCGTACTTGGATGAAGTCAAGAATTACACCGGCTCCGCGTTGCATGTTGACCTGAGCAAGCCGCAGGTTTTTGGCGCCGCTCTATTGGGCGGCATGCTGGTGTTCTGGTTCAGCTCGCTCGCGCTGACCGCGGTCAGCAAGGCCGCGCAGAGCGTGATCACCGAAGTGCGCCGCCAGTTCAAGGAACGCCCCGGCATTATGGAGGGCACCGAGCAGCCGGACTACGCCGCGTGCGTCGATATCGTCACGGTTGGCGCACTGAAGGCGATGGTGCTGCCAGGCGCGCTCGTGCTGATTTTCCCGATCGCGGTTGGTTTGATTTTCAAGAAAATCGGCGGCGACGATCATTTGTTGGGCGCCGAAGCAGTCGCCGGTTTCCTCATGATTGCGACGGTGGTTGGCATTCTCATGGCTGGGTTTCTGAACAACGGCGGCGGCGCCTGGGACAACGCGAAGAAATACATCGAGACTGGTGTATACGGTGGCAAGAAGTCCGACGCGCACAAGGCGGCGGTTGTTGGCGATACGGTTGGCGATCCGTTCAAGGACACGGCTGGGCCGTCGCTGCATGTGTTGATCAAACTGCTTTCCACGATCACGCTGGTTCTCGCACCCCTGTTTATCTAACGATGGAAGTTGGATGATCGAAGATGGATGATGACCGCAACACATCTTCGATCTTCCAACTTCGATCTTCCATCGTCCTCCAAATGAACAAACTCTTCGGTAGAAAACCAATCGCCGAGTTAATGGCGGAGAGCGAGTCATCGGGACTCCGCCGAGAGCTCGGCGTAAAGGATCTTGTGATGTTGAGTATCGGCGCCGTAATTGGCGCCGGTATTTTTTCTACTCTGGGTGCTGCGGCTGCTGGCGAGCTCGGCCCGGACGGCGTGACGGTCGTGCGCTTTGGCGCCGGTCCGGCACTGATCGTCTCATTTATTCTGCTCGGTGCCGTGTGTTCGCTCGCCGCGCTGTGTTATTCCGAGCTGAGCTCGATGATTCCGCAGGCCGGCAGCGCGTACGCGTATTCGTACGCGACGCTCGGCGAGATTGTCGCCTGGATTATTGGCTGGGATTTGATTCTCGAGTACGCGGTGGGGAATGTGGCCGTCGCGATTGCGTGGAGCGGATATTTTATTTCGCTCTTGAGCGGGTTCGGAATCACGATTCCGCCGTGGATGGTGCACGGGTATCGCGAAGTGCTGCTCGCGCCGCCGACGTCCGATTTGAAGCCGCTCATGCTGAGCGCGCCGCATATTTTCGGCATTCCCATCCTTGTGAACATTCCGGGATTCGTGATTGTCGGCCTGATCACCTGGCTGCTGGTGATTGGCGTGCGTGAGAGCGCGAAGGTCAACAACTGGATGGTCGCGGTGAAGCTCGTGGTGCTCGCGGTGTTCGTGATTGTGGGCGCGCAGCATATCGACATGGCGAACTATCATCCGTTTGCGCCGCACGGCTGGCGCGGAATTCACCAGGGTGCTGCGATCGCATTTTTTGCGTATATCGGGTTCGATTCGATCTCGACGGCGGCGGAAGAGGCGAAAGATCCGCAGCGCACGATGCCGCGCGGAATTATGATCGGCCTTTTGATATGCACCGTGATTTATGTGATCGTCGGCGCGGTTGCTACGGGGCTCGTGCCATATCAGAAGCTGCTGTCGAACGATCCGCTCGCGACGGCGTTCAATGTGGCCGGGCTGCAGCGGTTCAGCTGGTTCATTTCGCTCGGCGCGATTATTTCGATGAGCGCGGTGCTGCTGGTGTTTCAGTACGGGCAGCCGAGGATTTTCATGGCGATGGCGCGCGATGGATTGCTGCCGAGGTTTGCGGCGAAGATTCATCCAAAATATCGGACTCCGCATATCACGACGATTATTACTGGCGTGTTTGTGGCGACGTGGGCGTTGATCGGCGATGCGGGGGAGACCTACGATCTCACGAATATCGGGACGCTGTTTGCGTTCGTGCTCGTGTGTGTCGGAGTGCTCGTGCTGCGGCATACCGATCCGGATCGTCCGCGGCCGTTCAGGGTTCCGTTTGTGTGGCCGGTTTGTATTGGCGGCGCTGCCGCGTGTATTTATGTGATGTTCGGGCTTCCGGGAACGGCGTGGATCCGTTTCGGAGTTTGGCTCGTGATCGGGCTTGGCCTGTACTTCATGTACGGCTACAAGAACTCGACGCTGAGAAACGGAACCGCGCAGCGGTCGTAGTCCGTTTGTTGGCCCTCTGAGTTCTGTACGATTGCACGTACGTAATGGCGTACGTTCAAGCGTACGTTCAAGCGTACGTTCAAGCGTACGTTCGGTTGTACCACAAACAAATCGCTTGAGCTGAGGATACCCGTAGCGAACTCTACTTCGTCAAAGGATGGACTAAATGAGGACACACCTAGTTGGTGTAGCACTCGCGTCCGCGATTCTTTTCGCCGCACAGACCTCGAACGCGCAGGAAGTTTCGACAGATCGGCCGGTTCAGGTTGGATTCCTTCTCGGCGGCGAGAAGACGACCGGTACATTCGCCTCGGGTGGAGCGTTCGGCTTCGCTTGGATCGCGGGCGTTCAGGCGCAGGTACCGCTTCCGGTGCGACGCCTCGCGTTCCGTAGCGACATCGCGTATCACGGCTACGTGACCGAGCACTGCGTCTTCGCCGTGCAGCCTGGTGGTGGCTCGAGCGACTGCGGCAACAATCCACTCAGAAGTGTTCTGTCGCTGAGTGCTGATCTGGTGGTCCGTCTAAATGACCCCAAGACATCCTGGTCGCCGTATCTACTCGGTGGCGGCGCATTTTATTCCGGGTCGTCGAAAGTCGGCGGCCTCCCGAGCTCGGCCGGCGTGCAGGAAGGATTTGGATTCGAGATCAGGCCTGCGAGGCGCTGGATCGTCTTCGCAGAGTGGCGGCATATGGGAATGGGCTCGGGTGGAATGAGCGCAGTAACGCTCGGGGCACGATTCTAACATGCGACGATTTCTATTCGTCGCGGTGATTGCGACTTTGTCGTGGATTGGACGCTCGACTTGGGCCTCCCGGGTGCGATCTCACCTATTTCCAACGGGTTGAGGTACTAGCCGTCGAGAATGCTAGTGCGTCGTTACGTAGTCCGTTTGCTGGCCCTCTGAGTTTTGTACGATTGCGCGTACGTACGAGCGTACTTCTAGGCGCGCGTTCAAGCGTACGTTTGGTTGTACTTCAGCAAATCTTTTGAGCAGAGGATACTCGTAGCGAACCCTACCTCGTCAAAGGACGGACCAAATGAGGACACACCTTGTTCGCGCAGCACTCGCGTCCGCGATTTTCCTCGCAGCAACAACCTCTAACGCGCAAGCAGTTTCGACCGACCGACCACTGCAGATCGGTTTCATGCTCGGCGGCGCCGCGGCAACTGGCTCGTATTCCGGCGGCCAGATTCACAACACCGCCGGTGTCATTGGTCTCGAAGTTCAGGTCCCGCTGCCGCCGCGCAGGCTCGCGGTGCGTGGTGACCTCGCCTATTTCTCATTCTTCGGCACGAACTGCCTTCTTGTTGGCGGCTTCAGGCCCTGTTTCAACAATCCGATTGTCGATCTCGTCCCAATGAGTGCGAACCTGGTCGCGAGATTGAACGATCCGTCGACGCGATGGTCACCGTACCTGCTCGGCGGAGCGGCGCTCTATCTGACATCCAGTGGCGGCAACGTGGGTCCCACGCCGCCGGGGGCCGGTCTGCAGGCCGGCTTAGGATTCGAAGTGAGGCCGGCGACTCGGACCAATGTGTTCATCGAATGGCGACATCTAAGCATGGGCACGGCGGGCGTCTCGTCCGTGACCATGGGGGCGCGATTCTAAAATGCGAACTCATTGCATTCGAACCCTCGCGACCGTCGCAATGTTTTTCTCAGCGCGCGCCGCGAACGCTCAAGCGGCACCGCCCGTCACCTACGGTTTCATGTTCGGCGGCGAAAACGCGACAGGAAATTTTCACTCGCCCGGCGGCACCGCGATCGGCGGAGTGGCTGGCGTCGAGTTGCATGTTCCGCTCGCGGCGAGCCGATTTGCTCTACGAGGCGACGCTCTATATCACGCGCACATTCCTCTCGCGGGTGGAGCGTTTTACAGCGACATGCACCCAAGTACTGGGCTCGCGCGCACGGGGCTGCAGGGCGGAATCGGATTTGAATTTCGGCCGGAGACGCGCTCCGTCCTGTTCGCCGAGTGGCGATATATGGGCATGGGAGCGGGTGGCCTGAGACCGGTTGCGATTGGGATGAGATTCTAGAATGCGAAAATTTCTCACAGCAGGTTCGATCGTGAGTCTTATGCTCGGAGCGCAGCATTCAGCGCTGGCGCAATCGTCGAGCGATCCGAGTTCGATCTCCTGGGCACTCTCCGTCGGCGGCGAATCCGTCACCGGTGCGCTGAAAAGCGGCGCCAGCCGCTACGCAGTTGGCCTTGCGCTGCAGGTCGGGCCGCCGACCGAACACTTCGCTCTTCGCGCTGATTTGAGTTACCACGGCGGGTTACCGGCCAGCTGCAGTTCCGGCGCGCTCTGCGGCGGCGGACTCGAAGTTTTTGCAACGAGCATCGGAGTCATCTTTCGCCTCAACGACAAATCGAGAAGTTGGTCCCCGTATCTGCTCGGCGGGCTCGCGGTCTATGCGCTCGATCAAACGGGCGACTTGAAGCCAGCGCATTTTGGTGCGCAATACGGCGCGGGGTTTGAGGTCGGATCGAAAAAGAGCGCGAAGCTGTTTCTCGAGGTGCGATATCTCGATTTGTCGCAGGGCGGGTTGGTTCCGATGGTCGTCGGAATCAGGTTCTGACGATGAAATCCACTGCGAAGATTTTCGTCGCGGCGATCGCGACTCTCGCGCTGAGCGCAACCGGAGGCGCGCAGCAGACTCTCCCCGGGCAGCACGTGGCTTTTCTCGGCTCGGTCGGCGGCGAGATCGTCAGCGGCGGCCTCACCGGACCGCTCAACAAAGCCGCGTGGACGCTCGATGCGGGCCTCCAAGTTCCGCTGCACGAGCGCAGGCTCGCGCTCCGTTCGGACGTGATGTACCACTGGATTTCCGAGTACTATCGGTACAGGAGCGCTCATGTGATTTCGTGGAGCGCGGACCTCGTCGCGCGTCTCAACGACCCGACGGTGCGCTGGTCGCCGTATCTCGTAGGCGGCGCGGCGCTTTATTGGAACCCGAACAAGGCTGACGCGGTCACTGCATTGCGAATGCACTCCGCCGGATTTCAGGGCGGCATCGGCTTTGAGTTCCGCGCAGTGACGACGACGATGTTCGTCGAGTACCGATATATGCAGATCGCACCGGGCGGGATTTCGCCGGTGACGATCGGAGTCAGGTTCTAGCGAATACAACTCTGCTAAAGGAAGGTTCAGATGCGGACACACATTGTTGGCGTCGTACTCGCGTCCACGATTCTATTCGCAGCGCAAACTTCTCACGCGCAGGCAGCGCAGTCTGATCGGCCCGTTCAGTGGGGATTCATGGGAGGCGGCGTCGGAGTTACCGGCGACTATCGTGGAATCCTCTCGACCGGCGTCGTTGGCGGACTTCTCGTGCAGTGGCCGATGGAGCCGCGGCACCTCACGTTCCGTGCCGATCTCATGTACCACTGGATCTCCGACTACCACAGAGGGTGCGGCCACAGTATCGAAGGCGGCAGCGCTTTCTGCGGAAGCGTGGATACTTGGTCTCGCGTGGTGTCGGGCTCGTTCAGCGTCGTGGCCCGATTGAACGATCCGAAGACCGGCTGGTCGCCGTACGCGATTGGTGGCGTTGCTGCCTATCTCACGGGAAACAACGACGAACCACTCGTCGAGCGAACGAGTCCGAGTCACTTCGGTTTCCAGGGCGGCGTCGGATTGGAATGGCGCCGAGCGAAACACACGACGTTTCTGGAGATTCGATATCTCACGATGGGACCAGCTGGCCTCTATCCGGTTACAATGGGATGGAGGTGGTGAA
>JBBRBH010000038.1:0-41267 GCA_038205995.1 Gemmatimonadales bacterium
TTGGCGTCATGCCGACGGAGATGAACTATCCAGCCGGCAACGAGCTCTGGCTGCCACATGAGATCGAGCAGATCAACCACAGCCGTACGTCAGGCGGCAAACGTGTCGTCGCGCGGCTCCGCGACGGCATCACGATCGCGCAGGCGAAGCAGGATCTCGGTGCGCTCACTCGGCGGCTCAAGCTCCTCTACGGCGACGAAACGTGGATGTCCGATGCCGACGCCGTGTCGCTGCGCGAGCAGCTCGTCGGCGACGTGCGGCCGACGCTGCTGATTCTGCTCGGCGCGTCCGCATTTCTTCTCCTGATCGCATGCGCGAACGTCGTGAATTTGCTCGTCGCGCGAATAGCGGTTCGCAGTGGAGAGATCGGTGTGCGTCTCGCCCTCGGCGCGAGCCGGATGCGGCTTGCGAAGCAATTTCTGACGGAGTCGGCGATCCTTTCGCTGACGGGCGGCGTGGCGGGGATCGCGCTCGCGGCCGGCGGACTGCGCCTGTTGCTTGCGCTGCAAAACGGCAAACTTCCGCGTTCCGACGAGATTCACCTGAATGTTCCGGTGCTGCTGTTCGCGATCGGCGTATCTGTGAGCGTCGCGCTGGCGCTCGGACTGCTCACGGCGTGGCAGGGCACGCGCACCGATATTCGCGGCACGCTTTCGTCGTCGCAGCGCACGCTCACAGGCACCGGGTCGAGCGCCCGAATTCGGCAGACACTCGTGGTGAGTCAGATGGCGCTGACCGTTGTGCTGCTCGTTGGCGCGGGGCTGCTCGGCAGAAGCTTCGTGCGGCTGCTCGAAGTGCATCCCGGCTACCGCACCGACCACGCGGTGATTCTCGACGCGATGCTTCCTGACGATCCGACTGCAGGCGCTGCCCAGCGGCGCGTCGCGTTTTACGGTGAGCTCATGACGCGTGTCGCGGCGATTCCCGGCGTCGCTAGAGTCGGTGGAGCGAACGGCTTTCCGTTGATCGGCGGCAACGCAGACGGCGCGTTCATTATTCTCGCGCGGGCGGACGAGCAGATCGACTTCAAACAGTATCCCGCGCTGTCAAAAGACCCCGCGCGGAGCGGCTATGCGAACTTCATGGTTGTCGACGGAAATTATTTCGAAACCATGAATATCCCCGTCGTCAGCGGCCGCGCATTTCAGACCACTGATATGCCCGAGTCGCAGCACGTGGGAGTGATCAGCGCATCGCTCGCGAAGGCGAAGTGGCCCAATGAAAATCCGATCGGAAAAATCATTCAGTACGGCAACATGGACGGCGATCTGCGCCCGTACACGATTGTCGGGGTTGTCGGCGACGTGCGCGACGAAACGCTCGCCGCGGCGGGCACCCCGACGTTCTATGCGTATTTTCCGCAGCGGCAGAACGCAGCGCGGAACATGCATGTGGTGATGCAAACTTCCGGCGATCCGGCGTCGGTGATTTCAACGGCGCGCGCGATCGTCCGCGAGTTACGGCCGGACGTTCCACCGGTTCTGCGTACGATGGAGACGGTCGTCTCGACATCCGTTGCCGACCGCAAATTCTCGCTGCTGCTCGTCGCGGTGTTCGGCGGAGCCGCACTGTTGCTCGCCACGCTCGGCGTCTACAGCGTGATCTCGTACATCGTCACGCAGCGCCGCCAGGAAATTGGCGTGCGCATCGCGCTCGGCGCGCAGCGGAGCGATGTGCTCGGCCTCGTGCTCCGTCAGGGCGCGCTGCTCGCGGTGATCGGGATAATCGTTGGCGCTGTCGGCTCGCTCGCGTTGACTGGCCTGCTTAAGGGGCTCGTCTACGGCGTGAGCACGACGGATCCAATCGCGTTCGGAGGCGTGATAGCGCTGCTCGTTGTCGTAGCGCTGGTCGCGAGCTGGCTCCCTGCGCGCCGCGCAGCGGCGGTTGATCCGATGAGCGTTCTGCGGGGGTCGTAAATCAGCGCCAGTTCCCACTCGCCATTCGCCCAGGTTATGCGTGGATCATCCTGCCCATGGAGTCGAGAACCGCTTCCGCAATTGATTCGCTAAGTGTCGGATGGGCGTGAATGGCCAATTCGACTTCTTCAACCGTGAATTCATTTTCACGCGCGACGACGAGCTCGTGAATGAGTTCGGTCGCATGCGCGCCGACGATGTGTGCGCCGAGGATCTCGCCGTATTTCGAGTCGCGAATGATCTTCACAAAGCCCTCGGTCTCGCCTGACGTGCGCGCGCGGCCGTTGGCGCTGAAGTTGAATCGGCCAACCTTGTAGTCGATTTTCTTTTCCTTCACCTGTGCTTCGGTCATGCCGATCGACGCGACCTCCGGATGGCAATACGTCGCGTTTGGAATGTTGCCGTACGAGAGCGGATGGAAATGTTTTCCCGCAATCACTTCGGCCGCGATCATGCCTTCGCGCTCGCCCTTGTGCGCCAGCATCGGCGGGCCGGCCACATCGCCGATTGCGAAGATGCCTTTCGCGCTCGTTTCCATTTTTTCGTTGATCTTGATGAAGCCGCGGTCGGTGAGCTGCACGCCCAATTCCTTGAGGCCGATGTTCTCGACGTTGGCGGCGCGACCCGTGGCGACGAGCACCTTCTCGACCGTGATCTCCTGCTTCGCGCCCTGCGCTTCGATCGTGAGCGTGACGGAATCCTTGCCGACCTTCGCCGAAGTCATCTTCGCGCTCGCCATGACGTCCATGCCGCGCTTTTTGAAGCTGCGCTGAACTTCCGCAGAGGAATCCGCGTCCTCGAGCGGAAGAATGCGATCCATCGCTTCGATGAGCGTGACCTTCGAACCGAACGCCGTGAACACGTCGGCGAACTCGCAGCCGACTGCGCCCGCGCCGACGATCGCTATGGTCTTCGGCGCTTTCTCGAGAATCAGCGCTTCGTCCGAAGAGATCACCGTCGTCTTGTTGAGTTCGAGCCCGGCCTGCGGAAGCCCACGCACGCGCGAGCCCGTCGAAATCACGACGCCTTTCGTTGCCGTATGGGTTTCGGTTTTTCCGTCGGCGAGTACGACCTTCAGCGATGTATTCGGCGCGAGCGTGCCCACGCCTTTGATCCAGGTGATTTTGTTTTTCTTGAAAAGGAACTCGACGCCTTTCGAGTTCTTGATGCTCACATCTCGCGAGCGCTTCATCGCGACGCCGTAGTCGAGTTTCACCTCGCCGACGTTCACGCCGAACTCGGCAGCGTGCGTAACGCGTGTCGCGAGGCTTGCCGCTTCGAGCAGCGCCTTGGCGGGGATGCAGCCCCACAGCACGCACGTTCCGCCGAGCCCTTCCCGTTCGACCACGGCAACGTTGAGGCCGAGCTGCGCGGCGCGGATGGCGCCGACGTATCCGGCCGGCCCGCCACCGAGGAAAATCACATCGTAGTTCGCCATGTTAGTACACCAGCATCAGAGGATTTTCGATCATGCGGCGCAGGGTCTGCAGAAATCGAGCGCCCACGGCGCCGTCAATCGCGCGGTGATCGCAGCTCATGGTGACGCGCAAACGTTTGCGGGTTTCGAGCGTGCCATCCTCGCCGACGATGACTTTGTCTTCGATCGCGCCGATCGCGAGGATGCCGCACTCTGGCGGATTGATGATCGCGGTGAACTGCTCGATCTGCATCATGCCGAGGTTCGAGACGGAAAACGTCGAACCGGTGTATTCGGCGGGGAGGAGTTTACGCTCGCGGGCTTTCCTGGCGAGCTGCTTGGATTCAACTGAGATTTCGCTGAGACGCTTTTTGTCGGCGTCGAAAATCACCGGGACGATCAGACCATCATCGGTTGCGACCGCCATGCCGAGATGGACGCGATGGTGCAGGCGGATGGAATCGCCGAGCCAGTGCGCGTTGACTTCGGGGTGCTGCGCGAGCGCGGTGGCCGTTGCCTTCAGGATGATGTCGTTGAACGAGACTTTGTAGTCGTCGCCCATCGAAGCCATCTGCGCGCGCATTTCGCTGGCGCGGGCGAGATCGAACTCGGCGGTGAGGTAGAACGTCGGGATCGGGCCAATGGACTCGGCGAGGCGGCGGGCGATCGTTTTGCGGATGAGCGTGAGCGGGACATCTTGAAAATCGATCGAGGATGGAGGTTGGACGATCGATGATGCGCCAGAGGAGAGGGCGGCTTCGATGTCGCGCTTGATGATGCGGCCGCCGGGGCCGGAGCCTTGAACCGCTCCGAGGTTGAGTCCTTTTTCGTCGGCCAATCGTTTCGCGAGCGGGCTGGCAATCGTGCGGCCGTTCGACGGAACGGCACCACCAACGGCACCACCAACAGCAACAGCAATTTTTGCCACGGGTTTCACGGGTTGCACGGGTACTGCCGGTGCCGCGACAGGTGCTGCTGCCGTTCCCGTGGCTGTTGCCGTGGCTGTTGCCGTGGCAACATTTGCAGTTGCCGTGTTTGCTGGTGCTGGTGCTGGTGCTGGTGCCGTCGCAGTTGCCTTCGCCCCAGCGCCGGCGACCAGCGCGGCGATGTCTTCGTCCTTTGCGCCGATCACGCCAACAAGCGTGCCGACCGGAACCGCGTCGCCCTCATTCACCAACCGCTTGCGCAGCACGCCTTCACCGCGCGCGGCGAGTTCCATTACCGCCTTGTCGGTCTCGACCTCGGCGAGCACATCGCCGCTCTTCACCGCGTCGCCCTCGTTCTTGAGCCACTTCACGAGGCGGCCCTCTTCCATCGTGGGGCTCAGCGCCTCCATGAATATTTTCGTCGCCATCGTCAGGCCTCGATGTACATGACTTTCTTCACCGCAGCGATCGTCTTTGGCAGATCGGGCTTCGCGAACTTTTCCATCGCTTTCGCGTACGGCATCGGCGTGTCTTCCTGGTGCACGCGAATGACCGGCGAGTCGAGGTGATCGAAGCAATTGCGCTGGATGTAGTCCACAACCTGAGCGCCGATGCCGCAAATCTCCCAGCCTTCCTCGAGCACCACGGCGCGATTGGTTTTCTTCACGCTCGCCGTGATCGCGTCGACGTCCATCGGGCGGATCGTGCGCAGATCCACCACATCGATCTTGATGCCTTCTTTCGCGAGTTGATCGGCGGCCTGCATTGCGACGAGAACCATTTTGCCGCTCGTGATGATCGAGCAGTGCTCGCCTTCACGTTTCAGCTCCGCCTTTCCGAGCGGAATCAGATATTCCTCGTCGGGCACTTCGCCCTTGATGTTGTAGAGCATCTCGCCTTCAAGCACGATGACCGGGTTATCGTCGCGGATCGCACTCTTGAGCAGACCTTTTGCATCATACGGCGTGCCCGGCGCGACCACCTTCAAGCCCGGGATGTGCGCGAGCCACGATTCCCACGACTGAGAGTGCTGCGCGGAGAGCTGCAGCGCGGCGCCGTTCGGCCCGCGGAAAACGATCGGCATGTTGTACTGGCCGCCGCTCATGTATAGCATTTTCGCGGCGGCATTCACCACTTGGTCCAGCGCGAGCAACGCGAAGTTCCAGGTCATGAACTCGACAACGGGCCGCAGTCCGACCATCGCGGCGCCAACTCCCACGCCGGCGAATCCGAGTTCCGTAATGGGCGTATCGACGACGCGCATCTCGCCGAATTCTTCGAGGAGGCCCTTGCTCACCTTGTAGGCGCCGTTGTAGACGCCGACTTCCTCGCCCATGAGGAAGACGCGGTCGTCCTTATGCATCTCCTCGCGCAGGGCCTGGTTCAGGGCGTCTCGATAGGTAATCAGGGGCATTTGTTAAGGACGAGTGGAAAGTTTCTTGTTACTGGTTTCTTGTCGTACGACCAGCAACAAGAAACAAGAAACAAGAAACCAGATACTCGCAGTTGATTGTTCTCAGCCAGAAGTGGTTTCAACAAGCACATCTTCGTAGAGCGCTTCCACCGGCGGTTCCGGCGATGCATCCGCAAAATCCCATGCATCCTGCACCGTCGCCGCGATTTCTTTTTCCATCGCTGCGATACCTGCATCCGTGAGCTCACCCGCTGCTTTCATCTTCGCCTCAAGCAGCTTGATCGGATCGCGCTGCAGATATTCCTCGAGCTCGGCCTTTGTGCGGTACGTGCCGCTCACGGCATCGGACATCGAGTGGCCCATGTAGCGGTAGGTGCGAATCTCGAGAAGCGTCGGCTGGTAATCGTCACGCGCGCGCTCCAGGGCTTTTTCCATCGCGCTGCGCACAGCGAGCACGTCTTGGCCATCCACTTCAGCGCTCGTGATCGAGTACGTCTCGCCGCGCTTGTACATCTCCTTGATGGACGAGCTGCGACTCTCGGCGGTGCCCATGCCGTACTTGTTGTTCTCGATCACGTAGATCACCGGAAGCTTCCAGAGCCCGGCCATGTTCAGCGATTCGTGAAAGGCGCCGTTGTTCACCGCGGCCTCACCCATGAAGCACACGATCGCCTGATCGCCGCCGCGATACTTGATCGCGAACGCCACTCCGGTCGCGATCGGCACGTGGCCACCGACGATGCCGTGTCCGCCGAGGAAGTTCACGTTCCGGTCGAACAAGTGCATCGAGCCGCCCTTTCCTTTGGAGCAGCCGTCGACGCGTCCGAACAGTTCAGCCATCACCGCGCGCGGTGAAACGCCGCGCGCGATCGCCTGACCGTGATCTCGATACGTGGTGATCACGTAGTCGTCATCGCGCAGCATGGAGATGACGCCAGTTCCGCACGCTTCCTGGCCGATGTAGAGATGGCAGAAGCCGCCGATTTTGCCGAGCGCGTACCCTTCGGCGACTTTCTCCTCGAAGCGGCGCTGAAGCATCATCGAGTGGAGCAACTCTGTGTGGAGCGCGGCAGTCGATGCATTTCCCGCGACGCGGGTTGCGGGCTGTTTTTTGGAAGCCATCAGACCCCCGCCGCCTGAACCTGCTCCCACGCGTGATAGCTCGAGCGAACGAGCGGCCCGCTCTCGACGTGCTTGAATCCCATCTGCATTCCCTCGCGGTAAAGCATCTTGAACTCATCGGGCGTGACATAGCGGTCGAGCGCGATGTGGTCGTTGGACGGACGGAGATACTGGCCGAGCGTGAGGATATCGACGTCGACCTCGCGCAGTTCGCGCATGGTCTTGAGCACTTCCTCGTTGGTCTCGCCCATGCCGAGAATCATTCCGGTTTTCGTGGGAATGTCGGGGGCGAAGGATTTTGTGAATCGAAAGATCTCGAGAACCCGCTCGTAGCGGCCGCCCGGGCGCGCCTTTTTGTAAAGGCGCGGGACGGTCTCGGTATTGTGGTTGTAGATCTCGGGCCTGGCCTCCAGAACGGCGCGGATGGAATCCTGATTTCCCTGAAAATCGGGAACGAGCACTTCGACCGAGCAGCCGGGGACCCGCTCGTGAACCAACCGAATCGTTTCCGCGAAAGCCCACGCGCCGAAATCGGGGAGGTCGTCGCGGTCTACCGAAGTCAAAACCAAATGTCGGAGATTCATCTGCGCCGTGGCATCGGCGACTCGTCCGGGCTCGGCCATGTCGAACTTGGGCGGCCGGCCGTGTGCGACCGCACAGTAGGCACAATTTCTGGTGCAGACATCGCCGAGGATCATGAAGGTCGCGGTTCCGTGCTCCCAACACTCACCGACGTTGGGGCAGTGGGCCTCTTCGCAGACCGTATGGAGGTCGAGCTCGCGCATGAGGTTTTTCAGATGGACATAGTTCGGTCCACCCGGCGCCTTCACCTTGAGCCAACTGGGCTTTCGCTCCGGCAGCGGCTCGCTGCGGTGCCTGCCCATGATTTGGTAGAGGGTCTCTCCCATCCTTGGAATGTAGGGAGGGTTTTCCCGCAATGCTAGAGTGCAGTAACCGCTATAAATGAAGTAGACGGTTACTACAAATGGGGGCGTTTGGGATAGGGCCTCGGGCCGGTTTTTTGGATTTTTCCCAGTTCGAGCGAGCACTCGCCGCATGGGCCTGAAACACTTTGTTTGGGCAGGACGTATTGAAGTCAGACCTGCTCGAGGATTCTGCGATGCTAAGCACACTGTTCAAGATCGGCCTGCTGGCGATACTCGGCCTATTCGCACTGAAGTTCGTATTTGGAATCCTGGGAGGAGTGCTCGGCCTGTTCATCGGCCTGGCGTTCCTGGCTTTCAAGATTATTTGCATTGGCGCGGTGGCGTACGTCGTCATCGCAGTGGTGAGTCCGTCGAGTGCGAAGCGATTGCGCGAGAGGGTCAGCGGGGCGCCGACGACCTACTGAGGCGGGCCTTCCTCAAGCAACAGTTAACTCGCAGTTCGCAGTTTCTCGATTACCGCCCACGCGAGCATCGGAACCATGATCTCATGGTGCCCGGTGATCTCATACCCCTTCCCGCTATCTAGCGTCGGCCGCTGGACCACGTTGACCCGCGGCCTGTAGTGCCTCTGCATGTCCAGGTCGCACGTGACGAACCCGCGCGGCGCGCCGCTGTTCACGTTTCGCGCGATCGTGAGGGCCTTGAGAAATACCTCCGGCATGATCACCGCGCTGCCGAGGTTGAGCACCACTCCGCCATCGTCGATCCGCTCCAGGCTCGCGGCCAGCCGGCGGAAATCGCGATGGCTGGTATCGCCAATCGCTGCGCCGCTCGCGGCGGGATGCTGATGAATAATTTCGGCCCCGAGCGCGGCGTGCACTGAGACGGGCACATCGAGACGCCATGCGTTGAGCAGCAGCGAGAGTTCCGGGTGGGCCAGCTGTTTTTCCGAGTCGAGCGCGATGGCGAGTGCCTCGCCCATGCCGCGCTCTTCTGCGCTGCCGCGAATGAACGCCTCGTTCATGCCGCGGCCGGTTTCCTCGGCCATGCCGAACGTTCCGTCGCGCAGGCCAGCCGCGACATCCTCCGACGTTCCGCCGAAGCGGGCGATCTCATAGTCGTGAATCGCGGCCGAGCCGTTCATCGCAAGGTGCGTGATGACGCCGCGCTGCATCAGGTCGATCAGCACGGGTGCGAGTCCCGTTTTCACGACGTGGCCGCCGAGCATCACGACGACGCCGCGTTTTTTCACGGCGGCCGCGGCGATCGCGCCTGCCACAGCAAGAAAATCGCGCGCCACCAGAACGTCGGGGAGCGCGTGGAGGAACGCGGCGAACGAGCGGTCGTCGCCGGGCGGCGACGAGAATTCCTCGGCGCGGACTTTGTTCGGACGTTTCGCGATCGGCACGGTGCGCACGCGCGAGAGATCCGTCTCGGCCGGCCGTTTGCGGCCGGTGCTCACGGTTTCTTTTCCGCTGTACCGAATGTCGCTTTTTTCAACTGAAGGTTGAGCGAAATCACCTTCGCAAAGTGCGTGTCCATCTTCACGAGAATGCGCCGCTCGTCGTCGGAGAGATAGATCTCCGCGTGGCCGTCCTCCGAGAAGAGGCCATTCGTCTTGATGCTCGGCTGCAGCACGATGGTCGGGAATCGTCCCGCCGGCACATCGATCGTGTCTCGCCGCACCACCTTGATCACCACCGGATTCGCGTCGGGATTGAAGTACCGTCGAAACGTGTATTCCTTGCCGACTTCGAGCGGAATCGTGCGAACGAAAAAGAAAAACGACGCGTCGTCGAGCGGATCCGCCACCGATGTTCGCTCTTCCTTTCCTTCCTGATGAAAGATGCTGCGATTCGGAAAGATGTCGTAGTTCCGCTGCTTGTGTTTCCCGCCTTCGTACAGATTCTGCTCGAAACGCAGCGAGTTCAGCGTCGAGACATCCATCCAGCTCTCGTACGAATCGTCGACGTGGTATGCGCCGAACAGCGCGCTGCCTTTGATGTTGAAATGCAAACGCCACGCTGGCCGCCCGCGCATGTGCTCGAGGCCCGCCACCTCCATCAGGCCGCTTCCACTCTTGATGCCGGCGAGCCGCACCGTGTACTCGAGGTGCTCTCCGGCCGCCCACGGAACTCTGGCGGGCGGCTCATCTGCGACCGCCTGGGCATTCAGCACGAGCGCGGCGCCCGCAAACACCGCGCCGAGAATTCCGCGCGCGATGGTCACGCGACGGCGTGAGGCGAGGGCCGCGACCGCGCTGCCCAGCCACGTTTCGCAAGATCGATCACATCCGGCCATGGCTTTACGCGGCTCTCGCGCGGCCGCAAATCCCAGCGCGACTCGAGCGGCACGCTCTCCGTGCGCCGCGCGAGGCGAACGCAGCTGCGAAGCAGTTCCACGTTCGTCGCCCACACCGGCGCATCCGCGAACGGAGTGGCGCCGGGTTCCTTGAGCAGATCGCGAACGATGCTGATGCGCAGCAGCCGATATCCGCCGAACGGATCTTTGACTCCCGGAATGGTCACGAACGAACGAATCGGCCAGAGCCGCGGCAGCCATCGCGCGAGTTTCGCGAGCTTCTGCACGGGGTCGGGCGCGCTGGCGCTCATCACGCGCTCCACGGCGACCACATCCGCTCCGCCTTCAAATCGCTTCACGAGTTCCGGCAGATGCTCGGGCTGATCGGTGAAGTCGGCCTGCATCAGCACAATGGCGTCGCGGCGCGGGTACTTCGTGCGCTCGCTCGCGGTCTTGAGCAGCGTTTCAACGGCGCGCGCATAGCCCACGTGCGCTTTGCTGCCGATGACGGTGAGCGGCATGACCTTCTTGTATGGCTCGAGCGTTTCGCGGGTACTGTCGGTGCTCGCGTCGTCGTAGACGATGATTTCGTATTCGCGCGAGTATTCCTGAAACACCTTGCGGATGCGCCAGAGGAGGACGCCCACCGTGGGCGCTTCGTTGTGCGAGGGAATGCAGAGGTAGAGCACTAGTTCTATGGTCCTGGCGAGCGGGTTATTAAAAGTAGGGGCGAGGCCGTCCGAGACGCTACGGGGTAATACGTATCCAGCGGAGGATTAGTTCGTCGTCCTTGAAAGGGAGGCCGATATGCTCGTTGCGAACGTTCGCTCCCGCTTCACCCGGGATGATGCCCATCTCGCGATCGCGCTGCTCGAGCAGGCTGGCGAGAGCTCGCTGGCGGATTCCGAGGCCCGTCTCCGTGACGATGGACTCGACGCGATCCTCGACGATCCGCGCCTGCTCAGGGCTCTGCTCGCCACGCGACTCGGCTCGCGGGCCTCCGAACCTCTCTTTCTCTACGTGGTCGCGCGGCACGCGATGCTGCAGTCGGGCGAGGACGAAGTGATGCTCGCCGACTACGCGGCCTCGATTCTGCTGCATTTCGGACTGCGCGGGCGCGCCAATCGCGTGTCCGACGCCGACGACGAGACCTACGACACGCTCGCCGCGCTCGCTGGCGACGTGGACGGACCGGATACGCGCCGCAACTTTCTCGTGCGCGCGCACCTCGGCAATTACGCGCTGTGGCTCGCGGGAATTTTTCCGGACTACATCGAGCACCGGCGCTGGCGCCGCGGCGGCCCGCCAATCGACTACTACGATGAAATGGGGCAGCGCGGCTTTCAGCTCGCCGCAGACCATCGCATGGCGAGCGAGCACGGACTCAAGCCGATGTTCGCGCTGGCGGCGGAGAAGTTCCCGGTGATGCGCGTGGCGCTCAACCGGGTGAGCGACACGCTGATGTTTCCAAACGTCAGTTCGCCGGAACGCCTGATGCGGCAAGTTCGCGACGAGGTGCGCTGGAAGGTCGCGTAGCGGCGTGCTCGAGGCGGTCGATTTCGTCGGCGAACGCCTTGAAGATTCCGCGGTCCCACGAGCGCACATCGGTGGTGAGATCCTCGGGATGCCACTGTACCGAGAGCACCCACCAATTCGGGTCCTCCACCTCGAGGCCTTCGATCACGCCGTCGGGCGCGACGGCGGTGACGCGCAGCCCGTCGCCAACGCGATGCGCGGCCTGATGATGGTACGAGTTCACCGTCATGTCGGTCGCGCCGACTGCCGCAGCGAGACGTGTGCCTGCCATAATCTTCACCGCGTGCGAACGAGAGGCGGCTGCCTCCTCGGGCTGATCGTGCTTCACGCCTGACGGATGCTCGCTCGGCAAATCCTGATAGAGCGTGCCGCCGTACGCGACATTGATCAGCTGGATGCCACGGCAGATGGCGAGCACCGGCATCCCCCGCTCGCGAGCCGCGTCGAGCAGGGCGAGCTCCGTTGCGTCACGGGCAGGATTGATCTCGCCAAGTTTCGCGTGGGGAGAGGCGCCGTAGAGTTTCGGGTCGACGTCCTCGCCGCCCGTGAGCAGAACGCCCCCGCAGGCGTCGAGGATGTCACCAACGCGCGTGGGATCCGTAAGGGGAGGGACGACCAGCGGCGTGAGACCGGCGCCTTCCAAAGATCGCGCGTAGTTCAGGCTCAGACGAATCTTCAGTGAATCAGCCGTTGCGCTGATGGCAATCAACTTTGACATGACGTATTCTGCATACCGTGTTTGAATCACTCAAGTCCACCATTCAAGATCTGCTCCATGGCCAAGTCGCTCCCGGCGACCGCCGTGCTGCGATTTACGCCATGAAGAGCGCGCTCGTGAGCGCGAAGCTCGGCGTTGAAGACCTGCGCGAAGGCGTCGAGGTCACGCGGCGGAAGCTCAAGCAGGAGAGCGAGCAGCTCGAAACCGTGCGGCGGAGAAAAACGCTCGCGGAGGGAATCAACGACGCGGAGACCATTGCGCTCGCGGTGAAGTACGAGCAACAGCACGGCGAACACGTGAACGTGCTGCAGCGCAAGCTCGATGCGCAGGAAGCGGAGGCCGAGCTGGCGGAGCGCGAGTTGGCCGAGATGATGACCGCGCTCAAATCGGCGAACGCGGGAGTCGGATCAAATTCGGATCCGCTGGCGCCGCCGCCCGGCACGCTCAGCGACGAAGAACTCGGCCTGCCGAGCGATACGAAACTTCACGACGAACTGAACAATCTGGCGCGCTCAAACAAGCGCAGCGCGGCGGACGCCGACGCCGAAGCAAAACTCGCGGAGCTAAAGAGGAAGATGGGTCAGTAGAAATCGTCCATCTTCGATCCTCCAACTTCCACCGCCCCTACGCCTTCACCGTCGAAGTCAGTCGCTTCAGCAAGGGGACGCAGAGCAGCATCAGCAACGCCGCGCTGAACGACGAGATCACGAAAATCGTGTAGAACTGCGTGAGCGTCGGGATTTTCTCCACGAGCGCCGCAATCGTTCCGCCGAGCTTGTTCGCCACGGCGTTCGAGAGGAACCAGACGCCCATCATCAGCGACGCGAACCGCACGGGCGCGACCTTCGTGACGTACGAAAGTCCGATCGGCGAGAGGCACAGCTCGCCGAGGGTGTGGAAGAGGTACGCGGCGCACAGCCACATCCAGCTCACGCGCATGCCCTGATCCGCGCTCTTCGCGCCGAGCACCATGAAGAGAAATCCCGTGCCAAGCAGAAACAGCCCGATGACCATCTTCATGGCCGTCGACGGTTCCATTTTGTTTTTCCCGAGGGTCATCCAGATCCACGCGAACACCGGCGAGAAGACGAGGATGTAGAACGGATTCACAGACTGGAACCAGCTCGCGGGAATCGGCTTCGACACCAAACCGCCGAGCGTGAGGTCGACGTTGCGATCGGCGAAGAGATTCATCGAACTGCCGGCCTGCTCGTATGCCGCCCAGAAAAACACGATGAAAAATGCGACGATGAAAATCGCGAACACGCGCTTGCGCTCCTCTCCCTGCGAGCCGAGGATCGCGATTCCGAGCGCGCCGCCGATCACGCCGCCCATCGCGAGTCCCAGCCATCCGCCGCCGAGGAAGCCGAGCACGCAGCCGACTGCGGCGCCGCCGATCCCATGCATGGGGTTCGAGACGGGAACTGACGCGTCGATTCTTGCCGACGTATCGACGCGATTCGGAAGACCGATGCCCGGCAGATATTTCTCGCGCCCCCACACATACGTGATGAGGCCGAGCACCATGCCGACGCCGGCGGCGGCGAATCCATAGTGCCAGCCCCAGTTCGGACTCTCGGCGAGATATCCGCAGAGGAGCGGCCCGAGAAAGGCGCCGAGGTTGATGCCCATGTAGAAGACCGTAAAGCCGGCGTCGCGTCGCGCGTCGCCGTCGGCGTAGATCTGTCCGACCTGCGTCGACACGTTTGATTTAAAGAATCCCGTGCCGACGATGATCAACCCGAGGCCGATGTAGAATGCCGCCTCGCCGGTCAGCGCGAGTGTGAAGTGTCCCGCCGCGATGATGATGCCGCCGATCACGAGCGATCGCCGCGTGCCGATGATGCGGTCTGCGAGATACCCGCCGACGAGCGGCGTGAGAAAGACGAGCATCGTGTAGTTGCCGTACAGCGTCGCAGCTTTCGCCGCCGTCCAGTGCTGCGCGTTGACCAGATAGAGCACCAGCAGCGCGCGCATGCCGTAGTACGAGAACCGCTCCCACATCTCTGTGAAGAACAGGAGACCGAGGCCTTTGGGATGGCCAAAGAGGGAACGGTCCGCGAAGACTTCGGCGTGGTCGGCTGACGTGGCCATGTGTTTTAGTTTCCGTTCCAAAGAATGCGCTTCTTTTTCACGCGGGGGTCGGGCACCGGGACGGCGGACAGCAAAGCCTTCGTGTATCCGTGCGTTGGATTGGAATACAACACCGCGGCCGGAGCAAGTTCCACGATCCGGCCAAGGTACATCACGGCGACTCGGGTGGCGATTTGCTCGACCACCGCGAGATTGTGGGCGATGAACAGATAGGTGAGGCCGCGATCGCGCTGGAGCTGCATCAGGAGCGCGAGGACCTGCGCCTGCACCGTGACGTCGAGGGCGGAGACGGCCTCGTCGAGCACGACGAACTCGGGCTCGACCGCGAGCGCGCGGGCGATGGCAATACGCTGGCGCTGGCCGCCGGAGAACTCGTGCGGAAGTTTAGCGGCGTCGGTCTTGCTGAGGCCGACTTCCTCGAGCGCGCGGGCCACGCGAGCGTCGGCATCGGCGCCTTCCGCCAGGTGATGTGCCTCGATGCCCTCGCGCACGGTGCGCCCAATCTTCATGCGCGGATCGAGCGAGGTGAACGGATCTTGGAAGACGATCTGCATCCGGCGGCGAAGCATTCTGAGCGGTTCGCGTTCGAGCGCGAGGACATCCGTGCCGTCGAAACGCACACTGCCCGACGTCGGTTCGATGAGGCGGAGAATCGCGCGGCCGGTGGTGGTCTTGCCGCTGCCGGATTCGCCGACGAGGGCGAGGGTTTCGCCGCGGCCGATCTCGAACGAAACGCCGGCCACCGCCGTGTTGGGCGCCGCGCTCGCACCGAAAAGCGAACGTCGCGGCGGGAAGATCTTGGTGAGATCCCTCACCGAAAGCAGGTTGGCGGTCATCGGTCGCGCGTCATCCGTCATTGGTCGGCGGACAAACGCGGGACCGCGCTCAGGAGCCCGGCGGTGTATGCGTTTTTCGGCGCATGGAAAATCTCATCGACCGGAGCATCTTCCACAATTTTTCCGCCGCGCATCACCAGCGCTCGCGAACAGAGTTCCGCCACGACGCCGAAGTCATGCGTGATGAGCAGGACCGCCATGCCGGTTTCCTTCTGCAGATCGCGCAGCAGGTCGAGAATCTGCGCCTGCACGGTGACGTCGAGCGCGGAGGTCGGTTCGTCGGCAATCACCAGCGCGGGCTGCATCATGAGCGCCATCGCGATCAGCACGCGCTGGCGCATGCCACCCGAGAGTTCGTGCGGATACAAGTGCGCGCGCTCGTCGGCGTTCGCGATGCCGGTGCGATCGAGCATGCCCACCGCGCGATCCCACGCCGCCTTTTTGGAGCGCTCGCCGTGCAGCAGCGCGACCTCCGCGACCTGTGCGCCGACCTTCATCACGGGATTGAGCGCCGACGCCGGCTCCTGGAAAATCATCGCGAGACGGCGGCCGCGAATGTCGCGCATCGCGCGCTCGTCGAGCGCGAGGAGATCGGCGCCCTCGAATATGACGCGGCTCGCCGCGCCAATACTCGCGCCGGGCGACATCACGCGCATCAGCGCGAACGCCACCGACGTCTTGCCGCAGCCGGATTCGCCGACGAGCGCGACCGTCTCGCCCGCGTGCACCGAGAACGACACGCCGTCCACCGCGCGCACGGCGCCGTGTTCGCCGGCGTAACTCACGGAGAGATCGCGAACATCCAAGAGCATCGGATCAGCGCCAATCATCGTCACGGCACCAGCCTCTGCCGCGGGTCCGCGCGTTCGCGAAGTCGTTCGCCGATGGTGTTCACCGCAAGCACAGTGCAGACGATCGCGAGTCCGGGGAAGAGGACCACCCACCACACGTCGCCGGGACGCTCGCCCGCGTCGCTGATGATGTTGCCCCAGCTCGCCGTCGGCGACTGCACGCCCAATCCAAGAAATGAGAGACCCGCCTCGAGCGGAATCACGGATGCGAGCGCGAGCGTGCCCGCCACGAGCAGCGTCGGAACAAGCGCCGGCAGAATGTGCGCGACGAACACGTTCCACTCGGATGCTCCCGTCGCGCGCGCTGCCATGACGAACTCGCGCTCGCGCAGCAGCCGCACCTCACCGCGCACGAGGCGGCTCATGCCCATCCATCCCGTGAGGCCGAGCAGCAGAACGATTCCGCCGACGGAGAGCGTTCCCGTGGTCGCCACGAGCACGAGCAGTAGCAGGACACGTGGCACGGAAAGCATGGCGTCGACGATGCGCATGCAGATCGCGTCGACCCATCCGCCCGCGAGACCCGCGGCCGCGCCGACCGCGGCGCCGAGCGTGAGCGCGAGCAGCACGGACGCTGCCGCGACTCCGAGCGAGACGCGCGCGCCGAAGATCACGCGGCTGAGCACATCGCGCGAATATTGATCGGTGCCGAACAGATGTGACGCCGAGGGCGGAAGATTCTTCTCGAGCGCGGACTCCGGCGTGACGCGCGGATCGTGCGGCGCGATGGCGGGCGCCGCAAGCGCGACGAACACGAGCACGAGCAGCACGCCGATCGCGACCTTCATGCGTCGATCCTTACGCGCGGATCCGCGAACGCGGCGAGCACGTCCGCGAGCGCGCTGCCGAGCGCGACGAACACACTGCCGGCAAGAACGCCGGCCAGCACGAGCGGATAATCGACGGTCCCAACCGCCTCCACCATCATGCGGCCGATCCCCGGCCAGCTGAAAATCGTTTCGACAAAAACCGCGCCGCTGAAAAGAGTCGGGAGGAGCAGGCCGATGATCGTCGTGAGCGGCCCGAGCGAGTTGCGCAGCGCGTGGCGCCAGACGATGTCGTGCTCGGCCGCGCCCTTCGCCCGCGCCGTGCGAATAAACTCGTCGGGAAGCACGGCGAGCATCGCCATGCGCTGATACCGTGACACCGACGCGGCAATGAGCAGCGCGAGCGTGCCCGCTGGCAGTGCGAGATGCAGGAGAATGTCTCCCGCGCGGGCGGCCGCATTCATCGAATCGTGCATCGCCGGATTAACGATTCCGCTCACTGGAAACCAGTGCCAGCGCGCGGCGGGGATCGCGAGCGCCGCGATCGCCACGAGAAACTCGGGCATGGAAAGCGTGACGATGGCGAGCGAGCCAGAAATCTTTTCGGCCATGCTCCCGCGTCGTGGCGCCTGCCACGTGCCGAGCGCGACACCCGCGAACACGCCGAAGACGATCGCCGTGCCCATCAGGAGCATCGAGCGCGGGATCGTTTCTCGCAGGACGTCGGTCACCCAGCGGCCGCGTGAATGCGACCAGCCGAATTGCAGCCGCGCGAGGTTGCCCACCCATTTTACATACTGCACCGCGAGCGGCTGGTCGTAACCCCAGTGATGTATCTGCGCCGCGTGAAGCTCCGCGCTATTCGAGGGATCATCGAGATTCGAGGCGAACGGATCGCCCGGCGCGAGATGCACGAGAACGAACGCGAGCGTCGCGACGATGGCAATGACGGTGACGGCCTGCGCGCCGCGCGCGAGGAGGAAGCGGCGCACTCGCTACGGTTTCTGTGCCGGAACAGCGTCGCGCGGCAGCCGCTTGCCCGGCGTGATGGACCATTCGCGAAGCCCGAGCCACCACGCGTCGGGATGCGCGGCATTGAGCTGCAGCCGCGCGTTCGCGCCGGCTCTCGTTGGCGGTTCGTAGAGCCAGATCACCGGTGCATCGTCGACGATGATCTGATACGCGCTGCGATAGTGCGCCTTGGCGTTCGGCTTGCTGTTCGCAGAGGTGGCGCTATCGACCTGTGCATCGAACGCACCGTTCTCATAGTGTCCGAAATTCAAGCCGTCCTTTGACGCCGCGCTCGTCCACGTTTGCTTCACACCGCTCGGCGACGGGGACGCGGTGATCCCACCCATCTGCGCGTCGAACGCGCCGGTCGTGACGCGTTTGCCGATCGCGGGGCCTTCGAGCCTCTCGACGGCCACACTCACTCCGGCAAGACGCAGCTGCTCCTGTATCAGCACCGCGAGCGTCTGCCGCGCTTTGCTGCTCGTCGGCACGAGCAGTGAGAATGCGAGCGGCTTGCCGTTGCGCGAGCGCATGCCGTCCTTTCCCGCGCGCCATCCGAGCGAATCGAGCAGTGTCGCGGCAGCGGCGCGATCGAACGGAATCTGGCGCAGCGTGGTGTCCGCCGACCACTGTGCGCGGACGAACGGCCCGAGCCCCACGCGCCCGAGCGTGTCGAATACGCTGCGCGCGAGCAGCTGCCGGTCGAGGGCCATCGTGAGGGCTCGGCGCAGCGCGCGATCGCCGAAGAGCGCGTGCGGCCGCGCGCTCGCTCCGTCGCGGAGATTGAACTGGAGAAAGTTGTATCCGTAATCCGGAAGCGCGATCACGCGCCGATCCGGCTGCCTCGCGGCAGCCGCTGCGTCCTCGACGGTGAGATTTTCGAGGAAGTCGGATTCGCCAGCCATGAACTGCTTGAACAGCGTCGACGCATCCGGCGCGAACGTCCAGATCACGCGATCGAAACGCGCTGGCGTGCCCGAAAAGGTTTCGCTTCTCGCGACCTCGAGTCGCACCTGCTGCTCCCATTTCACGATTTTGAACGGGCCGTTGCCGGCCGGACTCTTTGCGAACGCGAGCATCGCGCTTGAATCGCGCAGGATTCCCCTCAGCAGGTGCTCGGGCAGTGGCGTGAGCGAAAAGACGAGCTCGTGAAAGCGCTCCGGCGAACGCTGATGAAACCATGCCGTGCACGTCGCGGAGTCGCCAACGGTTATCGAGTCGACGGCGGCGATCAAGTCGCGGCGCATTCGCGAGCGCGTCAGCGTGTCGGTGTACACGCTGAACGCGAACTTCACGTCGGACGCCCGTACCGCGTGGCCGTCCTGCCAGCGCGCACGCGGGTCGAGATGGAAGGTCACCCTCAGCGAGTCGGGGGACCAATCCCAGCGCTGCGCGAGCCGCGGCACGAAACCCGAGTCGCCGAGCGTGTTCAGCGAGGGACCACGTTCGGCGAGCTTTTCGAACAGGAGTTCGGTGATCTCGCGTGCCTGAGTGAGATCCGCGAGTGGGGGAAACAGTGTTCTGGGATCCTGCCCGCTGCCGATGACGATCGTGCCGCCGCCGGAAGAACGTTCATTTCCGCCGCATCCGGCGAGGAACGAAACTGACGCCAGTGGCACCAGAAGTACCAGCGGCACCAGTAGCCGCTCCAGCAGCTGCACCAGCGCTCCGCGCATGAGCAGGGAAATTCGCATCAGGCTCCGATGAGAGACGGCAAACATTAAGAAGCTACCTGCGCCACGTCCAATCCGCGCTCGCGAATCGCTCCCGGTGTGGAGCCGCAAACTCGTGCGCCTCTCCCGGCTCGAGCGGCACGGGTTCAATCTCGAGACGCGCGAGGGCTGCGCGCAGTGCACTGCTGACCTCCGAGTACGCCGGCTGCCGGCCCAGCGCCTCGTGCAGCGTCGCCGCGGGAAGAGCGGGCGTGATCGGCTGCGCGGCGAGCTCGACGATTCGCGGCTGATCGTCCTCGAGCAGGATCGAGCCGTGCTGCAGCAGTGCTCCGCGTTCGCGAAGTTGCGCGCTGCCGACGAGTTTCTGCCCGCCGACCACCAGCTCGCCGGCCGATGGCTCCGCAAAACAGGCAGCGCCACCCGGCCGCCGCGGCGCGCCTGCCCGCGCTTCTGCCCGCGCTGCCGGCGCTTCTGCCGGCGCTTCTGCCGGCGCTTCTGTGACATCGACACCGAGCTGCGCCAGAGCCGCAACAAGAATTGCGTTGATGCGGCGATAACTCTCCCGCATGCGTTCATCATCGGCAGCAGGCGCGGTCACGCTGTACGTCACCTCGTGATCGTGCAGGAGAACGCGGCCGCCGGTGGGCCGGCGCACCACTCCGATATTCGCCGTGACGAGGTCAGCGGGATCGAATCTGCCGCGCACCGACTCGTGGCGCCCGAACGAAAGCGTCGCGCGTGTCCAGCGGTACACGCGGAACACGGCTTCGCCGGTGTGGCGCGCGCGGTCCATCAGCCCCGCGTCGAGCGCCATCTGTTCCGCGCCGTCGAGGGCGCCCGAGTCGAGAAATCTCCACTTCAACGCACGCACACCGCGAACGGGCGGGTCAGCGCGTAATCAGATAGTAGAGCACGTAGAACCAGCCGAAAAAGCCCTGCAGGATCGCCCAGAAGACCGAGTGGTGCAGGCTCCATGAGATCGTGATCGCAAGTGCGCTTCCAATACCGATGCCGGTGCGCGCGGCTTCGCCCCTGTAGGACATGATCCGTACCCTCGGTGCGTTTTGAGTGTCGTTCATATCTGAAATCTAGTGAAAAGCCTACGCTTGGAGATGTTGTTACTTTTCAGGGCTGGCAGTTGACCATTTAAGGAGTTCACGATCCGTGTCCAAGGCAGAAAAACAGATCCCGCAGCCCGATTCGTTCGTTTCGCGCCACATCGGGCCGTCAGAAGCTGACGTGCGCGCCATGCTTGACACACTCGGCTACGCCTCGCTCGACGACTTCGTCGATGCGGTGATTCCCTCCAACATCCGCTTCCGTGGTGTGCTCGACGTTCCCGCCGAACGCTCGGAGCAGGAGGCGCTCGCCTCGTTCAAGGCGGAGATGGCCGGAAACGAAATCTGGCGATCGTTCATCGGCATGGGTTACTCGGGCACACACACGCCCGCGGTGATTCAGCGCAACATTCTCGAGAATCCCGGCTGGTATACGGCGTACACGCCATATCAGGCGGAGATCGCGCAGGGCCGCCTGGAGGCATTGCTGAACTATCAGACGATGGTCAGCGATCTCACGGCGCTGCCGATCGCGAACGCATCGTTGCTCGACGAAGGAACGGCCGCCGCCGAAGCGGTCACGATGGCGCACGGCATTTCGGGCGACGGCGTCGACACCGTTCTCGTTGACTCCAACTGCCATCCGCAGACGATCGACCTCGTGAAAGCGCGCGCCGCGGCCCGCGGGATGACAGTGATCGTCGGCGAAGCCGCGAGGTTTGATCTCAAGCAGGGTGTCTGCGCTGCGCTCGTGCAATATCCGTCCAGCGACGGTGCCGTGCATGACTATCGTGATCTTGCCTCAGCCGCGCATGCGGCCGGCGCACTGGTCATCGTCGCGACGGATCTGCTCGCGCTCACGCTGCTCACGCCGCCTGGTGAGTGGGGCGCGGATATCGCCGTGGGAAATTCGCAGCGCTTCGGCGTGCCCTTTGGCTACGGCGGCCCGCACGCAGCGTTCTTCTCGACCAAGGATGAGTACAAGCGTCACATTCCCGGCCGTATCATCGGCGTCTCGCGCGACAGTCATGGCAAGCCGGCGCTGCGCATGGCGCTGCAGACGCGCGAGCAGCACATCCGGCGCGAGAAGGCAACGAGCAACGTGTGCACGGCGCAGGTGCTGCTCGCCGTGATGGCGGGGATGTACGCGGTGTGGCACGGGCCCGAGGGCCTCGCGCGCATCGCGACGCGCGTGCACCATCGCAGCGAGACGCTCGCGGCAGGACTGCGCAAGCTCGGTCTCGCGGTGCGCCATGATGTGTTCTTTGACACGCTGCGCGTGGGCCCCGGCGCAAAGGGCACTGCGCCGATTCGCGCGGCTGCGGAGAAAATGAAAATCAACCTCCGCTATTTCGAGGGCGGCGATATCGGTGTCTCGCTCGACGAACTTACGACGGTCGCGGACGTGACTGACCTGCTCGCCGTGTTCAATGGCGGAATAGCTCCCGCGCTTGACTCTGCGGCCTTTTCAATGGACGTCGACGCGCGCTTCGACGAGCGCTTCGCCCGGACGAGCGCCTTCTGTACGCATCCGGTGTTCAGCCGGCACCATTCGGAAACCGAGATGCAGCGCTACATGCGCATGCTCGAGTCGCGTGATCTTTCGCTCACGCATTCGATGATTGCACTCGGCAGCTGCACGATGAAACTGAACGCCGCGGCCGAGATGTTTCCGGTGACGTGGAGTGAAGTCGGCGGCATTCATCCTTTCGCGCCGGTGGCGCAGGCGAACGGATACGCATCGATGTTCCGTCGGCTCGAGTCGGCGCTCGCGAGCATCACCGGATTCCACGCGGTCTCGCTGCAGCCGAACGCGGGATCGCAGGGCGAGTACGCGGGCCTGCTCGTGATCCGCGCGTACCATCATTCGCGAGGCGACACGCACCGCACGGTGTGCCTGATCCCGCAGTCTGCGCACGGAACGAATCCGGCGAGCGCCGTGATGGCGGGAATGCAGGTGGTGGTGGTGAAGACGGACACCAGCGGCAACATTGACGTCGCAGATCTCAAGGCGAAGGCAGCCGAGCACGCCGCGAATCTCGCGGCGTTCATGGTGACGTATCCGAGCACGCACGGCGTGTTCGAAGAGGCCATCAAGGACATTTGCGCGACGATTCACGCGCATGGCGGCCAGGTGTATCTCGACGGCGCCAACATGAATGCGATGGTCGGTCTCTGCCGGCCCGGCGACATCGGCGGCGATGTCTGCCACCTGAATCTCCACAAAACATTCTGCATTCCGCACGGCGGCGGCGGTCCCGGCATGGGCCCCATTGGTGTGGCGAAGCATCTCGCGCCGTTCCTGCCGGGCAACGCGGTGGTGACAACCGGCGGCGAGCACGCGATTGGCGGCGTGAGTTCGGCGCCGTGGGGAAGCGCGAGCATCCTGCCGATCTCGATGATGTACATCGACATGATGGGCTCAGGCGGACTCGCGCTCGCGACGAAGATCGCGATTCTCAACGCGAACTACATGGCGCACCGGTTGAATCCGCACTATCCGGTGCTGTATCGCGGGGCAAATGGGCGTGTGGCGCACGAGTGCATCGTGGATCCGCGCGCACTCAAGACGAGCGCGGGAATCGAGGCGGAGGATATTGCAAAGCGGCTGATGGATTACGGCTTCCACGCACCGACGCTCTCGTTTCCCGTCGCGGGGACGCTCATGATTGAACCAACGGAAAGCGAGCCCAAGTCGGAACTCGACCGGTTTTGTGACGCACTCATCGCGATTCGCGCGGAGATCGCCGATGTGGAGTCAGGCGTGCTGGCGAAGGATGACAACCCGCTCAAGCATGCGCCGCACACGCTGGAATCGGTGGTGAGCGATGCATGGACGCACGGCTACTCGCGCGAGCGGGCGGCATTTCCGGTGTCGTGGGTGCGGGAGCGGAAGTTCTGGCCTTCTGTCGGCCGAGTAGAATCCGCGTTTGGCGATCGAAACTTGGTGTGCTCGTGCCCGCCGATTGAGGAATACGCTTCGAAGGCATGACGACTGCGGGTGTACCCGCCGTCGATTACTTCCCCGCGAGCTGCTTGGTGTACGCCGCAGCATCCATCAGCGCGCTGACAGCTCCCGGCTCAGAAACTCGAAGCTTGATCATCCACCCGTCACCGTACGGATCCGTGTTGACCAACGCCGGCTCGGCATCCAGCCGCTTGTTCACTTCAACAACCTCACCGGCGAGCGGCGAAAACAGCTCGCTCACGGCTTTCACGGCCTCGATGGTTCCGAAGGTGGCGTGCGCGGCGAACTTGGCGCCGACTTTCGGCAGCTCGAGATAGACGATGTCGCCGAGTTCGCCCTGGGCGTAGTCGGTGATGCCGATCGCGACGATGGCGGGATCGGACGACGATTTCACGTACTCGTGGTCCGTCGTGTAGCGGAGGTCTTCAGGAATATTCGACATTCACGAAGTCTAGACTTCGCGTCGGCCTTTCTCAAGACGTGATCTGGCTCTCGAGGAACTTCCAGGCGGCGTCGACGCGCGCGGTGAGCTCGTCGAGCGTGCCATCGTTGTCGATCACGTAGTTCGACTGCGCGCGCTTCGGCTCGGCTGGCAGCTGCGCGTCAATCATCGCAGCGGCTTCGGCGGGATCGAGGCCGCGTGCGTGCACGAGCCGGTCGAGCCGTGTCTCGCGCGGCGCATCGACCAGCAGCACGACATCGACTTCGTGCAGGAGATTCGCCTCGAAGAGCAGGGGAATGTCGCAGACGACGACGCGCTCGAGCCGGGCACGGGCGGCTTCCACGAGCGCATCGCGCCGCGCCTTCACAGCGGGATGGACGATCGCGTCGAGTGCCTCGCGATCCGCGCGATTGGCGAACACGACGCGCCGCAGCGCCGCGCGATCGAGGCTGCCGTCGGAAAGCAGGATCTGCCGTCCCCATCGGGAAGCGATCGCCGCGAGCGCCGGCGTGCCCGGCGCGACCGCGTCACGCGCGAGTGCGTCGGCGTCGATAAGCGGAACGCCGCGGCCCGCGAGCAGTCGAGAGACGGTGGATTTTCCACTTCCGATATTTCCGGTGAGCCCCACCACTAGCATGTTTTTTCCCCCGTTGTGTTCTCCGCTCGTTTGCGCGCCGACCCCTTTGGGTTAACTTCGCCACATGATGAACCGTGCGCAGCGTCCGGGCTGGACCATGATCGAAATGGCGATCGTTGTCGCGGTGGTCGCCGTGCTGGCCGCCATCGCGCTTCCGAACATCGACTTTGCGCGCTTCCGAATGGACTCCAACGCGCGCACGGTGCAAAACCAGTTTATCGCGCAGCAGCTGACGGCCGTTCAGAAGAACATGCCGGTGATCATCACGCTCGTGTACGATGCCGGGCGGCTCACGATCACCGAAGACGCGAACCGCGACGGCATCGCGGACTCCACGGAGTACACGTACAACCGGACGCTGGTCGAGGGCGCCCAGTTCGTGATTCCGCCGTCGGCCATCGATGGTTCGTCACAGCCATACTATGCGACGGGCCCCGGCCTCACGTACATCAATCAAACGTATCTGTACCCGACCGTCACGTTCTATCCGAATGGCTCCACGAGCGGCGATGTGGTGGTGTACATCGGGAGCACGTCGAACCGGCTGACGGATATGCGGGCGCTGGAGATCACGGGGGCGACCGCGAAAGTGCACTTTTGGCGGATGCAGAGCGATGGCACGTGGAAACTGGCGGAGATGTGAGTAACTCGCGTTTATCCGGTCCTTCCGACTGACTTGAGAAACGCCTCCACCACAAAGCTCGCCCCTCCTTTCGCCCGGATCTCCTGCGGCGTAGCGCCCAGATACCGTTGGCACGTATTTCTGAACGCGCTCCCCGACGGAAAATCGAGAATGCGCGCGACGCTGTCCGCGCTGCGGTTGCGGTCCTCGAGCATCTGTGACGCCACGACCAAGCGTCCCCAACTGATGAGTTTCTGCGGCGGCGGAAATTTATCCTGCGTCAGCTTTGCCACGAGCGTTCGGCGCGAGGTCGAGAGAATATCTGCGAGCCGGTGCGAGGTGAGCCGCATGTGGGCGCGCGTCACTGAGACGAGCACCGCGTCGCGCACCAATGGCTGCAGCGCGCCGAGCCGGTGCCGGATCAGGCCGGCCACACCACGCGCTTCTGCCTGTTCGATCACGCTGCGGAGCTGAAGCGGCGAGTCGTCCTGGTCCACAATCAATAACCCGTCTATGCCGGCGCGGCCGGCGTCGAACAGGTCGCGGGCCCGGCTGGGGACGAATGAGACGTACGCAACGAGAGTGACCCGTGCAAAACGCAACTTTAGTTGCCGAACGCGCTCGAAATTGGCCTTGCCGTCGGCGAACAGATCGAGGACAGACAGGTGCACCGCCTCATCTTCGCACGCGGCCAACATCTCGTCCCAATTCTTGCAGGGTATGACCGAGTGGTGCCCGTGTACCGCGTGTACCACGCGCTGGAGGCAACGGTCATCGGGAAGAAGCGTGGCGACAATGCCCATGGCTAGGTGACCCCTCTCACAGACAAGTGATAGTCTGTGGCTTTAGTTTTGCGATGTTGCTAGGGAACTGTACACCGCTGGATGCACAAAAGCCATCACAATGTGATAGTCGGTGCTCCTAGCGTGACAAGTTGGTGGGTTGTTGGTGCTAGCGCGGGGAGCCGGTCGTCTCAAGACTTGAAGGGCGGGGATTCGCTTCGTTTCGCATCGGGAGAATGGTGTGCCATGAACACTGAAAAGACCGAGTCAAAACTGACGGCAAGGCGCCGCGGCCTGACCATGATCGAGATGGTCATGGTCGTCGTGATTATCGGGATCATGGCCAGGGTCGCGCTGCCGCGCATCAACTTCACTGGCTACCGTGCGGACGCGGCGGGGCGGCTGGCACGCGTGCTCCTTCAGGAAGCGCAGCGGAACGCCATCACCCGCCAGTCCAACGTCATCGTCAGCTTCGATCCGGTGATCAATCGTTTTCGCGTCGTCCAAGACTACAACAACAACGACACGATCAACACGGCGGACCTCGTGACGTATCGCAACATGGCAGAGGGCGCGGTGTTCTCGAAGCCGTCGTGGTCCGGCGCCAAGGGCTTCGACGGCACGACACCGGGCGCCTCGATCAACGGTGCCGGCCTCAGAACGGTCTCGGGCCTGGCGACGATCATTTTCCGCCGAGATGGTTCGGCGAGCACCGATTTGCAACTTTTCGTCACGATGCGGACGGGTGTGCAGAGCGATTATCGCGAGATCATCGTCAGCGCATCGACGGGCCGCAGCGAGATGTACAAACGCACCAGCACAGCCTGGGTGAGGATGACGCAATGACGAAGACACGCAGGCACTTGTCTGTTCGCCGCGGCATGACGCTGATCGAGGTCATGATCTCCATCGTGATTCTGAGCGGCGCGATGCTCGGGCTCGCGAGGTTCGGCAAGAACTTTCAGCACACGACGTCCGTCGCGAGCGACATGTCGCTCGCGAGCGATCTCGCCGTGGCGCGCATCGAGCAGATCAAGGCATACCGCGTGTACACGTCGCTCGTCGCGACGTACAACAATACGACCGAGACGTTCGCGGCCGATCCGATCAATAAGGGTTTCACGCGCAAGACGTACGTGGCGCGGTGCGCGGGCTGCCCAACGCTGATCAACGATTACATCACGGTGACGTCGATCGTGACCGGTAACAGCCTGGTCGCGCCGATTTCCAAGACCACGATCATCGCGGTTTTCTGATTTTTCCGACGAACACGGCACGCAACACGGCACGCAACACGGCACGCAACATGGCACGCAACATTTTCGGGATGGCACCAATGACTGCTTCGACTCTGCGATCGACGAACCGGGGAGGTTTCACCCTCATCGAAATGATGATGGCGGTGCTGCTCACCATGCTCGTGTTCGCGATCACGATTCCGTTCTTCCGCGTGCAGACCAACGCGCTCGACGGCGGCGCGGGCCGCCTCGACGCGCTGCAGAATGCGCGGTACGCGCAGAGCGCGATCGACCGTGAAGTGCGTCTCGCCGGCGGCGTGACCGGGCAGCCGATCATCGTGCAAGCCGACAAGTTCTCGATCACGTTTAATGTCGACCTCGTCACGAACGACACGAACGATCCGGACGCGACGTACTACAATCCGAACGTGGACACACTGGCGGTCGAGAGCTGGCTGCCGACGCGCGCCAAGACGCTCCCGACCTCGGCTGTCGTCTACCCGACGCAGATCTATTATGCCGGTCCGGCCTTTCCAAGTCATGCCGAGACCATCTCGTACTTCCTGTATCTCGACGCGACCTCCGGCCGCAACGATCTCTACACGCTCTTCCGCCGCGTGAACGATCGCGACAGCACCGTCGTCGCTCGCAACATGTGGATCCCCGTTGATACGAACTATTTCTTCCAATATTCGCGTACGAAAGACGACGGCACGATCGTCAGTATTCCGCAGGCGAGCTTGCCGATCTACTGGAATACGGCGGGCGGCTGGGCCGACTCGATTCGCGTCGTGCAGATGCGCATCGCGGGCCTTTATCGCGACGTAAAGAAAGCGAAGGACATCACGAGGACCGTCTACCACAGCACACACCTGCTGAACGCGGGACTGCTCAAGGAGAACATCTGCGGCCTGCCGCCGCAGCCGGCGCTGCTGCCGGTCGCCACGCAGATGGACTCCACCGGCGCCGTTTGGACCACAGGATCGGTCGCGAGCATTCACATCTCGTGGAACGCTTCGACTGAAGAAGCCGCCGGCGAGAAAGACGTCGCCTCGTACGTCGTTGAACGCACCGTCACCGGTACCGCCAACTGGGACGTTGTCGCGAATGTCGTCGCGCGCGGCTTGGCTTCGTATTCGTACGACGACTTCACGTTCCAGACCGGTCCGTGGACGTACGGAGTCGTCGCGGTCGATTGCTCGCCCGGCTATTCGTCGGTCGTGTCGGCTGCCTCCATCACCAACCCATAGTGCTCGCCATGTCCAACTCACCCATGAAACCGACACTCGCGCACGCGCGCCGCGGCTCGGCACTGATCCTGGTGCTGATCATGACGCTGTCGCTCGCGGGACTCGCGATCTCGGCGATCTATCTCTCGTCGAGCGCCGGATTGCTCTCGCGCTACTACGATCGCGAACGCAACTATCGCTACGCGGCGGAAGCCGCCGTCGCGCTCGGCAAATCACGCGTGCAGACGGGCGACACCACGCTGCACCTGCCCGACGACACCGCGAAGCTGATCCTGAACGGCACGTCGCTCACGGACGCACAGGGCACCACGATTCCACGCGTGCTCGTGAATCTCTACGGCGGCTACACCGGCGACACCGTCGGCATCTTCGGACAGTTCGCGACGTTCCTCGCACAGGCGTACGACAGCGGCGGTACGCGCATGGTCCGCCGCCTCGATCTGGTGGCTGAAAGCTTCTCGCGCTTCGCGATGTTCACCAACACATACAATCCCGCGCTGTGCTATGGCACGGGCGAGTTTCTGAACGGCCGCGCGCACAGCAACCAGAGCTGGGTATCGTGCGGACCGCCGGGCCCGATCTACTTCGATACCGTTTCTGCGCACACCACTATTACCGGACAGGCGACGTACAAGCGGGACTCGATCGTTGGTGCGCCGATCATTGCGATGCCGACCATCGCGAAACTCGCCGCGCTGACCACGTATGCGTCAACCGCGAATCTGCAGTTCACGCCGGTCACGGCGACGTCCGCCGCGGCCGCGCCGGCGCAGGGAGGCTCGTGGGCGAGCGGGGTGAGTGTCAATCTTTCCGGCCAAGTGGGAGGCGGAAATCCCGTTCGAGCCACGCGCGTGCGCTTCAAGCCCGTCGACGTGGACAACAGCGGCTCGCTAGAAATCGGTGAAGGCATGATGATGATCTTCGACATCGCTGACGGCATCGACTCGGCGTCGATTCGCGTCGACCTCGCGGCCACGCCAGCGACGACGCCATCGCGAAACAACATTGTGCTCATGAACCAGTGCGGACTGTTGCTGCGCTTTCCCACCGGAACCGCGGTGGCCGGCGGTCCGACGTTCGCGGCGGCGCACAACGAGTTCTTCCCGCTGGCCCGCATGCGCGAGCCGTGGGTGCTCCACCGAATGAGGTTTGGCGCCACTCCCGTCGGGAATACTGCGATCACTGCCGCGGACAGCACCGCGTTCATGGGCACGGCCGCCTACAATGGCGACAGCCTCCAGCCGCTGGCCGTGTACACGAAGGCACTCAACTACGGCGTCGGCAACTCGCGTTGCTTCCCTGTAGGAAGTCCACAACTGATGCTGACGGAGCGGAATGTTGACGCCGCGTGTGTCCCCACGACGGCAACGGGCGTGGCAGCTACGTATGGCTGGGGCAGCACGGGCGCGGCATGCGCCGCCTCGACGCAGTACGGCGGCATGGATTCGACGTTCACCGCGACCGCGATGCGATGCGTCTGGTTCGGGAAGAACCTGACTGGCAAATGTGGAGGAAACACCGGAAGTGTCGGCCAAATCTCACTGGGCGCGTGGCGAACATACGCGGGCACAGCGCTTCCCGCGATCGCCGTCGCGGTGCTTCAGGCCGTCGAGAAGCCGTATCTGTGGCCCCTCTGGATTCCGTACAACATGAATTCCAAGGGCGTCATCAACGCGACAACCGGCCCCGTCTATCTCAGCGACACGCTGCGCGGCTACATCACGTTCTACGAGTCGAACGCCACAAAGGACGTCGATATCATCGCGCCGCTCGTGTACGATCAAGTTCCCAACGCGTCGACGGCGCTCTGCCGCAACTTCCTCGGCATCATCGCCGGGCAGAACGTTCTCGCCACGAATAACGCGCTGCAGCGTCCGCGGCCGATGCCGAACGGCACGGTCATCTGGCTCGGGTCGCCGAACTTCTCGCTGGACGCGGTCACGATGGCGCTCAACGGTACGGTGGGCATCGAGGACGGCTATAACTGGCCCGTCACCTCGCCCGGCGGGCCGACCTCACCGATCGCGGTTTGCGGCGCATTTACGCAGTCGGGCGGATGCATCAATCAGATCGGCGGAGTCATCGAGCAGTACATCTCCGTGACGTACCTGAACAACAACACGGGCTACCGTGAAAATCGCAGCGTGGACCCGTGCCAGCTCACCAATCAACGACCGCCGTTCTTCCCCGCGACCGGACGCTATCTCGACAACAAGTACTACGAGATCGATCCGACACTGGTGGATACGTGGACGAAGGTCAAATACTTCTTTGAATCGCTCAGAGGGCACACGCACTAACCGGACACCCTAAAGGCTTCAGTCGTCCGTATTCAGTTCGTCAGGCATCAACCGAAAGACATCAGGACCGCTCCGCGCGCCGATCCATATGGGTCGCGCGCACGGCGGTCCTGATGCTTTTTCGTTGGCCACTGATTGCCTGATGACTGGTGCCTCAAGCCCTTGGTTCCACGCAACTGTTTCTCTGTATCGATTGTCTCTTGCATGAACCGGTTCGCTCGGAGAAGTCTCCACCGTGGATGATGCACAGCTAGTCGCAGGAGTTGTGAACGGCGATCCGGTCGCAGAGCGCGCGCTCTATGACAGGCATGTCGACCGCATCTACCGGCTGGCTTTCAGAATGGCGGGCGACGACACGCTGGCGAGAGACTTCACGCAGGACACGTTCGTACGGGCGTTCAGCAAGCTCGGTGATTTTCGCGGGGACTCGTCGCTGGCCACGTGGCTGCATGCCATCGCAACCTCCGTGATTCTCAACGGACTCAAGAAAGTCAGAAGAATCCGGTCGCGCGAAATCGAGGGTGACGAACTGCCCGAGGTTGCCATCACGAGGCGCGAAGCGGAGCCGGACCTCAAACTGAAACTGGCGCGGGCGATCGACGCGCTCCCAGCGGGATACCGAATGGTGTTCGTGATGCACGACGTGGAAGGGTACACGCACGAAGAGATCGGACGGGCGCTCGGCGTGCAGCCGGGCACGTCAAAGGCGCAGCTGTTCCGGGCGAGGGCCCGGCTGCGGACAGCGTTGGCGGAGTTTGCCGGAGAATGGGCCTCATGAGCGACGAAGAATTCGAAAAATTTTTGCAGCGCGAAGCGAAAGCGTACAACGAGCCGCCGGTCAACGTGCCGCGCGACGAGATGTACGCCGCGATCAGCGCGGCACGGCGATCGAAGATCGAAGATCGACGATCGACGATGCGCGATCGGCCGCGGCCGTATGTCGCCTGGATCGGGATGGCGGCGACGCTCGTTATCGGAGTGGCGATCGGTAAGTACGCGTTCACGCGGCACGATGTGCCAGGCGCCGCAGTTGCATCGAAGGCGAACGACAGCGCGCGCGTTGCGGCGCAGCAAGGTGAGTCGAGCGGCGGGACATACGCAGCGGCAACCACCGCGCAGCTCGTTCGTGCGGAAGCGTTGCTCTCGGCGTACAGCGCCTCGGGCACAGATGTACGAATGGACAAGCAGCTCTCGACGTGGGCGCGCGACGTGCTCACGAACACGCGGCTCCTGCTCGACTCGCCCGCGGCGAGCGATCCGGCGCGGCGCAGGCTTCTGGAAGATCTCGAGCTCGTGCTGGTGCAGATGGTGCAGCGTTCGCCCGATGCAGGCGCGGGCGAAGAGCGCGGGCACATCGAACGCAGTATCGAACGCAATCAAGTGCTCTCGCGGCTGCGCTCGGCGCTGCCCGCGGGGCGTAACAGTGGAATCTGAACTGATCACAAGGGAGAATCACCGTGCATAAATTCATTCTCACTGCCGCGATGACTGCGGCGACTGCCCTTGGCGCGATGAACGCGTCTCCGGCTGCCCGCGCTTCACGCGGGGACGTGCCGCCCGCGGTCTCGTCTGCCGACTGCGGCGATTCACTCTGGCGCCAGGGTCGCAACGCGATCTCCGACGAGGACTGGCGCAACGCGGCGAAACTGTTCGCGCGCATTGTCGACGACTGCCCGAAATCGGCGTACGTCGCGGACAGCTACTACTGGCAGGCGTTCGCGCTCGGCCGGCGCGGCGGTACCGACAACATTCGCGACGCGGTTTCGCTGCTGCAGAAGGAAATCGATCGCTATTCGAACGCATCTTCGGTGAAGAGCGGCGACGCAAAATCGCTGCTCACCAGATTGCGTGGTTCGCTCGCGCGCGGCGGTGATGCCGATGCGGCCGCCGAAATTTCAGCGCGCGCAGGGTCGAGCGCGACCAGGGCCGCAGGGGCGCAGGCACGCGCCGAGGCCGGTGCCGCGCGTGCGAGCAACGGGACTGCGCGACGCGGAGGATCGTCGGCATCGTCGGTACCGTCTGGCTGCAAGGCCGAAGAGGACGACGATCGGGTTGAGGCGCTGAATGCGCTCTTGCAGATGGGCTCCGACGCGGCGCTCCCGATTCTGAAGAAGGTGCTCGCGCGCCGCGACACATGCTCGGAAGTGCTGCGCCGCAAGGCGGTATTCCTCGTCTCGCAGAAAGCCGGCGACGAGTCGGCAGACATTCTGATGGACGCAGCGAAGAACGATCCCGACTCCGAAACGCGCGAGCAGGCGGTGTTCTGGCTCTCGCAGGTTCGCTCGGATAAAGCGATTCCGCTGCTCGAGCAGATTCTCAAGACCTCCAACGACGAAGGGATGCAGGACAAGGCGCTGTTCGCGCTCTCGCAGAAGCGTGAAGATCGCGCGCAGGCCGCGCTGCGTGATTACGCGAGCCGCGACGGCATCTCTTCACACCTGCGCGAACAGGCGATTTTCTGGCTCGGTCAGCGCCGCTCAGAGGAGAACGCACAATTTCTGCGCCAGCTGTTCGCCAAGACGACGAGCGACGATGCGAAGGACAAAATTATTTTTTCGATCTCGCAGCAGCGCAGCTCAGGCAACGATCAGTTCTTGATGGATCAGGCCGTGAACACGAAGAACTCGATGGAGATTCGAAAGCAGGCGCTCTTTTGGGCCGGGCAGACGGGCTCGATCGACGTCGCGAAACTCGGCACGCTCTACGACAGGGCGAGCGAGGAAGATTTCAAGAATCAGGTGATTTTCGTGCTCTCGCAGAAGGGGAAATCGCCGGAAGCCGTCGACAAACTGATCGACATCGCGAAGAACGAGAAGAACAAAGAACTCAGAAAGCAGGCGATCTTCTGGCTCAGCCAGTCACGCGATCCGCGTGCGGCGAAACTTCTCATGGATATCATCAACAGATGAACGCAAAACAAATGATGGTCCTCGGGGCGCTGCTCGTGTCAGCGGCAGCGTTGCCGGCGCAAGGAACCACGAGTATCGCGAAGAAGGTGTCGCAGGTGAAGGATGGCACGGTGCGGATGTCATTTGCCTCGCGCTCGGATGTGTGCGGAAATGGCTCTGGGAGCATCAGCACGCACAACAACGGCCGCACGGTGAACAACAACGGCAACAACAACACGTACTCGTCGTCGCGCCGCAACGAGTGGGAAGACGACTGCGAGGCCGGACCCGTGCGCGTGGCGATCGACATCGCTGACGGAAGACCGATTGCGCTGCGCACGTACGTCGGCGGACGCTGGCGTTCCGGATCCGACATTACCGATCTCGGCGTGGTCCCGGTGCGCGACGCGGTCGACTTTCTGCTCGACAACATCGCGCGGGCGGAGGGAAAAGTGGCGAGCGAAGCGATTTTTCCCTCGACGATCGCCGATTCAGTTGTGGTGTGGCCGCGGCTGCTGACGCTCGCGAAAGACGATTCGCGCTCGAAGAGCGTGCGCACACAGGCGGTGTTCTGGGTGAGCCAGGCCGCAGGCGAAAAAGCGACCGCCGGACTCGCGGAGGTCGCCGGCGACAAAGCCGAGGATCAGGATGTGCGGCTGCAGGCGGTGTTCGCGCTGTCGCAGCGGCCGAAGGACGAGGGAATTCCGGCTCTCTTGGAGATTGCGAAGAATTCGAAAGATCCAAGAATCAGAAAGCAGTCCATCTTCTGGCTCGGCCAAAGCGGCGACAAACGGGCGATCGAATATTTCGAATCTATTCTGCTGAAGAAATGATCGAAGTTGGAAGATCGAAGATCGATGATGAGTCCCATCTTCGATCCTCGATCTTCGATCCTCGATCCTCTTATAGCAGTTTCGTCTGCCCGGATTCGCCGGGCGGCAGAATCATGTGACAGTTCCGGCAGCGCGCTTCGTACGCCTCGGCGCCGCCGACCATGACTTGCGGTGAGTCGTAACGCGCCGGCTTCCCGTCAATCAGACGCTGATTGCGGGTGGCCGGCGCGCCGCACATCACGCAGATCGCGTGCAGTTTATCGACGACTTCTGCGACGCACATGAGCTGCGGCATCGGGCCGAACGGCTCGCCGCGGAAATCGGTGTCCGTTCCCGCGAGAATGACGCGGCGGCCGCGGTTCGCGAGTGCATTCGCGAGCGCGATGACGCCGGCATCGAGAAACTGTACTTCGTCGATAGCGACGACCTGCGCGGTTGGATCCAGCCGGAGCGAGATCTGCTCGGTTGAATCCACCGGAATCGCTTCGATGGTGCGGCCATCGTGCGAGCCGACTGCGTAGACGCCGCTGTACCGATTGTCGAGGTGCGATTTAAAAACCTGCACTCGCTTCTTCGCGATCAGAGACCGACGTACGCGTCGAATGAGTTCTTCGGATTTCCCGCTGAACATCACGCCGGCGATCACCTCGATCCAGCCTCCATTCAGCTGAAACGAGCCAGAGGTCATTTTTCTCTCCGCGGGGGACGGCCTTTGTCATCACGCTTCGGTCCGCGCGCGAACGGCTTGTCGCCGCGCGGCGGTCCCGAAAACTTACGCTCACCGCGAGGCGGACCGCCAAACGAGCGCTCGCCGCGAGGCGGACCGCCAAAGGAGCGCTCGCCGCGCGGAGCCGCGGCCGGGCGATCCTCGCGTGCGCGATCGAAGGTGCGCTCGCCGCTGCGCTCGCCGCGTGGCGCTGACGGCGAGCGATTGCGCTCGCTGCCGCCGGCGCGCGGAGCACTGCGATCGAACGAGGGGCGGCCCGCGGGAGCGGCGTCGTCTTTCTTCGGTTCCGCGCGAGCGGCCTTCAACTCGGCGCGCAGTTCCTCGCGGCCGGCGACCTTCGCCGTTGCGGCTTCTGCTGCGGCGCGTTCGTACATCCGCAGCGCCGCGCCGGCGATTTCCAGACCGTCGAAATCGGCGAGCAGCGGCTCGAGCGCGACAATCTCGCGCGCCGGCAGTCCTGCCGAGAGCACCGCGCGCAGCGCGAGGCGATTGCTCTCTTCCTTCTCGCGCGCCGCGCGTGCCGCGCGCGAACGCTCGTAGGGCACGAGCACCGCGCCCTTCGTCACCACGCGGAGCGCGTCGAGCTGCCGTGCCGAAACCAGCGCGACGAGCCGCGCCGGATGCGCGCTCAGCGCGGCCGTCAGCGAATCCGCCTCGGGCAATCCGACGAACACCACCAGCGCCGTGTGCAGCGTGACCGCGCCGCGCGAAATCACGACGAGATCGGAATCGGCCGGATATCCGAGCGCCTCGAGCGCGGTGCGCGCCTGGCCCTCGCCCCGCGAGTCGGCGACGACGATCGCGGCCGAAGGAGGATCGATATCGTCAAACAGCTCGCCGAGCGGCGCGAGCGTCGAGCCCGATGAAACCGTGCGCACGTAAATCGTGGGCGGCGTGCCCGGCGCGATCGGAATCGGCGGCGCGACCGGCGCAACAACGCGGCGGGCCTTGTGCATGTACCGCTCGAGAATCTTTTCGACGACGGCGTTCGGCGCGGCCGCGGTCAAAATGCGCGCGCTGCCGCGCGGCAGTTCGGCCACCAGCGCGCCGAGCGCCTCTGCGTGCGCTTCGAATTCATCGGCGCCGGCGAGGAGCAGTGTGTGCACCGCGCTCACCTTGAGCGCGGACGCGGCGAGCAATTCCGCGAGCACAGACGGGGTACCGACGACAATCTGCGGCGGCGAAGACTTGAGCAGTCTCGCGCCGCGTGTCGCGTTCGTGATGGGGAGCACGCGCAGGCCAACCGTGGCGGGCAGCGCGCGAATTTCCTTCGCGAGCGCCATCGCGGCAACCGAATCAGGCACGGTGACGATGAGCTGCGGTTCCGCGACCGCGCGGTCCGAACGTTCGAGCGCGCCCGCCGCGCGCTGCGCGGTCTGGGACCAATCGGGAGAAAAAAAGTGCGCCACATGGGCGCTGCGCACGGCTCCTGCCGTTTCGCGCTCTGGTTCGGTCACTGCAGCCTCGGTTGTCAATGGCGCGGCGTGTGCCGCGTGGATATCGTTCCTTCGCGATTCAAATCTAGCGAACGCGCCGCGTCCGAGAAGGATTCCACCCCACCGAGCGCAATTTTTCTTTTTCGAGCCATCATGACGCCCGTCGCGGATCCCACTTCGTTCACGCCTTCGGCCAACGTCGCTCTGCTCAAAGAATCGGCGACGATCGCCGTTTCCCAGCGCGCCAAGGCCCTGCGCGCCTCGGGACGCGAGATCATCGATCTTGGGGCAGGTGAGCCCGATTTCGACACGCCTGAGTTCATTCGCCGCGCGGCCCAGAAGGCGATTGACGCGGGCGCGACCCGGTACACCGCGGTGGACGGAATCCTGCCGCTTCGGAAAGCGGTGGCCGAGGAGGCGAACCGGCACCTGAACGGCAGCGGCGAGATCACGCCAACGGAGGTCGTCGTCTCCACTGGGTCAAAGCAGTCATTGTTCAACGCGTGCTTCACGCTGTTCGGGCCCGGAGACGAAGTGCTCATCCCGACGCCGGCGTGGACGAGTTACTACGAGATGGTTTCGCTTGCGCGCGCGACGGCGATTCCGGTCCTCGGCGATCCGTCGCATGGCTTTAAGGTCACGGCTCAGATGCTCGAACAGCATGCGACGCCGCGTACCAAGGGACTGATGCTCAACTCGCCATCGAATCCCACGGGCTCGGTGTACTCGCACGATGAGCTGCGCGCGATTCTCATGCTCGCGCACGAGCGCGGCTGGTGGGTGCTCAGCGACGAGATTTACTTGCGCATCGCCTATGGGAAAAGCGCTGCATCGTCGCTCGACGTGGCGCCCGCGCGCGACCGGCTGGTCGTGGTAAACGGCGTCGCGAAAGCGTACGCGATGACCGGCTGGCGGATTGGCTGGACGATTTCGTGCGCACCGCTTGCCTCGGCAATGACCGCGCTGCAATCGCACACGACATCCAATGCCGCCACCGTAAGCCAGCACGCGGCGCTCGCGGCGCTCACGATGCGCACGGAGGCCGACGCGGCCATCGCGGAGATGGTCGCGCAGTTCGAGAAGCGTCGCGACGCGGCGCTGGCAATCTTGAAAACCGAGCCTGGTATCCAGGTGCTCTCGCCGGACGGGGCCTTCTATTTATATCTGCGGGCGCCCGGCGCTGAAAAATCCGCCGACGCGGGAAGCGCGTTCGCGACGCATCTGCTGGAGAAATCCGGTGTCGCGATCGTGCCCGGCTCCGCGTTTTACACGCCCGACTGGGTGCGCATTTCGTACGCGGCGGAGCAGTCGCAAGTGGAAGAGGCGATGCGCCGCCTGGTGACAACGTTCCGCGAGCTCGCGTAGCACTCGAACGAAATCGGAGACGCGAATTGAATATCGCAGTGCAGGTGGAACCCGGAACCGGCGCGCTTCCTTCGGTGGAATTCCGCTGGGACGCCGATACCGACATCCTCACCGCGACCGTCGAGGGGAAAGCAACGGGGAAGGGAATGTCGGGCTCGGTGGAAATCGAGGGAGCCGACGGATCCTGGGTGATCCTCGACGTGAACTCCGGCCGAATCGCCAGCGTCGAAGTCGCGGTGTGGCCCGACGTGCGAAAAGTGGGCGATCTCAAGGCGCCGGCCGACGCGAGCGACGGAGTGATCACGATCCCGGCGCGCGTCTCGCAGCCCGGCGTCGCGTCGCTCGAAGTCGACACGCGGCTGGTCGCCGATGCGGACGCCGCCGAACGCACGATACATTTTCGATTCGGCGCGGCGCGTCAGGTTCGCGCGGTGCGCCTCGCGAAGGATCTCGTATTCGACATCGACGATGCGAACCGTATCGCCGGTCTCTGGCTGCTCAACGTGCCCCCGTTCCCCACCGACTAATGATTACGACGATCGTTCTGGTGAAGGCCGAGCCCCGTCTCATTCCGCAGGCGGCCAAGCATCTCGCGGGAATCGAGGGGGTGACGGATGTTTACTCCGTCTCCGGAGAGTGGGATCTCGTGGTGCTCGTGAAAGTGCCGCAGTTCGACGACATTGCGAAAATCGTCACGGAGAAATTTCCGACGACGCCCGGGCTGGTGAAGACGACGACCCTCACGGCGTTCAAGGCCTATTCAAAAGCGGATTTGGAGCAGGGATGGGACATCGGGACTACGTAAGAGAGAGTTCTGCGTCGGAGTGACCGCTGTACTCTCCGCTCTCACTCCGACTCAGAACTCTCACTTATTTTTTGGAAGGTCGAGACACCAGTCCTGCTTCACCCGCAGCACCTCTTGCCATACGCCGGCTTTGTAACTGAGAACGACGAGGTCACTGGTCGCCCCAAATTTCCAAGCCTCCACAATGATCTCGTCCACTCCATCGCCATCGATGTCGACGTGGTTCACGAGCCGCTGAAACTCCACCGTTCGCGAATCGCCCTTCACCACGTGCCGGTACGTCGGCGCATATCCGCTGGCTCCGCTGTCGGCGAGCGCGAAAATATGGCCGGTCCAGCTTCCTGATTTTGCATCGCCGGCATTGGGATCGATGAACGAGATGAGCAGCGTCGGCGCTTTGCCCGTTCCGGTCGGGATCACTCGCGCGTGAAAATTCAGCGAGTCGAGCGACGACGCCGTGAGATTTCCCTTCTTGCCGATCTCGTGGCCGATGCTGCGCGCGAGCTTCGCGATGTCCGCCGAGGTCATCAGCGCGCGGCCGTCGGACGGGCGAGTCACGAGCGGGACGGTCGAAGCGAGAAATTCGATTGTCTGATCCGAGCGCGGCGTCGTGAACGCCAGCGTGACGGCGGCCATCGGCTTCACGATCTTGCAGCCGGGGAGCGCGTAGAGCGTGTCATGTGCGACCGCCAGCTCGCCGGGAGCGGTTCCTTCGACGTAGAACGGATATTTCGTTCCGGCCGCGAAATACTTCTTGTCGAGTTCCTTCCATCCGGCGGGCGTCAGCCCGATTGGTTTGATGGCGGTCTTTACGACGACCGCGAGCGGCATCATGTGCGGACTGTCGCGGTCGCCGAACACCTGAAACAACAGCTGGGGATCCGTTGAGAGATCGAGCGCCGGCGCGCCGAGCGGAACGATCACATCCGCTGGATTTACGGCCGGCTCCGACTTCTTGCACGCCGCCACAGCGAGTAGAATGACGGTGGTGGCGAAGCGCGACACGAGCGAGAGAGAACGCATGACTTCAACGTACGGCGCAACAGAGGGAGGAACAAGCATCCGCGAGGTGCTGCGCACGCTCCGTTTGGCACCGAATACAGGTGACGAAAACGGTGTCTCGATCGTCACAATTTCCGGTCCGGCCCTCGAACTTTCTCCCGCGGACGCGACGCCGCCGCGCCTCGAACCCGCCGCCTCAATCGAAGGTGCGTTCGGCGCGCGAGCCGTCGGTGATCCCATCGTCGCGTTCGCCGCCTTTCTCGATGGCATTCAATCCAGTCACGTAATTCTGCGCGGACGCGACGGCGCGCCAGTCGTGCACGGCACCGTCGCCGCGGTGATTCGCCGGCGGACCGATCGCACGCTTCATGTCTGGCGCGGCGCTCCACGAATCTCGCGCGCGCTGTACGCGCCGTTCGCGTTGATCGGCGGGCCGTCCATCGCGTGGCTTCGCGCCGCCGGCGTGGAGGTGGTCGACACGCTCGAGGCGGGCGATGCCGCGCTCGCGCGACATCCGCTGGAACTGCTCGCCCTCGCGCGCACTGCCGTGCAGCGCCAGCGGGAGCTGCTCGAAGTATCGCTCGCCGAATCGTGGTGCGATTCCGAAAGCGATCCCCTCTACGTGGACGGCGGAATCTCCGGCGCGGGGCGCGCGTCGCAGAGCGCGCTCGCCATCGGTGTGGTGAAGTCGCACCGCACGCTCTATGCGTCGAGCGAGGCCGTTGGCGTGGTCATGACGCTTGGCAGAGGATGGCGCACGACCGCGTTCGAGATCCGCTCGCCGCGCCGCACCGCGGTGGCGAGCTGGTATCTGCGCCTCCGCGATGCGTCCGGGCGCGATCCGTTTTTCGGACTGGTGCGCGTGGAGACCGTGCGCGACTCGTTCACGCCGGAGCGCGCCGATGAAGTGTCGCGCTGGATTCTCGCCGAGCGCGCGCCTGTTTCACTCCCCGACAGACGCTGGAGCACGATGGCGTACGGCATTCGCGACTGCGAGGAATATCTCCGCGCCCTCACGGGCGCGTGAATGCCAGACGGCAGATGGCGGATGGCAGTAACTTCATTGTCGTGATCCGCCATCTGCCATCCGCCACCTGCCATCCAGTCGCGTGTCCATTCTAGGCCGAATCGTCGCGACCGAGCGACGCCCGAACACTCCGCACGAATTTCATTTTTGGACCGCGCTCGATTCGCCCGTCGGCATCGGCACGATCGTGCGCGTCGAGAGCGCGCAGCCGGTGAGCGGCGTGCTGCCGGTCGTCTACGGAGTGGTCGTCGAAGGATTCGGCTATACCGACGTCGAGACGCCGCTGCACGAAGTGCTGGGCTACGACGGCGAACCCGGCGGAGACGCGGGCGCGCCGACGCGCCGCACCGAGATTCGCCTCTACACCGCGGCCGTGCTGCGTCACGTGCCCGAGGAACCGCTGCAGCCGGTGCCGATG
>JBBRBH010000039.1:0-41134 GCA_038205995.1 Gemmatimonadales bacterium
CAAGCGAAGTTCGACGAGGCGGCGCCGGCGCTGTACGGAACTTTCGATTTTGTGCAGACGCTGCGGATTCTCGTGAATCTGGTCGAGAATGCGCTGCGGCTCTCGCCCGATTCAGCGGCGGTGGAGCTGAGCGCGCACCGGGAGGGGCCGCAACTGGTATTCAGCGTGGCGGACCTGGGGCCCGGGATTTCGGAAAAGGAGAGGGAGAGGGTGTTCGACGCGTTCTATAGGCCGGAAGGGTCGATTGCGGATCGTGGCCGCGCTGGAATCGGCCTGGCGATTGCGAGATCGCTGGCTTCCGCGCAGCGGGGCGTGCTGACCCATCATCCGCGTGACGGGGGAGGCAGCGTGTTTGAGCTGAGGCTACCGGCGGCAGATGTGGATGAGAGTGAGCTTGGGGACGGCTGACTCGCCGTTTACGGTCTCAAAGATCCGATATCGTCAAAGTGCCCCTTCCCCGCGTACGGCCGCGTGAATGTCGCACCGGGAGTAGCCGCAGTGACTTCGCCAACAACGCGATAATCCACTCCGCCCGTTTTGCCGAGCAGCTGCGTGGCGCGCACGAGATCCTGGATGCTGAACTGCACCGGGATGGTCACCTCGGTTTTTTTGTTCGCCTCGAGGGTGACGGTCCTTTTGATCTCGCCGAAAAACACTTTGTTCGTATCGACGTAGAGATTGTAGGTGAGGTGGGTGGCATCGAGGCGGTAGTCGTTGGAATTGTTGACGTTCACGATTACGTCGACGGTTCCGCCGGAGAAGCCGATGGAGCGGACCTTCAACTCTTTCAGCTCGACGGTTGGCGTGGCGAATACCGAGCGGCCGAGCGAGGCACACGCTGAGAGAGCCAATACGCCAAACCACAGAATCTTCTTATTCATTCGTTGCTTCCCCTTGCTCTCTCAGTTTCTTCCACCATGCGATCCGCTTCGCGATCTCCTTCTCGAAACCAAACGAGGTTGGTTCGTAAAAAGTTGCATCGGCGATTTCGTCGGGCAGATAGTCCTGCGGTAAATATCCATCGGGTACCGAGTGCGCGTACTTGTACCCCTCGCCATAGCCCAGTTCCTTCATGAGCTTGGTTGGCGCATTGCGAATGTGTTTGGGAACAACGGCAGCGGGAGTCTCGCGCGCCGCGGCCTGCGCGGCACCCCACGCGGAGTACACCCGATTGCTCTTGGGCGCGGTCGCGAGATAAACGGCGGCTTCGGCGAGAGCAAGTTCGCCTTCCGGTGAACCAAGAAAATGATATGCGTCCCTCGCGGCGATCGCGATTTCCAGCGCGCGCGGATCGGCCAGCCCAACATCTTCCGAGGCAAATCGAACGGTGCGCCGCGCGATGTACATCGGATCTTCGCCGCCATCGATCATGCGCGCGAGCCAATACAACGCACCCTGCGGATCACTCCCTCTCAACGCCTTGTGGTAGGCCGAAATAAGGTTGTAGTGCTCTTCCCCTGATTTATCGTAGTGCGCCGAGCGCCACTGCAGCGCCTCCCGCACCGTCGAACCCGTGAGAACCCGTGGCAGTTCGCCGTGGCCAGTTTTGCTGTCGCTGTTGCTGGTGCGGTTGCTGTTGAGCAGCGCGACCGCCGCCTCGAGAATCGTGAGCGCCCTTCTCGCATCTCCATCGCTTTCGACCGTGAGGATCTTCATCGCGTCTTCGTCGAGCGTGACGGGATCGTCACCAAGCCCATGATTTTTATCGGCAAGCGCCCGCTCGATGACGGACTTGATATCCTCCGGCGTCAGCGGCTCGAGCACATACACTCGCAACCGCGACAGCAGCGCGCCGTTCAGCTCGAAACTCGGATTCTCCGTGGTCGCGCCGATCAGCGTGACCGTCCCGGCTTCGACGTGAGGCAGCAGCGCGTCCTGTTGCCCACGATTGAAGCGGTGGATCTCGTCAATAAAAAGCACGGTGCGCACGCCAGTCACCAGCCGCCGCTCGGCCTCAGCAACAATTTCGCGAAGGCGCGGGATGCCATCGGTCACGGCGGAGAATTGGACGAACTCGCCCTTGGCATACCGCGCGATCAGTCTGGCCAACGTTGTCTTGCCGGTGCCCGGCGGCCCCCAGAACAAAATCGAACCGGTATCGCCACGCTCGATCGATTCGCGCAAGGCTCGGCCGCGATCAAGCAGATGACGCTGGCCGGCAACTTCGTCGAGTGCACGCGGCCGCACTCGCGCCGCAAGCGGAGCCCGGCCAGATGTTTCCTCGAAGAGTGATGCGCCCGCCACCGTTTTCGCCCGAACCATCAAACCCTCGTTGTGAAGCTCATAGTTCTCAGGTCAAGTCCACGGGTCACGGGTTGGAAGTGTCAAGGCTATCTGTTCAACGCTTAGCGCTGTTGTTGTTTTGAAAATCTCTTAGCTCACAACTTTGAAAAGCAAGTTTCGACACTCCCAAACCATGACCCGTGAACTCGACCCTCGAACTCTGAGCGTACTGCCCTCTCACTTCTTCCGTGTAAAGCTCATAGTTCTCAGGTCAAGTCCACGGTTCACGGGTTGGAAGTGTCAAGGCTATCTGTTCAACGCTTAGCGCTGTTGTTGTTTTGAAAATCTCTTAGCTCACAACTCTGAAAAGCGAGTTTCGACACTCCCAAACCATGACCCGTGAACTCGACCCTCGAACTCTGAGCGTACTGCCCCTCTTAACTCTTCCTTTCTTTTGCTTGCCACGCTCTCGTGAGTGCCCCCTCTAGTGCATCCATCGTGACCGGCTTCGCGATGTAATCATCCATCCCCGCCTCGATACAATCTCTCCGATCCGATTCCATCGCACTCGCCGTCATCGCCGTGATCCACGGCCTTCTTTCCTTCGACAACAGTTCGCCAATCTTCCGTGTGGCCTCGAGACCATCCATCTCCGGCATCTGCACATCCATCAGCACCAGATCGTATGGAAACTGATCGACTGCCTGCAACACTTCGAGCCCGTTGCCGACGACATCAATCCGATAGCCCAGCCGCTCGCACATTCTCGTCGCCACCAGCTGGTTCACCGGATTGTCCTCGGCCAGCAACACACGCAGCGGCTGCCGCGACGCGAATTCAGGATCGATGATCCGGATTGGTGTCTTCATCCGGCGCCGCGGTGCTCCGCCGACCGTGGAAATGAGCGCGTCGTACAGAGCAGATGGCTTCGCCGGCTTCGTCAGCACCGCCGCGAAGTGCAGCTCGCCCGCGGTGCCGCGCTTTCCAACTGAGGTGAGCAAGAGCAATGGAGGAGTCGATCTTCCATGAAGCCGGCGCAGCTCGGCCGCGAGCTGCTCGCCGTCCATCTCTGGCATCTGCATATCGAGAATCGCGAAATCAAACGGGGCTTCTTTCGCGACAATCTCGAGCGCCTCGGCCCCCGATGCCGCGAGCACCGGATGCATTCCCCACCCTCGGGTGTGCTGCTCGAGGATCCGGCGGTTGGTGGGATTGTCGTCCACAATCAGGATCCGCCTGTCGGTGAGCGCGGGAGTGAGGCCTGATGCAAATACGCGCCGCGCGCCGGAGCCCGCCTTGGCCACAACGGTGAACGAGAAGGTCGACCCTTTGCCGACCACGCTTTCGACGCTCACATCGCCGCCCATGAGCTTCACGAGGCGTTTGCTGATCGCGAGGCCGAGTCCAGTTCCACCGAAATGCCGCGTGGTGGAGGCGTCAACCTGGCTGAATGAGCGGAAGAGCCTGTCGATGCGATCGGCGGGAATTCCCATTCCGGAATCCTTTACGTCGACGCGGACTTCGTGCTGGCCGGTCTCGAGTTTCTTCGCTGAAACCGCCACAAAGATTTCGCCGGATTCGGTGAATTTCACCGCGTTCCCGAGGAAATTCACCAGCACCTGACGCACCCTCGTGATATCGCCGATCAGAGTTTGCGGAACACCGTCCTCCACCAGATACGCGAGGTTCAAATCCTTCTCGGCGGCTCTGCCCGCAATGAGATCGAGGGCGGATTCGACGCAATCACGCAAATCGAATGGCTGTTCCTCGAGCACCAAGTGGCCCGATTCGATTTTGGAGAAGTCGAGAATGTCGTTGATAATTGCGAGGAGCGCGTCGCCGCTGCGGCGGATCGTTTCCACAAATTCGTGCTGCTCCTCGCTGAGCGAGGTATCGAGCAGCAGCCCGGTGAGTCCGATCACCGCGTTCATTGGCGTGCGAATTTCGTGGCTCATGTTCGCGAGGAATTCGCTCTTGGCGCGGCTGGCCTGCTGCGCTTCGATCGTCGCCTTCTGCAGCGCTTCGCGTGACTGCTTGCGACTGGTGATGTCCATCGCGACCATCGAATACCCGGTCACGGCAGTGCTGTCCGCGCGGAGCGCCGTCATGGAGACGAGCGCATCAAACGTGTTGCCGCGCCGCGTGCGAAGCACCCACTCGCGCTCGTCGATATCGCGATTGCGGGTGACCGCCGTGAGCGTCTCGAACCCGGGGCCCACGGGCTCGCCGAGTTCGGACGAGAGTTCAACCGTGCGCATCGCGAGCGGGCCGGGCGCGAAGAAATGTTCAAGTGAATACTTGCCGGCGACTTCCTCCTCGGTGTATCCGAATGCCTTGGCCGCAGACGGATTCAGCCCACGCACGACTCCTTTGGCGTCGGCCGCGACGATCAGATAGCTCGTGCCGTTGAGAATCGCCTGCTCGAGCGCGTGCGCCTCGCGAAGTTCCCGCTCGCCCGCTTTGGCGACGGTGACGTTCTTGAATATCGCGCGCGTGCCGACCGGTTTGCCGTCCACCATGCGGCAGTTCGAGCTGCCGAGCATATCCAGCACGCGGCCGTCTTTTGTTACGACGCGGATTTCAATTCCATGGAGATTCTCGCCGGCGAGAATGTGCTGGAAGAGGCCCATCACGTATTCGAGCGATGCGGGATGCAGAACGTCCGTCAGATACATCGTCTCGACTTCTGCTTGCGTGTAGCCGAGAGCCTCGCGCCAGGCGGGATTCGTATATTGGATGCGACCGTCGAGACCTGAGCTGTGAATCAGGTCGGTCGATGTCTCAAAGAAATCTTCGAGGTCGTCCCGATTGAGCGTCGGCATGAGTCCGTGCGAAGGCCTATCGCATCATAGCGAGCCGCCCTTCGCATCCCAAGCGCGGAGCAGCATTGACTCAAGAGCATCCATGGTCACCGGCTTCGCCAGATAATCATTCATGCCGGCTTCCTCGCACTCTTTCCGGTCGGATGCGAGCGCGCTTGCGGTCATTGCGGTGATCCGCGGCCGCCGCGTGGCCGGAAGGTCAGCGATGATCCGCCGCGTTGCCTCGAGGCCGTCCATCTCCGGCATCTGCACATCCATAAGGACGAGATTATACGGGATTCGGAGCACGGCATCGAGCGCCTCCCGCCCGTTGCCCACCACATCAAGCCTGTAGCCGAGTCGCTGGCACATCCGCGTCGCAACCATTTGGTTGACCGGGTTGTCTTCCGCGAGCAGAATACGAAGCGGATGGCGTTGCGCAAACAGGTGATCGATCGGATGGGCCGTCGTGCGGCCCGCCGGCCGCGGTGTCGTGCCGGCAATCGACGCAACGAGCGCGTCGAAAAGCACCGATGGCTTGATCGGCTTCGTAATCACCGCGGCGAACGCATTCTCGCCACTGCTGCCGCGGCGGCCTGCCGAAGTAAACAGCACGAGCGGCGGCGTGGCACTGCCGGCGCGCTTCCGCCACTCGGCCGCAACCTGTTCGCCGTCCATCTCCGGCATGTCCATGTCGAGCACCGCGAGATCGAACGGTGCTTCGCGAGCCACAATCTCGAGCGCCTCGGCTCCAGACGACGCCGCGCGCGGATGCATTCCCCATCCGCGCACCAGTTGCTCGATGACTCGGCGGTTGGTGGCGTTGTCGTCCAAAATCAGAATGCGACGGTCCTTCAGCACCGGCGTGATGCCGCCCAGGAAGTTTCGGCGGGTGCTCTGTACTGCGCGCGCTGTGAAAGAAAAGCTGAAGGTTGAGCCGACACCCACCACACTCTCGACGGAAACGTTTCCGCCCATCAGCTCCACGAGCCGTTTGCTGATGGCGAGCCCAAGGCCGGTGCCGCCAAACTGCCGAGTGGTGGAGGTATCGACCTGACTGAACGATTTGAACAGCCGGTCGATGCGATCCTCGGGGATTCCGATTCCGGAATCACGCACGCGGACGGTCACCTCGTGGCGCCCATCGCCGAGTTCGTGCGATGCAACTTCCGCATACACATCACCCTTGCTCGTGAATTTCACGGCGTTCGACAAAAAGTTCACGAGGACCTGCCGCACGCGCGTGATGTCGCCGAGGAGCGTCTGCGGTACGTTGTCCTCGACGAGGTAGGCGAGATTCACCTCTTGTTGCGCGGCTCGCCCTGCGACGAGATCGAGCGCCGATTCGATGCAGTCGCGCACGTCGAAGGGATGGACGTCGAGCACCAGATTCCCCGCCTCGATTTTCGAAAAGTCCAGAATGTCGTTGATGATCGAGAGCAGCCCGTCGCCGGAGTTGCGAATCGTTGTGACGAACTCGAGTTGCTCGGGGTCGAGCGGAGTATCGAGCAGGAGACCCGTCAGCCCGATGACGGCGTTCATCGGCGTGCGGATTTCGTGGCTCATGTTGGCGAGGAACTCACTCTTGGCGCGCGTCGCGGCCGTCATTGCCTCAAGCGCGAGGCGAGCAGCGGCCTCCTCCTGCTTTTTGCGGGTGACGTCCGCAAAGATCGCGCGCGTTTCGACCGCTTGGCCGTCGACCATTCGCGCGCGCGAACTCCCGTGCACCGAAATCGTCCGGCCGTCCTTGGTCAGCCATTCGGCGTCGATATCCGTGATCGGTTCACCGGTCGTGATCCGTGCAAGACTGTTCGTCGCCAGCGCTCTGGTGCCGGGTGACATGACATCGAGCATGTGAATATTGCCGATATCTTTCTCCGTGTAGCCGAGGGTCTCGCGCCAGGCGCGATTCGCATACACAATGCGGCCGTCGGGCGAGGTGCCATGAATCAAATCCGACGCGTTATCGGAGAAATCCCGCAGCGCGCTCTCGCTGTTGCGGATTTCCTCTTGCGCGGCGCGCTGCACGCTCAAATCGCGCCTGAGCAACAATCCGAACGCCAGCACGATCAGCACGGCGGTCAACGTTCCGGTGACGATCAAGAAAACCGTGCGTGACGTCGCCGAATCTTCGTTGTCTCTCCGCTCGACGAGCAGCTGCTCTTCTTCCGCGCGAAAGGTGTCCACGAGACGCAATCCGCGCGGGGACGTGAGCCGAGTGCCGAGCCCGCCGAGCCCGCCGAGCGTGGCAAGCGTGTCGAGCCTGTGCTGCTGAATCGGATTGTCGGCGGTCAGCACGCGCAGCTCGGAAAGCGTTCGCGCGGCGCTGGCGGAATCCCCGAGCGTGCTGCTGATCCGCATGCGATCGACCGCCTCGATGACATCCCGCGTATGCGCGACCCCGCGCGAGCTCTCGCGACGCTGGGCGACGCTCATGATCGAGAGCGAACCGACGCTGAGGAGCGCGACGATGGCAATTGAGAACCCGACGAAAATTCTGATGATCGGGCTCCGCATCGCGAACGGACGTCGCCAGAATTCGTGAGATGGCATCAGATGGCGAGCGAACGAGCCGCAAAATAAAGCGCCACGCCGCCAAAAAATGCGCCGTTGTGCGCCCAGCCAGCCTTGCCCTGGAACTCGGGAATCAGATTCGAGGCACCAACGTAGAGCGTCACTCCACCAGAAAACGCGAGGCCATAGTGCGCGAGCGGCGCAAAAGTGTCCGTGAGCACCACGCCTGCGACGGTGGCGACGCCGAGCAGCGCGGCAGCACCCAGCGCGGCCGGGCGAGAGCCGCCCGCGGCGAGAACGAGCGACGAGATCGCGAGGCCTTCGGGAAGCTTGTGCAGCACGATTGCGCCGAAAACGAGCAGTCCGAGCTGCGGGCTCACGAGAAATCCGCTCGCGATTGCGACGCCGTCGCCAAAGGTGTGCAGCAGGAGGCCGGCGAGCGCAGAGGTGCTGACGCGCTTCGAGACGGCGTGCGTTTCTTCGCCAAAATGGAAATGACCGACGAGCGCGTGCTGGGTCAGGTGGACGAGAAGAAAACCGGCGAGCACGTAAAGCGCGCCGCTGGAGCCGTCGCGGATGATCGCGTCGGGGATGAGTTCGCCAATTGAGACGGAGAGCATGAAGCCCGCGGCGAGCGCAATGAGCAGTTCGAGCGTGCGGGTGCTCCACGCTCGGCGCGATGTGACCGCTGCCGCACCGACTACGTTCGCGAACGCCGCAAGGACGGCGTAGGAAAGGGGAGACATCACAGCAGCCTCAGCGTAAGTCGTTCAGCTGTGGATGTCACCGCATCTACCAGCTCCGGCGCTCCGGTAAACTCCTCCGGCTTCACGAACCAGCGGCGCGCTGCGAGTGACTCCGATTCCTCGAGGCCGCGGCCGAGCAGGAGATAGAGCCAGCGATCGCTTTTGGCATAGATCCAGAGATCGAGCATCGACGACAGCGAGAGCTGTTCTTCATTTGTGTAAACGGAAAGCTCGACTCCCCCGCTCGCGATGAGCGGAACTTTCAGACGAGCGACCGTTTCCGTGACTTCCGCAAGCTGCAATCCCTCGCCCACGTAGCGGCGGCCGCTGCGCAGGCAGTCGAGCGAGAGATCCACCAACTGCGGCATCTGCCCGGTGAGCGCGTGAAAGAGATCGACGGCGCGCTCGGCCTCGGCGCGCACCTCGGCGACGTACACATCTTTCTCCTGCCGCATCGTGAAGAACTCGGCATCGGTGTGAAAACGCCGCGCCGGGCCGGCAGGAGTCGAGCGCGGCTTGAAGAGTTTCACTCGGCGGCTTCTTTCGCGAGTTCGGTCGCGAGTGCGGTCAGTTTCGCGATGGTGTTCAGCGACGGATCCTCGATCACGCGCTCGAGCAGCGACCTGAGAACCTTTCCCATCTGCGGGCCGTCTTTCACTCCGGCTTTCTGAAGATCTTCACCGTCAATCGCGAGATCGGAAATCTCAATTGGATCACGGAACGCAATAATCACAGCGAGCGTCGTGAGCGGATCCAGTCGGGATTCGATCGCATCGTTGGGCTCGCGTGCAAGCTTCGCGCGCCAGAGCGCGGCGTTGAGCGTGAAGAACGTCTCGGCACGCATGCGGCCAATACGCGCGACCCAGCGGCGAATCTCGACGGCGAGGGGCGCGCGAGTCACAAGAATCTGATCGATGCCCTGCCCAAGTGCTGCGCGCGAGCCGGCCAGCGACGAAATCCAGCTTTGATCGGCGTTGGAAAATCGCAACGCTTTTGTGGTGGCTGCAGCGGCGGATTCTTGCTCGCCAAAGAACAGCATCGCCAGCCGATTGAGCGTCGCGCCCTTTTTGAGGTCGCCCTCTCCCATCGGCAGTTGATCAATCGCCGCGAACCGCTCGGCTGGCGCGCTCGCAATCGCGGGAACGAGTGCGTTCAGGAATCCGGCCTCACGCCACCACTCGAGCGCGATGCTCGGCTTGCGCACCTGCTCCATTGTTTTTTCGAGCTCTTGCTTGACGCGCTCGGGCGAGAGGCGGCCCACATGCGGCGCGCTCTCTCGAATCGCGGTCCACGTAGCCGGCTCGATGTGAAATGTAAAACGCGAGGCAAATCGAATTCCGCGGAGCGCTCGCAGGCGATCCTCTTTCATCCGCTCAGCGGGTTCACCCACGGCGCGAATAACTCCGCGCTTGAGATCGGTTTGGCCATCGAACGGATCGCGCAGTTCCTCGTTTTTCGGATGGTACGCAATCGCGTTGACGGTGAAATCGCGACGCGCAAGATCGTCGTCGAGCGAGGCGCCGAATTCGACCACCGCGTGGCGGCCATCCGTATTCACATCGCGGCGAAAGGTGGTCACCTCGTGCATCGTATTTTCGGAATCGAAAACACCCACAGTTCCGAACTCGACTCCCACTGGAACCGTGCGCTTGAACACGCCCATCACCTGCGCCGGCGTCGCCGCCGTTGCAAAATCCCAGTCGAGATGTGCGTGCCCGAGCAGTGAATCGCGCACCGCGCCTCCCACGCACCACGTTTCAAACCCGGCCCGTTCAAGCCGCGCAACTATTTCGCGCACCGTATCGGGAGGATCGAGATGGCCGAGCCTCCGCAGAGGCGATGCATCCTCAACCCCGAGCCCATCACCCCGAGCCTTCATAACGTCTTGAGTCCTTCAAAAAGCGAAACCTTCGCCGACCACTCGTGATTGTGGTAGTGCTGCCACCTCGGAGGGCGGATCACTAGCCGCATAGGACGCTGCCGCCGTTCACGTTGACGATTTCGCCGGTGATGTGGCGTGACCCTTCAAAGCACAAACAGACAATCGGGAATGCGATATCGTCGGCGCTCGCGATTCTTCCTACGGGAACTCCCTTTGCGATTTTTTCTTTGCCGCCGTGAGCGAAGGGTTCGGCGCACATCTCGGTATCGACCCAGCCGGGGGCGACGGCGTTGACGGTGATGCCGGCGGCGGCGAGTTCGACGGCCATCGATTTTACGAAAGCGATCATCGCGCCTTTCGATGCGGCGTAGTCGGCGTGCATGGATTCGCCGCGCTGGCCAGCGGTGCTGGCGACGAGGACGATGCGGCCAGCGCTGCCATTGTTTGATTCGTTCTTTTCCATCGCGCGAGCGGATTCGCGGGCAATGAAAAACATCGCGTCAACATTCTGGCGCATGGTATTCGCCCAGCGGTCGTCTTTGAGGGATGCAACGGGCGCTTCCTCAACCGGCCAGATGCCGGCGGAATGCACGCAAATATCGAGGCCGCCGAGTTCCCGAACCGCGTGATCGACCAGTGATTTGGCTCCGCTGGCCATGCTGATATCCGAGGCATGGCTCGTGGCTTTGACGCCGAGTTTGCGGCATTGCCGTTCGAGCGCTTCGGCATCGGCCGAGCGGGAATGGTAGCCTATACACACATCGGCGCCGGCAGCGGCCAGCTGCCGGGTGACTGCTCCGCCGATGCCGCGAGAGCCACCGGTAATGAGCGCCTTTTTGCCTGAGAGTGAGAACGCCGATTTCATATTTCGTTTTGGCTCAGAGTTCCCAACTACCCGCCGGCAACTTCGTCGTCAATCAGTTCGCAAATCGAATGCTGAATGCTCAGCTGAATTTCTTGCGCTCGATCGGTGCGATCGGTTGGCACCACGATGCAGTGATCCACAACTTCCAAAATCGCGCCGCCGCCTTTCGCGCTCAACGCGAGCGTCGCTGTGCCCTTTTTCTTTGCGGCGGCGGCAGCCAAGAGCAGATTGGCCGAGTTTCCGCTGGTGGTATGCAGAATGAGCAAATCGCCCGGCCGGCACAACGCTTCAACCTGCCTCGCAAAAATCTGCTCGAACGAATAATCGTTGCCGATCGCGGTCAGCGCCGATGTATCGGTGGTGAGCGCAATCGCGGCGATCGGGCGCCGTTCTTTTTTGTATCGAACGGTGTATTCGGTGGCCATGTGCTGCGCATCGGCCGCGCTGCCGCCGTTGCCGCAGAAAAACAGTGTTCCGCCGCGTTTCACCGTCGAGCGAACCATCTCGGTGGCCTTCGCAATCGATGGGCCGAGCGTCTCGGCGGCGAGGGCGGCCGTCTTCGAGAGATCACGCAAGTGGGCGACTGGATCTGCTGTCATTCAGAACTCCGCTGCGATGGTCGCAATGCCGCTGGTTGCACGTTCCGCTCTCGCCACGATCGACCGGGGATCGTCGGCAGCCGCTTCGAAGGCCCACGTCACACACGCATCGGCCGCGAGCAGATCGAGCGCATTCGCTCGCGCAACGGCGCCGCCGTCCAGCACCCGCCGCAACAGCGCTTCACTCGCTGCAACGAATGCATCAACCCGCGAAAGCGTGTCCCACTCAGGATGCGTTTCGAGCAGCTGACGAACGCACGCTGCCAAGTCCGGCGGCGCGGCCGAATCGCGGGAGACTTTCTCCAGCCACTCTACATGCGACGTCACACGATCGCCGCGAGCGCGTCGCGGGCAATTCCTGCTGCGGTCACAATTCCAGATTCCAATTCGCCAGCGGTGAGACCAGCTTGCGCCATGTGCGGTTTGCCGCCGCCGCGGGCGCCGGTCTTCGCGCCAAAGGCCTTCACGAGATCGTTCGCCGAAACGCCTTTCTCGCGCAGCGCATCGCTCACAACAATAAGCAGGGTCGCTTTGTCGTCGGCGAAGGCTGCTCCGAGGACGGCCACTCCGCTGCCGATTGCCTCGCGGACGCTGTCGCCAAGCATCTGAAGTTCTTTCACATCGGCTGCGCTGACTGTTTTCGCAACAAGATTGTGCCCGCCCACTTTTTCCGCTGAGGCGAGCAGATCCCCCGCGCTGCCACCGCCGCCGCTGCGGAGCGCCTCCTCGAGTTTTTTCTCGAGCTGCTTTTTCTCGGCAATCAACACCTCGAGTTTTTTCTCGATCACATCGGCGGAGGCCGCGTGGAGATTCACCTTGAGCCGTTCGCCGACGGCCACGAGCGTCTTCTCGTGATCGCGCAGCACGTGATACGCTTTGGGGCCCGTGACGGCAACAATGCGGCGAACGCCGGCCGAGACGCCGTTCTCGCTCATGATCCGGAACAGGAGAATGTGTCCCGTGTTGCGCACGTGGATGCCGCCGCAGAGTTCAACCGAGCGCGTTGGAATCTCCACGACTCGCACCACATCGCCGTATTTCTCGCCAAAGAGCGCCATGGCACCCTGGCCCACGGCATCGGCGTATTTTTTTTCTGTGGTGTGAACGTCGGCGTTCTGCCAGATACCCTCGTTGACCCACCGTTCCACGCTGTCGAGCTGAGCCTGCGTCAACGGCCCGTGATGGGTGAAGTCGAATCGCAGACGATCGGGCTCGACCACCGAGCCGGCCTGATGGACATGTTCGCCCAGCACGCGGCGCAATGCGGCGTGCAGCAAATGTGTGGCGGTGTGATTGCGCGTGATATCGCGGCGGCGCGCAGGAGGAACGCGCGCGATCACGTCGCCGAGTTCGATATCTCCACTCAGTGTGCCGATCGCCGCGAGGCGGCCGTCGACCTTTTTCACGTCGTCCACTTCCACGCGCCACGTACTCTTCCCCGCCCCGACGATCTCTCCGATATCGGAGACTTGGCCGCCCGACTCCGCGTAGAACGGCGTGTCGCGCAAGAGCACCGCAACGCGTCCTTCGTCCAAACGTCGCACGGCGAGTACTTGAGTTTCGACGTCGGTGACATCGTAGCCCACAAAGCGCTGCGCGCCCATGGCGGTGTCGCTCGAGTGACGCTCCCACTTTAGCGCGTCGCTGAGATCGTCCGCCACGACAGAAATGCGTTTGCTCCTGCGCTCGTCCTGCGACTGCTTGCGCTGACCGCTGAGCGCGGCTTCAAAGCCCGCAATATCCACCGTGTAACCGCGCTCGCGAGCCATGAGTTCCGTGAGGTCGATCGGAAATCCGAACGTGTCGTAGAGCTTGAATGTGTCCTCGCCCGAAATCGTCCCGCGAATTCCTGATCCGCGATTCGTTCCCGTGAGCGGCGCCAGTTCGTCGAATCGCTCCATGCCGCCGCCGATCGTCGCAAGGAAGCGTTCCTCTTCCGCGCGCGTCGTGTCGATAATGTGTTTTTTGCGTACGTGCAGCTCCGGAAAGACATCTCGCATTTGCTCTATGACTTTTTCTACCACATACACGAGCGTCGGTTCGCGGCGCCCGAGCAGCCACGCGTGCCGCACCGCGCGGCGCAGAATGCGACGCAGCACGTAGCCGCGGCCGTCATTGCTCGGAAACACGCCATCCGAAAGCAGGAACGCCACCGCGCGCGCATGATCGGCGATCACGCGGAATTCGGCCGACCGAGGTTCAGCATAGACGTACTTGATACCGACAACCTTCTCGACGACTGCGATGTACGGCGTGAAGAGATCGGTGTGATAGTTGTTCGAGACACCCTGCAGCACCGCCGCGATTCGCTCGAGCCCCGCGCCGGTGTCGACGCTCGGCTTGGGCAGTGGAATCATCTCGCCGTTGCCCTGGCGATCGAACTGCATGAACACAAGGTTCCAGATCTCGAGAAAGCGGCCGGCCTCGGCGCCCTCCACAAACGCCTCGGTCGAGAATTCTGCGCGCGTGGTGTCGGTCCACTCGCCGGTTGCGCCTGTGGGGAATTCAAAATCCTTCGCGAGGTGCGCGAGGTCGACGTAGATCTCCGTGCACGGTCCGCAGGGGCCGGTGTCGGCCATCTGCCAGAAATTATCGGCGGCGCCGAGACCGTAAATACGTGAGTCGGGGAGCCCAGTGATTTCGCGCCAGAGTTTTCGCGCCTCGTCGTCTTCGTGGAAAACGGACACGCGCAGATGCTCTTTGGGGATTTTCAATTCGTCGGTGACGAATTCCCACGCGAAGCGAATGGCGTCGCGCTTGAAGTAATCGCCGAACGAAAAATTGCCGAGCATCTCGAAGAACGTGTGATGCCGCGCCGTGTGGCCGACCTGTTCGAGATCGTTGTGTTTGCCGCCGGCGCGCACGCATTTCTGGCTCGTGGTGGCGCGGCGATTTCCTTCGGGCGGCGGCTCGTGGCCGAGGAAGACTTTCTTGAACTGCACCATGCCCGCGTTCGTGAACAGCAGGGTGGGATCGTCGCCGGGAACCAGCGACGAACTGGCCCTGATGACGTGATTTTGGCGGGCGAAATAGTCGAGAAAGCGGCGTCGGATTTCGGCGGCTTGCATTATGTCATAAATCTAGCCGCCGCCGAGCCTTAGGGTAGCGTGGCTGGCGCACGTGAGAGAGATGAAAAGTGAAACGGCCTTCTCACAGACCGAATGCAAACAACGGATCCTTCAGCGTGCTGAAGGATCCGTTGTTTTCCGTAGATCAGGAGTAAGGTCGTTCTCTCTTGTTCGTATGCGCCTGTGCGCCCTAGTGGCCGATTCCTCCGGTGACGCTGGGGCACGAGAAAACCAATATGAAGTGGCCGGTGTGTACCGCAACGAAGGTGAGGGTGCCGGAGATAGTCTGCGGGTGCGGAGGAGCGGTGATTGTCAAGTTGTGGTTGCCATGAACGGCGCTGACGCCCGCTTCGATTATACTCACAATCACGGGCCCGGCAGGACACACAGGACCGCTGGTGATGACGATGTTGACGGTGATTGAGGGGAAAAAAACCGTGGATGCCGCGACGACATCATTCGATCTTATCATGCCGGCCGCGCTCGCGCCGGCGGAGGTGATGTCGAACACGAGCACCTTCAACTCGTTCGTGCCTGCGGCGATCTGCGCCTGGTCACTGGCGGATAGCGTACCGTAGTCCGCGGGCGCAATATCGTCCATCTTGACTTGCGCCGCCGCGCCTCCCACCAGCGACTTGATTGCCTGTTGCGTCGCGACGTCCAGCGTCAACTGCACCTTCGACTCGGGGTCGGCGGTCGCGATCGTGATCGGAGCCGTCGGATTCGCCGGAATCGATGCGACCGCCGTCACGCTGTGCGTGCGTGGAATTACCGGAGCGGTCGAGTCGTGGCACGCGGCGATCAAAACAACAAGTGCACATGCGGTCCAAACCGACTTCGTCTCGCGGAATCTCACAGTATCCTCCGATTCATTATGTACGATCCAAGACGAAGTTCCGCCCTATGTAATGATAGTATCGGGAGGGGGGCATGGGCACAACCCATGGGCATCACGTGGGCATCACGTGGGCATCGGCCTCAGGGGTGACCGTTCGTCAGCCAGCGCAACGCGGCCTCTCGAATGCTCTCCACATGCATTCGAATTGTCACAGCCTGCAAACGGTCTCGCGACCGGTAGGCGCGAGCGATGTCATGGTCCGTCTCCAGAAGGAGTCCGACGTCCTCGTGAAGCTCGGCAGCCACGTGCGTGAAAACCGTCGCCTGCAGGCCTTGTTTGTGCACGTCCGGGAATCGTGGGCGAATGCGCGCCGGAGCGAGCTCCCTTGCAGGCGCAAGCGGCAGTTCAACGCGCATGCCGGCCACCGACGCGAGCTCCGTGGACTTCAGATATAACGTCAGCGCCGTGTTGCCAAAGAAGCGGCTCAGTTCGCCCATCGCTCCGGCATCCCCGTTGCGAAATCGCCCGGCCGTCAAACTCGCCGTGACGTCCCACGGCGCATACCGCACCCGCGCCACCGCGAGCGCGACCGCCCGGTCAAGGTTCCGCACGTTCGTCCCGAGCACTCCGAGGGTCGCCCCCAAACTCACGCGGCCATCCAACAGTGGCACGTCCACCTCATCTGCGACTCCCACCTCGGTGTGGCCAAAGCGGCCAATACTGAGTTGCGTCAGCGCACCCGCCAGCCCCAAATGCGCTGCCCACGGAAGCGGCCTCGCCACATGGAGCAGCAGGCGATCGCTGTTGGGATCGCTGACGAACGACGGGAAGTTCGGGGATTCGGTCGTCGCCACGGTGCGCCGGGCGTTGAGTACGACGCCGGGGGCGAGTTGCATCCAGGCGTCCGCCATCAGGCTCTCCCGCGACTCAAAAATACCGAGCTCGGTGAGAACTGCCGTTTCGATCCGCGGCCGGCCGAAGAGATCAAGTTTGAACCGGCTCGGATCAGCCGCCCCGCCATTCGCAAGCATGTTCGCAGCGGTTCGTCCAGCGGCTGGACTTATGATATCGAGCTGGTCGGCGAATGACTGCGACGCTCGCGGATCGTCGATGAACGCCCTGTACAGCGCGATTCCACTTGCAACGACGATCACGGGCACATCCACTCGGCGGATCGTGACCCGCATGCGCGTCACCGAATCGGGCGCGTAACGCGCGGCCACTGCCATGACTATGCCGAGCGCATCGAGTTCGTCCCGGTTGAAACGCCGATTCTCGTACTCCACCGCCAGGGTCGGACTTCCGGCGTCGGACACGACCGCAGAACGAACGTTTTCAAATCCCTGCGCCACCAGTTCGGCAGTGACGGCGCGCGTGCCGCCGTCCGACTCTCGCGCGTGTCCCGCGTCGATCGTGCTGCGTTCCGATCGAGTGACCGGAGACGGTCGCACTGCTGATGTGGCGGGTAGGCGCGAGGCAACGTCTCGCGATTCTTCGCGATTGCCGTCGCGGTGTCCGCTCAAACTCGTTCGCAGTCCGAGGGCGACCGCAACGCCCGCGCCTTGCTGCCACGCGACATCCACTCGCGGCTGCACGCCGGCCCAGTCGGCGAGCGCTGGGAGTGGCAGCAGGCGAAGTCCAGCATTGTATTTGCGGCCGTCAAACTCGCCGAGCGCCGCTGCCCACCGGGTCACAAATATCTCAGCGCCGCCGAAGATGCCCTTGAGGAGCGTTGGTCCAAGACCGTATCCGACAGTCAGTCGGTATCGGTCCGCGAACGACTTGCTGGCGACCGCATAGCGCGCTTTGAAGTACGTCGCTCCCGCCGAGAATGCATCTTGCGCGCCAATCGCGAACGCGGGCGTTCTGCGGCCTTCCGTGAATAGCAGCACTTGCACGTTGTCTGATAAATCGCGCGTCCCCTCGTTGCCGAGTGTGTCCTGCCTCACAGTGCCGCGCAGACTGATACTGATGCGCGGAAGAAAACCGAAGGCGATAAATGCGTTCCGCTGTACTTTGACGTTGGGGAGCGCGGATTGCGTCTTTGCCGTAGTGAACGCGAAATCCACCATGCCGCTCGGCGTCGACGAGGCCGTCGGCACGTTTATTAGTCCTGGAAGCCCAGCCATGGAAAGGTTATCGCGACGGAGCGCCTCGCGACTCGAATCCCTGGGGTCGCGCGCGGCCGGAGCGGTGCCGACTTGCGCCGCCTGCAGCAAAGCGTGGGTCGCGAAGACGAATGCAAGTATCATTTGGAGAGGCGGAGTTGTTAGTGCGACCGGTCACGCACGCGGCGACTGCCTGCAACACGGGCAGTATACCACATCGACGGTGCCACGTGCCGCGCAGCGACTGCCATCGTGCGATGTTCGCGACGGTCGGTCGCGCGAAGGCTCCCTCCGTCTCAAGGCTAACTCGTGGGCTGGGTTAACTGCCTCACGGTGTCGCGCACCAGGTCGGATGCGAAGCCCTTTCTCGCGAGGAATCCGTAGAGGCGGCGGCGTTGCACGTCTGGCTCGAGCTTGGTGAGCGACCGGAATTTCTTGGCGCCAGCAGCTTGAACGATCTCGCGCTCGTCGATGTTCTCGCTTTCCATAATCTCGTTGATTGCGGCATCAGCCATCTCCTTTGCGATGCCTCGCCGCGCGAGTTCGCCGGCGATGCGCCTGCGACTCATGCCCCGCCCCACCGCGCGTGATCGAGCGAAGGCCAGCGCAAACTCAGCATCGTTGAGCATCCCGCGCGCAGTGAGTTTCGCGATCGCCACCTCGATTTCGTCAGCCGGATGCTCCCGCCGCGCGAGCCAACGCGCGAGATCCGCGGTGGATCGCGCCGAACGCGCGAGCGCCTCCACCGCATGAGCGAGCGTAGAGATCTCTCTCACGCGCAGACCTTAAAAAGGAACCGGGTGGAGAACGAGGACGATTTGGAGGATTCCGGGCCTCCGCCACGATCCAAGCTCATCCACCCGGCCCCAACTAATTCGGCCACTGGCTATTCGTCATTCGCTATTCGCGATTCGCGATTCGCTATTCGCTATTCGCCTTGGTTACTCGTCCACCACCTCGCTATCTGCCGCGGCCACGACCTTGTTGATGCCGAGGACGCCTTTGACCTTCTCTTCGATCTCAGCCATGATCGCCGGATTGTCCTTCAGGAACATTTTTGCGTTCTCACGCCCCTGACCAATCCGCTGCGAGTTGTAGCTGTACCACGCACCCGATTTCTCGATGATCCCGCTTTCCGAACCGATATCGACCAGCAGCGACGAATGCGAAATTCCTTCGGCGTACATGATGTCGAACTCGGCCTGCTTGAACGGCGGTGCCACCTTGTTCTTTACGACCTTCACGCGAACGTGAGAGCCGATGATGTCCTCTTTTTCCTTCACCGGCCCGATGCGGCGGATGTCGAGCCTGAGTGAGGCGTAGAACTTCAGCGCCTTTCCACCCGTTGTCGTCTCCGGATTTCCGAACATCACACCGATCTTCTCACGCAGCTGATTGATGAAGATCACCGACGTATTCGACCGCGCGATCGCGCCAGTGAGCTTCCTGAGCGCCTGCGACATCAAGCGCGCCTGCAACCCCATGTGTGAATCGCCCATCTCACCTTCGATTTCCGCCTTTGGCACGAGCGCGGCCACCGAGTCGATCACGATCACATCCACCGCGCCCGATCGCACCAGGACTTCGCAGATCTCCATCGCCTGCTCGCCCGTGTCGGGCTGAGAAACGAGGAGCTTGTCGATGTCCACGCCAAGACGGGCCGCGTACTCCGTGTCCAACGCATGCTCAGCGTCGATAAACGCTGCCGTGCCACCCGCTCTCTGTGCATTCGCTACGACGTGCAAGCACAGCGTTGTTTTCCCGCTGGACTCCGGCCCGTAGATCTCGGTGACGCGACCCCGGGGAATTCCTCCTACCCCGATGGCTGCGTCGAGGTTGATGGCGCCCGTGGGAATGCAATCCACGCGCACCTTCGGACCGTCTGCACCCATCTTCATGATCGCGCCCTTGCCGTACGACTTCTCGATCTGCGCGATCGCCAAACCCAAAGCTTTTTTCTTCTCTGATTCCTGCGCGGCGGAGACGGCCATCTTTGCCTCGAAAATCGTGGGGCGGATCGAGCGCCCGTGATGAGAAAGCTATCGCCGGGGGGAAGTCCTTGCGGACCCCGGGACAGAGCGGACAAAAGTGTTACCTGCGAATACCGAACATAATACGAAGGGTGCCGCAATCCGCAAGCGTTTTTTATTGCGAGCGGCGCAAAACATTTAGCATCACAAAACTCACATAAGTCGTTTTTCCACAAAGGCATCCGGGATGTGCCGGACAAATACACGCCGATCCTGCATCAAAATCCCAACGACGTCGAAGCGATAGGTCTCCCCTGACCGCCCGTGCCTGTCGATCCAGCTTTGGGCGCTCTTGGCGAGTTCCCGTTGCTTGCGACGGTTCACGGCCTCTACGGGGTCGCCAAAGGCGTCGCCGGTGCGGGCCTTCACTTCTATGAAAGCAATCGTGCTCTCGAACTGCGCGACGAGATCGATATCGCGTTTGCCGCAGCGGAAACGGCGGGCGAGAATCTTGAAGCCCGCATTCTCCAGCCAGCGCGCGGCAATGCGTTCGCCCAGCTCACCAAATGCATTCGTGGATTTCGTCACGGCTGACGGTAGCGCAAGGCGATTCAAGCAGCGTCACCGAAATCACGGCGCTGCGGATCATTATCTTGCGGGTCGCAATGACTGAGCCTCGCGCGAACGAAACGGACAAAAGCTCTTTGCCGGTGGGGCGCGATATCGCGCGCTTCGGATTCGCCATCGCCCTCACCGTCGCGCTCGGCGCGGTGCAGGTGTTCGTGCTGCCGCGGCGGCTGGAGATCGCGACGTACGGTGAGTACCGGCTGTTCATGGTGTATGTCGCGTATGTCGGCCTGCTGCACCTCGGGCTCGCGGACGGCGCGTTCGTGCGCTGGGCCGGCGAGTCCGCCACGGAAATCCGGCGCGAGTGGACGCGCGTGTTCTTCTGGATGCTCGGCCTCGAGTCCGCCGTCCTGGTGCTCGCACTGATCGCCTCGCTCGTGATGCGCGATTCCATCACAGCCGCGATCGTCCTCGCGATCGGAGCGTGCGCGCTGTTTGTGAACCTCTCGACGCTCTCCGGATATGCGCTGCAGGCCGCGGCCGATTTTCGCGGCGCGGGAATCGTCGCAGTGATCGGACCGGCGGGATTCGTCGCCGCGATCCTGCTGCTGCCGCTCTCCTCGCTCAACGCCGTGCTCGCCGCCTATGCGGGCACGATGGGGATCAGCGCGCTCGTCGGCGCCATTCTCGTGGCGCGGCTCCACCCGGCCGCGTCAGATCGCGAATCGAATCAGCCGATCTCGCTCGTCTCGCTGCTCCACAAAGGACGGCATGTGCTGGGCTCGAACCTCGCGGCAGGACTCGCGCAATCAGTCGATCGAATCCTCGTCACGCTGTTCGTGCCGATGACCGGCATCGCGCTGTACGGCTTCGCATCGAGCGTTTCGGTCGCGGGAATTTCGGCGACGCAAACGATGCAGCGCGTCGCGCTCTCGCACGCCGCGCACCGGCACGGAGATGAGCGCGCGAAGTTCTTTGGGCGATTCTACGATCTGACGCTGATGGCGTACGGGCTCGCGCTCGTGGGCGTGCCGTTCTTCGAGCACGCCGTCACCCGCGCGCTTCCCGCGTACGTGCCGGCACTTTCGATGGTCCGCGCGTTCGTCGCGGGTGCGCCATTCTGGATTGCGCTGCACGTGGTGGTGGTGGGCACGCTGCAGTCGCATCATCACGTGAAGACGCAGTTCGCCGTCGAGCTCGGCGGCGCGGCAATCGTCGCGACGGTGTGCGGAGTCTGCCTCGCGATCGGCACGCCGCTCTGGGTTGTCGCCACGGCGGCGTCGATCGCAGCGGTGGTGTCGTGGGGGATCGGCGTGCTGGCGCTGGATCGGGTGGTGCCAGCGGCAAAATCGCAGGGCGCGCTTCGGTTCCTGGGAACGTGCGCCGTGCAGTGCGCAGCGATGGGAGTCGCGTTTTCGGCGAGCAGTGGATGGATGGTGCAGACAGCGATCTACGCCGGCCTCGCGGGAGTGCCGACGCTTGTAGCGATTCGCGGCGCCCGCGCCGCGCTGAGGAACGATTAACTCTTAGAACCTCAGGCCCACCCGGAACGGAAACCACACGCTGCTCCCGCCACTCGTGAAGATGCTGGTCACTCCAAACTCGACGAACGTCGTCTGCGCCATTCCCGCGCCATGCGTGAGATCGAATCCAAGGCCGCCCTGCATGCCGAGATTGGTGTGATCGCTGCTCAGCGCGCCGGGATAGTTCGTCTTGCTGCCGTACAGCCCGATCCCGGCGAACTCGTATAGGGGGCTGCGTGCGTCGCGGTGCACGAACTCCGCGCTCGCGCCGAGGTACGAGTACGAATCAACGGGTCCTTTGCCATTGAACCGATCGTACGAGAGCCCACCGCGCAGGCTCATGCCCGGCGTGGAGAGCGGGCCCTCAGCGCGAATGGCGAGGCCTATGCCGATATCGCTCGCGTTCGCCAGATCGCCGATTGGAAGGCCGAGGTTGGCCATCGCAGAGATGTGAACGGTCTGCTCGTCCTGCTGCTGCGGCTGTTGCTGCTGTCGCGGCTGGCCTCGCTGCGCCTCCGCGGCGCGCGGGGCGGCAACGGCGAGAGCGAGCGTGAGCGCGGTGGTTATCGAAAAACGAAAATGGGTCATGAAGTCTCCGGAGTGTGAGTACGCGACTCATACCCCGGAGACTCGAAAAAGGCGGAAATGCGAGCTACGGGTTGAGCATTATGCCGCCACCGTGCGATCACCCGTGATTCGAGCAACGTCTTCGAGACCGACGAGAACATCGCGCGGCTTGGAGCCATCCGGCGGGCCGAGAATACCTGCCAGGTGCAACTGGTCGATAATCCGTGCCGCGCGCCCGTAACCAACCTTGAGACGCCGCTGCAACAGTGACGTAGAACCTCCCTGATTCTGCACACACACCTCAGCCGCCTCACGGAACAGCTTGTCGCGATCGGTGTCGTCTTCCTCGTTGCCACCCTGCCCCGCGCCCGCCTCGAGCGCTTCCTGCGCACGGACTTTCGCGAGAATGTCTTCCTCGCTCGTGGTCTCCTCGATCGCCATGAGGCCCTGCGCTTCCATGGCGGCCTTACGCGCTTCGCGGCGCTCCTCGTACCACTTCATGAGGCGTTCGGTATCGTCGTTCGAGAGGAACGCACCCTGAATACGCGCGGGCTCGCTCTTGCCGGGCGGAATGAAAAGCATGTCGCCGTTGCCGAGCAGTGATTCGGCGCCGTTACCGTCGAGAATCGTGCGTGAATCAATCTGCGATGCAACGCGGAACGCGATTCGGCTCGGGAAGTTCGCCTTGATGAGACCGGTAATGACGTTCACGCTCGGCCGTTGTGTCGCAAGAATGAGATGTACTCCAATGGCCCGTGCTTTCTGAGCGAGCATCGCGAGCGGCGTTTCCACTTCGGCAGCGCAGGTCATCATGAGATCCGCGAGTTCGTCGATCACCACGACGATATACGGCAGCACACCGGCCTTATACTCGCGCTCTTCGAACCCGACATTGGGATCTTTCGGGCGCACGAGCTGCTGGCCGTCGCGCACTTTCTGGTTGAAGTCCTGAATGTTTCGCGCGCCGTTTGCGGAGAGAAGTTTGTAGCGGTCCTGCATTTCGATCACCGCCCACTTGAGCAGCGCGGCAGCGTCGCGATTGTCGGTGACCACCTTGTGGCGTTGATGCGGCAAAACATTGTACACCGAGAGTTCGACCATTTTCGGGTCGACCATCAGGAAGCGCAGCGTCTTGGGCGTATGGCGATAGATGAGCGAGGTGATCAGCGTGTTCACGCACACGGATTTTCCGGAGCCCGTTGCGCCTGCAATGAGCAGATGCGGCATCTTCGCGAGATCGCCGATGACCGGCCGGCCCTCGAGATCGCGGCCCAATGCGATCGGGAGCGCTCGTGGCGTCTGTTGATAGTCCTTGCTCTCGATCATCTCGCGGAAGGCGACCATCTCCGCGGTCGGGTTCGGCACCTCGACGCCGACAGCGCCCTTGCCCGGGATCGGCGCGACAATGCGGATCGACGCGGCGCGCATGGCGAGCGCGAGATCGTTCGAGAGGTTTGCGAACTGGCGGACTTTTACGCCGGGGCTGGGTTCGATTTCGTATTGCGTGACCGTCGGGCCGGTGGTGCGGCCGATGAGGGTGCCGTCGACTTTGAACGTTCTGAGCGCGTCCATCAGCTTCTGACCCATCGCGTCGAGATGGGCGCGACTCTGATCGACGTTGCGTGCCGGAGAGGGAGTGAGGAGATCGATCGATGGGAGTTCGTCGGCCACCGCGTCGAGGGGGTCGCCGCCGGCATTGATCTGCGCAACGACAGCATCGGCGTGCGCGGCGACTTTTTCGGCTTTGGTGGCCTTCTTTTTCTTTTTGCTGAAGAGGCCGCGGCGTTCTTCTTTTTCGTCTTCGATGGCGAGTTCGGCTTGTACTACCTCTTCACTCTCGATGGGCTTCGGGACTTCCATCAAGCTCAAATCAATCACGGGCATCTCGTAAGCTGAGGGCTCCAGGCGCTCGGCTTTACTCAACTGATCGCTGTGAGCTAGAGCTCCGACAACTTCAGAGGGAGTCTGAGAGAGAGTGACAGGAACTTCAACTGCTCTATTTGCTGTGCCGCCGATCAGCATGCGAATTGGATTCCAGGCGAGCGTGCCAGCCATGAGCGTTGAGAGGGCGAGCGCAACGATGACCCAGGCTCCTCCCAATCCAATCGCTTTTGCGAGATAGAAAGCGACAAAGCTGCCGACGAGTCCCGCGTAGAGATCAACGTGAGGATTGTAGATGCTCGCACCGCGCGCGAGCGCAGCGGCAATCGGGACAATAGCGGCCACGCCGATCGTGAAGAACAGCCAGCGACGGTCTTCGTTTTCCTCAATGCGGCCGAGCAGGCGAAGGCCGTGCACGGCGGGAATGAACGGGACGATGATCGCCGAGAGCACACCGAGCGTGAGAAGAATGCTCGAGCGAAGGCAGGCACCAATTGGACCAAAGATGCTGCCCGCGGCGGTGCAGCTCGCGTTATTTGCAGCGCCGCCAGCGAGGAGGGAGCCGGCGATGAAGACAGAGGCGAGGAGCAAGGCGATGCCACCGAGCTCGCGGCGCAGGTGCGCGCGGCGGGCTTGGGTTGCGATGGCGATCGGATCGGGCGCGGGTTTCGGAGCGTGTTTCGCGACGACTTTTCCGCGCGGTTTCTTGGACATTTGTCTCTCGGGATTCAGGTCGTAAAATCCACCGAGAGATTGACTACTATAGAGGCGTGCTGGTCACGGTGCGGGCTCCTTCATGAGATGCGAACCCTCGGTCTCGAGGAACTTCGTGTGCACCGCCCCCTTCATGAAGTGCGGATCGGCCATTACGCGGCCCAAAAACGGGATCGTGGTCGTAATCCCCTGCACGATGAAGGTGTCCAAAGCCAGCCGCATTTTTGCGACCGCCTCGGCCCGATCACGCCCCTGGCAAATCACCTTCGCGATCATGGAATCGTAGAACGGCGGCACGGTGTAACCGGCGTACACGTGCGTATCGAGCCGCACGCCGTTGCCGCCCGGCGGGTGAAACACATCAATGCGCCCCGGCGACGGCTGGAAGTTCTTTGCAGGGTCTTCGGCGTTCACGCGGCACTCGATCACGTGCCCGCGCAGCTGGGGTGTCTCGGTGATGCTCATCTTCTCGCCGGCCGCAATGCGAATCTGTTCCTTCACGAGATCCACGCCCGTGAGCATTTCGGTCACCGGATGCTCGACCTGAATGCGCGTGTTCATCTCCATGAAATAGTACGAGCCGTCCTCGTCGAGCAGCATCTCCATCGTGCCGGCGCCGACGTAGTTGATGGACTTCGCGCCGAGCACGGCCGCGTCGCCCATGAGTTTCCGAAGCTTTGGTGTCATGGCCGGCGACGGTGCTTCTTCAATCAGCTTCTGGTGGCGGCGCTGCACCGAGCAGTCGCGCTCGCCCAGGTGAATGCAGTTGCCGTGCGTGTCGCCAAGAATTTGAAATTCAATATGGCGCGGGCGTTCGAGATATTTCTCGACATACACAGAGCCGTTGCCGAACGCGGCCAGGGCCTCGGAGCGCGCGGTGGTGAAGCTGCGCGCGAATTCGTCGGCATCGCGCGCGACGCGCATGCCCTTCCCGCCTCCGCCAGCCGCGGCCTTGATGATGACGGGGAAACCCATCTTCACGGCGTAGCCGAGCGCTTCGTCGACATCCTCCACCGGACCCGGCGTGCCCGGAACGACGGGGACGCCGTTCGCAATCATGGTGGCGCGCGCGGCGGCTTTGTCGCCCATCGTGCGGATTTGTTCAGGCGTCGGGCCAATGAACGTAATGTTTGACGCCGCGCAGATCTCGGCGAACTCCGCATTCTCGGCGAGAAAACCGTAGCCGGGATGGATCGCGTCGGCGCCCGTGATTTCGGCCGCCGCAATGATGCGGGGAATTTTCAGATAGCTCTCGCGCGCGGGCGCCGGGCCGATACAGACGTCGTCGTCGGCGAAGCGCACGTGCAGCGATTCGCGATCGGCCTCGGAGTAGACGGCGACGGTCTCGATGCCGAGTTCGCGGCACGCGCGAATGATGCGGAGCGCGATCTCGCCCCGGTTTGCGATCAGAATCTTTTTGAACACGGTCTCGATTACTTCGAAACGTCTTGCTTGAAGCTGTCCCAGCTCGTGTCGCTCGCGCCGGCGACGCCCTGCACCTTCAGCGCGAACTCGCTCGGGCTCGTCGCGTAGAACAGCGCGCTCTCATACGAGATGACTCCCTTCGAATACCAGTTCATGAGCGACTGGTCGAAGCTTTGCATGCCGTACTGCACCGTGCCCTCTCGAATCAGGTGCGGAATATTGAGCGACTGATTCATGTCGCGAATGTTGTCGCGCACGGCGGCGGTGTTGATGAGGACTTCGCACGCGGGAATGCGGCCACCGCGATCACAGCGCGGCGCAAGACGCAGCGAGACGATCGCCTGCAGCGCTGACGACAGCGTGAAGCGCACGTCCGCCTGCTCGTGCGGCGGATAGAACGAGAGGACGCGATTGATCGTCTGCGTCGCATCGGTGGTGTGCAGCGTGGAGAACACCAGGTGGCCCGTGTCGGCGGCCTTGAGCGCGATTTCAAGCGTCTCGAGATCGCGGATTTCGCCGATCAGAATGATATCCGGATCCTGACGCAGCACACGGCGCAGCGCTTGTCCGAACGAACCGGTGTCGGTGCCGACTTCGCGCTGATTGATGTTGCATTGAATGTCGCGATGCAAGAACTCGATCGGATCTTCGATCGTGATGATGTTTGCGCGGCGATTCTCATTGATGTACTGCACCATCGACGCGAGCGCCGTCGACTTGCCGGATCCCGTGACGCCGGTGACGAGCACGAGGCCGCGCGGTTTCATCGAGATCTCCTCGAGCACGGGCGGCAGATTCAATTCTTTGATCGTCATCGCCTGAAATGCGATGGCGCGGAAGGCGTAGGCAATCGAACCGCGCTGCTGATACATGTTCACGCGGAATCGGCCGATGCCCGGCACGCCGATGGCGAAGTCGGCTTCTTTATCGGTTTCGAATTCGCGGCGCTGTTTGGGCGGAAGGATTTGATCGCCAACGGAGCGCAAATCCTCCGGCTTGAGCGGCGCAATTTCGAGCGGCTTCAGTTCGCCGTCGACGCGCATCGTCGGCGGACGGCCGACCTTGAAGTGCAAGTCGGACGCGTTCTCCTGCACCATTTTTTGCAGGACGACTTTGTAGTTGTAGAGCGGCGCGGCTGTTCCGCTCGCGATTGCGCCCGCGGCGGGAACTGCGCCTGTTGCTGAAGCCGGTGCCGGCGATGCCGGACGCGGCGCTATTGGGTCAGCCATTCGGATCCACCCTGAAAAGAACCTGACCGTATTCAACCGGATGCGCGTCAGTGGCGCCGATCTCGCGCACGATGCCCGTATGTTCGGACTCGATTTCGTTCATGATTTTCATTGCTTCAATAATGCAGACGATCTGTCCCTTCTTGATTGCCGAGCCGACGGTCACATACGGCTTTGCGCCGGGCTCCGGCGCGCCATAGAACGTGCCCACCATCGGCGATTTCACCTCGAGCAGCGTCGATTTCGGAGCGGCAGCCGGCGCGGTGGGGGCCTCGGAGATCGGCGGCAGCCCGGCAACGGGACTCTGCCGCGCCTCGACAACCATCGGTTGCATTGCCGGCATCGCCATCGGCGCGGCGACCTGCAGCGTGCCGCGCTGCGTCGGCGATTTGCTGATGCGGATCTTCATGCCCTTATCGGAAGAAATCTCGATCGAATCGACTGACGAGTCATCGAGCATCTCGACCAACTTCTTAACGTATCTGAGGTCGATCATTTATCAGACGTTAGAGTTCGATCAGTTCTCTGGGAAATTTCGTTATGACGTCCGGCCCGTCCGCGGTCAACAATACATCATCTTCAATTCGAATCCCGCCCCAGCCCGGACGGTAAATTCCCGGCTCGATCGTGACCACCGCTCCAACCGGCAATGGCGAATCGGCCAGCTTCGAAAGACGGGGTGATTCGTGAATCTCCAGCCCGATTCCATGCCCCAATGAATGGCCGAATTGCTCACCCCAACCGCGGCGCTCAATGTAGCCCCGGGCAAGCGCATCGGCATCCTTTCCGCGCATTCCGGCCCGAATAGCACCCGAAGCGGTGGCGTTTGCTTCACGAACTACCGAATGAACCTCCCGCTGTTCCGCCGTGGATTTGCCCACCACGAACGTCCGCGTGATATCCGAACAGTAGCCGTCGAACACGGCGCCGTAATCGATCAAAAGGAGGTCACCCGTCTCTACTACTCGTCCGGACGATCGCGCGTGCGGAAGCGCCGAACGCTCGCCGCTGGCACAGATCGTCTCGAACGGATGCGACTGGCTGCCGCACGCACGAAGCTCACCTTCGAGTATCCCACAGATGGCGAGTTCGGTCATTCCCGCGCTCACGCGGGCGATGGTGCGCTCGAGCGCCAGCTCCGCCATGCGCGCGGCCTCGCGAATATTCGCGATCTCGCCGGCATCTTTTCGCTCGCGCAGCGATTCCACGAGGTTCACGGACGGACGCCATTGCCAGCGCGTTCCTCCCTGCGGAGGATCGACCAGCCGCTGATAGTCAGCGTGCGTGACGATCGCGGATTCGAACGCAATCGTCTCGACATCGCCCATCTGCGGCAACTCGGCCCACAGTCGCGACCAGAGCGAGGTGGGCTCGATCACAATGCGCGCGGCGGCGCCCACTTCAACGTTCGCCTGAATGGAGTAACGAAAGTCTGTGAGCAGCAGGGCCTCGCCGGCTGTGACGAACAACAGCGCGCTCGAACCTGAAAAACCGGTGAGATAACGAATGTTCGGCAGGGAACTCACGAGGAGCGCGTCGAGCTGCGCGGCCGCTATCGCATGTCGCAGCGCGGCGAGGCGACGCTCGCGCGGCTCAGTCACCCGCGATCACTTCTTGGTGCCGGCGCGCAGCGTGTTCACGAGTCCGCGCTGCGCCATTTCGTAGCCGAGCGCGCCGAATCCGCAGAGAAATCCGCGCGCGTGCGCGGCGAGCACCGAGTGACGGCGCTCGGGTTCCCTGCCGAAAATATTACTGAGATGCACTTCCACATACGGCACCTTCACGGAGCTGAGCGCATCGGCAAGCGCGATGCTCGTGTGCGTCCACGCGCCGGCGTTGATCACGAGGCCATCCGCCTTCTCGCGAAGTTCCGGCGCGACGCCGGGCGCATTGCCGCCCTTGTTCAGGCCACCGAGCGCATGAATCGCGTCGATGAGATCGCCCTCATGATTGAATTGCGCGAAGGCGAGCTGTACGCCGAGTTCCGCCGCGACTTCGTGCGCGCGCGCTTCGATTTGCGCGAGTGTGGTGGTTCCGTAGATCTCTGGTTCGCGCGTGCCCAGCAGGTTGAGATTCGGACCGTTGAGGATCACGATCCTCACGGCTTTTTCAACCCCGTGAGCCAGGATTGGAACTGTTTCAGCTCGCCAGGCGAGCCCGGTTCGCCCATCGGCATGCCGGAGACGCGCTGTTGCGGCGGCGACGGATCAGCCGAATCGTCGCCGCTCGTTGCGAAGAACTGGTCGAAGCGCAGCGTCTGCGACTGGCGCGGCACGGTGCTGGTGCCGCCGCTGGTGCCGGTGCCGGTGCCGGTGCCGGTGCCGGTGCTGGTGCCGGTGCCGGCGCTGGTGCCGGTGTTCGCCTGGCGCGAGTCAGAGTCGCGGAAAACAGAATCGAGCGAGAGTTCGGTTTCAGCGGGCGCGGTCGGTTTTCCCTTCACCGACGAACCTTTCATTTCGACGGCGCCGGCGACCTGCGCGAACGCAAGCGCGAGGTGTTCATCCGCAGGCGAGATATTTCCGCCGAACAGCGCGTCGAGCGAACCACCGGCGGCGGTCGCCATGGTTGAAATGGTTGCCATGGTTGCAGCGGCAACGACGGCCGCTGCGAGCGGCGCAGAAACTCGCGGAGGCGCCACAACGGGCTGCGACGCTGTGACCGGACGCGCGGGCTTCACTGCGCGGCGCGAGGCGAGCGCCGCGAAGTACGCCCGAACTCCGCGCGCGATTGCGACGATCGGAGCGATGGTGTCGATCGGAGCGACGGCGTCGATCGGAGCGATGGCATCGATCGGAGCGATGGGCTGCTCCAGATTGCGGACGCGTTCCTTCAGAATTTCGTCGTCGGGGAATTGCGCGGAGAGCTGGCGGTAGACATCGAGGGCTTCCGCCGTGAAGCCCTGCTGCAGATACAACTCGGCCATCGTCTCGGTGACGAATGGCGGGGCGGGCTCGGCGGGAAGTTCCGATTCTTCCAGCGAGCTCTCAGCGGCAAACGGCGTATCGGACTCGGGGAATGTGGGCTCGGGGACTGCAGGTTCTCCTTCGTCTGCAGTCCACTCCTGCATTTCCGAGGCAACGGGATCCTCGAGCGCGACTACCAGTTCTTCGTCCGTCGGCAGATGCTCGAGCGGCGCAACATCGGCTGGCTGCGTGCCGAAATTCAGATCGTCGAAGCTCGGAAAATCTTCTTCGCCCAGCGCGCTGACATCGGCGGAGACGGGAGCCGCGGACTGCGGCGGCGTCATGCCGCTCAGATTCGCGTCGAAATCCATCGAGATGTCCATCAGACCGATCGACTGGCGCGGCGGCGGAACGACCGGAGTCGCAGCGACGGGCGTGACCGGATTCACTGGAGTCGGCGCCGACGCGGCGGAGCCCATCGCGGGAATCTGCTGGGTATCCTGCGTTGCGAGTGCGTTGTCCGCTGCGTTTTCGGGTGCGGGCAGCGGCTGCGCCGCGGTCGAGAGCGGCGTGATGACCTGCGGCGCCTTGAACGGTTCGCCGCCCGCCTCGCGCGGCGTCATCGACTCGACCGAGGAGATCGGGCCCTTGATGTGCGCGGTCTTCGCTTCCTGAGCGAGATGGGAAAGCAGCGCGATGATTTCTTCGTTGCGAGGATCGGCGTCGAGCACGCGCTCGTACCAGACCTTTGCGTCATCGTTCGCGCCGTTGGTGCTCGCGATATCACCGAGGTGACGGAGCGCGATCAAGTTTTCCGGATCGAGCGTCAGCGCCGTCTCGAACGTTGTTTTGGAATCGTCGTAGCGAGCGGCTTCGTAGAGCGCCTGCCCGTACACGACGTGGCCGTTCATGTTGCCGGGCTGCTCGGCAAGATGCATTTCGCAGAGGGAGATCGCCTGGTCGAGATCACCGGCCTTGCGATATTCGTTGGCGAGCGACGCGAAAAAACGGCGAGGATTCTCGTCGTATCGTTTCTTCAGTTCGTCGATGCGGTCAGCGGCAGACACTAATATTGCAGATTGTAGAAGAGGATATCGGAATCCAGAAGAATCCGGAACAAAGGCGATATCAATAGACTAGTACGGACCTGCGCAAGTAATGTGCAAAGTACCCTGCCGCGACAGACTCCGTCAATCAGAAGTGTATTCATCCCTTGATTTTAGCCCCTCCCAGCCGGTATTTTTTCAGGCTACGTCAAAGCGCTATACACCACCGAATTCTGCAAGGGAGTACCGCACGTGCTGCAACAGATGCGGAACAACGCGAAATGGATCTGGATCGTAATCGTCGTCGCATTCGTCGGCGGCTTTTTGCTGTACCAGACCTCCGGCCTTTCCGGCCGCGCTGCCGTGACCACGTCCACTGCCGTCGCCAAGGTGAACGGGACTGAAATCACCTACATCGCGTGGCAGAACGCCGCCGCTCAGCTCGCGCAGGCGCAGGAGCAGCAGTCCGGCCGCGGCCTCACCATGGACGAGCGCGCGCAGCTCGACGACCGCGCCTTTAACGATCTCGTGAATCAGGTCCTGCTCACACAGGAATACGGCAAGCGCGGCATCCGCGTCTCCGACGAGGAGATCATCGCCGCCGCCAAGAGTGATCCGCCGCCACAGTTCCGCAATGCGCCTGAACTCGCCACCGACGGTCGCTTCGATCCCAACAAGTACGCACGCTTTCTGGCCAGCCCTTCGGCGCGCCAGCAGGGTCTGCTCGCGCAACTCGAGACGTTCTACCGCAACGAAATTCCCAAAGAGAAGCTGTACAACTCGGTCGCTGGCGACGTCTTCGTCACCGACACGCGACTCTGGATGATCTGGAAGGACGGCCACGACTCCGCGACGGTTTCCGCCGTGGCGTTCCGGCCCGAAGTCACGAAGGAAGTCACCGCCTCGGTGACCGACGCCGAGATGCAAAAGTTTTACGACGCGCATAAGAAAAGTTTTGATCGCGCGGGACAGGCCGTGCTCTCGATCGTCGAGATTTCGCGCCATCCGACCGCAGCCGACACGGCCGAAGCGCTCAGAAAGATCCAGGCGATTCGCGCCGAGATTGTGAAGGGCGCGAAGTTCGAGGACGTCGCCAAGCGCGAGTCCGACGACACGGTGAGCGGCAAGGACGGCGGCAAGCTTCCCCCGCTGGGCAAGGGCGGATTCGTGCAGCCGTACGAGGATGCCGCGAACAAGCTCAAGCCGGGCGAGCTCTCGGCGCCCGTGCTGACGCGGTTCGGCTATCACCTCATCCGTCTCGACAGCAAGAAGGGCGACTCGCTCAGCACGCATCACATCATGAAGCTCATCAAGCAGGGCGACTCGGCCGCGACGGTCTCCGACAAACGCGCCGACGAACTCTCAAAAATGGCGGCGAGCGCGACAGAACCGGCGAAGTTCGACGAGGCCGCAAAGAAACTGGGCCTGCTCGTCTCGCGCGTGCACGTCACCGAGGGACAGCCGGCCAACTACCTCGGGAATCAGGTGCCGAGCGCGAGCGCATGGGCGTTTCTGGGTTCGAAGGTTGGCGAGTCGAGTGATTTGTTCGACGATGAGACTGCGTACTATCTCGTTCGTCTCGATTCACTCACGCCGGGTGGCGAGCAGCCGATGTCGGCGGTCAAGGATGATCTGCGCCAGCTCGTCGGCCATGAGAAGGCAATCGATGCGCTGATGCCCAAGGCGAAGGCGTTTTCCGCGGCGGCTGCGAGCAGCTCGCTCGAGGCCGCGGCCAAGGCGCAGGGGCAGACCGTGATGAAGGTCGGGCCGTTCTCGCGAGCGAGTCAGGTGCCGGAACTCGGCATGCTCTCCGAGGCGGTGGGCGCGCCGTTCGGCGGAATCGCGCTGGGCGTGGTCACCGCGCCTATCAAGACAGACGGTGCGGTGTACGTGCTGCGCGTGGACAAGCGGACGAACTCTGATTCAACGATGTGGCTCGGGCAGCGGCTGTCGCAACGCGAGCAGGTGGCGCGCGGGCTTCGGGACCAGCGGGTGCGGATGTTTCTCGAGTCGCTGAAGAAATCGGCAAAGATTGATGACAGACGAAAGCAGCTGCAGAGTGCGCAGAGGCGAGCTTCGAGCTGACTACTCAGCGTTCAGCTAAGAGGACGACCCGGTCCGGGGTTCGGGATTGGGGTTCGGGATCCGCGATCAGAGGCGAGGAATGCATGTGAAAAAGGGCGCGGCCTCATTGAGGCCGCGCCCTTTCTACATCGTTTTAACTCCCTTCTCGCATCTTAGAGCTGAATCCCGAACCCCAATCCCGAACCCCGAACCGTCCCGGAATTCGAGTTTACAGCAGCCTTTTCGGCTCCGCCGCAGGCGAACTCTCTTCTCTCACTGCACTCGGCGACGCCGGCGGCAGCGAAGAAGTACTCGAAGGACTGTCAATCGAGTTCTGAACCTCATTCATATTCTTCTTGAATTCCTTGATTCCCTTTCCAAACGATCCCGCAATCTCCGGAATCCGCTTCGCCCCGAACAGCAGCAAGCAGACCAGCAGGAGAAGTCCAATTTCCATCGGGCCAAAAATCGAGGCTTGAAGCGGCATACGACGTCTCCTAGAAAAGCGAACGCGCAATCAAATAGGCGATCAGAACCCCGACGAGACTCAGCAGCGACACGTCGAGCGCGATAGGACCAAGTCCAAACTTGATGATAACCAAATCTATATCAATATGACCCAGCGATGGAGTCACCGCCGTGGTCAGGAACTCCTTGACGGCTCCGGAAGGCAGCCAGGCGCGCGCAGCCCCCTGCAGCAATCCGCCTGTGATAAAGCCACAGAGGAGCACCAATCCATGATACCCCGGTCTGTGCTTTGACGATCCTTTAGGTGCCATAGTTACGACCTCCGGTCCAGCACGTATGCGATGGCGTCCGCGAGTGATTCCCGCGCCGGAGTCTCCGGCAGCCCCGTGAGGGCCTCCTCCGCCTCCTGCGCGAACTCTTCGCCCTTCTGGCGGGCGTAGTCCAGCCCGCCGCATTCCGATACGATCCCGACCACCTCGGCAATCATCGCGTCGTCGGGCACAGCGCTCTCGAACAGCGCATCCACCACCTCACGCTGTGATTTCGAGAGCAACGGCAGCGCTGCGATCAGCGGCAGCGTGACTTTGTGCTCGCGCAGATCGTTGCCGCTCGGCTTGCCGGTGACGCTCTCGGTCTCCGTGTAGTCGAGCAGGTCGTCGGCCAGCTGGAATGCCATGCCGAGCTGTTCGCCGTAGCGGCGCAGCTTCACGCGGTGCTGCGGAGCGCCACAGAGCGCGCCAACCTCGCAGCTGGCACCCAGGAGTGACGCCGTCTTTGCGCGGTTCAACGCGAAATAATCGCGCTCCGAAAAACTCAATGCATCGTACGACGCCAGCTGGCGCATTTCGCCGAGCGTCATTTCGTTCGACGCGGATGTGAACGCGCGCAGCGGCTCGAGATCTTCGAGGCGCACGAGTTCGGCCAGCGCGCGCGAATAGAGATAATCGCCCATGATCACCGCGATCTGGTGCGAGAAGAACGCATTGATCGTGGGCTGGCCGCGGCGCACGTTCGAGTGATCAACCGAATCGTCGTGCACGACGCTCGCGAGGTGCACGAGTTCTGCAACGGCAGCCATCGACGTGGCGCGCGGCTCCGGATTTCCCTCGAGCGCACTCGAAAGCAGCAGCAGTGTTGGGCGCAGCATCTTCCCCTTCATGCCGACCAGATGCGCGTTCACCGCAGCGATAATCGGCGCATCGGCTTTCACCACGCGCCACATCTCATCGGGAACGCTGTCGAGCATCTCGCGCACCGGCGCCTGGATTTCGAGCAGCGCGCTCGCCACGGGCACGCGCAGGCGGTCGATCAGCGTCACGACGCGATCGCCTTGTCGACGGCGTTGAGACGATCGCCGACGTCGCGGAATTGAATGTCAACGCCGAACACGCGCTCGTAAAATCCTTTCGCATCCGCCGGTTTGCCGAGCGACTCGTTGACGTAGCCGAGCAGATAGAGCACGCCAACCAGCTGCTCGTCGCGCGCGCCGGGCTCGCTGAGCGCGCGCTGCAGAATCGTCGCCGCAACGGGCAATTGTTTTTTCTCGAGGAAGCATTGTCCCAGCGCTTCGTAGGTGCGGACGCGATTCTGTTGTCCGCGCAGCGCGCGCTGGAACTGCGAGATGGCTTCGTCTATGAGCCCCATCTCCTTGAACGCGACGCCGAGATCGTAGTGCGACTCGTGATCTTCGTCGGCGACATTTTCGGCGACACCCTGTTTGAACTTCTTGAGCATGTCGGCAAAATCGGCCGCTTCGTCGCCGGTCGGCGCTTCTTCGTCCACCACCATCCGCGTGGACTTCGGGCCTTCTTCGTCGCGGAGCCAGTCGCCGAGTGACACGAACTCATCGTCACCGCCGGCAGCGGCGGCGGGCACTGGTTCGTCGAGCGGAGGAAGCTGCGACGCATCGAGCGCGGCGGTGTACCGGCGGCCGCCCTTGGTCGGCGTCATCGCTCTCGTGGCGCGGCCTGTGCCGCGCGGCGGCGCCGCCTGCTCCGTCTGCGCGGCGGGCGGCGTGCCGAACGACGCGAGCGCAGCGGTCGCGCGAATATCGTCGGGTGAGATCTCGAGCACGCGGCCGTACACTTGCTTGGCCTTCTCGGTCTGTCCGTCGCGCAGCAGCGCGTCGGCAAGTTCGATATACGCTTCGGCGAGGCGCGGTTTGTCGTTCGACCGGAACGCGTACTCGACGCGCTTCTGGTGATGACGCACCGAGCTCGGATTCAGCTTGATGATCTCGTCGGCGAGCGACGTTGCGGCGTCGAGATCGGCGGATTTTTCGTAGCCGACCAGCGCGGTCTCGAGTTCCCTGAGCCCTTCGTCGCGTTCGCCGTTCTCGAACAGCGCTTCCGCGTACTGCCGGTGCAGCGCCCAGTTGTCGGGATCGTCGACGAGTTTGACGGCGAGCATGCCAACGGAATTCGCGAGCACCGATGTCGTGCGGCGCACGGGCGGCGGCGGCTCTTCGACTTTCGCGGTGACGTCGTCGAACGCGGTCGGAGTCTCCGGCGCGTCGTCGACGAGCTCGACGAACGCGGGCGTGAAGCGGTGATCGGCCGGTGCCGGAGGCTCGTCGACCTCCAGCATCGGCAAATCGAGATCGATGTCGGGCAGCGGCTCGCTGATGCGCGGCTCGATCTGCAGGTTGCCGGCGGCGGGTGTGCCGTCGAGATCGATCATCGGCAGATCACCGGCGAGCGCGAGATCGCTCGTGCGCAGCGTCGTCGGCCCGGTGGGTGCCTCGGGGATCGCGCTGAGATCGAGATCCGCGAACTCGCTGGCGGCGAGCGGCGCGGGTTCCTGAATCGAGGGCTCTTCGAGCGACGTCGTCTCGAATCCGAGCATCGCGCTGGTTGACGCGCGCGGCTCTGTTGGAGGTTCGGGAGGCGGCGTCGGCACGGCGTCGACCGGCTCAGCGGAGCGCGCCGGCGTGACTTCGATCTTGGTGCTGATGCCGCGCGTCATGCGAGATGCGCGCGGCGTGGGCGCATCGAGATCGATAAAAATGAGATCGTCGCTCTTTTTTCCCTTGCCCGCGTCCCCCGCCTTTGCTTCGGCGTTGGGATCGATCGCCTTCATGCGCTCGAACGTCGCGGCCGCTTCGGTAGTCTTGCCGGCGCCATCGTAGCGAGCGTAGAGCAGCTGCAGCTGATCGAGCGCTTCAGTTTTGCGATCGGCCTTGGTGAGCTGCTCGGCCAGCATCAGGCGAATGTCGTCCTGATCGGGGCAGAGATCGGCGAACTCCTTCAACGCGCGGAACGCTTCCTCCATCTGGCCGGCCTTCTGCATGCGGTCGGCATACTCGAGGAAATTGGCTTTCGCGTCGCCGTTGAAGCCCTTGGCAGCGCTGATTTTTCCGAGTTTGTAATAGACCGTCGCTCTGCCCGGCGATGTGCGCAGAATCTTATTGCACAACGCGATGGCGTTGTTGAAGAATCCGCCTTCTGCGTAGAGATCAACGGCGCGCTCATACAGCGTCACGGCATCCGGCGTACTTCCCTGCCGGACCAGGAGATCGCCGACGCGATTGTAGAGGCCGACATCGACGGTCTCGTCGCCGCCGGCATCGTAGATATCGAGGATTTCCCTGTACGCCGCGACCGCTTTGTCGAGCTGTTTTTTCTGCTCGAAATCAGCGGCTTTCTTCCTTAGAGCGGCGACGTTTGCCATAGGAGGAGAAAGCTACCAGTGGCGTCCTACCTGTGACAAGCTTCGCCGCGGGACCAGGATCGGATGCAGCGCTGATCACCGTACCAGTACGGCAACTCCCGAATGTCGCTGATTTCAAAGAGTGCGAGATCGGCGGAGAAACCGGGGCCCAATTGTCCGGTTTCGGCGGCCAAACCGAGGGCAGCGGCGCCATTCACCGTGGCGGCTTGAATCGCTTCGGCGACGGAGAGTTTGAGCTGACTCACCGCGAGCGTCAGCATGAGTGGAAAGTTGACAGTTGGCGAGGTGCCCGGATTAAAATCGGTCGCAAGTGCGATGGCCGCGCCCGCCTCGATCAATTCACGGGCGGGCGCGTGTTTCGTTTTACCGAGGAACAGCATGGTGCCAGGGAGGAGCGTCGCGACGGTCTCGCACGCGGCGAGCGCCCGGATCCCCGGTTTCGAGATCGCGGCGAGATGATCGGCGCTCGTGGCGCCGAGCTCGGCGGCGAGTTCGGCGGCGCCACTCGGCTCGAGTTCGTCGGCGTGGAGTTTGAGCGCGAGGCCGTGTTTGCGGGCTGCGCCGAGGATGAGGCGCGATTCCGCGATAGTGTAGACACTGGGTTCGCAGAAAATATCGGCGAAGGTCGCGAGTTTTTCGTGCGCGACCGTGGGAAGCATCTCGTTGATGATGACGGCGATGTAGTCGTTTCGAGTTTTTGGCGCGGCTCGATATTCCAGCGGGATTTCGTGAGCTCCGAGGAAGGTCGCGACAATCCGCAGGGGAAGCGTCTGCTGCAGTCGCCTGATCACTCGCAATGATTTCAACTCATCGTCAAGCGAGAGGCCGTAGCCAGATTTGAGTTCGACTGTTGTGGTGCCATACGCAGCGAGCCGTTTCAGCCGTGGGACGGCGAGTTCGTACAGGTCGTCTTCGGTGCGAACACGAAGATCCTTTACCGAGCTGTGGATTCCGCCGCCTTGCTGGGCGATTTCCATGTAGCCGATGCCGGCGGCGCGTTTTTCCTGTTCTTCGAATCTGGGTTTGCCGAAGATGCCGTGGGTATGGGAGTCGACGAGGCCGGGGGTGAGGACACCACGCTCACAGTCGATTCGCTCGACGTGCGGATGGTTTTTTTCGAGTTCTGACTGGGGAGCGACGGCGACGATCTTGCCGTCTGCCGTCAGCACGGCTGCGCCTGTGAGTATTCCGGCATTCAGAAGGGCGGCGCCACGACGGGCTTTGGGCGGGCCGGCGCAGGTGACGACCTGCGATGCGTTGACAAAGAGTTTTTGCGATGACATCACCGCAAAAGCTACCTGCGCGGAAGGCTCTCGGGGAGCGCGGTTTGTTTCGAGCGCTCGTTCATCAGCTGGGTCACGAATCGCTGACCTTCGCCGATCCGTTCGACTTCGACGGCGACGGCATCAATGCCCTGCTCCATTCGATCGAGTCGATCGATGACTTCTTTCGGGATTTGCGGAGCCGGCGGATGAGAAAAGCGGCGTTGGAGTGAGCGAGCGAAAGCGAGCGAGAGTGGCATCAGGACCGCGACCATAAACACGATGCCCATCGCGGTTGTCTGCGAGGCGCTTGGCTGGCCGAAGGGGCGGCTGGGGAAAGTGGTGCCGCTGCTCGTGGTGCTGTGCTGCACGAGGCCACTCGGCGCTGCGGAGAGTGCTTTGCCCACATCAGCAAGATCGGTCTCGATTTGCATGATGCGGGTATCGAGCTGCGAGATTCTCGACTCGATCCCGAGTTGATCGGGACCGACTCTGGCACTGCGCAACTGGCGGGAGAGATCGTTTCGACGATTTGTGGCCGACGAAATCTGCGCGCTGAGCTCACTCCTGCGATCCAGCAGGAAATCGACATCGGTCTGCGTGACCGGAATCGGAATATCAGGAACGCCAGGCCGGCCCGGCACGATCACGTTGGGCGCGTGCGAGGCCGGAGGCGGGCTTTGTGAAGCTGATTTGGCTTTGGCCTGGAGCATGGATAAATGTACGATTTTTTTGTTTGCGCAGTTTCAGCAGGTCGCTTCAAGCTGAACGGCTTCCAGCTTTGAGGCATCCAGCCATGAAGTTTTCAAGCGGTCTTTTCAGAGGTGGGAGCTGGCTGTTTTTTCAGCTTCGAGCTGCATTTACCTCTGCAAGACAGCTTCAAAAGTCCTTCGCTTGACGCCGCTAAGCTCGAAGCGTCCTAGCTCGAAGCCTGCTTCCTCAGCTGTTCGATGCCAAATCCTTAAACCGCGAGATCGTCAGCGGCGCCTGCGCCTCTCCCCTGCACGCGTAGTAGCATTTATTGCACTCGATCGGCTCATATCGCTGATGCTCTTTCCAATGCCCATCCGCCGGAAAATCCGGACACCGCCGGACCAATCCATGCGGATCGATATGAATCGTCGTCTCGCCCGCACGGCATGGTTCCGTCATTTCGCCGCGCAGATATCGCGGGATCTGCTCGATATACCAATCCGAATTGCTGAGCACGCCGCGGTTCGCGCGCTTGAACGCGAGGAGTTCGGCGGTCAGCGCGGCAACGCGCTCGAACTGATCGTCGCGAAGGAGATGGTCGGCGTTGCCGTTCTTGAAGTCGGTATAGATCGACAGATTCACACCGGCGCCAATCGATTTCGCATGCCGCACGATCGGCATGACCTCGTCGATATTGTCGTCCTTGATGACGGTATTGAACCTCACGGTCATTCCGGCCGCGGCCATGTTCGGAGCGACTGCCAAAATCTTCGCCGCGAGGCCGGGAATTTTGCGCGCACGATCGTGACGTTCGTCGAGATAATCCAGCGAGATATTGATCTGCGAAAGGCCGGCGTTCCAGAGCGATTGCGCGCGCTCGAGCGACAGCATTCCGCCGTGCGTGATCAGCGTGAGATAGGTGAACGGCGACGCCCTGTCGACCTCGGCAATTATTTCCTCGAGATCTTTTCGCAGCAGCGGCTCGCCGCCGGTGAACGTGATCATCATCGGGCGAAAACGGCGCGCCGCGTCGGCGAATGATTTTAGTTCGCTCGCCTTGCTCGCGGGGTCCGTCTTCCAGTAATCACAAAAATCACAGCCGGCGTTGCAGCGCATGGTGACTTCGAAATGCACCAGCACCGGCCGGCGAAATGCGCGCAACTTGGCGTACTTGTAGGCGAACGGAACCAGGTGCCAGGGGCGGAATTTTTTGCTAAGCATGTGCTAAGCACGTGATCGAAGATGGAGGTTCGAAGATCGAAGATGAAACGCTACACATCTTCCATCTTCGATCATCGATCATCGATCTTCGATCATCGATCATCGATCATCGATCATCGATCTTCCATCTTCCATCATCGATCTTCCATCGGCAGTTGGATGCCGTTCTTCCTCGCCGCCGCGCGCGCTTCCTGATATCCGGCGTCGGCATGTCTGGCGACCCCGATTCCGGGATCGTTGGTGAGCACGCGCTCGAGCCGCAGGCGCATTTCGGGCGTGCCGTCGGCA
>JBBRBH010000040.1:0-39919 GCA_038205995.1 Gemmatimonadales bacterium
CACGCCCTTCGCATCACCGTAGAGCATCAGCGTATTGTCCTTCGTGAACAGGGGATTCTCGACGCCTGAGAATCCCGTTCCCTTGCCGCGCTTGATCACGAACACCACCTTCGCCGTCCACGGTCTGAAGATGGGCATGCCGTAGAGCGGACTCGACTTGTCGTCTTCGGCGTCGGGATTCACGATGTCGTTCGCGCCGATGATAATTGCGACATCTGCCGTCGCGAGCACGCGATTCGCGTCATCGACGTCTGTGAGAAGCGCGCCGTAATCAATGCCGGCTTCGGAAAGAATCACGTTCAAGTGGCCCGGCATGCGGCCCGCCACGGGGTGAATCGCGTACTTTACTTCGCCGCCCTTCTTCTCGATCAGTTCCATCAGCTCGCGGCACACGTGCTGCGCCTGCGCAACGGCCATTCCGTAACCGGGCACGATCACCACGGATCCGGCGTATGCGAGCTGCACGGCGGCGTCTTCGGGCGTGATGCTCTTTGGTTCCTTCGCTTCGCCCTTGGCTCCCGTCGAAGCGGCGGGCGGAGCGCCGAACGCGCCGAATATGATGTTGCCGAACGAGCGGTTCATCGCCTTCGACATCATGAGCGAGAGAATGAATCCGCCCGCGCCTTCGAGCGCGCCGGCGATGATGAGCACGTTGTTTCCGATCGCAAATCCTGTCGCGCTCGCGGCCAGTCCCGCGTAGGAATTCAAGAGTGAAATCACGACCGGCATGTCGCCGCCGCCGATCGGAAGCACCATCGAAATGCCGAGCAGGAACGCGAGGCCGAGCACGGTATAAAACGCGGCGCCGTTCGCCGGATTGTAGATGAGCATGCCGAGCGCGCCGAACGCGACGGCCATCATCGTGAGGTTCACCGCGTTCTGTCCCTTGAACGTGATGGGCCGGCCGGTGATCAGCTCATGAAGTTTTCCGAACGCCATGAACGAACCTGTGACCGTCAGCGCGCCGAACAACACCTCGAGTCCGAGCGCCGCCGCGAGTCCATGCGTGAGGCCTTCTGCTCCGCTGCCTGCGGCGCGCACGCGATACTCCACCACGCCCACCAGCGTCGCCGCGATCGCGCCGAAGGCGTGCGAGAACGCGATGAACTGCGGCATCTGCGTCATCTGCACCTTCATCGCCATCGGGTAGCCGATGATCGCGCCAACCACCAAGCCGATGATGATCCACTGATACGTCAGGATGTTTGCGTTGAGCAGCGTGCCGATGACGGCGAAGAGCATGCCGAGCGCGGCCTGCTGCATGCCGAGCCGCGCCTGTGCGGGCCGCGTGAGCGACCGCAGGCCCAGCACGAACAGCACCGACGCCGCGAGATACGACGCCTGGATGATCAGATCGCGTGTGCCGAGCTCGTTCACTTGGCGGGCTCCGGCTTTGCGGGCTCAGCCTTTTTCGCTTGCCCCTTGAACATCGCGAGCATGCGATCGGTGATCAGGAATCCGGCCGTTACATTCGTTGCCGCGCAGACCACCGCAACAAATCCGAGAATCGTAGAAATTTTTCCGTACTGCCCGCCGGCCGCGACAATAGCGCCCACCAGCGAAATGCCGGAGATCGCGTTGGTTGCCGACATCAGCGGCGTGTGCAGCAGCGGAGGCACGCGCTGAATGATGATGAAGCCCACGAAGCCCGCGAGAATGAATACGTACAGTTGGAAGATCTGTATCATGGTTGTACCAGCATGGCTCCGGTGATTTCGTCGGCCGCGTCGATGTTCAGCGCCGTCTCTTTCGTGATGTGCGTAACGAACGTGAGGATATTCCGGCTGAGCATTTGCGATGCATGAAACGCCGCAGTGCTCGGCAATCCGAGCGGGCCGATCACCTGCACACCGTTCACGTCGACGGTTTCGCCTGCCTTGGTGAATTCGCAGTTGCCGCCTGTTTCGGCGGCGAGATCGACGATCACCGATCCGGTTTTCATTCCGCGTACCGCGGCTTCCGTAATGAGAATCGGCGCGCGCCTGCCTGGAATCGCGGCGGTCGTCACGACCAGATCGACTCCGGCGATGTGCTTTGCGATTCCTTCTTGCGTGAGACGCGCTTGCGCCTCACCCTGTTCTTTCGCGTAGCCACCCGTTCCCTCTGCGCCGCCGCCGAGTTCAAGCTTCAGTGCAGTGGCGCCAAGCGATTGGATCTGTTCCATCGCCGCGGGGCGCACGTCGAACGCGCTGACGACTGCACCGAGCCGGCGCGCGGTGGCGATTGCCTGGAGCCCGGCAACGCCCGCGCCTATGATAAACACCTTGGCTGGCGCGAGCGTGCCCGCGGCCGTCGTGAGCATCGGCAACATTTTCGGCAACGCGGAAGCACCGAGCAGAACAGCCTTGTAGCCGGAGACCGTCGCCTGCGAGGACAGGACGTCCATCGACTGCGCGCGCGTAATGCGCGGGACCCGTTCGAGCGCGAGCATGCGCACGTTGCGCCCGGCCAGCGCAGTGAGTGCCTCGGGCGTGCCGCCTGGCTGCCAGTAGCTGACCAGTGCGCAGCCATCGGGGAGTTGCGCAGCCTGCGCGGCGCTCGGCGGCTGTACCTGACAGATCAGATCGGCTCCCGTCAGGAGAGCGTTGGTATCTGGTATGATGGTGGCGCCAGCTGACGCGTATTGCGCGTCGGGGAACCCCGCGGCGAGGCCTGCGTCAGTTTCAACGGCGACGGTCGCCCCACTTTTGACCAGTTTTGCGACACTCTCGGGCACAAGCGCCACACGCGACTCGCGCGGAGCTCGTTCACGCGGCACTGCTATACGCATTGAAGCCGAAGGTTCAGGTTCAAACTCGTTATTCGTATCGCTTGTTGTCGGACAGCAATCTATCGCAAACGTGACAGCGCGCACAAACGTTGATGTGAGCGAGAGTTATGTTTCCTTGCCCTTCCGATTGTGCAGGCCCACTATAGGGCGTCGAAATTCTTCCGTCGATCCGAGGTGATACAGTGTCAGGATTTTCGAGCAAACTTCGTTTGGTATCGCGCGCTGCAGCGCTGATCGTCCCCCTCGCAGGAATCGCGACGCTGATCGCGAGCGCATGCGGGCGCGATGTGACGGGTGCGTCACAAGCGAGCATTGGAATCATCAAGTTTGTGAAGCCTGCGTTTCAGTCAACGTCGACCACCAGCGACAACGTCAGCACGCTGCGTGTGATCATTTCGGTGGCTAGCGCGACGGGGCCGAAAGTCATCGCGGATGTGCCGATCACCAATCTTGATAGCGTCGGAAACGGCAATGGCAATGGCAATGGCAATGGCAACGGCGACAAATCCGACACCGTTGGTACTGTGGTCGTGAAGTTTCCGCTGCAGGCGAGCGGAAGCGTGTATTCGGTCGTGCTCAAAGCCATTACAACCGCGGGTGACACGCTCTACGCGGGCTCGAGCTCGTTCACATCCAGTGACGTCGGCGCGACTGGCGGAGTCGTGGTCAACATTCGCCCGGTGTACGTCGGGCCGGGGGCGAACGCGACACGCGTTGTGGTTTCTCCTCGATCAAGAACTCTGATCGCGTTTCGCGACGGATCCAACTCGTTCATCTTTACGGCGCAGGCGTACGACGCCGCAAACAACGCGCTCCCGAGGGCGGCGTTTCGATGGATATCGTCCGACACGACAGTCGTCGACGTTGACGGGGATATTGGCCAAGTTCACGCGTTGAATAAGCGCGGAAGTGCAACGATCACGGTTGTCGCACTGGGCGCCAGCATGCCGACAGACGCTGTAAGTGTCAGCGTAACATTTCCCCCGCAGTCGATTGTGCTCGTTTCCGGCGGTGGTCAAACGAAGACGGCCGGTACGGCGCTCAGCTTGCCGATCGTCGTGAAGGCTATCGCGCAGGATGGAGTGCCGGTTGGCGGCGTCACCGTGAACTTTTTTGTGCAGAGCGGCGGTAGTGTGACACCATCGTCGGTCGTCACTGCGGCGGATGGCACCGCTTCCACGGTTTGGACGCTGGGCTCGGCGGTTGGCGGGCAAACGATGACGGCGAATTCCGCGAATGTTCAGGGTGTCACGATCAACGCGAATGCCACGTCGAGCGGCGGTGGCGGCGGAAGTGTCGTGACCTTCGTGAGTCCGATTACTAGCGGCGTGCATGGACAGACCTATGCGATGACGGTGTCCGATATGAACGGTACGCAGCCCGTGGTGGGTGCGAATTGCTCATGGTCAGTAGCGGGCGGAGGCGGCTCGGTGAATCCGCAGACAAGCCAGACCGGAGCGAACGGCCAGACCACGGCGAGCTGGACGCTCGGACCGAGTGCGGGGCAAAACTCGCTCAGCGTGGCGTGCGGAGGATCAGTCGCCAACTTGATCCTCACCTCGACGGCCGCCGCCGTGGTGATTCCGCCGCCTACTTCGCCTTAAACTTTGAGATCGCAGTTCGCGTAAAGTCGGACAGAACGAGCGCGCCGCTCATTGCGGCGCGCTCGTTCAGCAATTGCTCCCACGAATCCGTGCCGGCCCAGAAGATTTTCTTGAGCTCGGCCATCGCTTCGGGATTCGAATCGGCGAGCACTCTGGCGCGCGCGTCGAGCGCGGCATCCATCGCCGCCGCGTCGGGAAAAATCTGCGAGTAGAGGCCGTGCCGCTCGCACCACTCGGCGTCGTGCCAGTCGGCGTCGACGGCCATCGTGCTGAATGCAGAGAGTCCGATTTTCTTTTCGATCACCGCGCCAACAATGAACGGGCCGATGCCGATGGCGAGTTCGCTCAGGCGCGCCGGCGCCGACTGCACCGCGAAACTGTAGTCCGACGCGGCCACCAGTCCCACGGCGCCGCCGGCGGCCTTGCCATGCACACGCGTCAGGACGAACTGCGGCACGCGTGTCATCGCGAGAATCACGCGCGAAAATCCGCTGAAAAACTCCTTGCCGGCTTCCGGGGTTTTGATCGCGACGAGTTCGTCGAACGAGGCTCCGGCGCAGAACGGCCCGGTGCCCTCGCTGCGGAGCACGATGACCCGCGCCTCACGATTCGTCCCGAGCGCCGAGATCTCGCTCGCGAGCTTCGTGAGAATCGTGCCCGGGAGCGAGTTGCCCTTTGGGTGATGGAACGAGACGGTGGCGATGCCCTCGCGCACCTCTACAGCGACGGTTCCGTCGGGAGAGAATGTCATTCGTCAAAGATATCGCTCGCTCAGCCCGCTTCATATAGATTTGAGACTATGGAGACAAAACCACCGGTTGCGGCTCAGGCCGCCACGGATGACCCGGCGTTGGTCGCCGCATTCGAGGCGCGCATTGCCGCCGGCGAGTCGATCGAGCCAAAAGACTGGATGCCCGAGCGGTACCGGCGCCAGCTGACGCGTATGATGTCGCAGCACGCACATTCGGAAATCGTCGGCATGCTGCCCGAAGGCAATTGGATTACGCGCGCGCCGAGCCTTCGCAGAAAGATGTGCCTCATCGCGAAAGTGCAGGACGAGGCGGGGCACGGTCTGTACATCTATTGCGGCACCGAGACGCTGGGTGTCGATCGCTCCGAACTCACGCAGCAACTGCTCGACGGCACCGCGAAATACTCCAGCATTTTTAATTATCCGACGCTGACCTGGGCCGACATCGGCTGCATCGGCTGGCTCGTGGACGGCGCCGCTATTGTGAATCAGACGGTACTCGCGAAGGCGTCGTACGGTCCGTATGCGCGCGCGATGATTCGCATTTGCAAAGAAGAAAACTTTCATAAGCGGCAGGGCTACGAGATCGTCGCCACGCTTGCCGGCGGCACGCCCGAGCAGAGAGCGATGGTGCAGGACGCACTCAACCGCTGGTGGTGGCCCTCGCTGATGATGTTCGGTCCGAGCGATGCCGACTCGCCGAACTCGGCGGAGCTGCTCAAGTGGCGCGTGAAGCGCAAAACCAACGACGAACTGCGGCAGCGTTTCGTGAATCTCACGGTGCCGCAGGCGCAGGCCGTTGGGCTCACGCTGCCGGATCCGGATTTGCAATTCAATTCGGAAGCGGAGAACTGGGTGTTCGGCGACATTGACTGGGATGAGTTTTTCGCTGTGATCAAGGGCAACGGTCCGTGCAATCACGAGCGGATCGCGGCGCGCAGGAAGGCGCATGACGACGGAGGCTGGGTGCGCGAGGCGTCGATGGCCTATGCGGCGAAACACGCCGCACGGAAAGCCGGAGGCCAAGTGGCCGACGTCAACTTCACGGACGCTGCGTAATGGCTGAGGCTCAACTGCCGCTGTGGGAAGTTTTCACACAGCCCGGGAAAGGTGCACCGCATGCGCACGCCGGAAGCGTGCATGCCGCCGACGCGGAGCAGGCGATGCAAAACGCGCGCGATGTGTACGCGCGGCGCGGCGAAGCCGTTTCGATTTGGGTCGTGCCGTCGAGTGCGATTATTGCATCGGCGCCCGGCGACGAGGGACCGTTTTTCGATCCGGGCAACGATAAAGCGTATCGGCATCCGCAGTTTTACAAAGTGCCGAGCGGAGTTCGAAACCTTTGAGTGATCCGCTGAGCGGCCCGCAGAGCGGCCCGCAGAGCGGTCCGCACGTGGCGGGAAAGCGCGCGGAAGACATCGCGAACCCACTCTTCGAATATCTGCTGAGGATCGGTGACGATCGCGTGGTGCTCGGCCATCGCACGAGTGAATGGTGCGGGCACGGCCCGATGCTCGAGGAGGATATCGCTCTCGCGAACATCGCGCTCGATTTCGTCGGTCAGGGGAGTGCGTTGCTCGCGCTCGCCGGCGCAACAGAAGGGCAGGGGCGCGACGAAGATACGCTCGCCTACTTCCGCAGCGAACCCGAGTACAGAAATGTGCAGCTCGTGGAATTGCCGAAAGGCGATTTTGCGTTCACGGTTGCGCGGCAATTTTTGTTTGACGCGCACAGCGTTCTGCTCTGGGAATCGCTGGCGCAGTGTCCGTTCGCGCCGCTCGCCGGGATCGCTGCGAAGGCGCTGAAGGAAGACCGCTACCATGTGCGCCATAGCAGCGACTGGATGCTGCGGCTGGGCGATGGCACTGCGGAGAGTCACGAGCGGGTGCAGAGAGCGCTGAATAATCTGTGGCGTTTTGCCGGCGAATTATTTGAGGTCGATGCTGTCGATGTTGCCGTGCATGAGCAGGGGATTGTGGTCGATATGCCGTCGATCCAGTCGCGCTGGAACGCGATGGTCTCGGATGTCGTGACGCGCGCGACGCTCACGCTGCCTGCGACGGGTGCGAGTGCAACCGGCGGCCGCCGCGGGCGGCATACGGAATCGCTTGGCCATATGCTCGCGGAGATGCAGATCGTCGCGCGATCGCACCCGGGCGCGAAATGGTGACTTTATGGTAGATCGCGCGACGCCGACGAAAGAAGAAGTGCTGCTCATCCTGGAGACGGTGAAGGATCCCGAAGTGCCGGTCGTGAGCGTGGTGGAACTTGGCATAGTTCGTCAGGTAGCAATTGCTGATCGACATGTGACGATCACGATCACGCCTACGTACTCGGGGTGCCCCGCCATGCGAGAAATCGAGCAGGACATTCGCGCCGCGCTCTCCGCGAGTGGCATCGATGAAGTGACGATCGCTACGGTGCACGCGCCCGCGTGGACCACGGATTGGATTGGCGCCGACGCGAAGGAAAAACTTCGCGCATACGGTATCGCCCCACCGGGCCCCGCAGAGCAGGGCGGGCTCGTGACGATTGCCAGGCGCCGTGCGGCGCCGGCGTGTCCGCGCTGCGGATCAAGCAACACCGACCTTCAGAGCGAGTTCGGCTCGACGGCGTGCAAGGCTATTCATGTGTGCCGTAACTGCGCGGAGCCGTTCGATGAGTTCAAGGCGTTTTAAGTACGGAGTTCGCTGTGCGGTCGCAATCGCCGTCGCCGCGCTGGCTGGCGGCGCAGCAGCCTGCGCGCGCGAGGCTCCCGCCGCGCCCGCGACGTCCGGAGACTCGAGCAACACCAGCGGACTACTGCAGAAGGGAACGTACTCGCTGGTGTTTGACCAGAATCCGCAGTTCGTGAATGTCGACCTCGGACTGCCCGCCTGCAGTCACGGACTCGGCCTTCTGCGTCCATTGGTGACTGATACACTCGTGTTCAGCTTCAACACGCTGGGTCAGTGGCAGGGGTCGATGAGCGGCGCAACCGGAGGCGATGGCGGCGTGACGTTCAGCGCACTTTCGGGGGCCGCGCTGCCCGACGGATCGCATCAAATCACGATTAAGTTCAGCGGACTGTTCGTGGATATGGTATCAACGAATCCCTGCGACTCGATCGTACACGATGCGCGGATCGACATTCCGAACAGCGAGGTGGTGCTGGGATCCGTTGCGGCGGACGGACGGTCAGCCTCCGGTGTGCGGCGAGTGCTGACGACGATCACGTTCGCTTCCACCACTTTGACGGTGAGCTACAGCAGCGCGGAGTCGATTCGCTGGACGCTGAAGTTTGTCTCGCCCTAGGCCCAGATCACCGGCACACGATAGGGTTCGAACGCGCGATCTGACGTGAGGATCGTGAAGCCGTCGTCGAGCGCCTGCGCAATGAGCAGGCGATCGAAAGGATCTGCGTGATGGGTGGGCAGCTGTCTCACCATGTCCGCATGTCTCAGCGTCAACGAGATCGGCTGGAAGCCGTAGCGCTCTGCCACGGCTTCCACCAAGTCATTGAACCGAAGTTTTCCGAGCGCACGCTTGATTGCGATCTCCCATGCGCTCACCGGACTCACTGCGACCACATCGGCTTCATGCACGACGCGAACTGCCTGAGCCTGCAGTGTACCAGCGTGCCAGCGGATGAGTGCGTTGGTGTCGAGCAACAGCTTCACTCGTCCTCGCCCGTGAAGAGGCGGAGCATTTCGGGTGGCAGCGGTGCATCGAAATCCTTAGCCATCCAGACACGACCCTTGCCACCGCCCGGAATGCGCAACGCGCGCGTATCCGGCGGCGTGAGCGGCACGAGACGGGCCATCGGCTTGCCCGATTTCATGATCGTGAATTCCTTGCCGGCCGCGGCCTGGTCGACGAGTTCGGAGAGGCGCGTTTTCGCTTCGTAGAGGCCGACCGGCTCCGCGACGCCACGCGTTTTGTGGGAACGCTGTTTTTTCCTGGCCGCCATCGGCGCCTCCGTGCGAGGGACGCACGGAAATTAGCATACTTGACCAAATTGGTCAAGTCAAAGGATCACGCCCGAAATCAGATGCTCAGCCGTGCGTCAATTCGCGCCGCCTCACGTGTGTCGCAGCTGCGGCGAACCCTTCGACGAGTTCAAGGCGTTCCAGTCGCCGATCCGCCAGCTGGCGTGCTGCAATACGACTTCGAGAAACTCTCGGCGGCGACGCTCAGTTTCGAATACGCGTCACGCAGTTCGCTCGCACTGGCGTCGTCGCCCACGCCGCGGGAGATCGCGGCGTCCGCCCATGAGAGCGCCTTGCTCGCGTTCTTCGTGTCGGCGCACTGATGTGTCTTTGACGCGGTGACGAGCTCGCGCTGCGCGAGCTGCAGTGTCGTCGCCGCGATCAGACTGCGCGTGTCGGTGCGCGAGTCCACGCTGTCGGCGAGGGCAAAGAGAGAAATGGTCGTATGCCACGTGTCGGCTGTTGTGTCCGTCGCGCTGCGCAGCACCTGCATGCCGCGGCCGATGGCGTACGCGCGCAGGAGATCAGCTCCGTCGCCGGAGCGCGGCGTGCGTGCGAGCGTGGCCAGCGCGCTGTCGAGGCGATGCGCGGAGAACCAGAGTTCCGCCATGCGCAGATAGCCGCGCGTCATGAGCGAGTCGAGCCGAACAGCTTCGCGCAGCGACGCGATCTCGCTTGCGGCATTTCCGACGGTGCGCGCCGACGTAGCGGCGAGCACGTGCAGTTCCGGAACGTCCGGAAACTTTTCGAGGCCGCGGCGAATCGCCGACCCGTTCTCGCCCGCCACCAGCTGCAGGTATTCGAGGTAGATCACGGGATCGTTCGGGTGCAGCTTGGCCGAGCGCGCGCTCTTGGCGACCGCACCGAGCGTGTCTCCGACTGCGCGCAGCGCGACGATGTGGCTCGCCTCGAACACGGAATCGTCGCGGAACTCGGGATCAATGGCGTCGAGCGAATCGCCAAGGGCCGCCGCGTTCTTGAAGTCGGAGAGGGAACTGAACGCGCCAAAGAGCAAACGGCGCAGGCCCGGCTCGCCCGGGAACTTCGTCAGCAGCAGCCGCGCCGTCGGGACGGCATCCGAGGGCCGGTAGAGCCGCAGCATCCAATTCAAGGCGCGGAAGCCGAGCTCCAGGCTGTCCGCGTGCTGATTCACGATGCGCGTCCATGCGCCCGCGGCCTCCTTGGCGCGCTTGAGCGCTGACAGCTGCTCGGCGTGCAGCACGGCGGCGATGATGCTCATCGAGTCGAGCGCGAGCACCGCGGCTGTGACGGCGAGCACTGAGTCTGGTGGCGCGTTCAGCGACGCGAGTGCAACCGCGAGACACGTTCTGGCGAGCGTGCTGCTCGAATAGCTGGCGACGGCCGACGCCGCCATGGCCGCCGCGCGAGCTGGATCAGACTGGCGTGTGGCGTTTTCGCACCTCCTGAGGCCGGCCATTTGCGTCCGGGCGCGGACGATCTCCGAACCGAGCGAATCAGCGGCCAGCGCCATCGTGGCGGCTTTGATCACCGGCAACGGCTGCCGGAGGCGCCAGTCGCGCACGAGGACAAGTTCCGCTCGTATTTCCACGGGACCGGGACGCTTGCCAATCACATGGCCGACGATGATTTCATCGGCGCGGAGCAGGTGCGCGAGGTCGACCAAGGTTCGTTCGCCAAGCACGGTGTCCGGCTTGTATCCGGCGAACTCGAGTATGCTTTCGGTCGTATCCCCGCTCGGGACATGCAGCTCACGCTTGTTCGACAGGCGCGCGATCCGCGTGCGCAGCCGCGCGGCGACCTGCTGCGCGAGACGGAGGTCGGCATCACCGCGCAGCGGCGCGACGATCAGCGTCTGCTGGACGAAATCTTGGGCGAGGAGCGGTGCGGCCAACACGAGGGCGCTGAGCGCGAGCATGAGCCGTACGCGCATATTAGACGCTCAGCAGCGCTTCGATTCGCGCCGCGATGGTTTCCGCGTTGGGCAGCACGGCCGACAGAAGATTCTCGTGATATGGCATCGGCACATCTTCGACGGCGAGCCGGTCGACCGGCGCGTCGAGCTCCCAGAACGATTCGCGCGCGATCGTCGCGGCGATCTCCGCTCCAAACCCCGCCGTGATCGTATCCTCGTGCACAATGAGCACGCGGCCCGTCTTCGCGACAGACGTGAGGACGGCGGTGCGATCCCACGGCGCGATCGTTCGCAGGTCGAGCAAGTCTACTTTGTCGCTGAATTTCTCCGCCGCGGCAACACATCGGTGGGTCATCGCACCCCACGTGACGACCGTGATGCTGTTGCCCTCGCGCAGCTGTTTCGCGCGGCCGAACGGAACGACGTAATCGTCGCCCGGATATCGCGCGCTGCCGTCGCTGGTCATCAGGAGCGAGCGGTGCTCGAAAAAAATCGTCGGGTTCGAACCTCGCATCGCCGAACGGAGCAGGCCGACCGCATCGGCCGAGTTCGACGGCATCGCGACCTGCCAGCCGATCGCATGCGCGAAAATCACCTCGGCGCTCAACGAATGCCACGGATCGCCCACATCTTTTCCGAATCCGCCTGGCATGCGTACCACGATTGGCGCCGCGAACCGGTTTGCGGTGCGCCAGCGCAGGGTGCCGCAATTGTTCAGCTGTTCGGTGGCCGGGTCGGCGTATTTGCGGAACTGAATTTCTGCGACCGGCATCAGGCCGCCGATCGCCATGCCGACGGCGCGGCCGATAATTCCTTCCTCGCTCAGGCTCGTGTCGAACACGCGCTCAACGCCGAATTTCTTTTGCAGTCCTTCGGTGACCAGATGCACGCCGCCTTTCACTCCGACATCTTCGCCAAACACGAGCACCTTCGGATTTTTCTCGAGCTCGGTGCGCAGCGTGCGGCGCACGGCGTCGGCAAAGCGCAGCATCTCGCCCTCGTCCGACGCGGTCTCGGTGCCGCCGAGCGCGGCGAGTTCTTTCGCCGTGAGCCCGCCCATCGCATGATTGTCGCCGGCCTCCAGTGGTTCGGCGTGCACGAACTTCTTGATGCGTTCGGCGGTCGGGGCGGGGCGGGCGCGAGCGCGTTCCAGTCCAGCCTTCACATCGCGCGCGACGTCGGCCTCGAGCGTCTTCCAGTCTTTTTCCGAGAGCACTGCCGGCACGAGATGCGCGCGAAGTTTCGGCAGCGGATCACGCGCGTGATCCGCGGTAATCTCGGCGTCGGTGCGATAGCCCTTTTGATTGTCGGGGCCGCTGTGGCTCGAGAGGCGCGGCATCGTGAGGCGGATGAGCGCGGGACCCGCGCCGCTTCTCACGTGCGTCACGACTTCGCTGATCAGTTGTTCACTCTCGGCTGGATTGGTTCCATCTCCGTTTTTCACGAGGAGATTTGAGAAACTCGCGAGATTCTTCGCGATGTCGGATCCTGGCGTCTGCATGTTGCCGCGCACGGAGATGCCGAGACCGTTGTCTTCGATGTAGAAGAGCATCGGGAGTTTCAGCGTCGTCGCGAGGGTGAGCGACGACCAGAAACCATTGGTCGCGACCGACGCCTCCCCACCGAGGGCTACGGCGATGCAGTTCTTGTATGAATCGTCCTTGAGCGTGTCGCGATGATAGACGATGCTCTGCGCCCATCCAGCGGTGGGCGTGTACTGCGAGCCGACATCGCCGGACATCGGCAGCACCGTGGGTCCGTTTGCGTTCGGCATATTGCAGACGACGCCAATGTCGCGGCCATCGCTGAATCCGCCGCTGCGGCCGAGCGGGCTGCCGAGCGCATCGTCGATCGGGAGGCCGATGGAAAGCAGCAGCGGCCGGGAGCGATAATACGCGCCGGCCGCATCGTGTTTTCCAGTGATGAAGGTCCCGAGAATCGACTGCGCGACATCGTGGCCGCGCGCTGAAAATTGATAGAGGACGAGGTGTTCTTTCGGTACCGAGGTCCGGTTGCGATTGGTTTCTTCTTCGAGGTCGTCGAGCGCGCGCGAGACGAGAGCGTGGTAAGCGATTGTGCGCCAGTCAGTCATGGAGCAAATCTGTCGATCCGGACTGCGTTAGGGGAGTGGAAGCCTGCGGTCAGGCTCTCGCGACGCGCAGGACCTCATCGAGCGTCGTGACGCCGAGCCGCACCAGCCGCAAGCCATCCTCCTGCAGCGTCCGCATTCCTTTGGCGATCGCCATGCCACGGAGTTCTTCCGATCCGCGCCGGTTCTGAACCTCGACTCGCAGCTCGCTGTCCATCACGAGCAGTTCGTACACGCCGGTTCGCCCGCGATATCCGGTCTCGCGGCAATGCTCGCAGCCGCGCCCCTTCCACACGCGTGAGAGGCCGAGGCCCGCGATATCCAGGCGGCGCTCCGCGGCTCTATCCGGCGTCGTTTCCATTTTGCAGTGCGTGCAGATCACTCGCACCAGCCGCTGCGCGAGCACGGCATCCACCGTGCTCGCCACCAGATACGCGGCAACATCGAGATCGAGCAAACGCGTCAGGGCCGTCGGCGCGTCGTTCGTATGGAGCGTGGACAAAACCAAATGGCCGGTCAGCGCGGCCTGAATCGCGATCTGCGCTGTCTCGGGATCTCGAATTTCTCCCACCAGAATTACATCCGGATCCTGACGCAACAGGGCGCGCAGTGCGCTCGCGAACGTCACGCCGACTTTTTCGTTCACCGGAACTTGCGGCACGCCGGGCAGTTCGTACTCGACCGGATCTTCGACGGTGAGAATCTTTTCTTTCCCTGTTCGCAGCAGCTCGAGCGCGGCGTAGAGCGTCGTCGTCTTGCCGCTTCCGGTTGGGCCTGTGGAGAGAACAATTCCGTGCGGCCGCGAGATGACCTCGCGGAACAGCTCGAGCGTATCGTCGGCCATGCCGAGTTCCGGCAGGGTGATGCGGCCCTTTTCTTTGTCGAGCAAGCGCAGCACGACACTCTCGCCGCGCAGCGTCGGCACCGTCGAGACGCGCACGTCTACCTGCCGATTCTGGAGACGGAGCCGGATACGGCCGTCCTGCGGAAGCCGGCGTTCAGCGATGTCCAGTTCCGCCATGATCTTGATGCGGCTGATGATCGCCGCTGTGAGATGCGGCGGCGGCGAGGGCGCAGCCTGCAGGACGCCGTCCACCCGATAGCGAACGCGCAGGCCATCGGCGTACCCCTCGAGATGCACATCCGATGCGCGCGCCTCGAGACCTTCGATCAGCAGGAGATTCACGAGGCGCACCACCGGCGCTTCGTTGGCGAGATGCAGCAGGTCGTCGAGCGGAATCTCATCCGCGTTCGCGCCGCGTGTCACGCCGTTGCTGAGCGAGCCGATGAGTCCTTCGGCCGTCACGGTGTCGGGCGCATACACTCGGCGAATCGCGTTGCGAAGATCGTGCTCGCCGAACTTTTGCAGTTTCACGGCGGCGTCGAACGTCATGCGCAGGTCGTCGAGCACGAGCGGATCGACCGCCGGGCTCCACGTGCCCACGACCAAAACGCCGTTCTCGACTTTGATCGGCATCACGGCATTCTGCTCGAGCCACTCCGCGGTGAGCGCCGCAGTGAGCCGCTCGACTTCGAGCAACTCGGACGCGCCGTGTCCATCGTCGCCGTTCGACGAGTTGCCGTTCGCGAGCGGCCGATCGATCGCCGTCATTTGCGCGCGCCATCCGGCTTTTTCTTGGCGGTGTCCGGCTTTACGAAATTGGCCGGCGCAGCGGCCGGCGCCGCCGGCTTCTTGACCGGATCGCCGACCTGAATCGTGTCGCCGCGCGGCACGATGCGCGCCTTCACATCCGTGTGCTCGAGCAACTCGCTCTGGTTCTTGGTGGCTTCGCGCAACTTGTCGATGTCCTCGTCGCTCGACACGACGTGCGGCGTGAGAAAGAGATAGAGCTCATTCGCCGTGACGGTCTTCTGCGTGTTGCCGAACAGCAGGCCGCCGATCCATGGAATCTTGCTGAGAATCGGAATCCCGCTGACCGTCGTGCTCGTGGTGTTGTCCGTGAGCCCGCCGATCACTGTGGTCTGCCCGTCCCGAATGAAAACCTGAGTGGAGGCTTGCCGCTGACTGATGATCGGCGCGTTGAACTGCACGTCATTGGTCGCGTTGTCATCCGTCTGGCTCACCGTGAGGTTCACGTAGCCGTCGGGATTGATGATCGGCGTGATCGTGAGCGTGGTGCCGACCGACTGATACTGGATCGTCTGCACGAGCCCGGTGCCGACGATCGCCGCTGATTGCGAAACCTGAACGAACGGCACGTTCTGGCCTACGTTCAGAATCGCCTGCTTGTTGTTCTGCGCGATGATGACGGGGAGTGAGAGCACCTTCACGTCGCCGCGCGACTGCAGGGCGTTCAGCGCAACGGCGTACTTCACCGATCCACTCCCGGCCGTGAGCAGGCTGACGATGTCGTTCACTCCGGCCTGCGAGGGAAACTTGAACGTCGTGTCGGTTCCCACACCCGACGCGCTCTTTCGCGTGGCATTGCCGCCGATGCCGAGATTCAAATCGTGCGTGCGTTGCACCTGCACGATCGTGACCTCGATGAGCACCTGAAGCGGGCGAAGATCAACGGAGCCGAGCACCTGTTGCACGAGCGCCCAGTCGGAGTCGGTCGCGCGCACGATGAGCGAGTTCGTCGCTTCCTCCGCGACGATGCGCATCTGCGACGCCGCCGTGGTCAGCGCGCCGCCGCCGCCGAATGCCTGCTGAAGCGCCTGCGCGATGCCGGCCTGCGCTGCGCCGCCGGCACCGGGGTTGAAGATGATGTTCGGGTTGCCTGCTGCGCCGCCGCCCGCGCCGCCACCCGCACCAGCGCGTCCAGGCGCAGCTGCGCCGCCGCGTCCTCCCCCTGCGCCGCCGCCGACTCCGCCGGCACCGGGCACTCCCACAACACCATTTCCGAACACGTTCGCTGCACCGTTGCCCTGCACGCCGCCGCCAGTCGTGCCGGTGAGAAGACTCATGAGCACCGGCGCGAGCGTCACCGCGCTCGCGTGCTTGAGGCGATACGTGAACAGCTTGAGCTGCTGCTGTTGCTGCGCCGTGGCCTGTTGCTGCGCCGGCGTCACCGCGCGCGTGCCTTCAATTCGAATGAGCGACGGACCCTCAGTCATCTTGAGCCCGTTGATCTCGGCGACGCCGCGCAGAATGTCGAGCGCTTCGGCTTTCGAGACCTGCTGCCCCATCCGAAGCGTGACTCTGATCGCCGGCAAGTTCGCGAACGTGACGTTGAGTCCGCCCGCTTCGGCGATCGCTTCGAGCACCACGCGGAGTTCCTGTTCCTGGAAATCGAGCACGAAACCGTCGGGTGTCTTTCTCACCACGCTCGTGTCGATCTTCTTGGCGGGCGTGGTATCGGGCCCCGTCGCCTGGCCGCGCCGGGCGCCGCGTTGCGCGCCGAGGGGGAGCGCTGCGACCGAGATCAGCAGCGCGATTCGAATCATTCTCGAGGAAATCATATTCATGGCTTGTTCATGGCTTGAGCTCTGGAATTTCGAGTCGCTTGTTGGCCTTCGTCGTGAACACGACGCTGCCGCGCCCAATGGATTTCACGCTGTACTCGCCGATCTTGTCGCCTACGTGCACAATGACCGCGCGTCCCTCAGCGAGTTGCACGGTCGCAAAACTGTGCGATTCATCCGACACTGCAGTGCCGAGCACGACGGGCAGCACCGGTGCTTCCTTCGGCGGCGCTTCGTCGCTTTCTTCGCCGGGCACGCGGTACCGGTGTGCCGGCGCGCTGCGATCGGTCGCAAAGAGATCGGCCTGGACGGCCGCCTCGATATCGGTCGCAGCTGTCGACGCCGGAACAGCGAGCGACAGACCGGCCGCAAACTGTGCGGAGGGAAACTCCGGCACGGGCTCGATGCGCACGGCGTGCACCAGCGTCCAGATCATCAGCGCGGCGGAGAGCGCCGCCGCGCCGATCGCGCTGCGACCCGAGTTCGTGGAGGCCCAGTCCCAGTCCCAGTCGTTCACGGCGCCTCCTTGGTGTCGGCGGACTTGAGTGGCTTCACAATGACACTCGGCGCGGATGGATCCGGAATCGCGTAACCGATAATAGAGGCCGAGAGGGCGAGATTCTCCGCGCCCGGCTCATCGGTACGGCCGGGCTGCGTGGAGATATCGAGCCGCTGTACGCGAATCATCTTGCCGCCGTTCTCGAGTGACTTGAGGAATTCGAGAATCCCGCGCAGATCAGATTCGCCGCGAATTTCCACATGCAGCGCGCGAACGCCGCCGTCGAGAGCAGTGGCGGGCCGCGTCGATGCATCCTGCAGCCAGAGATGACTCAGGCGCGCGACGTCGCCGAGATACGTCGCGACTTCGGCGCTCGCCATCACATCGTCGCGGCCGGCAAAGAGCCGCGCCGACATCGCTTGCATCGAGGAATCGGCGACGTGCTGCATCTCCGGATTTTTCTTCGCGGCGGCGACGGCGGCGCGTTCGCGCGAGTACGCGTCGCGTTCGATGCTGACCTGTGCCTGCACCTCCGCGAGCGCGGCGCGAAACGGCTTCACGCCGAACACAAAAAAGAGCGAGGGAACGACGACAACCGCGCCGAGGAAGAGCGCGCGTCGATCACCGGCGGAGAGCGTCGACAGTTTCATGGCGCCACCTTCTTTGCCGCGGCGGCAGGCGCAGCAGCATTGGTGGCGGCAGCCGGATGCGTGACTACCGCGCCGATGGTGAAACGCTCGACGGCCGGACCGCCGCTCGGCACCTCGCGGCGCACCGGCGCGGCCGCGTGCACGTTCGCAAGACCGGGCGTTTGCACCATCGAATCGAACGCCCGCTTCGCATTCACCGCGACTCCCTCCATGAGCAGTGAATCGTCGCGTGCGCGGAGCGAGGTGAGATACGAATTCTCCTGCAGATGCACGCTGAGACCCGCGAGGAGGCTCGACCACCGCGTGGCGTTCCGCTGCGCCGCGGCGAGCGCCGCGAGCTGGCGATACGCCGTCTCGACCGATGTCCGGCCGACGAGCGTCACTGAGATTTGCGGCTTGATCGCGGCGCGATCGGCCTGCACCGCCGCGAGCTGGCGTTTCGCTCCCCAGAACGCGAGCAGAGACGCGACGAGCAGCATTGTGGCGGCGGCGGCGACCGTTCTTAGAATTGCTTGTCGCGCGATCTGTTTCTTCGTCGCGAGCGTCGCGTCGCTGCGCAGCAGTGGCGCGGCCTTCGGCCCCGCGAACTCCGCCGCCAGCTGGTCCGGGAAATCTGCGCGCTCCGCCCACTCCGGCGGCGGAGACGAAACGGAGAGTCCCGCAGCCGCGAGCGCGCGTGCGAGTTCCTTTCGCGGCGTGCTGGCGCCACAGGCGCTCACGCGACTGCCAGAAACGCGCGCGCCCGCTGCGTCCGGTCCAATCGCCTCGGCAACCAGCGCCACATCTTCGGCGCCCGCGCGGAATCTCCGGACGGACGTGAGACGGCCCTGCTCGAGCTGCAGCAGCTCCGTACGATCTTCTCCGCACACCAGCACGTGCGACGATCCGCGGCTCATTGCCGGCCACAGCGTTCCGGCCGCGGCGCACCAGGCACCTTCGGCCGGTGAGACTGCGGCAACGGTCCATCCGGCTTCCTGCGCCGCCGCGTGCAGCGCGGCCATCAGCCGGAGCGGCGCGGCAGCGGCCATTACGCCGCCCGAAACATTTGCGTTCGCGTCCGCCGCGCTGACCGTTCCCACGAGCTGCGCCGAGCGCGCGCCGACGAAATAGCGCGCGGCGTTTCGCGAGAGGAGCATGCGCAGTTCGGCCTCGCCCATTGGCGGAAGATCGAGCCGGCGGATCTCCGTGAGCGGAGGCATGAGCGCGACATCGAGCCGGCCGCCTTGCACGCCGAGCGTACGCGAGAGTTCGCGCAGCGCCGAGGTGAGCGCGGGCCAGCCCGCGCCGTCGCCGTTGAGCGGCTGGAGCGACATGCGCCAGACACCGGCGCGAGCGCCAGATCCGCCGCGCTGCACGACACACAGTGCTGCCGGCGAGAGGGCGACGCCGACCGATGCCGTTTTCAATTCACTCACCACTGCCTCCACGGAATGGAGATGGCGGCGTTTGCTCGCGTGACCATGGCGAGCAGCTGAGTTGGCTTCGACTGCGGACCGGAGCGCGAGACGATGGTGAACAAGATGTCGTTGGAGAGAATGGCTGCCCGAGTGGAGAACTGTTGCTGCGCCCGCGCGCTCTGCACCTGCTGCGCTGGCGTTTGCCGCTGCGCACCGGGGCCCCGCTGAGCCCCGTAGACTTCCGCCACCGACGTGATGCGCTGGCCCTGCGACCGCAAACTCAAGATCACCGACAGCATTTGATCAGTCATGCCGGGCAGCGCCTTGAGCACCGGCACGGGCGCCGTGTTGAGATTTACGAGACCGCCGCCGTACGTGGTGAGGTACGGAGAGATCGTCGCATAAATCTGTGGCGTCATGCCTTTCACGAATTGCAGCTGCTCGATCGCGCGGAACGGGCCGTTCGCCGGAAGCGTGAGCAGTCCGTTCTTGATGTAGTCGTCCTTTTCGCCGCCGTGCAGCCGCGCAATATCGTCGACGTCCGTCCAGTCCATGATCGACTGGGCGAGCCCGTCGGCGGTGACGTAGTCCTTCAGCACGAATCCGAGAAACGTCTTGAGTTCATCCTCGCTGAGATTGTTGATATTCAGCTTCGCGCCCAAATCGCTCGCTTGTACATAGACAGCCTGGCTGTCCACTTCGTATGTGCCGGAGTACAGCGAGTCGATTCCGAGCCAGGGGTCCGACGAGCGCAGCATCTGGTTCTGGCGCGCCTGCTGGACGCTCCGCGCCACGTAATCCAGTTTCGCCTCTATCAGCAGCAGTGCGCCGGTCGCGAGGGCGCGTTGCTTGCCACGGTCGGCTGCGGCGAGGCCGAGCACGCGCCGCTCTTTGGCGTCGATGCTGAACTGCAGCGCGACGATCGCGATCGCGACCACAAGCCAGAGTGCGGTGATGAGCGCTACACCGCGGCGGCTGCGCGACGAAGGCGTCATCGGCCCACCAGCAAATTTCCCATCGGGAAAATGATGGGGAGCTGCAGGATCGGCTGGATCTTGCCGCCGTCGTAAGGCTGCATTGTGATGCGCACGGCGATCGGAGTGAATGCCGCCACCTGCGTGCTCTCGATCCAACGGTTCGTCCGCTGGTCCAGATATTCGACCGTGAGGATACCGATCGATGGCTCGAGCTGAATGCGCTTGAGCGGCGTATTCGTGCTCGGCTGATATTCGAGCGTGAGGCCGGATTCGGGCGTGTTCGCGTCACCGTCCACAAAGAGACGCATACGCACGCTCGGCGCATCGGCCGGGTTCGGTGCGGTCGTGACAAACGTGATTTCGTCTCCCGCGGCGGCGGCGGCCGTGATACCGTTGGCACTGCTTCCGTTCATCAGCGGACTCGCGGCCGCAGCCGAGGGAAAGATGACCGTGCGCCCCAGTCCGCGCCCCGGCGCTCCGCCCGTGTTCAGCTGAATCGAACCGGAGATGAGCCAACTCCGGATCTGCTCGCGCAGCGCGCTCGCACGCTCCATCTCACTCGTGCTGCGCAGAATGATCTTGTGATGATCAACGATAGATCCGAACGCCGCGGCGCCCATGGCCGCCATCATTCCCGTAATGGCGAGTCCGACCACGAGTTCCATCAGCGTCATGCCGCGACGCGTTCGATTTTTCCCAATCATCGGCCGCCTCGCGCTGCCTGTTGAAGCGGGCGCCGATACACGTACGACTCGATCGCGTACTCGCCGTCTTTCCACTGGACCTTGATCCGCACGTCGTACACGCCCGCCTGCGTCGAGAGCGGCGCCGCGGTCTCGACCCACTTATAACCGTTGAGCGGTGCGTCGAACGTTCCCTTCGCAACTGAATCGGGAAGGTTCTGCAACTGCGCGTCGTTCATGAGCGCGAGAAAATCGAGACGCGATGTGGCGAGCGCCTCGACTTCCATCGCGCGGCGCGCGCGTTCCGCCGTCTTCATTTCCGCGCCAACCGCGGACAGCGCGGACACCGATGTCACACCCACGATAGCGACCGCGGCGACGGCTTCGAACAGCGTGATGCCGCGCCGCTGAGCGCCAGCGCCAGCGCCTGCGTTCGTGCGGGAGTTAGCGCGCGTTGGCATACGCCACTCCGTTCCACGCGTCGACGGACACGAGCACCGACTTCGTACCGCCGCGCACGAGCACCGTGTCGGCAAAAGTCGATCCGGTCGGATGAAAGACATACACGAGTCGCGGGAGATCGGTGACCATCGTCTCTTGCGCGCCGAGCGCCAGCGTGCCTTCGCCGAGTTCGCCGCTGCCGTTCACGCCAACGGTGTCCGCGCGATAGCGGCCCGACAGCGGATCCATCCGCAGCGTGACCGTCTCGTTCCGCTCGATCGCAATCTGCCGCGCATCGTGCAGCAGCTTGAGCAGGCCGTCGCCCACCGCGGCCGGTTTTCCCTGACCGATGCGCCCGATCGCCGGCGCGACAAGCAGCGCGCTCACCGCCATGATGGCGAGAACGATTCCCATCTCGAGCAGGGTGAACCCGCGGCGGCCGCTACGCATCATTTGAACGAATTGGCGTTGATCCCATAAATCGCCTGCAGCAGCGAGAGCGCGACGAACGCGACCATCGCGCCGAACACGACGATCATCGCCGGTTCCGCGAGCGCGGCGAGGCGCTGCGTTGCCCGTTCGGTACGCTCCTCGAAAATCTCCGCCGACTTGAGCAGAAATGTGCGCAGCTGGCCCGCTTCCTCGCCGACGCCAATGAGCTGCGCGAGCAGCGGCGGATAGATCGTGCTTTCCGCGACCGCGGCGCGCAGAGAGATTCCTTCGCGAACCCGCGTGCGAATGCGCTCGGCATCATCCTTCGCGAGCGGATCGCCGATCGAGTCGATCGTGTCGTCGATCGCCGTGAGAAGCGGCGCGCCGCCGCCGAGCAGCACGCCGATCAGGCGCGAGAAGCGCGCCGCGAGTGCGTACTGCCGAAGCGTTTTGATAAGCGGAAGCGCGAGCATCATGCTCGAAAACGTCCGCCGGCCATCCTCCGTGTTTCGCGCCCATGCGCCGATTGCGGCCAGCGCGAGCGGCACGAGAAAGAGCACAGGCCAAAAGCGGTGCAGTCCCGTCGAGACCGAAAGCATCACGCGCGTGGACGCCGGCAGCTTTGCGCAGCTCCCTGCAAGCAGTGTGACGAAGCGCGGCAGCACGAAGAACAGCAGCACCGTCACCGCGACGGTTCCGGCGCAGGCGAGCAGCAGCGGATAGATCGATGCCGAAAGGATTCTCCCGCGCAGCTGCTCGTCACGCTCGAGCTGATCGGAGAGGCGCGCGAACGCGCTGTCCACGTCGCCGCTGCGCTCACCCGCGCGAACGAGCCCGATGTAGAGCGGTGAGAACAGCTGCGGATATGCCGCGAGCGCCACCGAGAGCGTGTCGCCGCGTTCGACGCGCGCGCGCACCTGCGTCAGCGCCTCGCGCACCTCGCCGCTCGTCACGCCCGACGCGGCGTTCAGCGCCTGCGCGAGCGGCATGCCCACCGGAAGCAACGCCGCCATCGCGCGCGTGACTTCAAGCACTTCGCGGCGCCGGCCGAACTTGAAGAACCCGCCGCCTCCCGCAGTTCCCGTCGATTCCGCAACGTCGAGCACGAGCAGGCCGCGCTCCTCGAGCGCGCGGGAGAGCGCGCCGGGAGTTGCTGCGTCTTCGAGACCGCGCAACCGCTTGCCAGAGCCGTTGACGGCTTGGTAGGCGAAGGTTGGCATGGTGTCGCTGGCTTCCGCGCGCCGAAGCGGCGCTTACTTCCAGCTCAGGATGTCCGCATTCTCGCCTTCGCCGCCGGGCTGGCCGTCCGCGCCATACGAGATGAGATCGTAGCCGTTCGGATTCTGCTCGCCCGGAAAGACGTAGACGTACGCATGGTTCCACGGATCGAGCGGAACGGCCTTTCGCAGATAGGGCGAGCGCCAGTTGGCCGGCGGATCGATCGTCGGCTTTTCCCACAGCGCGAGCAGGCCTTGTTGCGTGGTCGGATACGCGCCGTTGTCGAGACGATACGCGTCGAGTGCGGCGCCGAGCATTTCGATCTGGCTCTTGGCCGTGGCTTGCTTCGCGTTGCCGACGTTCTGGAAAATGTTCGGCGCAACGAGCGTCGCAAGAATGGCGATCACAACGATCACCACGAGAATTTCAATGAGCGTGAATCCTGAACGGCGGCGTCCAGCGGCCAGCCCGAGTCTGTTTCGAGTCATGTAGAGGGAGCGAGAGTTGTGGATTTGGACACAAATTTCGTCCGAACGGTTCGCCGGCCCGCCGGCCATCCTTATAGTTGTAGACACTTTGCTGGCTGACGGCGTTCCTGAGCTAAACGTTAACCCCAGTCCCGCCCCGTTGCTGGCTATGTTTGAGGCTGCGTCTGGCCCCCAATCTGAGGCAAGAAGGCTCCCGATGGCCCATCAGTTCATAACCGTCTCACATGGCGACGGCGTCGCGACAATCACGCTGAATCGGCCAGATGTACTGAACAGCTTCAATCGCGCCATGGCAACGGAGCTGCACGGCGAGCTCGTGGCGATCGACGCCGATGCGAACGTGCGAGCCGTGCTGCTCACGGGCGCCGGCCGCGGCTTCTGCGCGGGGCAGGATCTCGCCGAGGCGATGCCGAAGGATGGCCTCCTGCCGGATCTCGGCGATTTTGTGCGAACCACGTGGAATCCGATCGTGCGCGCGATTCGAACGCTCGAGAAGCCTGTGATCTGCGCGGTGAACGGCACGGCGGCTGGCGCGGGAGCGAACCTCGCATTCGCGTGTGATATCGTGTTTGCGTCCTCCGCGGCGTCGTTCATTCAATCGTTCGCCAAGATCGGCGTGATTCCCGACAGCGGCGGCACGTTCATTCTGCCGCGGCTCGTGGGGCTGCAGCGCGCGACGGCGCTCACGATGCTGGCCGAGAAGATCTCCGCTGCCCAGGCGCTCGAGTGGGGGCTCATCTACAAAGTGACCGAGCCCACGGCGCTCCTGGAGACCGCGCTCACGACCGCGAGACACCTTGCCACGCAGCCGACTCGCGCGCTGGGACTGATCAAGCGCGCGTTCAATCGGTCGATGGGAGTGGATCTCGAGGAGCAGTTGAACTACGAGGAGGAGCTGCAGCGTGAGGCGGGGAAAACCGCCGACTACGCCGAGGGCGTGAAGGCGTTTTTGGAGAAGCGCAAACCGAACTTCACGGGACGATGATGGAAGATCGAAGATGGAGGATCGATGAGCGATAGCGGGCGCGATAGCGCGCGCGATAGTGGGCGCGATAGCGGGCGCGAGCGGATTGTGGGAGTGGTCGGCGCAGGCGCGATGGGCGCGGGGATCGCGCAGGTCGCGGCCGCGGCCGGCCATCGTGTGGTGCTGGCCGATGCGAAGGCGGGCGCAACCGCGAAGGCGCGTGCGGCAATGAGTGCCTCGCTCGTGAAGCTTGTCGAGAAGGGAAAGCTCGACGACGCCGCGCGCGATGCGTTGCTCGCGCGGATTTCGTTCGTAGGTTCGCCGCTCGGCGCAGACGTCGCGATCTATAAAGATTGCGGTGTCGTTATTGAGGCGATCGTCGAAGACATCGCGGTCAAGCGCGCGCTGTTTGCGGCGCTCAGCGGAGTTGTCGCGGCCGACGCGATGCTCGCGACGAACACCTCGTCGCTCTCGGTCGCGTCGATCGCCTCGGCCGCGGTGAACCCGGAGCGCGTTGTGGGAATTCATTTCTTCAATCCCGCGCCGGTGCTGCCGCTGGTCGAAATCGTTTCGGCGCTCTCGACAAATGCGAGCGTCGCACAGGCAGCGCGCGCGCTCGTGGATTCGTGGGGAAAGACAACGGTGCTGGCGACCGACACGCCGGGCTTCATTGTGAACCGGATAGCGAGGCCGTTCTACGGCGAGTCGCTGCGCATGCTCGAGGAGGGAGTCGCCGATTGCGCCACGATCGACTGGGCGATGCGCGAGATCGGCGGATTCAGGATGGGGCCGTTTGAGCTGATGGATTTCATCGGCAACGATGTGAACTATGCCGTGAGCAGCTCGGTCTTCGAGGGAATGTTCTTCGATCCGCGCTACAAGCCCGCGCTCACACAGCGCCGCCTGGTTGAGAGCGGCCGCCTCGGACGGAAAACCAAACTCGGCTACTACGATTATCGGGATGGCGCCACGCCACCGAAGCCGACCGAAGATCGCCCGCTCGGCCAGCGGGTGTTCGACCGCGTGCTTGCGATGCTGATCAACGAAGCGGTGGACGCGCGGTATCTCCGCATCGCGTCCGCCGCCGACATCGACATCAGCATGACGAAAGGCGTGAACTATCCAAAGGGCCTGCTCGCGTGGTGCGACGAGATCGGCGCGGCGAACGTGCTCGCCCGCCTCGACGAACTGCAAGCCGAGTACGGCGAAGATCGGTACCGCGCGAGCCCGCTGCTCCGGCGACTCGCAAAATCAGGATCCAGGATTCTTCCATGACCGACGCATATATCATCGATGGCATTCGCACGCCGATCGGCAACCTCGGCGGATCGCTCAGCGACGTGCGCGCGGACGATCTCGCCGCTCACGCGCTCGGCGCGCTGCTCGCGCGCAATCCGAAGGCTGATCCCGCGGCGATCGCGGATGTGATTCTTGGCTGCGCGAATCAGGCGGGCGAAGACAATCGCAATATCGCGCGCATGGCGCTGCTGCTCGCCGGACTGCCGTCGAGCGTACCCGGCGAGACGATCAACCGGCTCTGCGCATCGGGGCTGAGCGCGGTGGCGAGCGCCGCGCGCGGCATCAAGGTGGGCGAGGGCGATCTGTACGTGGCGGGCGGCGTCGAGAGCATGACGCGCGCGCCATACGTGTTTTCGAAATCGGGAAAACCATTCGGGCGCGATCTCGAATTCTTCGATACCACGTTGGGCTGGCGATTCGTGAACCCCGCCATGAAAGCGAAGCACGGTGTGGACTCGATGGGGCAGACCGCGGAGAACGTGGCGGAGCAGTACGGCGTGTCGCGGGCAGATCAGGATGCGTTCGCGCTCCGTTCGCAGCAGAACGCGGCGGCGGCGCGCGCGGCGGGGCGATTCGCGCCCGAGATCACGCCAGTGGAAATCGCGCAGAAGAAAGGCGACGCCAGGAAGGTCGAGCAGGACGAATTCATTCGGCCGGACACGACGCTCGAGGGGCTCGCGAAGCTGAAGCCCGTGTTTCGAACTGACGGCAAGGGGTCCGTGACGGCCGGAAATTCGTCCGGTCTCAATGACGGCGCCGCCGCGCTGCTCCTCGCGAGCGAAAAGGGCGTGGCCGGGTTCGGCCTCACACCAATCGCGCGCGTCGTCGCGACGGCGGCCGCCGGCGTCGAGCCTCGAATCATGGGAATGGGCCCGGTGCCGGCCACGCGCAGGGCGCTGAAGATCGCGGGCCTCACATTGGATCAGATGGACGTGATCGAACTGAACGAAGCGTTTGCCGCGCAATCGCTCGCGTGCACACGTGAGCTGCAGCTCGCCGATGCCGATCCTCGCGTCAATCCGAACGGCGGCGCGATCGCACTCGGACATCCGCTCGGCATGTCGGGCGCGAGGCTCGTGCTCACCGCGGTGCGCGAGCTCGAGAGAAAACAGAAACGGTACGCGTTGTGCACGATGTGCATCGGCGTGGGTCAAGGCATGGCGATGATTCTGGAGCGCATGTGATGCGACTGAAAAATTACGCACTCGGCGAGTGGATCGAGGGCACCGGCAAATCGGCGGAGCTCTACAACGCCGTGACCGGCGAGGTGATCGGCGAGGCGTCGAGCGGCGGTCTCGATTTCGCGGCGATGGCGGCGTACGCGCGGACCGTTGGCGGCCCGCTGCTTCGCAAGATGACGTTCCACGAGCGCGCGCTGATGCTGAAGGCGCTCGCGAAATATTTGATGGATCGCAAGGACGAGTTCTACGCGCTCTCGGCGGCAACCGGCGCGACGAAAACGGATGGGTGGATCGACATCGAGGGCGGCATCGGCACGCTCTTCTCGTATTCGAGCCGAGGCCGGCGCGATCTGCCGAACGAAACGTTTTATGTGGACGGCGCGACCGAAGCGCTCTCGAAGGGCGGCACGTTTGTCGGCCGGCATATTTGCGTTCCGCTCGAGGGCGTCGCGGTGCACATCAACGCGTTCAACTTTCCCTGCTGGGGAATGCTGGAAAAGCTCGCGCCCACACTGCTCGCCGGCGTTCCTGCCATAGTGAAGCCGGCCACCGTGACCTCGTATCTCACCGAGGCGATGGTCCGCGCGATGATCGATTCGAAAATTCTTCCGGCCGGCGCCGTGCAGCTCATCTGCGGCAGCGCGGGAGATCTGCTCGCGCATCTCGGCATGGAAGACACCGTCGCATTCACGGGATCGGCGGCGACGGGCCGCATGCTGAAGGAGAGTCCTGCGATCGTCGGCAACAATGTGCGGTTCAACATGGAAGCCGACTCGCTCAACTGCTCGATCCTCGGCCCCGATGCTGCGCCCGGGACGGAAGAGTTTGATCTGTTCGTGAAAGAAGTGGTGCGCGAGATGACGGTGAAGGCGGGACAGAAGTGCACGGCGATCCGCCGCACGATCGTTCCGGCGGGAACCGAAGAGGCGGTGATAACGGCGATCTCGAAACGTCTCGAGGGCATCACGATTGGCGATCCCGCGGTCGACGGCGTACGCATGGGACCGCTCGCGAGCCGCGCGCAAGTACGCGACGTTGGCGCGAACGCGGAAAAAATTCGCGGCGCGGCGGAACTGGTGTTCGGCGGCGGCGATTTCAATGTGATTGGTGCGGATCGCGAGAAGGGCGCGTTCTTTGCGCCGCTGCTGCTCTCGTGCGACGAACCGTTCAGCTTCAGCGAGGCGCACGATATTGAAGCGTTCGGTCCGGTGAATACGGTGATGCCGTACAGCACGCTCGACGACGCGATCGCGCTCGCGAAGCTGGGACGGGGAAGTCTTTGCGGTTCGCTGTTCACGGCGGATCCGGCAGTCGCGCGGCAAGTCGTGCTCGGCGTCGCCCCGTATCACGGCCGCATCGTGGTGCTCGATCGCACGAGCGCGAAGGAGAGCACCGGGCATGGATCGCCGATGCCGAACCTGGTGCACGGCGGCCCGGGTCGCGCGGGCGGCGGCGAAGAACTCGGCGGCATTCGCGGCGTGCTGCACTACATGCAGCGCACCGCGCTGCAGGGTTCGCCGACCGTGCTCACCGGTATCACCCGCGAGTATATCCAGGGCGCAGCGACCAAAACCGGAACGGCGCATCCGTTCACGAAGTACTTCGACGATCTCGAGATTGGCGAGACGCTGATCACAGGCACGCGCGAGATCACCCTCGAGGACGTCGAGAAGTTTGCGGAGCTGAGCGGCGATAAGTTCTACGCGCACATGAGCGATGAGGACGCTCGAAAGGGAATCTTCGAGCGGCGCGTGGCGCACGGATATTTCGTGGTGTCTGCGGCGGCGGGACTGTTTGTGGAGCCGAACTTCGGGCCGGTGCTCGCAAACTATGGTATGGAAGGTTTGCGGTTCACCAAACCCGTGTATCCGGGCGACACGATCCATGTGCGGCTGACGGTCAAGCAGAAGACCGCGAAGGAGACGCCCGTTGACGGCATTCCGCAGGGCGTCATAGCTTGGGATGTAGAGGTCAAGAATCAGAGCGACGAACCTGTCGCGGTCTATACGATTCTCACGCTGGTGAGGCGAAAGGGGGCGTGATGCAGAGCAGACATCGTTCGATACTGGTCGCAGCAGCCATCGCAGCCTGCTCCTCGTTCACGGGGGGGTGCCACACGCTCGCCGCTCCACAAAGCGACGACGGCAGCCTGCCAGGCGGAGCGACAAATCCGAATCCGTCGGTCTCGTATTCGATCAGCAACCAGAGTCCGAAGGTTGGCGAATCGGTTGTCGTGACGGTGACGGCGAATGGGCAGCCCGTGGCGACCAACACCAGCAGCGTGGTTTCGAGCTCGGATCAGGGGGTCCTGTATGGACAAGCCGCGGCGTTCCGGGCCGTGGCGGTGGGCAAGTCCACGATCCAGATCACGTACGGTAGCTTCTCGCAGTCGCAGGTCGTGAACGTGAGTCCGAGTGCGGACGGGATGCAGGCGTACATCTACATACAGGGGACTCAAACATACGGGATCTACTTCGCGCCGCCGTCGGTCAGCGTGAAGGCGGGTTCTATGGTGGAGTTCAAGTTTCCCGACCTGACGCACAACGTCACGTTCAGCGGCGCGACCGGGGCACCGACGGACGTTGCGGTGGGCAACTTGAATCCGATCAGGATGTTTGCAAATGCGGGGACGTACACGTACGTGTGCTCGGTGCATGGGGAATCGGGGGTCATTTCCGTCGTTCCCTGAGGCGTCAGCGGCCCGTCAGCGGCCCGATCTCGCCTCCAGCCATGCCACGATAGCCTCCCCAAACGCCGGCAAATCCTTCGGCACCCTGCTCGAAATCAGATTCCCGTCCGACACCACCTCGGCGTCTACCCAAGTGGCTCCGGCGTTGGAGACATCGTCGCGTATCCCGACGGTTGAGGTCATCCGCCGGCCCTTCACGATTCCGGCCGAAATCAGGACCCAGGGGCCATGGCAGATGGTCGCGACGAGCTTGCCGGTTGCGTTCATCTGACGGACCAGTTCGAGGGCCGCCGGATCGCGGCGAATCTTGTCCGGAGCCCATCCGCCCGGCGCGAGCACCCCGGTCAAGGAGTCAGCCCGAAAATCGCCGACCTGACCATCGACGGGGCAGGGATATCCGTACTTTCCGCGGTACGATTTCTCGCCGATTCCAGCCAACGGCGTTGAGTAGCCAGCCGCCTCGAGGCGGTACTTCGGATACCAAACTTCCATCTCTTCGTACTCAGGCCCGACGAGAATGAGCACAGTTCCCTTGTTCATGGGCATAAATTCACGTTGAAGTGTTTGTCTGCATACTCATGCAACAAGTTACAGTAAGTATGTATTGATAACTTCATTGATTTGGCGAAGTTGATACATATGCATAAAGTTTTACATCAATGCAAATCAGCACTGTGGATATTCAATTTATGCTGCATTCGCCAGCGAAATGAACATCGGACCTCGGTGTGTAATCACAAACTTGCACATTTCGACTTATCAAGATGACGATCCAGCCACCTCGCTGGAAATATAAAAATACAAAAAAAGGGCCGGCATTTCTGCCGGCCCACTCACGCCCCTGATCATCGAATCGCCGGCAACCAAGAACCAGCAACTCTCAACTCGCGGTTAGGCTTTCTGAGCCGCCTTCCTGGCCATCACGGCATCCTGAACCCACGTCAACGGCACCAAAAACAGCGGCGTCAAAAACACGCCCAGCAACATGTTGATCCAGATCAGGGCCGCATAGAATGCGCCGAGTCCGAGGCCTGCGAGCAGGGTGCCAAGCGGTCCGCCGAAGCTGTGTTCCATGGCCTTATCTTAACATCATGGCGCGAAAGAGGGAACGGGCCCGCCCGGCTGATTTTCTGAAGCGCGTTTCGGCGGAAGTGCTACGGGTGCCACCCGCGAGATACTTGCTCGCCGTCTCAGGCGGTCGCGACTCGATGGTGCTGCTGGACGCGTTCACGCGCTGGCGCTCTGATGCGGTCGCGGTCGCGACGTTCGATCACGGCACCGGTCCGGCGGCGCGCAAGGCGGCGATGCTCGTTGAGCTCGAGTGCGAGCGCCGGGAAATCGCGGTCGTCACGGGCCGTCGCGCCGAGGGACTCGAAGCTGGCGAGGCCGCGTGGCGCGCCGCACGCTGGGACTTTCTCGAGGGCTGGGCTCGCGAGTTCAACGCGACCGTCGTCACGGCTCACACCCGCGACGATCAGCTCGAGACCGTTGTCATGCGTGTGCTTCGCGATCCGCGCAATACCTCGGCGCGCGGTCTCGCCGCCATGTATGCGCGGTCGAACGTTGTGCGCCCCCTGCTCGACGTCGGTCGCGCCGACGTCGCCGCTTATGCCACGGCGAGCGAGATCCGATTCCTCGAAGATCCCTCGAACCTCGACCGCGCCCATTTGCGGAACCGTGTGCGGCTCGATCTGCTGCCGGCGCTCGAGCGCGCCTGCCCCGGCTTTGGCGAGTCGATGATCGACATCTCCTGCGCGGCGGCTCACTGGCGAGAGTCGGTCGAGCAAGTCGTCGATTCGCTCGGCCTGCAGCTCCTCCCGCCGCTCGTCGTGCCGTCGCGTGCGCTGAGCGCCATGCACGCCGACGCCCTCGCCGTCTTGTGGCCCGCGATTGCCGCGCGGGCAGGACTCGCGCTGGACTGGCGCGGCACCGAACGGCTCGTCGCGTTCACGAAGGAGGGAAAGCCGGGTCGCCGCATTCCGCTTTCGGGCGGCGCCGAGGTCAGCCGCACGTCGTCGACATTTGTGGTTCGCGCGGCCGAGGCGCCGGAACCGAGCTAGCCGCTACCGCCTCTACAGACGCGTTATATTCATAGGTATGAGCGTTGCTTCCAAATCCGAGACCGTCGACGATCCGCGTTTGGCCGGCAGGGCGGTGAAACGAATTCCGTTCGAAGCGACTCAAATAGCGCATCGGGTGGCAGAGCTTGGGTCGGAAATCACAGCGGCGTATCCCGACGGCGATTTGCTTGTGCTGGGACTGCTGAAGGGAAGCTTCGTCTTTTTGGCAGACCTGGTGCGCCAGATTCGCCGTCCCTTGCAGGTCGATTTCCTGGTTGCATCGAGCTACGGTGACGGAACGTCGTCATCCGGCGTGGTAAATCTGGTGTACGATCCGGAGACGACACTCGAGGGGAAACACATTCTTCTCGTCGAGGACATTGTCGACTCAGGAAGAACGCTCACGAGACTGGTGGATCTGCTGGGAAACCGGCAGCCGAAATCGATCGAAATCTGTGCGCTGTTGCACAAGCACATCGCGACGGAGTTGAAACATCCGGTACGCTTCGTCGGATTTGATGCACCGAACGAGTTCTTGGTGGGGTATGGCCTGGATCATGCAGAGAACTTCAGGCATCTGCCATATGTGGCAAGTCTTCAGTAGAGGGAAGGAAGAAAAAAATGTCCAATCAACCGCCCAATAAACCCGGCGCCTGGGGTCGTCTCTCGAAGACGATCGCGTTCTGGATGCTCGTCATCCTCGTGCCGGTTGCGTTCTTTCAGTTCTCCAGCGCGAAGAACGACGCGGCGCCGCGTCTCGACGTGACGCAGTACGAGGACGCACTCGACGCCGGAAATATTTCGAAGGTAACGGTGACGGCCGGCAAGGATATCGTCGGCGATTTCAAGACCTCGCAGATGGTCGACGGCAAGATGGCGAAGAAGTTCACGGTGAAGCTGACCGGCCAGATTGGCGATCGCGATCTCGAGCGCCTCCGCGCGCAGAAGGTGCAGGTTTCGGCGGAAGATGCGCGCGCGTCGATCGGCGCGCTGCTGCTCAGCATTCTCCCGTGGGTCGTGATGATCGGGATCTGGATCTTCATCATCCGGCAGATGCAGGCGGGCGGCGCGAAGGCGTTCTCGTTCGGGAAATCGAAAGCGAAGCTGCTGGCGGGCGACACACCGAAAGTGACGTTTGCGGATGTGGCAGGCTGCGACGAAGCAAAAGTCGAACTTGAAGAGATCATCGAATTCCTGAAAGACCCGGCCAAGTTCACGAAGCTCGGCGGACGCTTGCCCAAGGGTGCGCTTCTCGTTGGGCCGCCGGGAACCGGCAAGACATTGCTCGCGCGCGCCGTGGCAGGCGAGGCGGGCCGTCCGTTCTTCTCGATGTCGGGTTCGGACTTCGTTGAAATGTTCGTCGGAGTTGGCGCGAGCCGCGTGCGCGATTTGTTCGAGCAGGGCAAGGCGCATGCGCCGTGCATCATTTTCATTGACGAAATCGATGCGGTAGGCCGTCACCGCGGCGCCGGGCTTGGCGGCGGACACGACGAGCGCGAGCAGACGCTCAATCAGTTGCTCGTCGAGATGGATGGTTTCGAATCCAACGAGGGCGTGATTCTTATCGCGGCAACAAATAGACCGGACGTGCTCGATCCTGCCCTGCTGCGGCCGGGCCGCTTCGATCGCCAGATCGTGGTTGACGCGCCGGATCTTCGCGGGCGCGAAGGAATTCTTCGCGTGCATGTGCGCAACAAACCCATAGCGGAAGACGTGGACATCACGTCGCTGGCGCGGGGCACGCCGGGTATGGCGGGCGCCGATATTGCGAACCTCGTGAACGAGGGCGCGCTGCTCGCCGCGCGCCGCAATCACGACAAGATCTATATGGTCGATCTCGAAGACGCCAAAGACAAAGTGATGCTCGGCGCAGAGCGGAAATCGCTCGTGATGCGTGAAGAGGAGCGCCGTCTTACCGCGTACCACGAGGGCGGTCACGCGGTGTGCGCGATGAAGGTCAAGGGGAATGATCCGCTGCACAAGGTGACGATCGTTCCGCGCGGCCGCGCGCTCGGACTCGCGTTCACGCTGCCGGAAGACGATCGCGTGAGCGTGACGCGCGAGCAGCTCGAAGCGCGGCTCGTGATGGCGTACGGCGGCCGCGCGGCAGAAGAGATGGTGTTCGGCCGCGATCATGTGACGACCGGCGCCGCGAGCGACATTCAGATGGCAACCGGCATTGCGCGCCGCTATGTGAGTCAGTGGGGACTCTCGGACACGATCGGCCCGGTGCTCGTGGGCGACAACGAACAGGAAGTATTTCTCGGTCAGCAGCTGACGAGCCGCCGCACGGTGTCCGAGCGCACGGCGCAGCAGGTGGACGACGAAGTGGCGCGCGTGATCGACACGGCGTATCAGCGGGCAAAGAAGGTGCTCGCTGAAAATCGGCCGCTGCTCGACGCGATCGCGGCCGCGCTGCTCGAGCGCGAGACGCTCTCGCGCGAGGACTTCGTAATTCTGGTGAAGGGCGACTCGCTGCCGCCGCGTCAGTCGCTGCCGATGCCGGGAGCGATTCCGGCGCCGGTTCCGATTCCGGAGGCGAAGCGGATTCCGCCGCCGTTGCTGGGTGGACCGGAGCCGTCGCCTGCCTAGGTTCTAACTACGGAATTACCGTCACCGCCGCACACCCCTGAATACCCGTTCCATCAGTGACCGCGGCGCAGATGTTAACCGTGGCGGTCACGACTTTTGCGGTGACGGTTCCGGACGCATCGACGCTCGCCTTGGTGGCGTCTGCGCTGCTCCACACGACCGTCTTGTTGTGCGCGGGATTGTTGAGCGTCGTCCCGACGAACGCGGTGACGACCAGTGTGTGGCCCACTTGCATCGTGAACGCCGACGGCGTGACGCCGACGGTCTTCGTGATGTTGCCGTCCACCGTAATCGGCACCTGAGCGGATTTTCCGCCCGCCGCGACATTGATCGTGGTGCTTCCAGCTCCGATCGCCGTGATGAGACCGGTGGAGAGCACGGTCGCGACGCTCGTGTTTGAACTCGTGTATGTCACCGGAGTTGTCACGACGAGTCCGCTATAATCGTACGCGACCGTGCTCAGCTGCACCTGGTCGCCAATAAAAACGCCATTCACCGACGCGTTTCCGTTGACCGAAATCGTGCCGACTCCGCTCGGCGCAGAGGGAGTCGAACAGCCGAGGGCGAACAGCAGGGCAACGAACGCGAAACGCTTCATGTGAGAACTCCCGCGAGGAAACGACCGGTGTGTCTGCATGGAGACTAATGTGCCGCGGCGGCCGGCGTGATGTTGATCGAGGAGCAGCCCTTCACGCCGGAGCCGTCGGTGACGGTCGCACAGATCGAGACCCGGGTGGTGGTCGGCGCTTTCGTCAGGACGAATCCCATGGAGTCGACCGTCGCCTTGCTGGTATCGGTTGAGCTCCACACCGCGCGCTTTCCGCGAGCGGGATTGCCGTACGTGGTGCCGACGGCGAAATAAAACTGCGCGGTTGATCCCACCGGCAGGTCCGCAACGAAGGGCGCGATGTTCATCGTGAAAGAGATGTTGCCGTCGACGATGATGTTCTTCTGCGTGTGCAGCGAATACGTCTGCACCTTCAGCGTCGTGCTGCCGGGAGCGCGAGCGATGAGAAATCCCGCCGGGTTGACCGCGGCCACGGAGGTGTCAGTCACCGAATACGTGGCCGGGACGAGCACGAGCAGTCCGCTGCCATCGGGTTCACGGGTAGTGAGCCGAACGGTATCGCCCACGAACAGTCCCGCTCCTGCGCTCGAATCAACGACCAGGAGGTTTGAATCCATGCCTGGTCCGAGAATGTTCCCGCACCCGCAGACGAGCACGGCACACACGGCTGCGGTTCGGCGCATTCTGGAAATCCTCGCACGATGAAATTGTCGGGAGACTGCCACTGCGTCCTCTCTGAGACAAACGGCGGGGGAAGTGGTTCCACGCGCGCCTGTTGGAGCCATCTTCATACGCCTATTCTGGGCCTTGCCCAGACACGGTAACCCCTGATAATTTCATGTGTTATGCCATTTTCGAACGTCAACGAACGGGTCGCCGAAGCGCGGGGCCTCATCGCGGACGCCGCGCGGCGGGGCGGACACGGACAAGATGTTCGGCTTATTGCCGTCACCAAGACGCACGGACCGGACGCTGTAGAAGCTGCGCGGCGCGCTGGAATTCTCGATGTGGGTGAGAACAAAGTGCAGGAGGCGCTCGATAAGCAGAACGCGCTGAGCGCCTCGCAGGAATGGGCGAAGGAGATGCGATGGCACCTGATCGGGCATCTCCAGCGCAATAAGGTGAAGTTTCTCGATCGGTTCACGCTGTTGCATGCGCTCGACAGCGCGCGGCTGGCGGACGCCGTGAATGAGTTTGGTTTGGCGGTGCCGGCGCATGGCGTGAACACACTTCTGCAGGTGAACGTCGCAGCAGAGGAAACGAAAGGCGGGTTCGATACGTCGGATGTGGAGCGAGAGGCGGAGCGGCTGCTCGGCATGCGCGGATTGCGCGTGACGGGCGTGATGACGATGGCGCCGTTCGATGCGAACGAACGCGTGCTCAGGCGTGTGTTCGGCGGTGCGCGAACCGCGCTTGAACTCTTGCGGCGAGTTGGTCATCCGGCACACGAGTTGTCGATGGGCATGTCGGGCGATTTTGCGATTGCGGTGGAGGAGGGAGCGACGATGGTGCGGTTGGGCACGGTCCTGTTCGGAGCGAGGGCGTAATGAACGACGAAGCCTTTCATCTGACACCAGTAGACGCGAGGCGTTTCGACTTCGGGTCGGCGCTGCGCGGATACGACAAAACGCGCGTGGACCAGTTCCGCGATCAGGTCGCCGACGAACTCGAGCGTCTGAGCCGCGTGAACCAGGAACTCGAGGCCAAGGCCAAGGGATTCCACGAGCAGCTGCGCGCGTTCCGCGAGCGCGATAAAGCGCTGAACGATGCGCTGATTTCCGCGCAGCAGCTGCGCGCCGAAACGCGCGAGCAAGCCGACCGCGAAGCGCAGCTCATTCTTCGTGAAGCGCGCGCCGAGGGCGAGCGCCTGCTCGAGGAAACGCGCGCCGAGGTGCGCCGGCTGCAGACGGACATCGACGCGCTCGAGCGCACGCGCCGCAACTACCTCGCGCAGATGCGCTCGATGGCGGAGCGTCAGCTCGCCGAGCTGCAATCCGCCGAGAGCGCGAGCGCCGCGCCGTCTCGCCCGTCCAAGCCGGAAGCAGGCGAGGAAGAGCATCCCCCGGTGAAGAGCCCCTCCTGGCTCGACGCGAACGTTCGGGCGGAGTAAACAGTGGCGGGAGTTCACGGCAATGGTCTCCTCGACGTGATCGAGGGGGCGGAGCACGCCCATCGCGCCGAGCATGTACGCGCGGCAGTCGCGGCGATTCGCGCTCGCGCGCCCGGCGTTGCCGCTCCGGAGATTGCGATCATTCTTGGCACGGGGCTTGGCGCGCTCGGCACGGCGATCACCGTCGAGGCATCTGTCGAGTATGCCGAGATTCCCGGATTCCCGCTCTCTACCGTTGAGTCGCATCATGGTCGCTTGCTGCTCGGAACGCTCGGCGGCAAACGCGTCGTCGCGATGCAGGGGCGCTTCCACCGCTATGAGGGCTACTCGCTTCAGCAGGTCACGTTCCCAGTGCGCGTGCTGCAGGCGCTCGGCGCGCGCACGCTCGTGGTGAGCAACGCATGCGGAGGAATGCGCGCGGATTGGGGCGCGGGCGACATCATGCTGCTCACCGATCATATCAATCTGCTCGGTGACAGTCCGCTGGTTGGCGCGAACGATGAAACACTCGGGCCGCGATTTCCGGACATGAGCGAACCGTACGACGCAGCGCTGCGCGACTGCGCGCGCGCCGTCGCGGCGGAACAAGGCATCACGCTGCGCGAAGGTGTGTACGTCGCGGTGGCCGGGCCGAATCTCGAGACGCGCGCGGAGTACAAGATGCTGCGGACGATGGGCGCCGATGTCGTCGGAATGTCGACCGTGCCCGAGGCGATCGTGGCGAATCACGGCGGGATGAAAGTGATCGGGTTCTCGATCATCACGGACATGTGCATTCCGGAGACGCTGGAGCCCGCGAGCCTCGACAAGATTCTCGCGGTGGCGCGGCGCGCGGAACCGAATCTCACGGCGCTCGTGCGCGGTGTGCTGGAGCGCCTCGCGTGACGGCCACGGACACTGCGGTGCGCTATCGTCTGCTGCCGCCGGAGCAGGATGCACGGCAGATGGAAGAGGAGCTGCTCGTGCGCTGGCAGAGCGACGACCTCTTTCATCAGTCGCTGCTCGCGCGCGAAAGCGCGCCGGAGTTCGTCTTTTTTGAGGGACCGCCGACGGCGAACGGACGCCCCGGCATCCATCATGTTTTTGCGCGCACGCTGAAGGACCTGTTCTGCCGTCATCGCGCGATGCGCGGGTTCCACGTCTCTCGCAAGGCGGGATGGGACACGCACGGCCTTCCCGTGGAAATCGAAGTCGAGAAGGCGCTTGGCCTCAGCGGGAAACAGGACATCGAAGTTTTTGGCGTCGAGGAGTTCAACACGCGCTGCCGCGAGAGCGTGTGGAAGTATCGCGAAGAGTGGGAGCGGCTCAGCGCGCGCATGGGCTACTGGCTCGACTACAAGAATCCGTACGTCACGTATTCGAACGAGTATGTCGAGAGCGTGTGGTGGTCGCTGAAGACGCTGTTCGAGAAAAAGCTGCTGTACCAGGGACACAAGATTCTTCCGTACTGTCCGCGGTGCGGCACGTCGCTCTCGTCGCACGAAGTGGCGCAGGGCTACGAGGACACGGAAGATCCGAGCATCTACCTCGCGCTCGATCTGGAGAATGCCTCGGGGGAATCCGGCCGCCGCCGCATTGTGGTATGGACGACGACGCCGTGGACGCTGCTCTCGAATGCCGCGCTCGCGGTGAATCCGGATCTCCCGTATATCGAGGTCCGGAAGAACGGCCGCACCGACTGGACGCTCGTGCTCGCGGAATCGCGCGCGGCCGCCGTGCTCGGGCAGGAGTGGAGTTCGAAGTGGGAAGTCGTCGCGACGTTCACCGGTGCTCAGCTCGCGGGAATGAAGTACACACGCCCGCTCGACTGGGTGCCGTACGGTGAGGGCGCGCACGAAATAATTATCGCCGAGGATTTTGTTTCGGCGGACGACGGCAGCGGCGTGGTGCACATGTCGCCCGCGTTCGGCGCGGACGACTATCAGGCCGGCAAAAAGCACGGTCTCGCATTTCTGCAGCCGGTCACGGCGCGCGGCGAATTTCCGGCGGACGTGCCGGTGGTTGGCGGCATGAACGTGAAGGGCGCCGCGGCAACGATCATCGACGAGCTGAAAAAGCGCGACGTGCTGTGGAAAGCCACGACGATCAACCACCCGTATCCGCACTGCTGGCGCTGCAGCACCCCGTTGCTCTATTACGCGCGCACATCGTGGTTCGTGCGCACGACCGCATTCAAGGACGAAATGATCGCGCGCAATTCCGCGATCAACTGGACGCCGCCCGATATGGGCACCGGCCGGTTCGGCCAGTGGCTCGTGAACAACATCGACTGGGCGATCTCGCGCGACCGCTATTGGGGCACGCCGCTGCCGGTGTGGATGAACGACGAAGATCCCACGGAAGTGGAGTGCATCGGCAGCTACGCCGAACTCGCCGCGCGCACGGGCAAGCCGCTGCCTGCGGATTTCGATCCGCACAAGCCGTTCATCGACGCGTATACGTGGCCGGCGAAATCGGGAAAGGGCACGATGCGCCGCGCGCCGGAAGTGATCGACGCGTGGTACGACTCGGGCTCGATGTCGTTCGCGCAGTGGCACTATCCGTTCGAGAATGCCGGGCAGTTCACGAAACATTTCCCGGCGGATTTCATCGCGGAGGGAGTCGATCAGACGCGCGGGTGGTTCTATTCGCTGCTAGCGATCGGCACGGGGCTGGGCGAGGCGCTGCCGGGCGGCAATGCGAAAACCGGTGTGAACGCAAAGGCCACGCCGTATCGCAACGTCGTCGTGAACGATCTTGTGCTCGATGCGAAGGGCCAGAAAATGTCGAAGAGCCGCGGCAACACCGTGGAGCCGATGGCGGTGATGGAGCGGCACGGCGCGGATGCCGTCCGGCTCTTCCTCGTGACGGCGAGCCAGGTGTGGAAGCCGCGCAGTTTCGACGAAGCGATCATCCGCGGCACCGCGGGCCGTTTTCTCGTGACGCTCAAGAATCTCTACAGCGGCGTGTTTGCGCTCTACGCGAACCTGGGCTGGGCGCCTTCGCCCGCGGACCCGGGCCGCAACGATCGTCCGGCGCTCGATCGGTGGATCCTCTCGCGTCTCGCGACGGCCGAGGCGGAAGCGAATCGCATGCTCGAGGAGTTCGACGCGACGGGCGCGGCGCGTGTCGTGATGGAATTCGTGGACGACGACGTCTCGAAGTGGTACGTGCGCCGCTCGCGCGAGCG
>JBBRBH010000041.1:0-36413 GCA_038205995.1 Gemmatimonadales bacterium
TCCAGGCAGGTGATGATTACCGATGCAACGTTCGGGCGAGCGGAGCCAATGCCCGAAGCAATCGCCGCCGCGTGCCGCGACTTTGTCGCGCCGCTCGTGCGCGCCGGGAAGGTGCCGGTGATGGCCGGATATCTCGGCGCCAACCTGCAGGGCGTGACGACCACGCTCGGTCGTGGCGGCTCCGACTATAGCGCTTCATTGCTCGGCGCAGCGCTCGAGGCGGAAGCGATCGAGATCTGGACTGATGTCGACGGCATGCTCACCGCAGATCCGCGCGTAGTGGACAATCCGAAATTGATCGAGCACATCCGATTCGATGAGGCGGCGGAACTCGCGAGTTTCGGCGCGAAGGTCTTGCATCCGAACACGATCGCTCCCGCCGTGAGCAAAGGCATTCCCGTGTACGTGCTGAACTCGCTGCGCCCCGAGGGCACCGGCACACGCATCACGTTCGACGCGCCACGCATGCCGGTGCGCGCGATAGCGGGAAAGGGAAATACGGTCATCGTGAAGGTGCGCAGCGCGCGCATGCTGGCGACGCCCGGAGTGCTGCGCGCGATCTTCGATGTGTTCGAACGCAATCGCACCTCCGTTGATGTCGTGACGACATCAGAAGTCTCGGTCTCGGTGACCGTGGACGACGACAAGCATCTCGACGTGGTCGTCGGTCAGCTCCGCGAGTTCGGCGACGTCGGAGTGGAGCGGGGGCGTGCGATCGTAGCGGTTGTGGGCGCGGGACTTGGCGAGAACAGTCCCGCGATGGCGCAGGCGCTCACGGCGATCGGGGACGTGCGACTCCACATGGTTTCGCTCAGCGCGACCGGAATTAATCTCACGCTGATCGTCGACGGCGACGAAATGCGGCCGGTGATGCGCCGCCTGCACGAGACCTTCTTTGGAACGGGGGCGTGATGACCGCAACGCTGAAGCTCGCCGTGATTGGCGACGGGAAGATGGGGCAGGCGATCGCGTCGCTCGCGGTCACGCATGATTTCGAAGTGGTCGCGCTGCTCGGCGAGCGCGAGGTTCTCCCGAATGGCGTGACGAAACAATTGCTCAACGGTGCGGACGTCGCCGTCGAGTTCACGACTCCGCAGTACGCCGCGCAGAACGTTCGGGCGTGCATCGCCGCCGCGTGTCCGGTGGTGTGTGGCACGACGGGCTGGGAAGCGTCGCGCGGCGAGGTCGAAGCCGAGGTTCGCGCAAAGAAAGGCGCGCTCCTGTGGGCACCGAACTTTTCTATTGGCGTGCATGTGTTCGCACGGATCGTCGAACACGCAGCCAAGATCATCGCCGAGGCCAACGCGGGATTTGACGCGCATTTGGTGGAGACACACCACACCCAAAAGCTCGACGCGCCCTCGGGCACCGCGCGCGCCCTCGCCGACCGCGCCGCCAAAGCGCTCGGCAAGCCGATCCCCATCTCGAGCGTCCGCGTCGGCCACGTTCCCGGCACACATGAGGTAGTGTTCGATGGAGCGTTCGAGCAGATCAGGCTCGAACACATCGCGCGCGATCGCCGTGTATTCGCAACGGGAGCGCTCTCCGCCGCGCGCTGGATAGCCGGCAAGCACGGAGTCTTCACGCTCGACGATATGCTAGGGTGCTAGGATGCTAGGATGCTAGGAACCAACGCATGACTCAGTCAACGAAAGAGCAGCTCACCGGTTGTTTCACCGCGCTCGTCACGCCGTTCGATGCGGCCGGCGCAGTGGACATGAAAGCGTTCGGCGCGTTCGTCGATTGGCAGATCGCCGAGGGAATTCACGGAATCGTTCCGGTGGGTTCAACCGGCGAGGCTGCGACGATGACGCTCGACGAGCGGCTTGCCGTGGTGCGGCTCGCGGCGGAGCGCGCCGCGGGTAAGGTTCCCGTTATTGCGGGCGCCGGCGGCAACGATACGCGAGTCGCGATCGAAACGTCGAAGGCGATGGGTTCCACGGGCGCAACGCACCTGCTGCATGTCTCACCGATGTACAGCAAGCCGCCGCAGCGCGGCATCCTCGCGCACTTCCGCGCTGTTGCCGATGCCTCGCCGCTTCCAGTGGTCGTGTACAACGTGCCCGGCCGCACCGCGAGCAATATCGAAGCCGCGACCACTCTGGAACTCGCCGAGCACGAGAACATCGTTGCCGTGAAGGAAGCGTCGGCCAATGAATCGCAGATTTCAGAAATTATTCGTCACGCACCACCCGGTTTCAGCGTGCTCTCCGGCGACGACGCCATCACGCTCGGCGTGATTGCGGCGGGCGGGCAGGGTGTGATCTCCGTGGTGTCGAACGCGGCGCCGCGACCGATGGCCGAGCTCTGCCGCCGTGCGCTCGAGGGAAAGATGGAGGCGGCGCGCGCGCTGCATCTGCAGCTGCACGCGTTGATGGGAACCGCGTTCTGCGAGTCGAATCCGATTCCGGTAAAGGCGGCACTCGCGATGATGGGAAAAATCCAGAATCAGCTGCGCCTGCCGCTCGTACCGCTCGACGCGAGGCACGAGGCAAAGTTGCGCGCGAGTCTCGTCGAAGCTGGAGCGCTCGTCACATGACTCACGCCGGCATCGGACTCGCGGCGCTCGAGAGGCGGGTTGACGAATTGTACGAGCTACCGAATGGGGCTGAGACACCGCGCGACGCGGCGCGCGTCGTCAATCAGCTGCTCGAAGCATTGGAGGCCGGCTCGGTTCACTCGGCGGTTCGCTGCGACGATGGAGCCTGGCGCGCGGTGCCCTGGGTGAAGCGCGGCATTCTCGCGGCGTTTCGCTATGGAAAGCTCGCCGATCTGAGTCCGAGCGGCGATTTGTTCTCGTTCGTGGACAAGGACACGATTCCTCCGCAGCGGTTCGGTGTGGACCGCGGCGTGCGGATCGTGCCGGGTGGCTCGACGATTCGCCGCGGCGTGTACGTCGCGCCCGGGGTGGTCTGCATGCCACCGATGTTCGTGAATGTCGGCGCCTCGATCGGCGCAGGAACCATGATCGACTCGCACGCGCTGGTTGGTTCGTGCGCGCAGCTCGGTGCCCGCTGCCACGTCAGCGCCGCGGCGCAAATCGGCGGAGTGCTCGAGCCGGTGAACGCGTCGCCCGTGATTATCGAAGACGATGTGATCATCGGCGGCAATTGCGGCGTGTACGAGGGGACCGTCGTGCAATCGCGCGCCGTTCTCGCGGCCGGAGTCGTGCTCACACGCGGCACACCCGTGTACGATCTCGTGCGGGAGCGGATCTATCGCGCGGCCGCCGACGTGCCGCTCGTGATTCCAGCCGGTGCCGTCGTGGTGCCGGGTGCCCGCGCCGTGAAGGCCGGGTGGGGCGCATCGGAGGGGCTCTCGCTGCAGACCCCCGTGATTGTGAAATACCGCGACGAAAAGACCGACCTCGCGACGGCGCTCGAGACCTGGCTGCGCTAGTGGTGCGTTCGTGAAGGTCGGCGGTGTTCTTCGCGTGCCCGGCGACAAATCCATTTCGCACCGCGCGCTCATGCTCGCCGCTCTCGGAAAAGGCGAGTCGCGTGTGCGCGGCCTGCTGTGCTCGGCGGATGTGCACGCAACGGCGGGCGTGCTGCGCTCGCTGGGCGCAACTATTCCCGAGATTTCGACGACGGAGTTTGTCGTGCGCGGCGGCGGCCTGCGCGGACTGCGTGAGAGCGCGGGCGATCTCAACTGCGGCAACAGCGGAACCACGGCGCGCTTGATGTCCGGCGTGCTGGCCGCGATCCCATTCGATTCACGCGTGATTGGCGACGCGAGCCTCAGCAAGCGGCCCATGAAACGCGTCGCGACGCCACTGGAGGCGATGGGCGCGCGTTTTGAGTTTGCGGGCGGCGACGGCCTCCCGATGACCGTGCACGGCGGCATGCTGAAAGGCCTCACCTGGTTCAGCGAGACCGCGAGTGCGCAGATAAAAAGTGCGATCCTCCTCGCGGGACTCGTTGCGGATGTTCCGGTGGAGGTGCACGAACCTGCCGCGACACGCGATCACACGGAGCGCATGCTGCGCGCCCGCGGCGTGGACGTTCGCACCGACGAAACCGTCGTTACGCTATTGCCGTCCTCGCGGCTCGACGCCGCCGACACGAGTGTGCCGGGCGATCCGTCGTCGGCCGCGTTCTTCGTTGCGCTCGCGGCTATGGCATCGGGCGGCTCGCTCGCGATCGAGCATGTGTGCGTGAACCCGTCGCGCACGGGTGCGTTTCGCGTCCTGAGCGAAATGGGCGCGCTGATCGTATACGAAGACGCGCACGACGATGCCGGCGAGCCTGTCGCGCGGATCATTGTGAGCCCGCGGCAGCTGCGCGGCATCACGGTTCCGCCCGAAATCGTGCCCTCGCTCATCGATGAGCTGCCGATGATCGCCTGCGTCGCCGCGCGAGCCAATGGCGAGACCCGAGTGACGGGAGCGGCGGAACTGCGGGTAAAGGAGAGTGATCGGATCGCCGCCGTCGTGCAGAATCTCAGAGCCATCGGCGCGGACGCGGAGGAACTGCCGGACGGATTCGTGGTTCGCGGAAGCGATCGACTGTATAAGGGAAAAGTGCAAACGTTCGGCGATCACCGCATTGCAATGGCGTTCGGCGTGCTTGGCGCACTGGACGGCAACATGATAGAAGTGGATGATCTGGAGTGCGTCGGCGTCTCCTACCCGGATTTCTGGAGCGATCTCGCGCGTGTCAGAAGCACCGCAGGCTGACCATCAGTTCGTGCTGGCCATCGACGGCCCCGCGGCATCCGGGAAATCGTCGACGGCAAGGCGCGTCGCTGAGCGTCTTGGCATGCACCACGCCGATTCCGGAGCGCTGTATCGCGCAGCTACGGTCGCACGACTGCGGCAGGCGGGCGCGCCCGAGCAATGGACGCCTGAATCGGTGCTCTGCGCGGCCGAGCGTGTGGCTCTCGTGCGAAACGACGCGAGTTTCGAGGTGCTTCTCGATGGCGCGCCGGTCAACGCGGAACTTCACAAGGCAGCCGTCACGGCGCTGGTCAGCCTTGTGGCCAAGATGGTCCCGATTCGTGAATGGGTGAACGCGCTGATGCGCGCCTGCGCCCTCGAGGGGGCGATCGTCGTGGATGGCCGCGACATGGGCACGACAGTCTTTCCGATGGCGCAGTTAAAGGTTTTTCTGGTGGCAAATCCGAGGGAGCGGGCGCGGCGGCGGCTCATGCAGCGCCTCAACCGGACTCCGATGGATGAGGAGATCACATCGGAAACCGAGGCCTTGAAGCAGCGCGACGTAAAGGACGCCGCGCAGACGCGCCAAGCGAAGGACGCTGTGGTGATCGACACCACGCATCTGACGCAGGACGATCAAGTCGAGAGGATCGTGGAACTGGCGCGAAAGGCGGGCGCGACGCCCAGGGCAAAGGCATGAACGTGAGCAGCGCCAAGAGTCGCGCGCTGCCGGCGATCCTCGCGGCGGGGGCGCTGTGCGGCGTCATGGACATTTCGGCCGCGTTCATCACGTGGTGGGGGAAAGTCACGCCGGAGCGGATTCTGCAGGGCGTGGCGAGCGGCTGGCTCGGGAAGGCCTCGTTCGACGGCGGCTGGGCGACCGCGGCGCTCGGGCTCGGCTTCCATTTCTTCATCGCGTTCAGCTGGGCCGCGATTTTCTACTTTTCGAGCCGAAAGTTCACGGTCCTGACGCGGCGCGCAGTGATTTCAGGCGCCGTGTACGGCGTGGTGGTTTTTCTCGTGATGTATTTCGTGGTGAAGCCGCTGTCGAATCAGGCGCCGGCAGCGGGATACTCGGTGAAAGGGGTCTCGATCGCGGTGCTCACCCATATCTTCTGCGTTGGTCTTCCGATTTCTCTCATGGTAAAGAGGTTCAGCAGGAGTTGACCAACTGATTTGATTCCATTATGTTACAAGGCTCTGGCACTTCGGCCGGAGCCTTTTTGTTTTTTCGTTCAACCACGAATCCTCGCCGTCGCGGCGAGCCGATCCCCTCCGCGATTCAGGAGCAGTTCATGACCACCGAAATCATCGAAGAAATTCCCGAGTTGAACGCCGGCATCTCGCCGCTTTCCGCTCGCGAAAAGCGCGACCTGCAAAAGGCGCAGCTGCGGCCGCTCTCCAATCGCCGTCCAGAGCTCTACGAAGAAGACGAGTACACGTCCTCCGAGTACGAGCAGATGATGGATATGTACAACGGCACTCTCGCGTCGATCGAAGAAGGTGAGATCGTCAAGTCGAAGGTGCTCGAGATCCGCGACAACCTCGTCGTGCTCGACATCGGTTTCAAATCCGAAGGCACGATCCCGCTCGAAGAATTCAAAGATCTCCCGGATCTCAAGCCGGGTGACGAAGTCGAAGTTCTTCTTGAGCATCTCGAAGACCAGGAAGGTTCGGTCGTTCTTTCGAAGAAGAAAGCCGACTTCATGCGCGTGTGGGAGCGTATCCGCGTCGCGTACGAGTCCGACCAGCCGGTGGAGGGCACGCTCGTCAAGAAGATCAAGGGCGGAGTTGTTGTCGACCTTATGGGAGTCGACGCATTCCTTCCCGGTTCGCAGATCGCGCTCCGTCGCGTTCCGAACATCGACGAACTGCTCGGCCAGAAATACGAGTTCAAGATCATCAAGCTCAACAAGCGCCGCCGCAACATTGTCGTCTCGCGCCGCGTGATTCTCGAGACCGAGCGCGCCGGCAAGCGTGAGAAGCTGATGAAGGAGCTCGAGAAGGATCAGGTGCGGAAGGGCGTCGTGAAGAACATCACCGACTTCGGTGCATTTATCGATCTCGGCGGTGTTGACGGCCTGCTGCACATCACGGATATGTCGTGGGGACGCATCCAGCACCCGAGCGAGATGGTCGCTATTGGTGCGGAACTCGAAGTGAAAGTTCTCGATATCGATTGGGAGCGCGAGCGCATTTCGCTCGGCCTCAAGCAGCTGCAGAGCTACCCGTGGAAGGACGTCGCGGCGAAATACCCGGTCGGCACGCGCGTCTCCGGTAAGGTCGTCTCGATCACGAACTACGGTGCATTTATTGAACTTGAACCTGGTATTGAAGGCTTGGTGCACATCAGCGAGATGAGCTGGACGCGCAACGTTCGCCATCCTTCCAAGCTCGTCAGCATTGGCGAGGCAATCGAGGCGGTGGTGTTGAAGGTTGATCCGACCGAAGAGAAAATCTCGCTCGGCATGAAGCAGACCGAGCAGGATCCGTGGATGGTGCTGCCGCTCAAGTACCCGGTGGGCACGCGCATCAACGGCAAGGTTCGCAACCTGACCTCGTTCGGCGCATTCGTCGAAATCGAACCGGGCATCGATGGTCTCATTCACATCTCCGACATGAGCTGGACCAAGCGCGTGCAGCATCCGTCGGAAGTCGTCAAGAAGGGTGACGATGTCGATGTGGTGATCCTGAATATCGACAGCGACAACAACCGCATCTCGCTCGGACTGAAGCAGGCCGAGGAAGATCCGTGGCTGAAGATCGGCGAGAACTATCCGGTCGGCACCGAGCTGCGCGGCAAGGTTGTTCGCCTGATGGACAAGGGCGTCGTGGTCGATGTCGGCAACGATATCGAAGGCTTCGTTCCGATTTCGCAGCTCAACGTGAGCGGCAAGCCGATTCAGAGCCCGGCCGACGTGGCGTGGGAGACGATGAATCTCGATGTGCGCGTGCTCGAGGTTGATCCGATCCATCGCCGGATCGTGCTCGCGGTCACGGGAATCCCGGAGGAGCAGCCGCCGCGTCCGGAGACGCCGTCGAAGGTGTTCACGGAAGATGGTGAGGCGACGGCAGCTGACGTTCCGCCGGAAGTGATTGCTGCGGCTCTGGCTGAGGCTGAGGCTGAGGCCTGAGGCTGAGGACGAGTTAGAGTCGAGGGGGAGGCACGAGTTAGATAGCGAGTGGCGGGTATGATGTGAGAGTAGCGAGACTGAGGAGCGGGGGACGAGTTCCTTTCCTTTTCAGTCTCGCTACTTTCACATCAGACCCGCCACTCCGCCTCATACTCTTTGCTCTCCCTCAACTGCACGGCGGATCGCTTGTCGCTGCCGGGTGGCCTTGAACGGCGATCGCAACGCTCGCGGCCACAGACGAGTCCACGACTGAAGTCGCTGTGAGCGTGCCGTAGCCGCTCGTCTTTAAACATCGATACGTCAGCACGCCGCTGACTGAATCGAGACCGACAGATGCCGTGTCGCCGGTAAAGCGCCATCGAAGTGCGCGCGACACTCCGGGACTCGCATCGATGACCGTCGTGAATGAATAATTATTGCCCGGCCTGCCTCGATCCAGCGTGATGCGATCGGGCAACAAGAACAGGGATCGAAACGGCGGCGCGCCCGCAGCGAGTGAGAGCGCGGCTTGAACCGTCAACACTGGTCCCAGCGGATGTCCGCATCTGTCTCCATCGCCGCTGCGAACGTTGTGCAGCACTAAGTCCTGATAAAACGGCTTTCGAACGCTGATGTCGTAGGTCTGACTGTAGGTTCCGCCCGAAATGACCAACGAGTCGAACGAAGAACGGGCATCGACCTGGATTGTTCCGTTCGAAAAGGACGCGACGGATCCGAGTGCCTCCGCGTTCCCCGCTTGATCGCGTATCGTCACGTTGATCGGGGGTGGCGATGCCTGCAGCGTACACACGGTATTCGGAGCGAACAGATCGCCGCACGCGGCGAGCGCGATCGTCGCGACGAGCAAAATGCCATGCGAAACGCGACGAAGGTTCATGGACACGGGGGATCCGTTGGTGATCCCGGATGTCCTTGACTGACCACGTGAACGAGGTCGAATACCGTCGTGTCAACTCTCGACCGCGCGACGAGCTGCACGAACCCGGTGTGAACTCGACAGCGATATGAAACAATGCCCATGGTCGAGTCGATACTGACGGCGTCCGTGTCGCCAAAAACCTGCCACAGCACGGCCCGTGAGAGTCCGGGATTAGCGTCGACAACGACTCCGAGTGTGTCCTGCGAATGTGTGCGGTCGAGCGTGAAATCCTTCGGAATCAATGAGACAGATCGTACGGGCGGCGCGCCGGCAGCGAGCGACAGGACCGCAGGAACCGTATTCACGCCCCCAAAACCGTTGCACGCGTTTCGCCCAGGCGCCTTCACTCCGTGCAGCACGGTAGTGAGGTAATAGCGTTTTGAAACGGCGATATCCCACGTGAGACCAGGACTCCCGCCGCTGATCGTTAGCGAATCGCTGAGCGAACTGTCCGCCGCGGAGTTGCCGCCCGATGAGAACGTCGCCACTGCACCAAGAGCGAGCGCGTGCCCGGCTGCATCGCGAACCGTGACATTCAGTGGCGGCTCGTGTCCGATGCCAGCGCAGTCTCCGGCGCCGAAAATATTCAAACACGCCGAGGAAAACGCGGCGAGCACCACCAACGGAACGAAGCGACTCATGCGTCTCATACGCCCTCCAGACGGCCTACCCCTGCAACCTATGCAGCGCGCAACCTGGCGCATCGTTCCCCAACCGCCTTCCGCGCCCTAGTTTCCACCGTATGTCCATGCGCGATAAACTCGACCTGCTCGAACAGCGCCGCGCGGAGTCGGAACTCGGCGGCGGCTCGAAACGTCTCGCAGCCCAGCATGCCAAGGGGAAGCTCTCGGCGCGTGAGCGGCTCGACGTGCTGCTCGATGAAGGGTCCTTCACCGAACTCGACCGTTTCGTCACGCATCGCTCGACCGACTTCGGTCTCGAAAAGGAGCGGCCGTACGGGGACGGCGTAGTGACCGGCTTCGGCCGAATTGATGGTCGGCTCGTTTACGTCTTCTCACAAGATTTTACGGTATTTGGCGGATCGCTGAGCGAAGCGCACGCCGAAAAAATTTGCAAGATCATGGACCTCGCTTTGGAAAACGGCGCACCCGTGATCGGCCTCAACGACTCCGGCGGCGCGCGCATTCAGGAAGGGGTCGTTTCGCTCGGCGGCTACGCGGAAATCTTTCTCAGGAATACGCTGGCGTCGGGAGTTATCCCACAAATCTCAGCGATTCTCGGCCCCTGCGCGGGCGGAGCGGTGTACTCGCCTGCGATCACCGACTTCACCTACATGGTGCGCAACACGTCGTTCATGTTCGTGACCGGCCCGAATGTCGTGAAGACAGTCACGCACGAAGACGTCACGATGGAGCAGCTCGGCGGCGCCGAGACGCATGGGGAAGTGAGCGGGGTTTCGCACTTCACGTGCGCGAGTGAGCTCGAGTGTCTCGAAGGAATTCGCGCGCTCTTCCGGTTCGTGCCGTCGAACAATGTGGATGCTCCGCCGCGCGGGCCGGGCAGCGATCCGCGTGATCGCCGCGACGAAGCGCTGCTCGACATCGTCCCCGACAGTGCAAACAAACCCTACGACATGCACGATGTGCTCAAGCGCATCATCGACGACGGTGAGTTTGTCGAAGTGCAGAAAGATTTTGCGGCGAACATCATCTGCGGTTTCGCACACTTGGGCGGCTACAGCGTCGGCATCGTTGCAAATCAGCCGGCGGTCCTCGCGGGCGTGCTCGACATCAGCGCGAGCGTGAAGGCAGCGCGGTTCATTCGGTTTTGCGATGCGTTCAACATTCCGATCGTCACGTTCGAAGACGTCCCTGGATTTTTGCCCGGCACGGCGCAGGAACACGGCGGCATCATCAAGCATGGCGCGAAACTGCTCTACGCCTACTGTGAGGCCACGGTGCCCAAGCTCACCGTCATCACGCGCAAGGCATACGGTGGGGCGTACGACGTCATGAGCTCCAAGCACATCCGCGGTGACTTCAACGTTGCGTGGCCCACCGCCGAGATCGCGGTGATGGGGCCGAAGGGCGCGGTGGAGATTCTGTTCAAGAAGGAAATCGCGGAGAGCAAAGATCCCGCAAAGGCCACTGACGTGAAGGTCGCCGAGTATGCGGAGAAATTCGCCAACCCGTACGTCGCCGCGGGGCGCGGATATGTGGACGACATCATCGACCCGCGTGACACACGGCCGCGATTGATCAACGCGCTGGAATCGCTGCAGGGGAAACGCTCAAAAAATCCGCCCAAGAAGCACGGCAACATCCCGCTGTAAAGCCATGCTCAAAACAGTACTGATCGCAAATCGAGGCGAGATCGCGCTGCGCGTCGTGCGCGCATGCCGGGAACTCGGTGTGAAATCGGTTGCGATTTATTCAGACGCAGACGCGCACGCGCCGCATGTTCGCGAAGCGGACGAAGCCGTTCGTATCGGACCGCCGCCGTCGAGCGAGAGCTATCTCCTCGGTGACGCGATCATCGCGGCCGCGAAGCGCGTTGGCGCTGATGCCATTCACCCCGGGTACGGATTTCTCTCGGAGCGCGACTGGTTCGCTCGTGCAGTCCGGGATGCGGGTCTGAAATGGATCGGTCCGCCGGCTGAAGCAATTGCCGCCGTGGGGTCGAAGACGGCCGCTCGCACGCTCGCGAAGGCGAGTGACGTTCCGGTGGTTCCGGGGACCACGACCGCGCTGAAGGATGCGAACGAGGCGGCGAAGGTCGCGAACGAGTTTGGCTATCCCGTTCTGCTGAAGGCGGCGGCCGGTGGCGGCGGAAAGGGCATGCGTGTCGTACACAGCGAAAAGGAAATCGCCGGCGCGCTCGAATCGGCAAGACGCGAAGCAAAGAATGCGTTCGGCGACGACGCCGTGTACGTCGAGAAATACATCGAAGGCCCGCGGCACGTGGAGATCCAGATCTTCGGCGACGAGCAGGGAACGATGCTCTCGCTCGGCGAGCGCGAGTGTTCAGTGCAGCGCCGACATCAGAAAATGATCGAGGAGGCGCCGAGCTCGGCTGTCTCGTCTGAACTTCGCAAAAAGATGGGCGCGGCTGCGGTGCGATTTGCCAGAGCGGCGGGATATACGAACGCGGGCACGTGCGAGTTCCTGCTCGCGAAGGATGGGAGTTTCTACTTTCTCGAGATGAATACGCGAATTCAGGTCGAGCATCCGGTGACAGAGCTGGTCACGGGATTCGATCTGGTGCAGTGGCAGATCCGCGTGGCCAGTGGGGAGCGGCTGCCATTTCCGTCGCACATCGAGCCGCGCGGCTGGGCGATCGAGTGCCGTATCACGAGCGAAGATACGGCGAACGGATTTCTTCCCTCGACCGGGCGCATTTCGTATTTGCATGTGCCGAGTGGACCGGGAGTTCGATGGGACGCGGGAGTCGAAGCGGGGAGCGACGTGGGTCTGTTCTACGATCCGATGCTCGCAAAGCTGATTGTGTGGGGGGCGAATCGCGAGCAGGCGGTGGAGCGGATGCGTCGGGCGTTGCTCGAGTTGACGATCGAGGGGATTGAGACGAGCCGGGAATTCCATTTGCGGGTGATGGAAGACGCTGAATTCAGAGCGGGCGAGATTGATATTCAGTGGCTCGAGAGGCGGCTTCCTTCGTTGCTCGGAGTTGAGGCGACAGAGAGCGAGATACACGCGGCGGCCATTGCGGCGGCGTTGATAGCAGAGAGCGAACGGATGGGTCGTGGGTCGGGGGTTTGGAGTAACGGCAAAGGCGTGACGGGCTCGGGTGTTCAGGCTCGGGGTTCTGTGTCAGCGGTGAGCGCGTGGGCGCAACTCGCGCGAGTCGACTCGCTGCGCGACCGATGAGCGATCTCCTGACACTCGAGATTCAGTCGATCGCGGCCGGCGGCGATGGCGTCGCTCGGCATGACGGGCTGGTGGTGTTTGTCCCGCGGACTGCGGTGGGGGATCGAGTCGCTGCGCGCGTGACCGTGAAGGGGAGGCTGGCGCGCGGTGTGGTCGAGCGCATCGAGGTCAACGGGCCGGATCGCGTCGAACCAGCATGCGCACACTATACGGCTGATCGGTGCGGCGGATGTCAGTTGCAGCATATTTCGCTGGAGGCGCAGCGCGAGGCGAAGCGGAGGATGATCACCGATAACTTTCGCCGGATCGGCAAGCGCGTCGTGGTGCCGCCTGAGATTCAGAGCGGGGCACATGCATGGCGCTATCGTCGCAAGCTCACGCTCGCTCTGCGAAAGGCCGGCGACGCGTGGAAGTTTGGATTGCACGCATTTGACGATCCGTCGCACGTGTTTTCCCTCGAAGACTGTCCGATTTCCGACGAGCGATTGATTGCGGTGTGGCGCGAGATTCACGCGGCCGCAGAGTTCCTGCCGCCGGTGCCGCAGCTTCGAGGTGCCGTGCGGCTGCTCGGTGATTCTGCGAACCGCGCGGCGTTCGTTCTCGAGGGAGCGAACGACTGGCGCACGCACGAAGAATTCTTCGCGCGGGTTCCGTCGCTCGGAGCGGTCTGGTGGATCCCCGATGGTTCGCCTCGCCGCTTGATGTATGATCGTCGCGTAAATCACGAACCCGGCGCGTCGTTCGCGCAGGTGAATGCGGAGATGGCCGCAAAACTCGAAGCGTTCGTTGTCGAGTCCGTGATGGCGCACAACCCCGCGACGGTCGTTGATGGCTACTCTGGCGCTGGGAACATTGCGGTCGAACTCGCGTCGCGCGGAGTGAAAGTCGTGGCGATCGAACTGGATGCCGAAGCAACCGCGTGGGCAGCGTCGCGATTGCCGGCGGGCTCACGCGCGGTGGCGGCTCGCGTCGAAGATGCGATTCGAAATACGCTCCCCGCCGATGTCGTGATTCTGAACCCGCCGCGCGCGGGAGTCGATGCGCGCGTGACTGCGGCGCTCGTGAAAGCAACGCCGGCGCCGCGCGCGATTGTCTATGTGAGCTGCGACCCTGCGACGCTCGCTCGCGATCTCACGCGGCTCCCGGGCTGGCGCATCGCGAAGCTCACTGCATTCGACATGTTCCCGCAGACCGCGCATGTCGAAACCGTCTGCGAACTTGTTGCGGAATCAGCGGCATGAAGTTCATCGTCGATATTGCAGGCCGCCGCATCGAAGTCGTCGTCGACGGCGAAAATATCTCTGTCAACGGCGGAGCACGGCAGCGGGCGCAACTCGGCGAAATCGAGGGCACTCCGGTTCGCCTCGTGACGATCGGCGATGAGGTCCATCGCGTCAGCGCGCGCCGCGACGGTGCGCGAGGGAAGTACCTCATGCGAATCGACGGCCGCCGATACGCGGTCGAGGCGCTCGACGAGCGGACCCGCGCGATCCGCGATCTGTCGGCCGTTTCGGCGGAGCCGGCGGGCCCAGCGCCAGTGCGAGCTCCGATGCCCGGACTGATCGTTAGAATCGACGTTAAGATAGGCGACCAAGTCGAAGCAGGGCAGGAAGTTGCGGCAATGGAAGCAATGAAGATGGAAAATGAACTTCGCGCCCCCTCACGCGGTCGGGTAAACGCGATCCGCGTTGCAGTCGGGCAGGTTGTGGAGAAGGGAGCGATTCTCGTGGAGCTCGGTTGACTTGGGGCACTCTCTTTCTTTATAGATGCGCTGCTGATAACTTGACCCGCTTCTAGATCGCGCGATTCCCACTGACCTCTCGGAAGGAAACTTGGACGCTCTGCGTAAGTCTGCGACCGTGCTGGTTTTCGCGCTGCCCATGTTTGCGGCCTGCGCCGACGCGCCCACCGGTCCGCACGCCAAGGCCCTCGTAAAGACTGGTCTCGCGCTGGCCAGCGTTCGCACGCTCACCGTCGATGAACGTGGCGGAGTCGCTGCGGCGCTCCGTGACGCGGCAGACCGATTGGCAAGCCGAATCAAGGCTGACGACGAAGTCGCCGCACTCAAGCTTCAGCTTGTTTCCATCGCCGACGCGTTCGACGCGCAGGACGACGCGACGGTCGCGTTCGCGTTTTCGAACGCGAACGGCGCGCTCGCCGAGCATCTCGCGCACGCAGGCGTCGATGCTGCAGATATCAGAGTGATCGAGCGAACGCTCGGCCTCATCGCTACTCGTCTCGGGGTAAATAAAAATGATGCTCGGCAATAGCCGGTCGATGATGACCTTCGTGCGCCGATTTGAGACTTGGCGCGCGGTCGTGGTGATGGCTGCGGCGTTGATCGTGCCCGTCGGCATGGCTGGCGCGCAGAAATCGAACTCAGGGGAATCGGGCGAGCAGAACGTGACATCGACGGATACGATCTACGCTTGCTACGTCCCTTCGACGGGCACGATTTATCGCATCCGGGCTGAGGGTTTGCCGAACGCTTGTGAAGGGCCCAAATCCGGCAACCATCAGCACGTCGCGTTCCAGTGGAATGAGGTTGGTCCGAAGGGTGCGAAGGGTGCGACCGGGGCGACGGGTCCTGTAGGCCCAAGTGGACCGATTGGCCTCACCGGCGCGGCCGGTGCTGTAGGAGCAATCGGACCGATTGGTGTCACAGGCGCAGTTGGCGCAACGGGAGCCGTTGGTCCGATCGGACCGATTGGTGTCACAGGCGCGGTTGGCGCGACGGGAGCGGTTGGCCCGATCGGACCGATTGGTGTCACAGGCGCAGTTGGCGCGACGGGAGCGGTTGGCCCGATCGGACCGATTGGTGTCACAGGCGCAGTTGGCGCGACGGGAGCCGTTGGCCCGATCGGACCGATTGGTGTTACAGGTGCGGTGGGCGCGACGGGTGCGGTTGGTCCGATCGGACCGATTGGTGTCACAGGCGCGGTCGGCGCGACGGGTGCCGTTGGTCCGATCGGACCGATTGGTGTTACAGGTGCGGTGGGCGCAACGGGAGCCGTTGGCCCGATCGGACCGATTGGTGTTACAGGTGCGGTGGGCGCGACGGGTGCGGTTGGTCCGATCGGACCGATTGGTGTCACAGGCGCGGTCGGCGCGACGGGAGCCGTTGGCCCGATCGGACCGATTGGTGTCACAGGCGCAGTTGGCGCGACGGGTGCGGTTGGTCCGATCGGACCGATTGGTCCAGTTGGCCCGACCGGCGCGATTGGAGCTGAAGGGCCGATCGGTCCTACCGGCGCGACCGGCGCCCAGGGTCCGATTGGTTTGACAGGCAACACCGGCGCGACCGGAGCGGCTGGTCCGATTGGACCGGCCGGCGCCACTGGCGCTGAGGGCCCGACTGGTCCCGGCGGCGCGACCGGACCGGCCGGCGCGCCGGGTTCGATTGGCCCGGTCGGGCCAAGCGGTCCTACGGGGGCGACGGGCCCCGCTGGTGCTAACGGGCTTAATGGTGCCACCGGCGCGACCGGTCCGCAGGGACCGGCGGCATTCAGTCTCGCCGGCATCACACAACAGACGGGAACCGCGACCGCCGCTGGCGGTTCAGTCTCAGCCATCGTGGCGCTGACCTGCCCAGCGAATAGCATCGCGATCGCGGGCGGCTACCAAGTTGCGGGCGGAACCTCCAATAAAGCCGTCGCCATTCTAAGCAAGCCCCAAACCGCGACCAGGCAGTGGTTCTTCCAGTTTTCCAATTTTGATATAGTGGGTGGACCGTCGACGACGATGAACCTCAATGCAACATGCGCCGCCACCGTGCCCTAACGAATTCTCGGTGATCTTCAAGAAGCCCGGTGCGATATTACTCGCGCCGGGCTTCTTTCTTCACGCGCTAAAGCATTGGTACTGTCCGGGGACACTGCCTAAAGCATTGCGTCCGTTGACTCTCCCTCTTTCACCTTCTACCTTTACAGACTGTCCTAAAACGCCTTCAATGGCGGCCGAGACCCGGGTTGCAATCCGCACCGGTGAGGCGCTCGACTCGCACTAGTCCACTCTTCAAGTGTCAACGTTCTCCGCAAAACCCTCCGACATCGAAAACAAGTGGTTCATTGTTGATGCGGACGGCATGGTCCTCGGCAGGCTCGCGACTGAAGTGGCAAAGATCATTCGCGGAAAGCACAAGCCGACGTTCACTCCCCACATGGATACCGGCGACAGCGTCATCGTCATCAACGCATCGAAAGTGCGTGTGACGGGCCGCAAAGCTGAACAGAAGACTTACTTCGTTCATACCGGCTACATGGGGCACGATCGCCAGATTCCTTTCGCCACCGTGCTCGCGAAACATCCCGAGCGGATCATCGAGAAGGCCGTGTACGGAATGCTCCCCAAGAACGCACTCGGACGTGGTACGCTGCGTCAGAAGCTGCGTGTCTATCCGGGAGCGAATCATCCGCACGTCGCGCAGAAGCCCACCGCGCTCACCTTCAAGAAGAGCGAGGCGAAGTAACATGGCCGATTCAGTGATTCACACCATCGGCCGCCGCAAGGAAGCCGTGTGCCGCGTCTACATCTCCGCTGGCTCAGGCAAGTGGGACGTCAACGGGCGCACGCTCGGCGATTACTTCCCGCGCCCCGCACTGGTCTCGGCGATCCAGCAGCCGTTCACGGCGACCGATACGCTCGGCCGCTTTGACGTGAAGGCGAACATCGATGGCGGCGGCTCGACCGGTCAGGCCGGCGCGCTCCGTCTCGCCGTTGCCCGCGCGCTCGTGAAGATGGACGAGGCGCATCGCCCGAAACTTCGCATACTCGGTTTGCTGACGCGCGATGCTCGCGCCGTCGAGCGCAAAAAGCCGGGCCGTCCAAAGGCACGCAAACGTTTCCAGTTCTCGAAGCGCTAAGAAAACGATGGAAGATCGAGGATGGAAGATGGACGATGAAAGCGGTTCATCATCGATCCTCCATCTTCGATCTTCGATCCTCCATCTTCGATCCTCCATCTTCGATCCTCCAACTTCGATCCTCCATCTTCAGTAGCAGTTCCGTAGTTCATCTCTCAGGCGAACTGAACTTCAAGCGGGTGCCACTCGAAAAACAACCCGAGTGGTCGCAAGAAGTGATGACGTTCGCCGACGACCAACCACTCAAGGATTTGTACAGCCATGTCAGTTCCTACGATCGACGATCTGCTTAAAGCCGGTGTCCACTTCGGACACCAGACCCGCCGCTGGAATCCGAAGATGCGCCGTTTCATCTTCGCGGAACGCAACGGCATCCATATCATCGACCTGCAGAAGACCCTTCGGCAGATCGAAATCGCACAGAAGCTCGCGCGCGACGTCATCGCACGCGGCGAGAACGTTCTGTTCGTCTGCACCAAGCGCCAGCTCTCGCAGATCGTGATGCAAGAGGCCGAGCGCTGCGGCGCGATGTTCGTCACGGAGCGCTGGCTCGGCGGACTGCTCACCAACTTCAACACGGCCAAGAAACAGATTCGCCGCCTGAAGGAACTCGAGGCAGGCAGCGAGGCCGGCGGAGATTTCGAGAACTATACGAAAAAAGAACAGCTCCTCATGTCGCGTCAGCGCGACAAGCTCGCGAAGAATCTTTCCGGCATCAAAGCGATGTCACGCGTGCCGGGACTGGTGTTCGTCGTCGACGCGAAAAAGGAAAAGATCGCAGTGGACGAAGCGAACAAACTCGGCATTCCGATGATCGCGATTTGCGACACGAACTCAGATCCGGATCTCATCACGGTTCCGATTGCCGGCAACGACGACGCGATCCGTTCGGTCGAGCTGATCACCGCGGCGATTGCCGACACGATCATCGAAGCGCGCCGGGAAGCTCCGGTGCGCGAAGAGTCGGAAGAGGGTGAGTTCACGTATTCGTCCGACCGTGGAACGGAACCCGCGAGCCCGGGCGACAAGGATGCAAAGAAGCGCCGCCAGCGCCGCCGTCGCGTGAAGCCTGACGCGATCGCGCTGCGGGCAAAGGACGGTTCGGCAGCAGAGGGCGAGGCGGCAGAAGAAGTTCCAGAGGGAGAGGTTGCTGAATAACTCTATGAGTGCAACGATGATAACAGCCAAAGAAGTCGCCGCCCTTCGCGCCCGCACGGGCGCCGGGATGGGTGATTGCAAGAAGGCGCTCGAGGAGGCCGGTGGCGATCAGGAGAAAGCCATCGATTTCCTGCGCACGCGCGGAATGATGAAAGCCGAGAAGCGCGCGGATCGCGCCGCTTCCGAAGGACAGATCGTGACCTGGGTGAGCGATGACCGCACGCTCGGCGTCATGATCGAACTCAACACGGAAACTGATTTCGTCGCGCGCAACGAAGAGTTCGTCGCGCTTGCCAAGCTCGTCGCGGCGCACATCGGCACGGACACGACGCTCGATGGCGTCGCCGAAGTCGGCGCCGACCACGCGCTGCTCGCGAAGCAGTGGACGCATGATAAATCGCTGACCCTGGCGGACGTCGTAAAGGCCGCGGCGGCGAAAACGGGCGAGAACGTGACGCTCCGCCGCGTCGCGCGTTACGCGTCGAACGGCACGATCGGCTCGTATCTGCACCACAACGCCAAGGTCGCGGTGCTTGCGGAAATTTCCGGCGCCACGGGTCCGGCCGCGGTAACGCTCGGCAACTCGGTGGCGGAGCATGTGGCGGCTGGTGTGCCGACGATTGCAGTCGCCGTGCGGAAGGAAGAGGTGAACGCCGATCTCGTCGCCCGTGAGAAGGCGATCTTTGTCGCGCAGGCGAAAGAGAGCGGCAAGCCGGACGCGATTGTCGAGAAGATGGTCGCAGGCCGCGTGGACAAGTACTTCAAGGAGATCACGCTTCTCGAGCAGCCGTGGGTTCGCGACGATTCCAAGTCGATCGGACAGCTCGTGAAGGAGACGCCGGGCGCAGACGTCAAGCGCTTCGCGCGTTTCCAGATGGGTGAGGCGTAAGCCGAGCGCTGATGCCCGCGTCGAAGGAAGTGTCGACGAAAAAAACGCTCAAGTATCCGCGGGTGCTTCTCAAGCTTTCCGGAGAGGCACTCGCGGGAGACCATCGCACCGGTTTCGATTTCGATTCCATCACGAAGTACGCGAAAGAAATCAAGAAGATTGTCGAAACGGGCGCGCAGGTCGGCATGGTGATCGGCGGAGGAAATATCGTCCGCGGTTCGCAGCTCTCAAAAATGGGCCTCGACCGCGTGAGTGCCGACTACATGGGAATGCTCGGCACCGTGATCAACGCCCTCGCATTTCAGGATATCCTGGAGCGCGAGGGGCTCGATACCCGCGTGATGACCGCCATCCGCATGGAAGAACTCGCGGAGCCCTATATTCGCCGCCGCGCCATGCGGCATCTCGAAAAAGGGCGCGCGGTGATTTTCGCGGCCGGCACCGGCAATCCGTATTTCAGCACCGATACCGCGGCCGTGCTCCGCGGGATTCAGATGAAGGCCGATCTCATCATCAAGGCCACGAGCGTCGACGGCGTGTACTCCGCTGATCCAAAAAAATCGCCAGAGGCGAAGATGTACGATCGCATCAGCTATCGCGATGTGATGCTCGAAGAACTCGGCGTGATGGACCAGACCGCCATAACGCTCTGCAAGGAAAACTCACTCCCGTTGATTGTGCTCAACATCAATACGCCCGGCGCGGTGATCAAAGCGATCCGCGGCGAAAAAGTGGGGACACTCGTCTCATGACAACGATTGCGAATATTCAGAAGGATTGCCGCACGCACATGGAGAAAGCGGTCGAGGCGGTCAAGCGCGAGTTTGGCTCGGTGCGCTCCGGCAAGGCCTCTCCCAACATGCTCGACGGCGTAAAGGTCGAGATGTACGGATCGATGATGGCGTTCAATCAGGTGGCGAATGTATCCGCGCCCGAACCGCGCCTGCTTGTGGTGACGCCGTTCGACAAAACGCAGATCAAGGCCGTGGAGAAAGCGATTCGCGAATCCGGTCTCGGGCTCGACCCGGCGGTGCAGGGCGCGATCGTCCGCGTGCCGCTCCCCTCGATGAACGAGCAGCGCCGAAAGGAACTCGCGAAAATCGTGCACAAGTACGCCGAGGACGGCCATATCGCGGTGCGCCACGCGCGCACGCAGGCGCGTGAAACGCTGAAGAAGCTCACGGGCATTTCTGAAGACGACGTGAAGCACGGCGAGAAGGAACTGCAGAAGGCCCACGACGAATTCATCGGCAAGATCGAGACGCTGATGAAGGCCAAAGAAGCGGAAATCATGGAGGTGTGATGGCCGCCCCTGCGCCGGCCGACCTTCTCACCCAGATCCGCGCGAACGGCGCGGTGCCGAAGCATGTGGCCATCATCATGGATGGCAACGGACGATGGGCGCGCGATCGCATGCTGCCGCGTCCGCTCGGCCACCGCAGCGGGATGAAATCCGTTCGGGAAGTGGTCGAAGCCTCGATCGAAGTTGGCCTCGACGTGCTCTCGCTCTACGCGTTCTCGCTCGAGAACTGGCAGCGGCCCCAGCTCGAAGTGGCGGCCCTGATGTCGCTGCTCGAGGAATACATCCAGCGCGAAGCCGACGAACTCGACCAACAGGGCGTGCAGGTGCGCATGCTCGGTGAGCTGTCGCTGCTCACTCCGGCGGCGAAAGATGCGGTCGATCGCGTGATGAAACAGACCGCGCACAATACGAAACTTCGGCTCAATCTGTTTATTTCTTACGGATCACGCGCAGAGATTGTGCGGGCCGTGAAGATGATCGCGGCCGATGTGCAAGCCGGAAGACTGAAGCCGGAAGAGATCAACGATGCGGCGATCACCCAGCGTTTGTTTACCGCCGATTGCCCGGATCCAGATCTGTTGATTCGCACCTCGGGCGAGCAGCGTATTTCGAATTTTCTCCTCTGGCAGGTCGCGTACACCGAGCTGTTCATCTCGGATGTGCTCTGGCCCGATTTCAGCCGCCGCGATCTATACGAAGCGATTCTCGACTTTCAGAGCCGGGATCGACGCTTCGGCCGCGTTACCGCGTAGGCGCGCGCGCCGCTCTCACGAAATAATAAATTGTCTGAACTCGCGAAACGAACCGCGTTCGCCGTCGTGGCGGTGCCGATCGTCCTCTGGACCATCTGGATCGGAGGCGCTCCGCTCGCTGTGCTGATCGCGGTGGCTTCAGCGATCGCATCGTGGGAATTTTATCGGCTGGCCATTGGTGCCGGCAACGTTCCCCTGTGGGGACATGGCGTGATTCTCAGTGCGCTCGTGCCGCTGTTCGTATACGCGAGAACGCTCGGCCTGTGGGTGCCGGAGATCAGCATTGTGATGCTGCTTGTTCTCGAACTGCTCACGGTGGCGCTATACGTTCGCGGCGCCGAGGGGAGGCCGCTCGAGGTGGTCGGAACCACGCTGCTCGGCGTGCTCTATACCGGCGGGATGATGGCGTTCGCGCTGGGGCTGCGATATCACCCGTATGCGATCGGCGCGCCGGCGGGAACCGCATTGCTGGCCTTCCCGTTTCTGCTCACGTGGGGTACGGACATCGGCGGCTACACGTTTGGGCGCTGGATCGGCGGAAAGAAGCTGATGCCGTCCATTTCGCCCGGAAAAACAATCGCCGGCTCGGTTGGTGGATTCGCGATCGCCGTCATCATTGCGGTGGCGTACGAGCGACTGGCGTTGCGTCCGCTCGCCCAGCTCGGCATGACGCTGCAGGGCGTGATTCTGTTTGGCCTTCTCGTGAGCGGCGCGGGGCAGATTGGCGATCTGGTCGAATCCATGCTCAAGCGTGAAGCCGGCGTGAAGGACAGCTCGCATCTGATTCCCGGTCACGGCGGCATGCTCGACCGCATCGACTCGCTGCTGTTCACGCTTCCGGTTTCCTTCGCGCTGCTCGGCTGGCTGCTCGTACCGGTTCCGCGATGATCACCGCGGGAGTGAAGAGCCGCGGCGTTGCGGTGCTGGGATCCACCGGTTCGATCGGCACGACGGCACTGCGCGTGATCGGGCGGCAGCCGGGCCGTTTTCATGTGGCGGCGCTCACGGCCTTTTCGAACACTGAACTGCTCGCGGAGCAGGCGGCGGCAACAAAGCCTTCATACGTGGGACTGGTGAGTCCGAACGGAATTGCTCCGCCGGCCGCCTGGCATCGCGGCGCCGGTGCACTCGTCGAAGCCGCAACGCGCGACGACGTCGACATCGTGCTGAACGCGGTGGTGGGCGCCGCCGGGCTCGACGCGACTCTTGCCGCATTGCTCGCCGGAAAACGCGTTGCGCTCGCGAACAAGGAAACGCTGGTGGTCGCCGGTGAACTCGCGGCTGCGGCATGCGTGAGCGGCGGCGGCGAGATCGTGCCGGTGGACAGTGAACACTCTGCGATTCTCCAATGCCTCGGCCGCCGCGATCGCAGCGACGTGCGGCGCCTGATCATCACGGCGAGCGGCGGTCCGTTTCGCACATGGAGTTCGGAGGAGATTGGCGGCGCCACGCTCGCGGATGCGCTGCGTCACCCAACCTGGTCGATGGGCCGCAAGATCACCGTGGACAGCGCAACGCTGGCAAACAAGGCGCTCGAAGTGATCGAGGCGCATTTTCTCTTCGGCATTCCGTACGATCGCATTGAAGTGGTGGTGCATCCGCAGAGCGTGGTGCACTCGATGGTCGAGTTTGTAGACGGCAGCGTGCTCGCGCAGATGGGCGTTCCATCGATGGAGCTGCCGGTGCTCTATGCGCTCACCCACCCCGAACGCGTGCGCGACGACGGGGTACCACGGTTTGATCCCGTCGCGAATTCGCCACTCACATTCGAGCCGGTGCGACTGTCGCACTTTCCGGCGCTTCGTCTCGGCATCGAAGCGGGCAGGGCAGGCGGTGCGGCGCCGGCCGTGTTCAATGCCGCGAACGAACAGGCGGTGGCCCTGTTTCTAGAGGGGAAAATGCAATTTGCCGATATCGCGTCGAGCATCGACGCTGCACTCGCGAAACTTGGAAACATGAGCGGCGTAGATAAAGCATCGCTGCTGGCGGCCGATGCGGCCGCGCGCGCGCTGGTCTCAACCCGGGCGGAACGAAACTGATGCTGAGCTGGCTTGCTCCTCTCGTCGTACTCGGACTTGTTGTGTTCGTGCACGAGCTCGGCCATTTCCTTGCCGCGAAAGCGTTCGGCGTGTACGCGCCGCGTTTTTCGCTCGGCTGGGGAAAGCCGATTGTGAAGTGGCGTCGCGAGGGCGGCGAGACCGAGTACGTCATTTCCTGGCTGCCGATTGGCGGCTATGTGAGGATGGCGTCGAAAGCGGACGAAACATCGTCCATGCTTGAAGGCGGCAACGAAGCATTGAAAGAAGGGGCCGAGCTCGATCCGAATTGGGATCCGAACGCGATGGTGCCGTATGGTCCGCATCCGGTGCCGGCGGACCGATGGTTTGAATCGAAGCCGACGTATCAGCGCGTGGTGATTTTGCTCGCGGGCGTGACGATGAATGCGATTCTTTGCATCACCGTCGCGACGGGAATTTTTGCGGTGTACGGACGCCGGGTGTCACCGCCCTCGCCCGCCGTGATCGATTCGCTGCTCCCCGGAAAGCCCGCGATTCTCGCCGGGCTGCAGCGCGGCGACAGCGTGATCGCCGTCGATGGAGCGCCTGTGAACGCGTGGACGGAACTCGTGGCGAAGGTCGCGAGCAAACCGGGAAGCGAAGTGCGATTCGAAGTGGCTCGCGGGTCTGGGCGGCGCACAATCACGGTAGTTCCCGAGTCGGTGCACGCTCCTGATCCGACGACCGGCGCAATGGCCACGGTCGGAAAAATCGGCGCTGCATCGTTCAGTCCCGAGAGCATGTACGTGCGTTCCAAGAAAGTGCCGATGACGATAGTTGAATCGGTGTCGGCCGGTTGGAATGCCACATGGAACATGGCTGGTTCGGTGCTCGGCGTGCTCGGCGGCCTATTCAAGGGAACGGTGAGCGTGAAGACGCTCGGCGGTCCGATCGCAATCGCGCGCACGTCGGTTGCTGCGGCGAAGTCGGGGCTCGAGACGCTGTTCACGCTGATTGCGTTTCTCTCGATCAATCTCGCGGTCCTGAACCTGCTGCCGGTGCCGATTCTCGACGGCGGACAGGTACTCATTACGGTGGGAGAAGGGCTGATGGGTCGGGCGTTCAGTGACCGGACGAAAGAGAATTTTATGAGGGTGGGGTTGGTGGCGATCGGGGCGTTGTTCCTGATAGTGATGTTTAATGATCTGAAAGGGCTTGCAACCTCGATTTTCGGCTGACAAAAGAGTACGGAGAAGAGTGAGGAGAGGGAGTTGGAGGCGGAGTGGCGGGTGGGCGGGGAGAGAACTTGAGACGGAGGGTTGAGTGGGCGGCAATCAGTAAAGTCGTGTGCGGGCGGGTTTGGTGGATAGCCACTTTTGGGCACCTATTAGCAGGCGGCGGAGTTCGGCAAGTTGCGTGATACGCAGGTCGATCACTTCGACGCCCAATGCGTTCTCGACTGCTTGATACCAGGTTATCGCTTCGCGCAACGAGCCCAGAGAGATACCGAAGAAACGTGAGCGCTCGGCGGCGTACTGCCGGCCTAGGCCTTCGGCGATGTTCACCGCGATCGAGTCCATAGATCGCAGTAATTGATCTGTCTGAAACGGAAATTCACGTTTGCTGCGGAGTCGGCTCGCGTCGCCAGAAGCCTGCGCGAGCAGATACAAAGAGACTCGGTACGCGTTGAATCTGAACATGGGGTCAGTGCGGATACCATCACGCACCCCCGATTCCCAAATTCGAAACGCGTCATCATCAACGATGGCCATCCACTCAAAGTGCAGCGGCCGCACCCCAAACCCACCGCCAAATCATCGCCTCACCAACTATTCCAACGCCCCAAGTGATGGCCCCTCAGTTGTGGCGCCCCTCCCACTCAAGATCTGCCCCCTCCAACCCGCCACTCCGCCTCATTCTCCACCCTCAAACCTGAGAGGAACGGAGGGTTGATTTCACTCCGAAAGGTGTCTATCTTTGGAGTCTATAACAATCTGACAACAAAGAACTTAGGACTCTCAAGAAATGGCTTTCGTAAAGACCCCCGCGATCGAGAAAAATCGCAAGCACGACACCGACACCGGCTCGTCCAACGTCCAGATCGGAGTGCTCACGGAACGGATCAATTATTTGACCGACCATTTCCGGGCGCACGCGAAGGACCACCATGGGCGCCGCGGTCTCCTCAAGATGGTGGGCAAGCGTAAGCGGCTGCTCACCTATCTCAAGCGCACCGACGTCGACGGCTATCGGAAGATCATCTCCGATCTTGGCCTGCGCTACTAATCTCGCGTTGTAAACTCACGACTCGCGCGGACGCACTCATGCGGCCCGCGCGTTTTGTGTTTCACTCGCAGTTTCCGTTTCTCCTGAGGCAATTCAAACCAGTATGATGCATCGTATCGAACGCACTTTCGCAGGGCGCCCACTGATCATCGAGACGGGCCGCATGGCCAAACAGGCTGCCGGTTCCTGTCTCGTTCAGTTCGGCGACACGATGGTGCTCGCGGCCGTCACGGTGAGTGACAAGGAATCGACCCTCCCGTTCTTCCCGCTTACCGTCGAGTACAAAGAGAAGACCTACGCTGCCGGAAAAATTCCGGGCGGCTTCATCAAGCGCGAAGGACGTCCGCGCGATGAAGAAATCCTCTCCTGCCGTATCATCGACCGTTCTATCCGCCCGCTCTTTCCGGAAGGATTCAAGAACGAAGTCCAGGTCTTCATCTACGTCATCTCCGCCGACCAGGAAAATCGCGCCGATGTGCTCGCGCTCGTCGCCACCTCCTTCGCGCTGAACGTCTCGCGCATTCCATTCGCAGCGCCGATCGCCGGTGTGCGCGTCGGCCGCGTGACCGCAGAAGAGGGAGCGAAGCCGCAGTGGGTGCTCAACCCCACGTTCCAGGCGCTTGAGTTCTCCGATATGGACATGGTCGTTGCCGGCTCGCAGGACTCGATCATGATGGTCGAGGGCGGCGCGAACGAAGTGCAGGAAGAAGACATCGTCGAGGCGCTCGGTATCGCGCAGCGCGGCATCAAGGAACTGATCGCGATGCAGGAAGAGCTGCTCGCCAAGGGCCGCGCCGAGAAAATGTCGTGGACCAAGGCCGAAGCGCCCAAGGAAATCGCCGATCGCGTGATGGCAGAAGCAGAGGCATTGATCCTCGCCGCGATCAATCAGAAAGACAAGCAGTCGCGCGTGCAGGCCGTCGAGAAAGTGAAAGACGAAGTGAAGGCAAAGCTCAAAGCCGAGCTCGCTGCGGAACATCACGGTCATATTGGCGCCGTGCTCGGCGACATCGAGTACAAGACGCTGCGCGATCAGGTGCTCAACACCGGTCTCCGCGTTGACGGCCGCAAGCCGAACGAAGTCCGCGCGATCTCGATCGACATGACGGTTCTTCCGCGTGCGCACGGATCCGCGCTGTTCACGCGCGGCCAGACGCAGGCGCTTGTTGCCGCGACGCTCGGCACGGCGAACGATGTCCAGCGTCTGGATTCGATAGACGAAAAGGGCGAGACCACGAAATCGTTCATGCTCCACTACAACTTCCCGCCGTTCTCGACCGGTGAAGTGCGCCCCATGCGCGGCACCAGCCGCCGCGAAATCGGCCACGGCAATCTGGCCGAGCGCGCGATTCAGGCGGTGCTGCCGCCCTTCGCGGATTTCCCGTACACGATTCGCATCGTGAGCGACGTGCTCGAGTCGAACGGTTCCAGCTCGATGGCCTCCGTCTGCGGCGGTTCGCTCTCGTGCTTCGATGCAGGCATTCCGCTCAAGGGCGCGGTGGCCGGCGTTGCTATGGGGCTCATCAAGGAAGGAAAGAAGTACGCGATCCTCACCGACATTCTCGGTACAGAGGATCACCTCGGCGATATGGACTTCAAGGTGGCCGGCACGAAAGACGGCATCACCTCGATCCAGATGGATATCAAGATCGACGGCTTGGATCTCAAGATCATGACCGAGGCGCTCGATCAGGCCAAGGAAGGCCGCCTGCACATTCTCGGCGAGATGAACAAGGCGCTCGACGCCGTTCGCCCCGAGATGTCGCCGTACGCGCCGCGCATTGTCACGGTGCAGATCAACCCCGAGAAAATCGGCGAGCTCATCGGACCGAAGGGCAAGAACATCCGCGGCATTCAGGAAGAGAGCGGCGCGGAGATCACCGTCGACGATTCGGGGCTCGTCACGATCGCCGCTGTTGGCGCGGATTCCATGGAGCGCGCAAAGCAGATGGTGAAGGCCATTACGGTCGAGCCGGAAGTTGGCGCGACGTACGAAGGCCCGGTCAAGAGCACGACGGCATTCGGCGCGTTCGTTGAGATTATGCCGGGCACGGAAGGACTCGTTCACATTTCCGAGTTGCAGCACGGCCGCACCGAGAAGACCGAAGATGTCGTCAAGCGCGGCGATCGCGTGAAGGTGAAGGTGATCGATCGCGACGAGCGCGGACGTCTGCGACTCTCGATGAAGGCGCTGATTCCGAAGCCGGGCGCAGATGCGGCGGCGGCAGAGCCGGCGTACGCAGAGGCGGGAGCCACCGCGCCGACAGGCGACGCACCGGCCGGCGAGAGTGAAGAGCGCCCGCGCCGTGAAGGCGGAGACCGTGGTGGCCGCGGCGGTTCGCGCGGCGGGCGTGGCGGCCGCGGACGGTAGTTTCCGTGGCTGAGACGTCAGCCCTCCTCTCGCCAATGGCAGAGAAGGGAATCGAACGCACAGTGTTGCCGAACGGTCTGACCGTACTCTCGGAGCCATATCCGGGAGTGCGGTCGATCGCCATCGGCGCCTGGGTGCGCGCCGCCTCGATGCATGAACGCCGGGAGGAGATGGGCGTCTCGCACATGCTCGAGCATCTCGTATTCAAGGGAACCGAGAATCGCAGCGCCAAGGAAATCGCGCATACACTCGAATCGCTCGGCGGTTCACTCGACGCATATACAGCGCGCGAGCACACCTGCTTTCAGGCGCGCGTGCTCGATGAGCATCTGACGCAGGCAACGGACGTGATCGCCGATCTCGTGTTCAGGCCGGCATTGCGCGCCGACGATCTCAATCTCGAGCGAAAGGTTGTGCTCGAGGAAATCGCGATGGTCGAGGATTCGCCGGATGATATTGTTTTTGAGCTGCACAATGAGGCGCTCTGGGGCGATCATCCGTACGGCTATTCGATTCTCGGCACCAAGGAAAGCGTCGGCTCGATGCCAATCGAAACGGTGCGCGCGCTGCACAAGCGCTCGTATCATCCCTCGCAGATCGTGATCGCCGCGAGCGGAAACGTGCAGCACGATGAGCTGCTCGGTGCGCTCGAGAAAACCGGCTGGAACGATATCCCGCGCGACAATACAAAACGGCCCAGCGTCGCAACGCCCGTCACCGCGCCTGCGGCCGAACGCCATATCGAGCGCGATTCACAGCAGACGCATCTCGTGTTTGGATCGTCCACCGTTCCGCACGCCGACGAGCGCCGCTACGCGCTCATGCTCATCGACACACTGCTCGGCGGCGGCATGAGCTCGAGACTATTTCAGAAGATTCGCGAAGAACTCGGCCTCGCATATTCGGTGTACACGTTCCAATCATTTCATGTAAACGCCGGCATGCATGGCGTCTACGTCGCGACGGCGCCCGATCAAGCCGCAAAGGCAACCGCCGCCGTTCGCGACGAACTCGCGAAGCTCGCCATGAATGGAATCGCCGGCGACGAGCTCCAGATGGGCAAACAGCAGTTGAAAGGCCAGCTCGTATTGAGCATGGAGAGCGTCTCGAGCCACATGTACCGGGCCGCCGGTATCGAGCTGTTCGGCGAGCCATTCATCCCGCTGGACGAACTGCTCGCGAAGATCGACGCGATCTCCGATCGAGAAGTGCTCGAGGTATGCGCCGAGTTTTTTCACCCAGACCGTCAAACGCTGATCAGTCTCGGCCCTCAGTAGTATCCGAAGCAGTATCCGAATCCGGAATCCTCTTCTGCACCCTGCAACGTATTCAGGTATCGAAAAATGAAAATCGGAATTCCCAAGGAAATTAAGACCAACGAGAACCGCGTGAGTCTCGTCCCCGCAGGTGCCGAGGCGCTGACTGCCGCCGGCCATAGCGTCATCGTTGAGGCCGGCGCCGGCATTGGCAGCGGCTTCACCGACGAGCAGTACACGTCGGTTGGCGCCAAAATCGCTCCGAATGCGGATGCGACGTGGGCCGACGCTGATATGATCATGAAGGTGAAGGAGCCGATCGCTCCGGAATGGCCGCGCATGAAAAAAGGGCAGGCGATCTTCACCTATTTCCACTTTGCGGCCGATGAGAAGCTCACCAAGGCACACATGGCCTCGGGCGCGGTCTGCATCGCGTACGAGACCGTCGAAACCGCGAACCATGAGCTGCCGCTGCTCGTCCCGATGTCGGAAGTCGCCGGTCGCATGGCAGTGCAGGAGGGCGCGAAGTACCTCGAGAAGCTCTACGGCGGCCGCGGCGTGCTGCTCGGCGGCGTTCCCGGAGTACCGCCCGCAAAGGTCGTCATCCTCGGCGGTGGCATTGTTGGCATCAATGCAGCGAAAATGGCGGCCGGTATGGGCGCCAAGGTCACGATACTCGACACGAACCTCGAGCGCCTGCGCTATCTGAGCGATGTGATGCCCGCAAACGTGCAGCTCATTTTCTCGAACCGGCACAACATCCTCGAGCAGATCTCGACGGCCGACCTGGTTGTTGGCGGTGTGCTGATTCCGGGCGCCGTCGCGCCGAAGCTCATCCGCAAGGGTGATCTCAAGACGATGCGTCCCGGCTCGGTGATCGTGGACGTCGCGATCGACCAGGGCGGCTGCGTCGAGACGATCCATGCGACGACGCACGAGAACCCGACCTATGTGGTGGACGAGGTGATCCATTATGGCGTGGCGAACATGCCGGGCGGCGTGCCGCGCACGTCTACGCTCGCCTTGACCAACGCGACGTTCCCTTACGCGCTCACGCTGGCGAACAAGGGATGGAAGAAGGCGCTGGCGGAGAGCCCGGCGTTGCTAAAGGGCCTCAACGTCGTCGATGGGAAGATCACGTATCGCGGGGTTGCCGAGGCCTTCGGGATGGAGTTCCACGAGCCCGCGGCTTTCGTCAAGTCGTGACCGCCTCTAGATTTAGCCTTGAGCTCTCTCCCAGATCATAACGACACAAAGCGACACATAAATGCGTTGGCCCTTCTTCAAATCGGGATCTTTTTTTCCAGCCAACGCCATCGCCGTTGATCTCGGCACGGCGAACACGCTTGTGTACGTGAAGGGAGAGGGCATCGTGCTCAACGAACCCTCCGTTGTGGCGATGGATCGCGAGACTAAAAAAATCAAAGGTGTTGGTCTCGAGGCCAAGCGCATGCTCGGCCGCACGCCCGAAGGAATTATTGCGGTGCGTCCGATGAAGGACGGCGTCATTGCCGACTTCGACGTTACAGAAAAAATGCTGCGCTACTTTCTCACGCTCCTCATCGAGAACCATGTGTTCAAGGTGAAGCCGCGCGTGATCGTATGCGTGCCGTCGGGAATCACCGAAGTTGAAAAGCGCGCCGTGCGCGACTCGGCGCTCGGCGCGGGCGCGAAAGAAGTTTTTATGGTGGCGGAGCCAATGGCGGCGGCGATCGGTGTTGGTCTTCCCGTTGAAACCCCGACGGGCAACATGGTGATCGACATCGGCGGCGGCACCACGGAGATCGCCGTTATCGCGCTGAGCGGAATCGTCAGCGACACATCGATTCGCGTTGGCGGCGACGAGCTCGACATGGCGATCGTGCAGTTCATGCGGAAGAGCTACAATCTTCTTATCGGTGAGCCGACCGCAGAGCAAATCAAAATTCAGATCGGATCCGCCGCGCCGCTCGGCGAAGAGCGCGAGATGGAAGTGAAAGGGCGCGATCTGGTCTCCGGAATTCCGAAAACCGTGCGGGTGCACTCCGCCGAAATTCGCGAAGCGTGCCAGGAGCCGGTGCAGCAGATCGTCGACGCGGTGCGGCGTGCGCTCGAAATCACGCCGCCGGAACTCGCGTCGGATATCGTCGACCGTGGGATTGTGATGACCGGAGGCGGCGCGCTGATTCGCGGCCTCGACGTTCTCCTCACGCAGGAGACCGGCCTGCCGATTCACGTGGACGAAGATCCGCTGACCTGCGTCGTGCGCGGCTGCGGCCGCATTCTCGACGACGAGGAGAAGTATTGGTCGGTGCTGAGCACCTGAGGACGTAGAGAGTCCGTGCGGCGACCCGCGCGAACGGATCCCCGAGTCGATCTCGTGCTCGCGGCGGCGTGTGCCGCCATCGCTTTCGTCCTCCTGATTCTTCCGATGTCGACGCGCAGCAGCGTTGCGGCGACGCTTCGCGCAACGATCGTCCTGCCGCTCGCGGCGATGCAGACCAAGGCCGAACTCTCGCGCCGCGCGTTTCTGTCGCACGATGCAGCGCTCCGTTTGATCGACAGTGTCACGCTGCGGTCGCAGCGACTCACGGGCGTCGAGGAGGAGAACGAGCGGCTGAGAAAACTCCTCGGCCTGGCCTCCGCCATTCGCTGGGGATTCATTCCCGCCGAAGCGCTGCAGGGACGCGGCCTCGGCGACGATTTCACGGTGACGCTGTCTGCGGGCAGGAGCGCTGGAGTGGAGGCGCTCTCGCCGGTGGTCACGACCGAGGGGCTCGTGGGAATGGTGGAGCGCGCGGACAACTCGCTCTCCCTTGCGATCCTCTGGCCCCATCCGGATTTCCGCGTCAGCGCAATGGCGGCGGATGGCAGTGCGTTTGGCATCGTGACCGCGCATCGAGGCGAAGGCGCTTCGCGCTACTTTCTCGAGATGCATTCGGTGCCGCTCCGCTCGCCGCTCAAGGCGGGAACGGCGATCGTGAGTTCGGGTCTGGGCGGAGTGTGGCCGCGCGGGATCCCTATCGGCGTGGTGGTCTCCGAAATAAAAACTTCCGAGGGCTTCGCGAAGAGTTACCTCATGCGGCCCATGGTGAGCCTGCCGGATATCGCATCGGTTTTCATTCTCACGCCGGAACGCGTGAGGGCGGGGCTCGAAAATGTGTGGAGCACCGCGTCGTCGACTGATTCCGCCCGCAAGGCGCTCGTCGCCGCCGGCGATTCCGCAAAGAAGCCGCGCGATACAACAGTCACGCGCGCGCCAACAACAACAACAACAAAACGTGACTCGCTCGCGCGCGCGCCGGTGAAACGTGATTCGGCGAGACGCGTGCCATGAGTTTCGCCCGCGCCTTCTGGCTGGTGGTCGTGTTCGTGCTGCTCGTCGCGCTGCATTACACGCTCCGGCCCGTGCTCGCCTGGCGCGCGTCGATCGATTTTCTCGTGATCGCACTGCTCTTGATTGCGGTGCGCGCGCGGCCCGGTGCGGCTGCGCTGGCGGGATTCGTTCTCGGGCTGATGGCGGATTCGCTGACGCCAGAGGCATTCGGCGCGGGAGCACTCGCGATGACCGCCGTGGGATTCGGCGCGAGCTGGCTCAAGGCCGCATTCTTTGCGGATAACATCGCACTCAACGGCATCTTTATTTTCGCCGGTAAATGGGCATTCGACGTGATTTTTCTGCTGGCAGAGCACCGGCTGCAGGGAACCGATCTGCTGGTGCAGGTGCTGCTCTGGTCGCCGCTCGCGGCGGCGGCGACTGCCATCATGGGATTGATCGTGTTGCTCACGGTGCGGCCGGTGCTTGGAGCGCCGCGGTCGTGAGGGGCGCATGAACTTCCATCCGAACGACGTGCAGCGGCGCGCGCGCGTCGCGTCAGGAATATTGTTTCTCACCGTCGTCTTTCTCGTTGCGTCGTTCTTCCGCGCGCAGGTATTGCAGCATTCGCAGTACGCCCTGCAGTCGGAGCACAACCGTTTGCGCGAAGTGCCGATTCCCGCGCCCAGAGGGCAGATCTACGATCGCACCGGTGCGATCATCGCTGAGAATATCCCGGGGTACACCGTCTCGTTGCTCGCGCCGGGAGAAGACTCGCTGCGCGCGGCGCTCGGGCGGCTGGGCGGAACCATCACGCTGACCGACCGCGACGTTGAGAATGTGATGCGGCGATTTCGGCGAAATCCGAATCGGCCGGCGGTGATCTTTGGTGATGCCTCATTCGATTTCGTGTCGGTGCTCGAGGAGCATCGCGTCGAGTTTCCCGGCTTGATCATCGAGGCGGCGCCGAAGCGATACTACCCGGATGGAGCGGCGGTCGAAGCGGTCGTCGGGTATACGGGTGAGATCAGCGAAGAGGAACTCGCATCGAAGAACTTCGCCGGATACAAATCGGGGCAACAAGTTGGAAAGCAGGGAATTGAGAAACAATACGAGACGAGATTGCGCGGCGAAGAGGGAATGCGCTTTGTCGAAGTTGATGTGCGCGGCCGCGTGGTGCGGGAGGCAGGCGCCCGCGAAGACCAAAAAGCCAAGGCCGCGCCGCCGCTGTATACGAATATCGATCTCGATCTGCAGAAATTCATCGTCAAAATATTCGGCGATTCGCTGCAGGGGGCCGTCGTCGCGCTCGAGCCGAAGTCCGGAGAGGTCCTCGCCCTGCATAGCGCGCCCTCGTTCGATCCGAACCGGTTCATCGGCGGTATCTCCGTTGCGTTCTACGACTCGCTCAAGAGCGATAAGCGAAAGCCGCTGTACAACAAAGCGATTTCCGGGACGTACCCGCCCGGTTCGACGTGGAAGCTCGCGACCGCGATCACCGCGCTGCAGGACAGCGCCGTGAAGCTCGAGGACCATATGCAAGTGCCGTGCACCGGCGGAATGCAGATCGGGAATCGCTGGTTCAAGTGCCACAAGAAAGAGGGGCATGGCTCGCTCACGCTCGCGCAGGCGATCGAGCAATCCTGCGATGTGTACTTCTATCAGCTCGGCCTGCGATTGGGTTTGACGAGACTGGTCGCGGGCGGAATCGCGATCGGGTCGGCGGAACGAAGCGGAATCGACTTACCCGCAGAATCGAAGCCGAGTTTTCCGACGCCAAACGCGACCGACTACTACAACAAGCGATACGGCCCGCGCGGATGGTCGCAGGGCAATTCGGTGAGTCTCGCGATCGGGCAAGGTGAGAATTCGCAGACGGTGGTGAACATGGCGCGCTTTTACACAGCGCTCGCGACCGACGGGCAGGCCGCGCACCCGCAAGTCGTGCGCAGCACCGCAGGCGCGGCGAAGGAGCGGCTGTTCCAGCTCGACAGCGCGCAAATGGCGGGCATTCGCGCGGCGCTCGCTGGAGTCGTCAGTCGCGGTACGGCCGCGGCCTCGCGGATTCAGGGCATCACGCTCGCGGGGAAAACCGGCACGGCGCAGAATGAAGAAGACAAGACTCGCGATCACGCATGGTTCGTCGGCTTCGCGCCCGCAGATGATCCCAAGATCGTCGTGGCGGTGATGATCGAGTTCGGCGGACACGGCACGCGCTCAGCGCACATCGCCTCTTCGATCATCGAGCACTATCTCAAAACTTCCGTGAAGCAGCTGTTGAGCACCGAGGGGAACTGATGCGGCGGCGCATCGTTCCCGATTTCACGCTGCTCGCGCTGGCGCTCGCCCTCTCCATTTTTGGCGTGGCGATGGTGTACTCTGCGGGGCAGACGGACGTCGCGACCCACGTGACCGTTCTCTGGCACCGGCAGCTGCTCTGGCTCGGTCTCGGAATCACGGCGGCATACCTCGCCAGTCGCGCGTCGGTGCGTCTGCTCGACTGGATGACGCCGTTTCTTTATGCGGGCGCGTGCCTGGTGCTGTTGCTGCTCGTCTTCATTGGCAAGGGAGCGGGCACGGCAGCGAGCACCAAGAGCTGGCTTGCGATCGGCTCGTTCCGACTCGGGCAGCCGTCGGAGCTCGCGAAAATCATTGTAGTGCTCATGCTCGCGAAGGTCCTCTCCGCGCGACGGGATGCGCCGAAATCGCTGCTCGATCTCTGGCAGCCCGCGCTCGTCGTTGGAATTCCGTGGCTGCTGATCATGGCGCAGCCGGACCTCGGAACGGGACTCGTGTTCATCGGAATGTTCTTCGCGATGTGTTTCTGGAGCGGCTGCTCGTGGCAGCTTCTGGTGCTTGCGGCGAGTCCGGGGATCAGTCTGGTGCTCGCAGTCAACACGACGATTTGGGGCGCGTGGTTTTTGCTTCTGATCGCTCTGGTGGTGTGGTACAAGCCGTATATCGCCGAGGGAGTGTTCGTCGTCGTGACGAATATGGCGACAGGGTTGGTGGCACCACTGGTATGGGAGAGGCTGAATCCGTATCAGCAGAGAAGGCTATTGGTGTTTTTGGATCCGGGGAGTGATCCGTTGCGATCGGGATATCATGTGATCCAATCACAGGTGGCGATTGGGTCGGGAGGATGGCTCGGGAAGGGATTCACTCAAGGGACTCAGAAACGGCTCGCATTTTTGCCGGCGCAACATACGGACTTCATTTTTCCGGTTGTTGGTGAGGAGCTCGGGTTTGTTGGAGTGACGATCGCGCTCGTGCTCTTCCTCATTCTGTTCTTGCGGTGCATTCGAGTTGCTGGCCGGGCTACGGACTCCTTCTCATCTCTTGTCGCGTTTGGGCTTGTGTCCACCTGGTTTGTGCATGTGCTGATCAACGTCGGGATGACGCTGAATCTCATGCCGATTACTGGTATTCCGCTTCCGTTCTTCTCCTATGGTGGATCGTTCATGCTGGCGTGTTGGGTTGCCGTTGGGATTGAGATTCGGATTTCGGGAGAAGGGAGGGGGAAGGCGGATACGCTGGTCATCTGAACTGCAACGGCTAGTGCTGAGTCGGAGTGAGAGGGGGACAGAACGGGAAAGGCAGGGACGAGTTTGAGTGAGAGGGGAAAGAACGGGAAATGCAGGGAGGAGTTTGAGTGATAGGTGGAATCACTGGTAGGGCCCCGGGGTGGT
>JBBRBH010000042.1:0-35510 GCA_038205995.1 Gemmatimonadales bacterium
GTCGGCACGCCCTTGAGCAGAACGGTCGCGTCGGTGGCGCGCGCGCTTCACGCGACCGTTCTGCTCAAGGGCGTGCCGACGATCGTGAGCGATGGCGAGGCGACGGAAGTGAGCGCCAGCGGAACGCCGGTCCTCGCGACCGGTGGCAGTGGCGATGTTCTCTCCGGAATTGTTGCGACGCTGCTCACTCAGGGCGGCGACCCCCGCTCGTGCGCCGCAGCGGCAGCGTGGATTCACGGCCGCGCTGCGGAGATCGCCGGCGTCGGCCACGTTCGCGGTGTGAACCTGCACGATGTGATCGAGTCGTTGCGCAGCGCGTGGCGCTTTGACGACGAGCCAAATACAGCTCCGATACTGGTTGAGCTCCCGGCGGTGGGATGAGCGAGAATCTGCCGCTCGGGCCGGGATCCGAATTCGATACCGTCCGCAAAATGCTCGCGCGCTGGGGCAGGCTGGCCAGCGGAGTTGGCGACGACGCGGCGCTCCTCGATGTGCCGCCGGGCCAGCGTCTCGCGGTGAGCACGGATACCTCGGTGGAGAACGTGCACTTCCGCCGCGAGTGGCTCTCGGCCGAGGAGATCGCGTATCGCGCCGCGGCCTCGGCGCTCAGCGATCTCGCTGCGATGGCTGCCGCGCCGATCGGCATGGTGATCGCGCTGACGCTGAACGATGCGTGGCGCGAGCAGATCATTCAGCTGGCGGATGGATTCGCGATTGCATCGCGCGATATCGGCGTGCCGATTGTGGGCGGCGATCTCACGCGCGGATCCGAGCTCTCGATCAGCGTGACGGTGCTCGGCTCGACCGCGAAGGCGATGACGAGATCCGGCGCGCGGAATGGTGACACCGTTTGGGTCACGGGCCAGCTCGGCGGCCCGTTGCTGGCGCTGCGCGCGTTCGAGTCGGGGCAATCGCCTCTGCCCGTGCATCGCGCGCGATTCGCGCGCCCCGTGCCGCGCCTCCGCGAGGCTTCGTGGCTCAGCGCTCACGCGTCCACAGCTCTAATTGATCTTTCCGACGGCGCCGCCGCCGATGCATCACATCTCGCCGCGGCGAGCCGCGTGCGGATCGTTCTCGATCTCGACCGTCTCCCGCTCGTACCCGGAGCCAGTTCCATGGACGCCGCGCAGAGCGGGGAAGAGTACGAGCTGCTCGTGACCGCGCCTGGCACCCTGGATTTTCGCGCGTTTGAGAGAGAGTTCGGCGTTCCGCTTACGGCAGTGGGGTACGTTGAGGACAGCCGCGGCGAAGAGCCTGCGGTTGAAGTGCAAAGTGGCGGCGTGAGGGTGCCGTTACCGAGTGGACATAGCCATTTTTCAGGATGATCCGCACCGTCTTCGCCCTCGTCACGCTGGTGATCTCGACGATCATCGCCGGATCGCTGGGCCTGATTGGCGCGCTGCTGGGGTTGAAGGATGGCGCCGGCTCGGTTTCCGATTGGGCGATGTACCTCTGGGGTTCCGCCGTCACGTGGGCGAGCGGAGTGAAGGTCGTGGTGCACGGCCGCGAGAACGTCGGCAGCGAAGGTCACATTGTGGTGAGCAATCATGTATCGCAGCACGACATCCTCGTGCTCGCGAGTGCGCTGCGGAATTTGAAGTTTGTCGCGAAGACCGAGCTGCAGAAGGTTCCGTTTTTTGGAAAGGCCGCTGCGTCGGTTGGGACTGTGTATATCGAGCGACAGAACCGGAAAAACAGTTTCGATTCGTACCGGCAGGCGGCCGAGAAAATCAAAATCGGTGCGAACGTTGTGGTGTTCGCCGAGGGCTCGCGCGGCCACACGTATTCGCTGCGGCCGCTCAAGAAGGGCCCGTTTGTGATGGCGACGGCGGTGAACGCTCCGATCATTCCAGTTGTGTTGCACGGAACGCGGGAAGTGCACCCGATCGGCACCGTCAGAGTGACCGCCGGGCGCGTGGACATTCATTTCCTCGCGCCGATCTCCACCGAGGGCCTGACGTACGAAGATCGGAATGAACTCGCCAAGAAAGTTTATGACTCCATGGCCGCGTTGCTCGTCACGGAGTATGGAATTGAAAGCCCGCATTGGGACCCACGTCGAACGCCGGTAGAGCGCTAAATGAGTGCGATCAATTCAATCTCGGCCCGGGAGATTCTCGACTCCCGCGGCAACCCGACCATCGAAGTCGACGTCACGCTCGACGACGGTCCCGCCGGCCGCGCCGCCGTTCCGTCCGGCGCCTCGACCGGCAGCCACGAAGCGCTCGAACTGAGAGACGGCGATGCCAAACGCTACGGCGGAAAGGGTGTTCTCAAGGCCGTAAGGAACGTGGAGTCCATCATCGCCCCTGCTCTCAGAGGCGTCGAAGCAACCGATCAAATCGCCATCGATCGCGCCCTGATTGACCTCGACGGCACGAAGAACAAATCCAAACTCGGTGCCAACGCCATGCTCGGCGTGTCCATGGCTGTCGCGCGGGCAGCGGCAGTCGCCACCGGCATGCCGCTTTATCGGTACCTTGGCGGCCCGCTCGCCCGCACGCTTCCGGTTCCGATGATGAACGTGATCAACGGCGGCGCGCACGCCACAAATACCGTGGATTTGCAAGAGTTCATGATCGTCCCCGTGGGCGCGCCGACCTTTGGCGAAGCGCTCCGCATGGGCGCAGAAGTTTTTCACGCGCTCAAGAAAGTCCTCGTGAAGAAGAAGTGCAGCACCGGCGTCGGCGACGAAGGCGGCTTCGCTCCCGATCTCAAGAGCGACGAAGAAGCGATCACCGTGATTCTCGAGGCGATCGAGGCCGCGGGTTACAAACCCGGCGCCGATATCTGTCTCGCGCTCGACTGCGCCGCGAGCGAACTCTCCGACAAAGGCAAGTACACTTTCAAGAAGAGCGGCGCCGGCACGAAGAGCGCCGAGCAGATGATCGAACTCTATGAGAAATGGGTGAACAAATATCCGATCGTCTCAATTGAAGACGGCCTGGCAGAGGGCGACTGGGCCGGCTGGGCGAAGCTGACCGAGCGGCTCGGCGATCGCGTGCAGTTAGTGGGCGACGATTTGTTCGTGACGAACCCCGAGTACTTGTCGCGCGGAATCGAAGAGGATGTCGCGAACGCGATTCTGATCAAACTGAATCAGATCGGCACCGTGACCGAGACGCTCGAGACGATCGAGATGGCGCGCATGAACAGCTATCAATCCATCATCTCGCACCGCAGCGGCGAAACGGAAGACACGTTCATTGCCGATCTCGCCGTGGCCACGAACGCCGGCCAAATCAAAACCGGCAGCGCGAGCCGCACGGATAGAATCGCGAAGTACAATCAGCTGCTGCGCATCGAGAGCGATCTCGGCGATACCGCGAAGTTCCCCGGCGCTTCGGTGTACGGGATTTAGGGAGCCGAGGAGTGGCCGCGCCAAAAAAGCAGAAGAAATCGCCGGGCGCTTTCGCGCTGCGCGCAGCACTGGCGCTTGCGGGACTCGGCGTTTTGGTTTTCGCGATTCAGGGCGGTGAGTGGAGCACTCTGGATTTGTGGCGTCAGAAATCGCGGCTCGTGAAGATCAAGCATGAGGTCGATTCGCTGAAGCATGAGGTGGATTCGCTGAAGACGTACAAGCAGCTGTTGCAAACCGATCCCATCATGCAAGAGAAAATCGCGAGAGAGGAATTCGGGATGGTGAAGGGAAAGAAAGAGCTGCTGTACCGCTTCACCGAGCCCGATTCGGGTCGAAAAAAGAGGTAATCGCGCTTGTTTAGGCTCCTGCCGCCCGATATGTTTATCTCACTGACGCGGGGTGGAGCAGCCTGGTAGCTCGTCGGGCTCATAACCCGAAGGTCGCGGGTTCAAATCCCGCCCCCGCCATGTGAAATGATGAAGGCCGGTTCCGAAAGGACCGGCCTTCGTTATTTTCAGAGACTGTATTGGTAGTGAGGCAGGGTAGCTCAGCTGGTTAGAGCACGGCACTCATAATGCAGGGGTCGCGGGTTCGAGTCCCGCCCCTGCTATTGGCATAAAAATGTGTGATAGAAAAGGGGCGGGCCTCGTCCTCGGATCGAGTCCCGCCTCTGCTGTTTTCGCAGTCGCCTGACTCCCACGGGTTAGGCGACTTCTGCTATTCAACCCTTTTGAGGTTGCTCTCGGCTGGTTCAGGGAATAGAGCTCCAGTTCAGTTTGACCGAGAGAAGGGGTATAAGATGGAGGCCTCACGCTCACGAGACGTAAGGCCCGCGCTCGGCGTGCGGTCGTGCGACGACGGCGCCGGAAGTGGTGCGGATCGAGAAACGTCCAGCCCGCCTATCGCGTCCATATGACGATCGAGCCGCAGCCGGTTGACGACGTGCGATCGAACTGCGCTGGCATCACGCCCGAAGTATCGTAGACCTCCACGCCCTTGATTGTCTCTACGGGGACCACGTCGTTGAGCTCGAATAATTCGCCAAAGAACCGCGCTCCATCTAAGAAATAGTTCGGCTTACAATAAATGCCGTTCTTGGTACTCACGCCGTACATGTATGCCGTAGGCGGCGTTGGCCACTCGATGTGGATCCCCCGCAAGCCGACGAACAACTCAGCAAGACTTTGGAATGAATGCCGCGCGATCTGACTGTCGGTCACGAACGCGCCCAAGCCCTGCGTGCGTCGCTCATAAAAACCGTATCGTTCGGCGAGCGACATGGAATTCGCTTTCGCCTTCACACTTACTGCTTTCAGGTCTTGGGCGCGTCTGCTGATCGAGAATGTGGTGTCCCGCATCGCGTTGGTCGCGAAATCGATCGCATACGTCTCCGGTAGGAATCCGATCGCGCGCACTTCGATTCCGCGCGTGCCGGCGGGAATCTTGTCGATTCGAAATACACCTGCGGCATCGGTGCGGCCAGATCTCTCGGTCCCGACGACAGCGACCACCGCATCCGGTAGCGCGCGCCCATCGGAGCCGCGAACGCCGCCGCGCAGTACCGCAGTGCCGGCCAGCGCCGCGCCGCCAAGCGAGTCGACGCGAAAAAGATTGCGGGCCGAGCTGTCGCGGCGGCTCACCGCGAAATCGACTTGCGTGAGGACGCGGCCGTTCATCGTGAGCGACACCGGCCCCTCGATCAATCCATCCAACTCGGCGCGAACGTCGAGCGCAACGTCGGTAGGAACACCGCACAACGCGTAGACTCCCGCGCGGTTTGTGCGCGCAACGGCGCGCATCGGAATCTGCGATGTGTGCGCGCCGGACAGTGAGTATTCGGTCCAGTCTGTGCTCACCGCTGCATCCGCCAGAACCGTTTTATCGTCGACGTCGCGCACGCGACCGATGATCACGCCGGTTTGCGCCTCCTGCCGCGCCGGACAGATTCGCGCGTAGACCGTGCCGATGCTTGGCGTCGCGAGCGCAACGGTGAGTGCATGGCCGCCAGCAACCTCGACGGACACCAGCGGCAGCGCGATGTCGAGCGAATCGAGCACCGCGTGCATCAGCCCAATCGAGTAGTGCCCGTCCGGAACGCTATCGATGCGAAAGTGTCCGCGCGCATCGGTCGTTGCGTATCGACCTCGCTCGACGAGCACCACCGTTGCATTCGCGAGCGGAGCATGCGAACTCAGCGAATCGTAGACCGTGCCGACGATGCTCCCCTGCGCGGCGGCGCTCGCCGATCTAAGGAGCAGTGCGCAACAGAGAAACGCGGGAGTGAATCGCACGGAGTCTCCATTTGTTCGGTTCGACGCGACCCACAACGATCAGATTAACGGACCGGAAGGGCAAGTGGTTTAAAACCTCAATAGGCCGCAACGTTCCGTGGCCAAAATGTGGCGCCCACAATTCAGACACTCGGCTCCGTGAACTGTCTGGGCTGCCCGCGTCGCGGATGGCGGAGAGATCCGAGGACTTCATCTCAAAACATCGCAGATCCAGGCTGGTCAACCAGAGGTAGCCTGACGGGTTGAGACAGCGGGATCGGTGGATTTGCTCGCTCCGCTAGCCGGTAATCGGTTTCTGCGCAGCTTGCGCCTAACTGCGCGCGCGTCTGAGACGTGAACTCTAAGTCTCAAGACGCGCTCGCACGCCGAAGAGGCGTGAGGGTGGCTGGTCACGTAGTATTGAGCGGCGCACTACCCGCCTGCGAGGTTCCCGATGGATGCCGACATGTTTACCCCCGAGCAACGCGCACTCCTCCAAAAGGCTGCTGCCGAGGGAGATGCCGACCTTCGCCAAAAAATCGATAAGGAGTTCGATGCTTCGCTGACCTCTGAACAACGCGTGCGGTTGGATGCGTCGGTTGCCGATGGTCAGGCCGAAGTCCAACGACAAATGAGGCGCGTGAATGTCGAGCTGACACTCGACGACCCAGATCTTGTGACTGGATCTGACGAACCGGTTCAGGTTGCCGAAGACGTTGTTGTGGTCGACACCTATACCGATCTCTCTGCCATAATGGACACTTTGGTGGAGCTCCCCGACGGGGCCGGGACGGAGGCGTTTTGGACAGCCCACAAGCGCAAGCAGGCGAGAGAGGCCGCGTTGACTCGGCACATTCAGCGACTCGAGTTGGATATGGGCATGGCATGGCAACAGCTTCGCGCTCGCCATCCATCGTTCGATCACCCCGGTGCCGCTCTACAGGTCGCACTCCTCAGCACCATGGAGGGGTTACCTGACGGAGCGGGCACGGAGGCCTTCGTAGCCGCGCACAACGCGCGCCTGAACTCGGAGTGAGACTCAGAGTTGCGCAAGCCTATTCGCGCTTCGCGTCGCACGCCCCGAAGGCGTGAGGTGTCAGTGGCCGCTCAGCATGTAAGATTCGAGGCGCCCCCAGCATTTACATTATGTGCGCCAGACACCTGCCGCTATCATCGCGAAGGAATCTGCCTCGTTGACGACGATCAGCGATGCTGAACTTGCGCGCCGCCTCGCAGATCGCGTGGACGGCGCGCTCGATGAGTTATATGCGCGCTACGCGGGCAAGCTCCTGCGCCTATCACTCCATCTTCTCGGATCGCTCGATGAGGCCGAAGATGTGCTGCAGGATGTCTTCATCGGGTTGCCGTTGGCGATGCGTCGCTACGAGGAACGTGGCGCATTCGCGCAGTGGTTGAGACAGCTTACCGCACGCACGGCGCTCATGCATCTGCGAAGTCGTTCGCGCCGATCGGCCGAGTCGCTCGATGGCGATGCGGCGGGGCAACTTGCCGCGAAGCCCGTCGATGTTGATGAGCGAATCGACCTGCAAGCGGCGATCGCATCGCTTCCCGACGTACTGCGCGTCGTCTTCGTGCTCTCCCAAGTCGAGCAACTTCCGCATGCCGAGATCGCTGCCATGCTCGGCCTACGCCGTGGCACGTCGGAGGTTCGACTCCACCGCGCGATTAAGCGCCTTCGCCACATTCTGGAGAACAAACCGTGAGACTCTGGCTCTTCCATCCATCGGAGCGCGCGCTTTCGGCGTACGCGGCGTCCACTGATGCGCGCAGTGCTTCGCGCCGTCTGAAAGATCATCTGGCCAAGTGTCAGCAGTGCCGAGACGCAGTGTCCTTCACGCGGACGCTTGCGGCTGATGCCGCCGCATTGCCGGTGCCGCCTGTGGACCCGCGACTACTCGAAACAATCCGAGAACGCTCCGTTGCGGGCGCAACAGTGCTCCTCCCAGTCGAGAATGTGCGCACTGTTGGCGAGTTGCCGCGCCGGTGGGTCGCTGCGGCTTCCGTGCTGATCATCGCAACGGCAATCGGCACGCTGTGGAGCGTGAACGAGGCGGCAGGGAAGACCGCGGCGGGTGAGCTTCACTTCTCGCCGGCGAGAATCCAGGCGGGGCCCATCGGCGTGCGATACAAGACGGGAAGTCTGTTCGGTGATGCGGCGCGTCTTGTACTTCGCGCTCGGTATCGGACTCAATGGGGCGAGCCGTATCAGAACGCGTCGCGCCAGCAGTCCGTCGCGATTCTGCAGCGCGTGTCTGCAGGTGTGTACGCCGCGACTCTGCGAATTCCTGATTCGGTCTTGTATGCGGCATTCTCTGTCGAAAATGAGACCGGTGCGGTGGTTGATGACAACGCGCACCAGCTCTGGAACCTCTCGCGGCAGGCGCTCGACGGACACCCGCTGTCGGAAGCGATGACGCAGCGGTCGAATGACCTGATGGGCGAGAATATGGAACTCTCGATGCGAGTGCTGCAGGAACAGTCGCGATTCTACCCAGACAGCCCCGCGGTATGGGGAAGCGTCAAGGCGATCGAACGATTCCAGCTCGGACAGGCGCGCGACGACAGCACCGGGCCGGCGAACTGCGATCGACTCCAGCGCTTCGACTCGTACTATCGTGAGAATCTGCGTACGAACACACACGATGCGGATGGAATTGTTCAATTTTCAGTGCAGTTCGACAAGTCGAAGTGCCCAGCGTCATCGACTGTCGGAAAGTACTGGCAGGCTCGCGTACTCAACGATTCGAGTGGGGCGATCGAAGGGATCGAGCGTCGTTACTCGCGCGACGTCGAGGCGACGTTCACCGATTACAAACGCGGCGTGGCGCTTGCCGATCAGTATTGGCCGGCGTCGGGATTCTTTGGTACCGCGGTGGCCAACAATGCGACCATGTCTGCGACTCGGGCAAAAGACGGCCCCGCTGCGCTCAAGTGGGCCGATCGTGTCGTCGCCAAAATGCCGGGACTCGCTCCCGGAGTGTACAACAGCCTGGTGCCGCTGCCAGAAGTTCGCGCGACGGTGCTCGACCGACTCCGCGCCACACTTCGTCGATTGCAGACGCGACAAGACTCCCTTCGACCGCTCGAGCTCTCCGTCGCGGAGCAGGCGCGCCTCGACAGTGCGGCCGCAGGCCAAGTGCTCGCCACCCTCGGCAAAGCGCTCATTTCCGATGGAAAGAAGCAAGCCGGCCTCGACACGTTGCGTCTCGCGGCCAACAGCTCGTGGGATCCGCGTCTCTTTCGCCAACTTTCAGATGCGATGCTTTCTGTGGGAGATACAGTAGGCGCGCTGCGTCTTCTGGCTCGCGTCGCCTCTGATCCGTCGGCCACACGTATTGTCACTGACTCGATCGCGAACTTCGCGGCGACGCGCGTCACGCCGCCGGTGTGGGCAGCGCTGCTCGACAGCGCCCGCGCAACGCTCCGCGCAATGCTGCTCGCCGATGCGGTCGCCGTGCCGATCAAAGGGAAAGTGCGTCTGCAGTCGCTCGACGGACGCAAACTCGACCTGACAGCCGTCACGCGCGGGCGCGTCGCCGTCGTGAGCTTCTGGAGTCGAACGTGCGGTTTCTCCGTTCAGCAGTTCCCGATGCTCACATCACTTGCGCGCCAACTCGATGAGCGTGGCATCGCACTCGTCCCGGTGTTCAACGAGAAGCCGTCGCGCGATTTCCAGAAATATGTGGACGGCACTCACGTCACCGCGGCCATTTTCGCGGATAGCTGGGGCGACGCCACGCGCGCGTTCCACGACTTCGGCACGCCGGTGTTCTTCGTCGTTGACGCCGCTGGTCGGGTCAGATATCGCTACTCAACGCTCGCCAGAGTCCTCACGCAGGCCGTGGCGATTCGCGATGAGTCCAATGTGAAGCCCTGAATCGACGAAGCAAGCGGCTGTGCTATCAGGTTGCAACCTGAGCGCGCGCAACACGCCTCCGAAGCGTGAGGCGGAGAGCGAGCCCGACCTATAGAGAGAGGCGTCGTAGCGAGCGGCCGAGCAGGAACGCGACTGCCGAGCCTGTCAGCACCACGACTCCGAGATAGGTGAACCAGAATACGCCACCGCCGGTAGCTTGAGGCCAACCGACTTGGGCGATGCTGAGGCTCGCGTCTTCCGTCGTGTGCAGCAGCAGGACAGCGATAATGCTCGGAGCTGTGAGCCGGAACACGGCCGTGAACACGAATGAAGACGCGAGTATTGCCAACGCGAAATACCCGAACGGAATCGCTGCTTGCGCGGTGCCGGGGATCCAGAAGAGCGGAAGATGCCATAGGGTCCAAATCGCGCCGACGACGATAGACGCGACGACGGGCCCAGTCTTCTCGAGGAGGATCGGGAGTGCGTAACCACGCCAACCCACTTCTTCACCGACCGAGGTGAAGATCAATATCTCGATGAAGATGAGCACAACGAGCACAAGCGAGAGTCGCGGCGCCATGGAGAGCTCCGCGCCGGAAAAGCCGGCGCTGCCGATCGCGATGGCTGTCAGTGCGGGCCACGCCACCAGCGCGAGCGCGAGTCCTCGCCAGGTGATACCGCGCGTGCCGAGCCGCCGGAGGAGCTGGGCGAGCTCGGGACGTCCGCCCATGACAGCCGCCGTCGAGAGCGCGCCGACTGCCGGACCGAAGGCACCTAGCGGCGTCATTGGAACTCGATATGCGACCAAATGCCGCGCAGATGCCAACACCGTGAGCCAGTAAATCCACGAGAAGCCGAACGTAACGGCGCAGAACAGCCCTAGTCGTTTCTGGTCGCGGGTCATAGATGAACGTCTTACGTTGAGGCGTCTCTGGAGTTTCCCGCTGCACGATGCGACGATCTCGCGCAGTCTAAACGTGTTTAGTTACCGGGGTCGCGGGTTCGACCGCCGCCCCTGCTATTTCAGGAAACCGCTTGAGGTACGTCACATGACCGCCAAGTATCGCAGCTCACTCGCGCTCTGTCTCGGGCTCCTGATCGCCCCAACAACTGGCGGTGCGCAAACCGTCTGGCCAACCAAAGCGTGGCCGGTTGCCACGCCGGCCGCTGTTGGCCTCAATGCCAAAGTCCTCGACAGCATCGATACCGAGATTCGCGCGGGCGCCTACGGCCTCATCGACCGGCTGCTCGTGATTCGGCACGGACAGATTGCGTACGACCGCAGCTACAAGCAGAACTACGACAGCGCCTATGCCGATTCCGTGCACATCAACGGCGCACTGAACGCGCACGATCTCACTGGTCCGTACAACTACTACAACAGCTGGTGGCACCCGTACTACAGGCGCGGGGATCTCCATTCACTGCAGTCGGTGACCAAGACGATAGCATCGGTCATCATCGGCACCGCCGTTACGCGCGGAGACTTTCCGAGCATCAACCGGCCCGTGCTGTCGTTCTTCGACGCGGCGAAAATCGCCAACGTCGACGAGCGCAAGCAGCGAATGACGGTTCGCAACTTGCTGTCGATGACCTCAGGAATCGACTGGAATGAGTCGTTGCCGTACACCGACCCGCGCAATTCGGCGACCGCGCTCGAGGCAAGTGCCGATTGGGTGAAGTTCGTCCTCGACCGCCCGATGGCGTTGGAGCCCGGATCGAAGTTCGTCTACAACAGCGGCGCCTCCGTCCTGCTGGCAGAGGTCTTTCGGCGCGCGACCGGAACGGATATCGAGGAATACGCCGCGCAGCATCTCTTTGCTCCGCTCGGCATTGAGCACTGGTTCTGGAAGCGCACGCCAACCGGACTCATCGACACCGAAGGCGGGCTCTATCTCGAAGCGCGCGATCTCGCGAAGATATGGTATCTCTTCCAGCACAATGGTGAATGGAACGGTCGGCAGATCGTATCGCCTGACTGGGTCAAAGCATCGGTGTCACCAATCATCGCGACGTCGGCTGCACCGGCCGCAGCGCAGTACGGTCTTTCCTGGTGGCTCTATCCAAATCCGCGAGACGGGTCGAAGCTGGTGATCAGCGGTTCGGGGTTCGGAGGACAGCTTCCGATGAGCGTGCCGGAAGACGACATGATTGTCGTCGTCAATGCCTGGAATATCCTGCCCGGTAAGGCCCGCTTGTCGGGACCCCGTTTGACCGCGCGGCTGATCAACGCGGTGACGGATCGAAAGCAGTAAGGACCGTCGGCGGTCGCGCCTCACCTCCTCAAAAGCGAACCGGCCGCCTGTACTGCGCGCGTTCGAGTCGTGTGATCTCGCCATCGACGACACCCATGTATGTCGCGCCACGCGGGCCGAAGCCCGCGATGAAGCGGCCGGGCGGCACCTGCACGCGGTCGACGAGAACGCCCTTGATGTCGATCACATCGTACACCGCGCCTCCGTCCACAATACGCGTGGTTCGCACCCAGAGATTTCCGTCGGCGTCGCCACGCGCGGCGCCTTGCCGAAACGCGGGACGGTAGTCGGGAAGCTCACTCGGCGCGACGTACTCGAGAGGCGGAGCGGCCGGGCCGAGCGGATTTCCGTCGCTTCGATAAATGTTGACGCTCGTCACTTCATCCGTAACGGCGAGCTGCCTGCCGGTGGAAGTCGTCGTCGCCGCCGGCGCAGGAATCGGGTTCGCCGCCGCGAGTTTCGCGATGTACGCGGCCCGCAGCTTCTCCATCGCGGTCCGCGTAGAATCGATGACGGCGACTTTGTCTTCGTCGCGGAGCCGGCTCCATTCGAACGGGAGTCGCGGTCCCGATCGCACGGAGCCGTCGGGCGAAAAAAAGTCTACGCGATATTCTTTGCCGCGGACCACCGCGATGGTGCCGTCGGCGAGCAGCGCCCAGTCGTCGGTCTGCGGCATCGGATTCACGGTCTGCATCACCGTCACGGCGCCGTATTGGTTCTTCGTCATGCTCAGCGCGACAAACGGAATTTTGTACTTCGTCAGCGAATCGAGTTTTCGGTTTGAGAAATCGAATCGAACGATGAGAGAGGAATCGGGCTGCTGCGGCACACGAAACGCACCGCCTTGGTTCGGGCCTGTGGGAACCGGGCGCATCTGCGCGCGAAAAACGAGGCGGCCGAGCGCGTCGAATCCCGGTGTGCCAAACGGCCCGCCAATGAGATTCTGCACCTGGTCTGGCTGTGGGGCCGCCATGGTGCGGACGACTTTTCCATTGGAATCAATCACGAGCATCGCGTACGTCACCGGGTCGACGAACAGCGTGGAATCTCCACGGTACGCGATGAGGCCACCGAGCCGCGATCCATATGCGCTCGACGTGGCGCCTGTGGTGTCTGCGATGACGACAAGTTTCTTCAGCGCCGAGTCGAGCAGCAGCACGCGCCGCCCGGAGTTGTCGTGCACGATCACGCGGCCATTTGCCAGCGCGCGCACTTGCGAGACGGCGCCGAATGTTTCTGTTGCGGTGTAGAGAACGGGGCCGAGTTGGCGAATCGGCGGCGGATCTTGTGCGCACACGCTCGGCGGAGCGATCAGCAATGCGAGCAGCCCGGCGAGCAGCACAGCGTGACGCATGAGGTCTCCGTTTTTGGCACGGGCGGGATCACGAATGATAATTCGTGACCGCGGCAGGGCATTCATATGACAGACGCCACAAGAGTCGCGCGGACTGTCATATGAATCCGGCGGGCCCGCCACTCATTCGCATGATCGTTCCAGCCACGGGCTGATCAATGGACAGAGCAGAGTTGGAACGAGAGCTGGAGCAGATGCACGAGGCGTGCTGGGGGTGGGCGCTCGCGTGCTGCGGACGCGAGCGGGAATTGGCCGAGGATGCCCTGCAGTCGGCGTATTTGAGAATTATTTCGGAGCAGGCGCGGTTTGATGGAAGGTCTGCGCTGCGCACGTGGGTGTTCGGCGTGATTCGAAGAACGGCGATGGAGGAGTTGAGAGGCCGCAGAACTCGCGAGTCGCGCGAAGGCGACAGTGATGATGCGATCGCACGAACTCCGGATGTCGCAGCCGGCGCCGATGTCGCGGCTGAACAGTTGGAAGAGTCGGCGGCGATTATTGCCGCGCTCGGCGCGTTGTCGCCGCGGCAGCGAGAGGTTGTTGAACTCGTTTTCTATCACGGCATGACCATCGAGGAGGCCGCAGCGGTGATGCAAGTTTCGCTGGGTTCTGCGCGCACGCACTATGATCGCGGCAAAAAAGCGCTCGCGGCCGCGCTCGCGGCCGCACTCGCGCCGGATTGGGAGCGCACGCGATGAGTCACGTCTCCGACGACGATATCCGTTCGCGATTCGATGCGCTGCGCACGGCGGAGCGGGCGAGCACTCCGAACTTTCGCGCGCTCGTCGAGGGCGCCGCGCACCCCGGGCACCCCGGGCGCCCTGGGCACGCTGGGCACATCGCGCTTCCGCGTGTTGGCTGGCGCACGGGCATTTTGCTCTCGCTCGCCGCTGCCGCCGCGGTCCTGCTGACGGTCGATGCCGCGCACCACGCTGCGCGTCTTCGCGAGTTCATGGGGCAGCCACTCGCCACCTGGACGTCGCCGACCGCCGCACTGCTCAACACGTCAGGCTCCACGCTGCTCGCGTCGCCGCTGCTGATGCCGTCCGTGCTCGACGGCCTGACATCGCCTACACATCCCTGAGGAACTCTCAAATGAAAAAAATCGCCATCGTGCTCGGCCTTCTGCTTTGTCTCGCGCCCGCCGCGAGCGCGCAAGCCACGCCCTGCTTGATCGTCGATGGCGTGGAGGTGGAGAAGGGATGTCTTGCGCGAGCAAGTACCGTTGCGCACACGCAAGGCCCGATTTGTATTGTGAACGGTGTTCGCGTTAACAACGCCGGGAGTTCGGACTTTTCAGCTGCGCTGAAGGGCTCACAGATGGACATCGACAAGGACGCGATCGAGCGCATCGAAGTTCTCAAGGGCGCCGCAGCGATCACGCGGTATGGACTCGAGGCGGTAAACGGCGTCATCGCGATCACGCTAAAAAAGGGCGCCGCGATGGCGAAAAATTTGGGCAACGTTTGCGGCGGAGGGCCGGCTCGGGCGGTTGCCGATCCATTCATCAAGTACCTCTATCCGCCCGATTTCGTGATGGCGCACCAAGACGCGATCGGTCTCACCGAGCGTCAGCGCACTGCGATCGCTGAGCTGGTGAGGGACGTGCAGGTCAAGTCCACCGATTCGCAGTTCAAGCTCGCATCCGTCGCCGAAAAACTCGCGCGCACGCTTTCCGGCGGAACGGTCGATGAAGCGTCCGTGCTGCTGCAGGTCGATCAGGTTCTCGCCTCCGAGCGCGAGGTGAAACGTGCGCAGATCACGCTGCTAGTTCGCATCAAGAACCAGCTAACCCCAGAGCAACAGGCGGCGCTCGACAAGCTCCGGTAGCGCCGCCGTGAGGCTGCCGACTCGGGAAAATTCATGATCCTTACTCGAAGGGCGCGTCCATTCGGACGCGCCCTTCGTTGTTCGCATCCGCAACCCTTCAAACTGCTACGGGCAAACCACCGCGGGCATGTTCGCAATCGGCGTCGTCGCAAACGGCGTGTACTTTGCCGCGTCCGTCCCCGGCACCACGCTTTGCGGTCCGCTCGCGTTGCCCCACCAGTTGCACGTGACCGACGATGATCCGAGCGGGGGAATTCCAGCCGAGAACGGCGGTGCTCCCGTTGCCATCGGAGTCACGTAATCCGAAATATCGTTCCGGTGTGCGTTCATCACGTTGTTCACCGAAGTGATCTGCATCGCGAGATGCATGTGTGCGAGCGTGTTGTCCGTAAGGTTCATCGCGCTCGTATTGAACCGCATCTGGATCCCGATGTACGCCGTGTTGATCTGATTGCGCTCAACGACGTCCACCACTCCCACTGGACCGCCGTTCTCGACGATGGCGCCGGTGATTCCCCAGTTCGTTTGCACGTTGGGATCTCCGATGGCCGCGTGCCCAGTGATCGAGTTATCGGTAATGATCGCGGGTTGCGTGAGCGCGAGCGGTACGCCGCCGCGGAAAATGAAGATTCCATCGTTGACGTTGCCCGAGGACATCGTGATGATGTTGTGCCGCACGGTGTCAGCACCCGACGCCTCCAATGCGATGCACACACCGGTGCCGCAGTTCGTGAACGAGTTGAACTCGATTCGACTGCCTCTCATGATCGGCGTTCCGCCAGGCGGCAGCGGGACCGAAATGCTGCTCGCTGTGTAAATGGCCATCGCGAAGGCGCCCATGTCATGGAAATTGTTGTTCGTCATCACGGTGTTGACCGGCTGCTGTTGCGTGAGCGCAACGCCGCCGCCAAAAAACGTATTGTGATCGTAGAGCACAGAGTGCGGTGCAACGCCCGTGGGATCCACTCGGACCGCGTTGAACGCTTGCACCGATGGTGCCACCACTGGCCCGGCGAACGTCGTGCCCGTTACCGAGAGCGAATCAAAATCCAGCGTTCGCAATCCAACGGCCGTGTACGCGAACGTCATTCCCTGGATGCTCACCATTCCCGATGCAACACCCTGAACCAACAGGATGGCCTCCGTGCCGGTCGCCGCCGGATTCTGCGCGAGCGTGGCAAGCCCCGGATTTTCCGCGCGAATCGCCAGCGCCTTACCGAGTATGCCGGCCACCGTGAACGAGCCATTGCATACCCAAAGGTTGCCGCCCGCCGGCGCATCGTTGATCGCCGTCTGGAAATCACTCTCGGCGGTCACGTCGCCCGGACAGAACTCTCGGCCGTTCGGCAACAGAGCGTAAATCGAAAAGTGCGTCGTCGTCGCAGAGACGGTCGAGTGCACAACGTCCACACTGTTGTTCGCGAGCGCTTCCCAGTGATCGACGTTCCACCACTTCATCTCCAGATACGCCGGCCGCACGCCGAGTGGCAGCGTGGACGGATCGTACGCGATCGTGATGGTGACCGGAGCGCCGAACGTCGTGCCACTCGGCCCGAAGTCGATCGCGGTGCCCGGAATCACGTCTGGTGTTGGCGGCGCGACCGGCGTTGCGGTCAAGATCGTCGTCGATCCCAGCGCGCCCGCGGGCACCGAGAGCTGCACCTGTCCACCCAGGAATACGATGTTTCCGCCAGCGGAGGTTACGGTGCCGGAGGTCGCGAGTTCCGCGTCGACCGAGATCGTGACTGTGCTTCCCGGTGCTCCCTGCAGCTGCACGCCGATCGTCGACGGATTGCCAATGGCGAGCGCGACATCAAAGCTCGCAACTGATTTCTTGAAACTGGACGCACCCACGACCTGCACGCCGTCCAGCGTGATCGATCCGCTGGTGGCGCGGTGATTCCCGCTCGCATCTCCGTTCTTCACATGGAGCACCGCGCTGGGGCCGGCACCGGCCAGTACAAAATTTGTGGTGAACGGAGCGCCGGTATTGCGCGTCACGGTTTGCGGAGCGAGGACCTCGCGCAGCGTTCCCGTCGACAGCGCAGTGAATGAGAACTGCTTGCCGAGTGGGCTTAGATGTCGTCCGCTGTCGTTCACGCCCGTCGGTGCCGCGCGATCGCCGCAGCCTGCGAGAAGTGAGACGCCCAACAGACATGCGACGACAACGGTGTTTCGGTGGGGATGGAGCTTCATCGAGCGTTCCTCCATTCGCGTACGCTGGCTTGGCGAGTAAATCGGCATCGATCGCCGCGGTCGAGCGCATTGTCAGTCGCGGCGACGCCAAGAGGGATCCAACACTGCCTTCAGCAAGCAGCTCTCGCAACCGTAAGTAAGTGCGTCAGCGTGTAGAATAGATGCAGTGGCGCAGTTAGTTCGCTAAATCTGGGGCAGAGAATCGACCCGAGCCCGATATTTCCGGAGTCGTCCGGCCCCCTCGCATCAACATCGCACGTGATCGAAACCACAGCGGCGAATCCGAAGCCTGTCCTGCGCGGCGTCTCACATCAGCTCGCGTTCCTGCTTGCGCTAGCCGCGGCCGGCGAACTTCTCGCTGCCGCCGGAACTTCTCGCGCTCGCTGGGCCGGACTGGTGTACGCGCTGTCTCTCGTCACGTTGTTCGGCATCAGCGGCGCGTACCACGGTTTCAGCTGGAACACTTCAGCTCGCCTTCGCCTGCGGCGCCTCGATCACGGCGCGATCTACCTGCTCATTGCCGGCAGCTACACGCCGCTGTGCGTCCTCGGCGGCAACTTTATCCTGCTCGCGGTGGTGTGGAGCGGCGCGGCGGTTGGATTCCTTCTCGCGGCGTTTGGCGAGCGGTCGTATCGCAAGCTCAATTCCGCCATATACGTATTGCTCGGCTGTTCGGCGCTCTTCGCGCTTCCCTCCCTCAGCGCGACGCTTGGCCACGCGCATACGGTTACGCTGCTCGCCGGGGGAGCGGTGTACATCGCCGGCGCTGCAGTGTATGCGCGCCGCTGGCCCAACCCGTGGCCGCGGGTGTTTGGTTACCACGAGATCTTTCATGTCATGGTGATTACCGCCGCGGCGTTGCACTACTCCGTGATGCTCGACTTGGTGCGCCGAGCGCGATAACACGTGAGCCGTCTCATTATAGTTGCGACGATCACCCCTCACGGATCGTCCTAATCTCTAGGTGACCCACATCCGTCGGCGTCCGTCGAACCCCCGGTCCACTCCATGACTCTGCCTCGCGCCGAAAATCGAACGTCAGTCGGGCGCACCGCGCTCTCCTCGTTCGTTACCGCAGCGTGCTACGCCGCGATCCTCTCGTGCGCGACACCAAACGCCGCCGACCGCAACAACGACATCACCGCGCCCACGGGCACCACGCCCGTCCTCACGACGATCATCGCGGCGCTCAACCCGAGCTCGATCGCCGTCGGCCAGTCGGTGACCGCCACCGCCGCGCTGCTCAATCAAAGCGGATTCCCGATCGATTCCGGAACGGCAGTCGCCTGGACCTCGTCCGTACCGGCCGTCGCAACCGTAACGTCCACTGGAATCGTCACCGGCGTCTCGGTCGGAGTCACGCAAATCATCGCGACATCGGGCACGATACACGGTCAGGTCACCGTCAACGTGATCGTGCCGCCGTCGGTTCTTACCTCTATGATCGTCACGCTCGGCCTGAGCTCGTTGCCGACCAGCGTGTCAACCACGGCAAGCGCGAGCGGACTCGATCAAAATGGCGCCGCGATTTCTACCGGCACCGTTATCTGGACAACCAGCAATCCCGCAGTCGCTTCTGTGTCCCCGGTCGGCGCCGTCACTGGCCTCTCGGTTGGCACGTCGCAGATCACGGCGATCGCGGGCGCCATTCAGGCGAACGCGATCGTCACCGTCACCGCGATCCCCGTTGCATTCGTAACCGTGACGGCGCCAACCGGAACGGTCGCCATCGGCCTCACGAATCAGCTCGCCGCGAAGACCACTGATGTCAACGGCACCGTGCTCGTGGGGCGCGTTGTCACCTGGAGCAGCTCCGACGCGACGAAAGCCACCGTCAGCGCAACCGGATTAGTCACCGGCGTTGGGAGCGGAGCGGTCACGATCACCGCAACGAGTGAAGGGAAGACCGGCACCGCCGTGCTTACGGTGAACACCGGGATCAATGGCGTAAGCATCAACCCTGGTTCGTCGACGATTCTGGTCGGGCAAACGCTCGCCGCGACCGCGTCAATCAGCGCGGTAACTGGAATCAGCACGGCGTTGAAGTTCAGCTCGAGCGATACCACGATCGCGACGGTGACGAACGTCGCCAATGTCGCAACGATCACCGCCGTCGGCGCAGGAGTTGCGACGATCAAAGCGGCGTCGGTCGTGGACCCAACCAAGTTCGCGAACCTGGTCGTCACCGTCGATCTCTACGCGCTCGCGTTCACGGTGCAGCCCGTGAACACCATCGGCGGCGTTTCGATCGCGCCAGCCGTCGTCGTCACGGTGAAAGACGCGCTCGGCGCAACGGTGGTGGGAGCGGTCAATCCCATCACACTTGCCATCGGCATTAATCCGAATAACGGAACCCTCGGCGGTACGACGACAGTCGCGGCCGTCGCAGGCGTCGCGACTTTCGCGGCCGTCAACATCAACAAGATCGGCATCGGGTACACGCTCGCTGCGACTGCGGCCGGTATGCTCACCGCAACAAGCAACACGTTCAACATCGCCGTCGGCCCGCCGTCGCAGATCGCGGTTCTCGTGCAGCCGGTGACAACGTTCGTCTCGACGAACATGGCTCCCGCGCTGCAGTTCGCAATCCAGGACGCGGGCGGAAATCTGGTTGCCGCGGCAGTGAATCCGGTGACAGTTGCGCTGCTCGCGAATCCCGGCGCCGCCACGCTTAGCGGCGGCCTCATCCATCCTGCGGTGGGCGGCATCGCCACGTTCGGCGATCTCCAGCTCAACGTAGCAGCGAGCGGATACACAATCACCGCGACGGCCGCCGGACTTACGAGTGCCGTCACAACGGCATTCAAGGTCACCGGACCGTTCCTCTTCACGAGCGCTGGGGGAGCGACTACCTGCGGAGTGATGGCGGCCACGACGTACTGCTGGGGCGACAATTCGTCGGGCGTGCTCGGCATCAATATTCTGGTCGGCAACAGCAACACGCCGCGCCTGGTGTTCGGCGCGATTGCGTTCACGAGTCTCGGCTCCGGCGCAGGCTACTACTGCGGCGCGACTGCGGCCAACCTCGCGTTCTGCTGGGGCAACGGAACTGGCGGCAGCCTCGGCAACGGAATCGGCGGCAGCAGCATTGCGCCGGTTCAAGTCACGGGCGCGCACACGTGGACGTCCGTAAGTGGATCGTGCGGTATCGTCGCAGGCGGCGCGCTGTTCTGCTGGGGCAGCAATACGTTCGGACAGGTTGGCGACAACACGATTCTCAACCGCACCAGTCCGGTGGCGGTTTCCGGCGGCCTTACGTTCCTGAATGTGAGTGTCGGCGCCGATGGTCATACGTGCGCCGTCACCACCGGTCACTTGGGTTATTGCTGGGGCAACAACTCCGTCGGCCAGCTCGGCGACAATACATTGACATCAAGGAAAGTTCCTACGCTCGTATCGGGCGGAGTTTCTTGGGCCTCGATCAGCGCTGGCGCAGGCAATCAGACGTGCGGAGTATCCACCGGCGGCACTGCGTACTGCTGGGGTTCCAATTCGACCGGACTTCTCGGCCAGGGCGTCGGTTTCCTCGCCGCAAGCTGGCCCGTACCGCTCGCCGTCTCCGGCGCGAACCTCTACTCGCAAATCAGCGCGGGCGGGTCGTCGAACTGCGCGGTCACGATTGGCAACGCCGCATGGTGCTGGGGCGCAAACGATTCGGGACAGATCGGCGACGGCACACTCACGAACACCACGGTTCCGGTAGCCGTTTCCGGAGGCCTCGCATTCCTGAATGTTGGCGTGACGTCCGGCAACGCCTGCGGAATTACGACGGCCGGCGCTGCCTACTGCTGGGGCAACAACGGCAGCGGACAGCTCGGTAACGGCAACTTCCTGACGAGCAAAGTGCCGGTGCGGATTTCGACGCCGCCTTGATCGATTCGCGGCAGTGACCGTCCCTGCGTAGGCGAATCCCTGACACAATAGGGGTGCGCGGCCGAGGATACTTCGTGAAGCACTAACGACGGAGGATTCACATGGCCCGCATGTCCAAGCGACGTAAGGCCGCGCTCGTGGCGCTCTCCATAGCGACGCCACTCGGCGGCGCCGTGGCGAAGGCGCCGTTGCGATCGCCATTCCATGTGCCGGGCGCTGGCCCGAATTCGGATGCGGCGATTGAAAATGCCGCGCTGACTTCAGGACTCCGGATTCCCGTTCTGCGCGCGGCGCTGGCGGCATATCGGAATGCGGCAAGCGGCGGTTTGGTAAAGCGCGCCGTTCTCACGGTGATCGACTATTCGCTGCCGAGTCATCTGCCGCGCCTGTGGGTGCTCGATCTTGCGCGCGCCACGGTGTTGGCGCACGAACTCGTTGCGCACGGGCGCGGAAGCGGTGAAGATGTTGCGGCGCGATTCTCGAATGCGATCGGCAGTCTGGAGACGAGCCTCGGCGCGTTCGTGACGGCAGACACGTATGAGGGAAAGAACGGACTCTCGCTCCGGCTGCAGGGGCTGAACGCGGGACTCAACGATCACGCGCTCGAGCGCGGCATCGTTGTGCATGGCGCGCCGTACGTGAGCGAAGAGAATATCCGCGCATCGGGAAGGCTCGGACGCAGTGAAGGATGTCCGGCGTTGAGCCGCAGCGCCGCGCCGAAGATCATCGAGATGATCAAGGGCGGATCAGTGCTGTTTGCCTACCACGCCAGTCACGGCTGAACTCGCGCGCGCTTTTTCATCAGCGCCTCGATCTCGTCGATCTCACGTGGCGCCGTGCTGATGCGCTGCAGCCCTTTGTCCGTAATGACGTAGTCGTCTTCGACGCGCACGCCGGTGTTTTCGTACTTCAATACCGCCGCGCGCACCTTCGCAATGAACGCGCGATTTTTCGGCGTGTCTGGGAGCACGTCAAGGGCGCGCGTACTGATATAGATGCCCGGCTCGATCGTGAACGCATCGCCGATTTTGTAGGTGCCGTCGCCGTAGGAGGCCTGCACCGGATCGTGCACGGCGAGTCCGAGTCCGTGCGAGATCCCGTGAATCATCCAGAGATTTGACTGCTTGCACGCGGCCGCCTGGGTTTCGCAGTTCACCGGCCATGGCGGATCGAAATCGGCTTCGACGCTCTCGATGAGGCCGAGCTTCGCAAGGCCAGCGGCGCGCACCATCACGGAAGAATCCTGCGCGACGCGCGCCTTCATTCCCGGCTTTGAATTGCGTTCAGCCACATCCTGCGCGGCGCGCACGAGTTGATAGATCTCACGCTGTTCTTTCGTAAACGTTCCGCTCACCGGAATCGTGCGCGTGATATCCGCCGCGTAGCCATGATATTCTCCCGCGGCATCCATCACGACGAGATCGCCCGGTTTTACGGGATCGGTGTCTTTCATATAGTGCAGCTGCGTGCCGTTCACACCGGAGCCGACGATCGAGCCGTACGCGTTTCGCTCGGCGCCGAGTTTGGTGAACGTGTACTCGAGCGACGCCCGAAGTTCGTATTCATGCGAAGGATTTGCGGTGAGCATCGCGGCACGATGGCCTTCAGAGCTGATGTCAGCGGCCTTTCGCAGTAACGCGAGCTCGCCCGTGGATTTTCGGGCGCGAAGTTCATCGACCATCGGCATCGCATTCCGCAGCGTGAGGCTCGGATGTTTCGCGGCCAGCGTGCGCATGGCGACCTGTCCGCGCGTGAGCGAGTCCGCGCGCGCGAAATCGGCGTCTTCAAAATCGCCGATGGAATAGAAGGGAAGTCCGCTGTTTGCGAGCGAATCCAGCACGCCGGCCAGCGAAGCGAACGGCCGGCCGCGAATGCCATAGGCTTTCTGCGTCATCGACGAATCGGCGCGTCTGCCATAGTAGAACGCGGTGCGCGCGTTGATTGGCGAGACGAACAGCTGGCTCTCGCCCTTCTTGTGGCGCACGACCATCACGTACGCGGCGTCGGGCTCGTCGAAGTTCGTGATGTAATGGAACGTCGGCAGCTGAAAGAAAGTGCCGAAGTCCTGCACCAGAGTTCTGCCGCCGAACGCAACAACGACGCCGCTGTCGATTCGAGCAGCGAGCGAGTCTCTGCGCGCGGCGAACTCGGCGGCCGGAATTTGCGCGCTCAATGCCGCGCTTGTCAGCGAAAGTGTTGCTGCGGCGCGGATCCAGGTTGCCCGATAGGTGCTCATGCGTCTGCATGTTAGCACACATTTGGCACTTCTGCCCGGTAACGCGCTACACTGCCTGGCTGGTGCTGACCACGCGGTATGACAGTGAATGGCGGGAGAGGGATGCTAGCTCGTCTGCGGCAGTCATCTGTGCCGATTCGCGCACTGGCCATTTCGGTGGCTTCGCTGATTGTACCCGCTGTTTCCGCGTACTGGTTCCCCGACTGGACGAGCAACGGCGTCGGGATGCTCATCTGGCTGACCGCGCTGATTCCGGCGTTCCTCCTTTCGTACTACCGCGGGCTTGTTGGCGTCGCGGTTGCGCTTGCGGGCGGGATGGCGGTGATCACTGCGACGCAGCTGAGCGTCGTGATCTTCGATATCGCGTCGCCCAACTGGTCGCTGCTCGCGGCGATCGTCGCGGTCTATTTGTTCATATCGATCGGCATCGGGATTCTCTCCGAGGCGTTGCGACGCGAGCGTCGCGCGGCGGAAGAACTGGCGCTCGTGGACAAGCTCACCGGACTCCCCAATCGCCGCCATCTCGAAGTCCTTCTCGATACGGAATTCGCGGCGGCCGAACGCGGGCACCCGCTCTCCGTGATCATGTTCGATCTGGACAACTTCAAGAGCGTGAACGACCGCTTCGGTCATCCGTCCGGCGACATGACGCTCACACAGTTCGCGAAGATTCTGAAGCTCAACACGCGCAAGGAGAATCTCTCGGCGCGGTATGGCGGCGAGGAGTTCGTGACGGTGCTGCGCGACACCGACTCGGAGTCCGCTGCCTATTTCGCGCAGCGCGTGCTCGACCAGTTGCGCGCCAAGCCCTTTCCGTGGGGCATGCAGACCGTGAGCGCGGGGATTGCGTCGCACCAGAAGGGTCTTGGCTCGTTCGAGTTTATGCTCGCCGCCGCCGACCGCGCGCTCTACCAGGCGAAGCAGGGCGGACGGGATATGGTTTGCGTCGCTCCGCCGTTTGAGACTGCCGGAGGCGTGCCGGCCGCCGACGCGCGTCCGCCGGTGCGGATCAGCGCCGCGCTCGAGCGCTTTTACGAGGCGACGATTTATGTCGTGGATGACGACGACGCCGTGCGCAGCGTGCTGAAGCGAGTGCTGCAAAAATCGGGGTTTCAGCTCTGGGACACCGGCGACCCGCGCGAAGCGATCACACACTTCCGCAACGCGGCGCCCGACGCGAGGCCCGCGCTCATTCTGACTGACGTGCTCATGCCCGAGATGACGGGGATGACGATGATCGATCAGATCGCGGCGATGGATCCGGACGTGCGCGTGATCTACATGTCAGGATTCGTGCAGAGCGAAATCTCGTGGACCGGCACGCCGGGCGCGGTGATCGCATTTCTCGCGAAGCCCATCGAGAACGATCTGCTGATCGCGACCGTTACAGACGTGCTGCAGCGCGAGGCGGCGGCTCGCTAGCGCGGGCTGGAGTAAAAAAAAGATGTCAGGGACGCGCCAAGTCTGCTCATGGCCGCTCGAATACCACGCGCCCATCGACGATGGTCATCACGACCTTCGCATCGCGAATGTTCTCCGGCGCGATTTTCGTGAGGTCGTGATCGATCATCGCGATGTCGGCGAGCATGCCGGCCTTCAGCACGCCGCGGTTTTTCTCCGCGTAGCCGGCGAACGATCCGCCCGAGGTGTACGCCCGCAGCGCCTGCTCAACTGTGATCTTCTGCTCGGGAAACCAGCCGCCAGGATTTTTCTCGTCGAGCGTGCGACGCGTGACCGCGGCGTAAATACCGGTGAGCGGGATGGGCGGCGCGACGAACCAGTCTGAGCCAAACGCCAGAATCGCCTTGGCATCGAGCAGCGACTTGAACGCGTACGTTCCTTTCGAGCGCTCGTGGCCGATGACTTTCTCCACCCAGCGCCCGTCGTCGATCGCATGATATGGCTGCGCCGAGGCAATCACTCCCAGTTTCCCGAAGCGCGCCATGTCTGCGGGCGCGATGTGCTGCGAGTGCTCGATGCGAAAGCGGCGGTCGCGCGGGCCGTTTTCTTTTTCGACTCGCTCAAAGATGTCGAGCTGCGCGCGGATCGCTCGGTCGCCAATAGCGTGGACGATCACGTGCAATCCGTTCTTATCGGCGTTCGACGTCCATTCGTACAGATGCTCGGGAGTGTTCACGAAGAACCCTGAGTCCTTCGGCGAGTCGCTGAACGGCGCCAGCATCGCCGCGGTGTGCGATCCGATCGAGCCGTCCACGAATCCCTTCAGCGCGCCGATGCGCAGCCAGTCGTCGCCAAATCCGCGTGCCTTCACGGTATCGGCGAGCTGTTTCCACGAGGAGAGCGGAACCGCCGCGTAGATGCGCGTGATCAGTCGCTTCGCGTGGTGCGCGCGCTCGAATACAGCGAGATCCGTCCAGGAGCCCATATTGTGAACTGAAGTCACGCCGTGCGACGCGACGTATTTCATTGCCGCGTCGAGCGCGCGGTCCGAAACCGCAGCGGGCGGCGCGGGCACGGCGCGATCTACAAGGCCCTGTGCGTTGTCTTTGAATATTCCGGTTGGCTCGCCCTTCGCGTCGCGCACGATGGCTCCGCCACTGACGTCGGCGGTGCCGCGTGTGACGCCCGCCGCTTTCATCGCGGCCGCGTTGGCGAGGTTCATGTGGCCGTCGAGACGGTTGATCCACACCGGATTGTTCGGCATCACCGAATCGATCCACGCATGCGTCGGCAGCTCGCCGCCCCAGTTCTCGTGGTCCCAGTCGCCGTTGGTGATCCAAACGCCCGAGGGAACCGTCTTGGCAAACGCCGCGATGCGGCGGATGAACTCGTTCTTCGTTTTCGCGTCGCGGAGCTGCACCGAAGCGAGCGCGAAGCCGCCGTCAATGAAATGCACGTGCGCGTCCGTGAATCCGGGCGACACAAATGCGCCATGTGCATCAATGAGCCGCGCCGAGGCGAGCGAGCGTTTGCGCAGTTCGGAAGAGGAGCCGACGTACTCGATCTTGTTGCCGGCAATAGCGATGGCATCGGCCCATGGACGCTGGGCGTCTCCGGTCCAGATGCGGGCGTTGACGATGGCGAGTGTGATCACGGCTGATTGGGCGAGGATGAGCATGGCTCAAATGCTACGCCCGCGGTTGCGCTCGCGGCAACCATTAACGAGCATGAAGGAGTCAAAAAAGCTGTTGCACCAACCTCCATCGGAGCTCCCATGCGTTCAACATCCCCACATCGGTTCGGCGCCGCAGCCGCAGCTGTGTTTTTTGCGGCGTTGCTGGCCGTCGGAGTGGCCGCCGTGCCGGCGAACGTCGAGCATCGCGACATCGCGTTTTCCGACACGCGACTGAAGAACGGCCTTCGGGTGATCATCGCCGAGGATCATCACGCGCCGGTGTTCTCGATCGCCGTCAGTTACAACGTCGGCTCGCGCAACGAGCGCCGCGGGCGCACGGGATTCGCGCATCTCTTCGAGCACATGATGTTCAAAGGCTCGGAGAACGTCGGTCCGGGTGAGCACTTCACGCTCATCTTCAATAACGGCGGCAACATGAACGGCACGACGAACAAAGACCGGACGGTGTACTACGAGTCGCTGCCCACCAACCAGCTCGACCTTGGACTCTTTCTCGAGGCCGATCGCATGCATTCGCTGGTGATCAACAAGGAAAATCTCGATAACCAGCGAAACGCCGTGCAGGAGGAGCGCCGGATCGGTGTTGACAACAACCCGTACGGCAAGACGTTCGAGGCGATCGACTCGCTCGCGTACGACAACTTTTCGTACTCGCACTCCGTGATCGGCTCGATGGCTGATCTCAACGCGGCGTCCGTGGAGGACGTGCAGGCGTTCTTCCGCACGTACTACGCGCCGAACAACGCGGTCGTCGCGATCGTCGGCGACGTGAAGACGGCGGATTGCCTCGAGAAGGTGAAAAAGTATTTCGAAGGAATTCCGCGGCAGGCCGATCCCGATCCTGTTGACATGTCGGAAAAGCCGCGCACCGCTGAACGGCGCATCAGCCTGGAAGATGCGCTGGCGCGCCTCACGCGCGTCGACATCGCGTACAATGTTCCGCCCTCGGCTGACGCGGACGATGCCGCGCTCACCGTACTCGCAACCGTGCTCGGCAGCGGGCGCAGTTCGCGTTTGTATGAGGCCGTCGTGCATCAGGGCCAGCTCTCCGGCGGAATATCTGCATTCAAGGGCGAGAGTCGCGGGCCGGGGCTCTTCCAGATCGGCGGCACACTCAATCCGGGGAAGTCGGCAGCGGATCTCGAGAAAACCGTCTACGCGGAAATCGAGAAGGTGAAAGCCGCACCGCCGGCACAGTGGGAAGTGGAGAAGGCGCAGGCGTCGGCAAAGCGCGGCGTCGCGAATCAATTGTTGAGCTCGCTCAACCGTGCCGCGACGATGGCAGACGACGCCGTGTTCTTTAACGATCCCGGCCGTCTCAACGGCCGCGTCGCCCGCCTGAGTGCCGTCACGCCCGCCGATGTGCAGCGCGTGGCGCGGAAATATTTGAATGCCGAGAACCGCTCGGTGATCATCACTACTCCGAAGGCGGCCGCGGGCCGCGGAGGCAACTGATGTCTTCGCGTCGAGTGATGGTTGTGGCGCTGTTCGCTCTCACCGCCGCGGCGAACGCGGCGCGCGCGCAGGCGCCGGGCGCGTCGGCTCCGCCGTCGAGCAAAGCCGTGGTACTGAAGGGCAAGGCGCCGGTGAACGAAAAAATTCTCGATGTCAAACTTCCGAAGCCGAAAGAAGGCGATCTGGCGAACGGAATTCATTTGATGGTGCTCGAGGACCATCGGACGCCGCTCGTGACATTTCAGCTGTTGATCCCGGGCGCGGGCGGATACTTCGACGCACCTGCCTCAGTCGGGCTCGCGTCAGCGACGGCCGCGATGATGCGCGAGGGGAGTGCTGCGCGCACCACGACGCAGATCTCCGAGCAGCTCGAGACGATTTCCGGCGCCGTGAATGTGGGTACGGGGATGTCGTCGCTCGACGCGACGTTCTCGGGATCGGCGCTCACGCAGAATCTCGAGCACGTGTTCGATATCGGCGCCGACGTCTTGCTGCATCCGACGTTTCCGGAGGAAGAGCTCGCCAAGTACAAGGCGCGTACGAAAGCGGGGTTGAATCAGAATCGTTCGTTTACCGGGTTCCTCGCGCAGGAACTGTATCAAAAGGTGATGTACGGCGACGACGCGGCCGGCCGCCTGCTGATGACTCCCGAACAGCTCGACAAAGTCACACGCGCCGCGATGATCGAATTTCACAAGACGAAGTACGTCCCCGATCACGCGGCGATCGCGTTCTCCGGCGATATCACGTACGAGCAGGCGAAAAAACTTGTGGAGTCGAAACTCGGCGGCTGGAGGAAGACTGGCGCTGCGACGGTCGCGGCCACGAACCCGCCGCCGATTGGCCCCGCGAAAGTGTGGCTCGTTGATCGTCCGGCGTCCGTGCAGACGAGTTTCATTGTCGGCACGCAGGCGATCGAGCGCACGAATCCAGACTACGACGTGCTGCAGGTGATGAACCAGATCGTCGGCGGAGGTCCCACGGGCCGCCTCTTCGTGCATCTGCGCGAGGAGAAAGGCTACACGTATGGCGCGTTCAGCGGCTTGAGCGCTGGGCGCTACACTGGAACGTGGAACGCGTCGACCGACGTGCGCTCCGAGGTGACCGAGGCGGCGCTGCGCGATTTGCTCGGCGAACTCGTCGCGATTCGTGATACGGTCGTGCCCGCAAAGGAGCTCGCGGATCGCAAGCGAGCGATCGTCGCGAGTTTCGCGCTTTCACTCGAGAGCCCGCAACAGGTGCTCAACTACTACGTGACGCGCTGGATCTACCATCTGCCCGCGGACTACTGGGACAAATACCCGGCACGCGTGATGGGTGTGACGGCAGGGCAGGTACAGACGGCTGCGAGAAAATATCTCGACCCGAGCCGGGTACAGATCGTCGCGGTGGGCGATGGCAAGAAAGTCGAGGACATTCTCCGCAAGTTCGGGAAGCTCGAGGTGTACGATACCGAAGGGAAAAAGGTGATGGGAATTATTCCCTGAGTGGATTCTGGTAGCAAGAACAGAGCGGGACTCGGGCACCCGCCCGAGTCCCGCTCTGCACATGCGCGTGTGCTACGGCTCCCGGGGCGGAAGCGGCAACTGCGGCAACTGCTTGGCCGTCAGCGGCTCGGCGTTGCCGCCGATGAACGTCACCGTGCGCCGCTGTGGAATCAGATGCAGCTCGAGAACGCGATGCTCGCCCGGAAGCACGTTCACCTCCATCCGGTCAGTCTCGAACACATGGTGATCCGGAAGTTCGCCTGGCATGACGATCATGGTCCACCTGCCGGGCGAGACGGCGCCAAAATCGAGCCGGCCGCGGTCGTCGCTCGACTGATAGATCGTGTCGCGCCCGCTCTCGAGTGCGACAAGCACGTTCGCCTCGACTCCAACCGCGACCATCGAGTCCTTGTTGGTTGCGAGCGTGCCGAGCGCCGGCGCGAGACGGCTCACGAGCACGCGCACCGTTCCGCCGCGCACCACCGAGACATTGAACTTCGCCGGAGTCGTCATGTGCTCGCGGATATCCACGAACGCGTCGCCGACGAGCATCGCGCCCGCTGCCGCGCCCGATGCGTCGAGCGAGACGCGCTGGTGCGAAGGGGAGAGGCCGCTGAATGAAACGTGGCCATTCTTGTCCGAAACCGCGGCCTGGTCTGCGAGACGCACCAGCGCACCCACGAGCGGCCCGCCCGTTCCCGCGTCGACGATGATTCCTTCCGCGCGTCCCTCGCTGCGCGAGGGTCCAACCGGCAGCTTGAGCGGCGTGCGGAACTCAAGATAGAACGCGCGCGCGTTTGCATTGCCCTCGACGAGCGGATTCTGCCACACCCGCACCCGCAGGGAAAGCGTCTGCCCCGCGACGAAGTGATAGTCGAGCCGAGCATCGGACTGACTGAACCACGCGCCGGAACCATCGAACACGCCGAGCGTCGCGCGCTGCGCGGACGTCGAGAGCGCGAGTTCGAGGCGAAGCGGCAGAAAGACATCGAGATTCACGCCGGCGTTTGCCACGCCGCTCGAGGCACCCGTGAGCGTCGTGCCATCGTTGTGCGCGCCGAACAGCGAAAACGTTCCCCCGTTCCAGAGCCGCGTCTGCGCCGAAACAGAAATCACATTGTAGCTGTGCGAGACGGTCTCGGCCGTGAGATTCACCGTGCCGTGCTCGTAGCTCACCGACACACTCGCGGGCCCGAGCGGAACCGAGCTCGAAACGCGCAGGCCCCGCTGCGTGCCGTCGAACCCATTCAGCGGTCCTTCGTCGTGACGGCTCAGCCAGCCGTACTCCAGCGCGGCGAGCCCGCCGTAGCTCGCGTTGAGAGTCGCCGAGGAGAAGTGCTGCGCCGGCACACCATTCAGCGGCGTCGCAAAATCCGAAACGCGCGTGTTGCCCGAGGCGCCAATCGTGATCTGATGTCCGAACCGCGCGGAAATCGAGCCGTCTTCAACCGCAGTGCCGCGCGCGAGTCCGGCGAACGCCTGATTTCCTTTCAGCAGTCCGAAGTCGTAGTTCACGTCGCGCACCAGCCCCGAGATGCGCGCGCGTTCGGCAATGCCGTTCGCGTGGCCGCTGTCGCTCGCGGCTGCTTCCAGCTGCAGCATGGCGCCGATTGGCAGATGCAGGTGCCCGCTCACGCTGCCGACACTCACCGCGCCGCCCGCCGTCTGCCGCTCGACGAACGTCGCCCCAGCGCCGCGCATCGTGTCCGGGGCAGAGCCGAGATACACGCCCTCGTCCGATTTCGAACCCGGCATCCATCGCAAATGCTGTCCGTACACGCCGAACGCGAGGCGATCGCTCGCGCCGCTGAACTGCGCGCCCGTGCCGAGCATTCCGCTCGACGTGAGCTCGGAAAATCCGTACGGGTTGTCGCCGAGCTTGAGCGCGTAGCTCGCGGTCTTGAAGTTCACGCGATATTCATCGCGCTCGTCGAATCCAAATTCCGTGCGACGCGCCGTGGGCGCCTGCAGCGAAAAATCGACGGCGGTTGTGTTGTCGGAGAGCAGCCCCGCACCGACGAGCGATACTGGCGATACACCGGACGCTCCACCAATCGAGCGCAGCGAGAGCGTCGACGGGATCGTCGCGAACCGGCTCACACCTGTCGTTGAAATCACCGTCGTGCGCGTCGATGCAGTCGTGCGAACCGTCGGATCTGCTTTGTCAGCCGCCGAAAGTTCGAGCACATCGTCCGTCGTCCGCTCGAGCGATCCGGTCATCGCAACGCGCACGGTCACCGGAGCGCTCGCGCCCGGCGCGAGCGTAAGCACGGGGGGCATCGCGTCGCAGCGGGTGCCCCGGCTCGTCGCTCCCGTGAGTGCAATCGTTGCAGCAACGTTGCCGCGATTGCGCACGAGAAATCGCGATTCGTATTTCGATCCGGCGAGCACCCAGCCCGGCACGTCGATGGGCAGAATCTCGAGCGCGCGGTGTTCGTTCACGTGCACCATCACCGAGTCGGTCGCGGTTTCGTCGCCGGCTTTCACCGCCGCACGAATCACGTACGCCCCCGCCGGCGCACTCGCGGGCACTGAGACGCCGACGAGCCAGGTGTCCGACCCGCCTGCGGCAACTATGAATGGCGCGCCGCCCATGACCAGTGACCATCCGCGCGGCACCGTGACGGTCGGCTGCAGGCGCGAGGAGTCGGCGCTGCCGTTCTTTACGCGGAACACCGTGGTGAGCGCCGTGCCGGCGTCGATGCGCGCGGTGTCAGCCTGAGCCGCGCGAAGCTGCAGCGCGCCGCCCTCCTGCGCTCGCGCGACCGTCGCCATCGCGCAAAGCGCGACGAGGGCACTGACGATGCGCAAAAAACGCGGCTGCATGAAAGCGAGAATCAGAAAGTGATCGTGTACTGCTTCGCCAGCACGGAATCTTCCCCCGTGTCGGCGAACACCACGGCTTTGTACGTTCCGCTCGGGAGCACGCCGAGATCGAAGTGCTGGTGGAGCGAGGTGCCGGGGTAGAGCAGGCCACGCGTCTGTTTCGCTTTCGCGCGAAGGACGCCCTGCGCGTCGTACACTTCAACCCAGAGCGAGGGGCGAAATCCGCGCTCGCCGGTGTTGGTCATGTCGACGTCGAACGTTGCCGCGCCCGCTGCCGATTTCGCAGCGACGGGCGAGGTGAACTCAACCGTGCGCGTACCGGACGCGCGAATGTGCGTGGCCAGCTGGATCGCGTAGCGCATCACAGCGCCGACGCCGATCGCCGGCTTCGTTCCGTTTGCAGCGGGCCCCGGTTCAACCGGCGCGCCCTCAACCATCAGGAGACTCCAATAGGTCCCGCGCAGTGAATCGTTCGGCGGAACGGCAACCGAATACGACACGTTGATCTGCGAGTTCGGCGGAATCACGACGCGTGTCGTCTGCGGCGTCACCCACGTCGCGTTCGAGCGCGGCGAACTGCCGGGATCGTCGTAGTGCGCGGTGCCGTCGGACGAAAAGCGATAATCCGTTTGATAGATGCGCGCGCTCTGCGGCTGATTGCTCGGATTTGATACGACTATCGAGCCCTTGTAGCTCTCACCGGGAACAGCCGTTTTCTCCTCGACCGTGCTGCTGAGGACGGCGATCTGCGCCCGCGCGGACGCGGGAACGGCGATCGCCGCGAGCGAGAAAAACGCGGCGGCGAACACGAGTGCGGGAAGACGTTTGGTCATGGGCTGCTCCTACGGTGCGGCGACTGCAGTGAGTGTGACTCGGCGCGTCTGTGAAGAGACGACTCCCGCGGCGGTGGTGGCACTCAGCGAGTAGGTAATCGACTTGGCGCTGATCTTCCCTCTGATGTTGGTCACCACATTCACCGGAGCGGTCGTCAGCGTGACAACACCCGCGCTTACCGCAACGCCGCTGACCGCGAGATTGATCGTGAGCGTAACACCGGCCGGCATCGCCGCGCTCAGCTGAGCAGTGACCGTCCACGAGCCCGACGCCGGTTTGGCAACAGTATATGTAGTGAGCGCATTCGAAACGGAGGTCGGCGCACCGCCAGCAACAGCCGCCGAGATCTTCATCAAGGCCGGGTCCCCAGACACGGTGATCTGTGCCTGGGACGCACTCGACCAAAACGCCGCGAGGGCCACCACTGCCGCGCACCTGGCGCTAGCAAGCATGAGGGCCCTCGGGGTCATGATAGCTCTGAGGTAGCTGTGAGCAGACCGCTGATCTGTTTGGTGCGTCGCGAACTTAGACGCCGCCCGTGATCGTGTACGTCACGACGCGCGTCGCCGAGCCAACAACACCAGCGGCGGCGGTCGCATCGAGCTGGTACGTGAGCGCCATCGCTGCGGCGTTCTGCTTCGTGATGCCTGTGACAACATTCACGGCAACCGTACCAAGTGCGGTCAGGCCCGTGCTGGTGGCGCCTGCGGGAGCGACCAGATTGGCCGAGAGGGTCAGGCCGGCCGGCATCGCGGACGGGATGCTAGCGGTGATCATCGCGCCGGTCTGGTTCGTCGTGACGGACCAGGTATTTCCTGCTGCGGTAACGGAGGTCGGCGCGCTGCCGGCCACTGCCGCGTTGATGACGAGGGAAGGAGCTCCGGTCACGGCGACCTGATTGATGGCGGTCACCTGGAACGTCACGGTCTGCGTGGCGGTCTGGGCCGAGGCGGAACGAACAGCGGACAGGGCGACAACCGTTGCGAGAACGATGCTGATCTTGGTCGAGGTCTTCATATGAGTTTGTTATCTCCGTTTGCCTGCTTTTGCGGTTTCCGTCTCGATTGTCGAGGGGACTTTAGAACTCGGCATCGTCGCCTTGTCCTGGACCGCGTAAAGAAGATGGCCACTGTCCAATTACAGGACGTTGTACGGAGCGTTACATTTCTGTCATTCTTGCGGGTAGTCGACGAGGACGGTTTTCTCCCTCTTTTCCGGGCTTTCCGTGCGCGTTCTAGTAGTGGACGACGACCCGACTATCCGCGTCCTCGTGAAGCATTTGCTCGAGGAGGGTGGTTTCGCGGTGGACCTCGCCGAAACTGGAGAGTCCGGACGCGTACTGGCGCTGGTCAATGAGTACGATGCCATCGTACTCGACCTCGTTTTGCCCGACGGCAACGGCGTGACGCTCGTGCAGGAGCTGCGGCGCAAGGGACTCGACACTCCCGTGCTCGTGCTGACGGGGACCTCGGCCAAAGAAGGGTCTGTGCTTGCGCTCGACGCGGGCGCCGACGACTACGTCACCAAGCCGATCGACTTCGAAGAGTTCAAGGCGCGGGTGCGCGCCCTCGTCCGGCGCGGCGGTGCCAAGCGCACCGAACAGCTGAGCCTCGGCAATCTGCTGTTCAACCGGCTCACCCGGGTGGCGCTCGTCGCGGGCATTCCACTGCATCTCACGCCGCGTGAGCTCTCGATGCTCGAGCACTTTCTGCTGCACGCCGGGGAAGTCGTCGCGCGGACGTCGCTCCTAGAGAAAGTGCTGGATATGTCGTTCGATCCCGGGACGAATGTTGTCGACGTGAACGTCACGCGGCTCAGGAAAAAGCTGGGTGGGGCGGGCGCGACGGTGGCGATCACGTCGCGGCGGGGGATCGGGTTTGTGCTGGAGGCGGAACGGAGGTCTGAGCCCAGGCCAGAAGCCTAGGGCCTTCTGCGGCCTCCCCGGGCCGCGACCCCCTCAGGTGCCAGCTTCGCGAAATCGGCATCCTGTTTGTCGAGAAGATCGGCTGCCTTCTTCTGTTGCTTCTCATCTTTGATCATCGCGAGCGCTTCGAGATCGTCGCTCTGCCGCCGCGACATGAGTGTATCGAACACGGCCGACATGACGCGCGCCTGGTAGAGCGCCTTCAATCGCACGCTGTCGCGCGCGAGGTTCGAGGCGTCGTTCGCGTTCTCCGGTTTGTAAATCCGCTGAACAGAATCGTAGCGCGCAATCAAATCGCCGTTCCGCTCATAGATCTGGGCCTGAAGAACGCGCAGCGACGTGACGAGCGAATCGGTGAGCGAGATCTTCTTGCGGTTGTCGATCAAATACACAACCGGATTGCGCTTCTGCAGTTCGACGGCCGCAGGATAATTCGGCATGTCGTTGGTTGGCTTGTATTTGTCGTCGCTCTTGCCGCCGCCACTTCCACCGCGGCCACCGCGGCCGCCTTGCTGGGAGAAGGCGAGAGTCGGGAGCGAGGCGAGCACGAGAAAGGTGAAGAGGAGACGGCGAGACACTTTGGAGCTCCGGGCTGGTGAGTGTTGGACTAACAACAGTACACGTGCGACCGCGGG
>JBBRBH010000043.1:0-33414 GCA_038205995.1 Gemmatimonadales bacterium
ATTTGCGCCGCCAGCGAGCGCGTGCGTCGTCATAACTTGCCTGAAGGTCAACTTCGTCTGAGTTTTCCGCAGCTCGAGTCGATCTGGCTGCAACAGCCACTTATGCCGTACGACGCGTTCGAGAAACGTCTGTGACGCCGGATGCGAGACCACCGTTGCGCCGAGCGCGACCCAAAATCGCACGCCAGCGATATGAGGCCATGCGAGATCCGTGACCACGAGTACGATCGGGTGCGCGCCCGGAAAGAGCCTGCCGATCCAGAGCGAATCGAAGTGCGCGCGCTCCAGACTCGTCTGCGCATCGAGCACGAACACGGTGTCTCGCTGCAGCGAAACGACATTTGTGTACGCGCGCGTCGTCAGCAGAAACGTGTTCGCGGCCACGCGAACGGTGTCAGGATTCGACGACGGCGCCGCAGGCTGCGGCGTCGCGGTCGCCGGAAACGTGAGCACGCCTGCGCTGTCGCGCTCCACCAGCGCGTACTGATCGAGCGACCGCTGCTCGTCGGTCTCTCCATCCACCATGCGAAACGCGAACTGCGGCGCGAGCGCCCGCGACCCTTTCACCGGTGTCCAGATCGACCACAAAAACTCCGCGAGCACATCGCCCCACAGGTAGTGCGGTTCGCGACGCTCGAGCTTCACCGGCATCCCGCTGTTCGGATCCACGAACAGCCGCTCCACGCCCTCCGCCGTTTTGCGAGAGAGCACGGTGCGCCAGTAGTCGCGATACATGCATTCCTCGGCGACCGTTACGTCCGGCGCGCTGCGCCAATCCGCGAGCACCGCCCACGGATCCATCGCTCGCTCGTCAAGCAAGCCCGCTTGCCGGCTTGGCATGAGCATCGCGCCGCGCGGTAAGATGGCAACCTTTCGCGCGCTGTCGGTCACAAACGAAACGGAGCCCGGCGCTTTGCCGATATCCATCCGATGCACGCCGTGCTCCCAATCCATCGACGTTTTCAATTCACGCGACTGCCACAGATACGGCGGATACATGCGATCGGACTGGTACGCCATGTTGATCACTTCGCTCACATTCGCCGTGCGCACGCGCGCGCCAACGGTGTGCAGTCCGAGCGCGGTGATCGCGCGCTGCACGAGCGTTTGCGCGGCCGATGCTTTCACCGGGCGACACGCCGCGGGAGCGAAGGGCGTCGTAAGGGCGAACAGAAATGCGAGCGACCCTACCATGGCTCACCTCCGTTCTGCTCTTCCCATCGCTGCACATCAACTCCTTTCACGATCAGCCAGATCAACAGCGCGCCTGTCCCCATGATGGCAGTAACAAACGGAACCCACGGCCGCAGGTGCACGATAAAAGTCGGCGCCAGCAGTGCCCCGAAGCTGCTCGTCAAATAGCCGAGTCCGTCGATCGCCAGGAAGTACCCGCTGATACGAGGAAGGAACGTCGCGCGCGTGGCAAGGTACGCAAGGCACAACGAACAGAATCCGATGAACACCAGTGCGACGTTGTATGCGAACGCGTGCATCTTCAGAATCACGAAGGCCATTGCCTGCAACTGCGGTATGGTGAGTGCCGCCAGGCCGGCCCCTCCCTTGAGAATGGTCAGCGCTCCAAAATCACCAAAGACATCCAGCGCCTGGATCGTTGCACCCATGATGGTGAGGACGAGAAAGAGCCGGGCAGCTTGGCGGCTGGCGGGCTTGAACAGCCGGTACAGCATGACCTGCGACGTGACGAACATCGCGAGTGCAAAAAGCTCCGCGCACATGGATGCGCGGAACAGCGTTTCGGAGTGCAGGATATTCGCGGCCGTTGCTGCTGCGTCGTTTGGGACGAACACCTTTCGAATCATGCTCACCGAGAAGCCGTCCGGCACTCCACTACCGATGCCCAGAACGGCTGCTACCCGTGCGATCCGTTTGACGGACCACCTGTCGAGGTTGAACATCACGAAACAAGAACGATGGAAAACCGTACGTGCATCTGCCGGGCTCCAGTTGGATGCCAATAGAAGCAGTGCAACGTTAGGCCCACGCCGAATCATCAGCCATGATATCACGCGTCAACGACATGACTCTCAGCGTCACGCAACTCTTCCATGCGTGAGCCGACGGTGGTGGCGAGCTCGCCGAAAGCCCTTGTCGAGTTTGCGGTATCTCGCGGTGCAGATCGCGAGACGCTCCTGCGGCGCGCGGGCATCCACGCTCACGATCTCCTTGATCAAAACGGCCGCATTCCGATCGTCCGTTACGTCGCGCTGATGAAAACCGCTATCGAGCTGTGCAACGAACCTGCGCTCGCGCTGCTGTACGGTGAGCATGTGATGATCGAGGATCTGTCGATCGTTCCGCTCATCGTGGTCAATGCGGAAAACGCAAAGGATCGTCGTGCGAAGATGAACCGTTACGCTCCGCTGATGATGGATGATGGTGAGGATGGCAACGCCGACCGCCCGGAGCTTGTGCAGCGCGGCGGGAAAACGTGGGTCAGACTCGCAAGCGCCCAGTACGCGCGGCATCCGGTATTGACCGAGTCTGCCATCGCTCGTTCGGTGTGTGGCGTCCGAAAAATGATGAGCGCCCTAGGCGGTCCCGTCGCCATGCTGCGATTTCCGGAAGCGATTCACTTCACCTATCCCGAGCCGGCGCATCGAAAAGAGTATGACCGGCTCTTCGGCGTTCCGCTGGAGTTCGGCAGTGACATGAATGCAATCGCGATCGATCCGATGCTGCTTACGCTTCCGATGCCGAAAACTCACGGAGCGGCGGCGGCACTGGTGACTGAACAGGCCGAGCATCTGCTGGCGCAGCTCGAGAACTCGAGATCGACGCGCGCGAGTGTGGAGGGCGCATTGCTTCGCAGTCTCGAGCGAAGTGACGTGCGAATGGAGGCGATCGCTCGGCAGCTCGGCCTCAGTCGCGCAACGCTTTTCCGGCGGCTCAAGGCCGAAGGGGCAACGTTCGAGGAAGTGCTGGAGTCGCTCCGGCAGCGGCGCGCGCTGCAGTTGCTCAACGAGGAGAAATGTTCAGTGCGGCAGACGGCGCGATTGCTGGGATTCTCGGATTCCACATCGTTCTCGCGAGCATTCAAGCGCTGGACTGGGGTGAGTCCGAAACACGTCAATCCGAGAGCCAATAAATAGCATGTAAATAGCACTAAATGTTCGGTATACTTGACATTTTGCTAGCAATACAGTACAGTTCTCTCAACACGAGCGGAGAACGTCTGTGAAGCTGGCGAACCGTTTGAGAGTTGCCCGCGCTGAGAAACGCCTTTCGCAGGAAGATCTCGCGCGCATGGCGGGTGTCACCCGCCAGACCATCGGCGCGATCGAGAACGGACAATACGGTCCATCGGCCTTCCTCGCGTTCGTTCTCGCCCGCGAGCTCCACATGCCGGTCTCCGATCTCTTCTATATGGAGGAGGATTCCAAATGAACGCACCACAAGTTGAGCGTGACGAACGCACGGTCGCCGTGGAGAATGCCGGCTACCGCTGGTCATATCAGGTGCTCGCGTTCGGCGTGCTGGGTCTCGCGGCGTTTCGATCGCTCATGCTGCACCAGGCGACGTGGGACTTGATCGTCATCGTCGTGATGAGCGGCGTCTTGAGCACCGTGTATCAAGGATGGAAGCGGACGCTCTACCCGCGCTGGACCTTGCTGATGGCTCTCGCCGTGGCTCTCGCGGGGATAGTTGCGGCGGCAATGATGGTAAAGCGGAGCATGCAATGATCATCGAAACCGATTGCCTTCGCCGCGATTTCGGTGAACGACGCGCCATCGACGATCTCACGATCTGCGTTCGCGCGGGAACCGTCTTTGGCCTACTCGGGCCGAACGGCGCAGGAAAGACCTCGACCATCCGCATGCTGCTCGGCCTGCTCGAGCCGACGAGCGGCAGCGCGCGCGTGTTCGGTCTCGATACGCAGCGCGAAGGCGCCGCGATTCGAGAGAAGTGTGGCGCACTGCTCGAACACGCGGGTCTCTACGAGCGACTGAGCGCCGAAGACAATCTCGAGTTCTACGGGCGAGTCTTCCGGGCGCCCGCTGCGGAGCGCCGCGCGCGCATCGAGGAGCTGCTGAGAAACATGGGACTGTGGGACCGGCGCAGAGAAACGGTGGCAACGTGGAGCCGCGGCATGAAACAGAAACTCGCGATCGCGCGCGCGATGCTGCACCGCCCGCAACTTCTTTTTCTGGACGAGCCAACCGCAGGACTCGATCCGATTGCGGCTGGAGCGTTGCGGGACGATCTGGCGAGTCTCGTTTCGCGCGAGCATGTGACCGTATTTCTCACCACGCACAATCTTGCGGAGGCGGAGCGGCTGTGTGAATCGGTGGCGGTGCTGAAAGACGGCAAGCTTCTGGCGACTGGAACACCGCGCGAAGTTCGCGACGGCCGAGCGAGCCTGGAGGATGCATTTCGCACTCTGGTCGAGGTGGCTGTATGATGCGCGACATATGGACGGTGATGTGGAAGGAGCTGATAGAACTGTTTGAGCGGCATGGCCGGTTTAGCGGTGGCATCGCGAATTTCATTCTCGTGCTCGTTGTGTTCGGCGTGGTGATGCCGTGGCAGCTGGGCCGCGCGTGGGTCGACTCGCCGATGATGCTGCTCTACTGGGGATGGGTTCCACTGACGCTGCTGTCGAACGTGGTCATCGATGCGTTCGCGGGCGAACGCGAGCGACATACGCTCGAGACGCTGCTTGCAAGCAGGCTCCCGGATGGAGCGATCCTCTTTGGCAAACTGCTCGCGGCCGTTTCGTATGGTGTGGCGGTGACGGTGTGCAGCCTCGTGCTGGGAATCGTCACGGTCAACATTCTCGTCGCGCATGAATCACTTCTGCTGTATCCGGCGGCTACGCTCTTGGGCGCGCTGGTGGTGAGTGTACTCGGCGCGACATTGATCGCCGGGCTCGGCGTGCTGGTCTCTCTTCATTCGGCGAGCGTGCGTCAGGCAAGCCAGGTCATGGGAGTCGCGGTGCTGCTCGTCGCGTTCGCGCCCGCCTTGGCAATAAAGGCGCTCGCAACTTACTGGAAGGCGCACTCGCTTACGGCGAGCCCATTCGAAACGGCGCTGCTGGGATTTCTTGCGGTCGGAGTGTTTGTCATGGTCGATGCCGGTCTTATTGGCGCGACGATGATGCGTTTCCGGCGTTCGCGTCTGCTGCTGTGATGCTGGGAATCCTCTGCATGGCAAGCGCGAGCAGTGCGGAGGGGTGACGATGCTCAAGCCGCTCGCGCATCTCCTGGCTCATTCAGGCATCGCGTACGACTCCAGAAATCCGCAGCGCGTGCAGCGATGCGTCGAAACGGGAATCAGTTCGTGGCCTTTGAGATTGATCCCCGTCCAGAAGCTCGGTGTCGGCGCGCCGTCGACCCACTTGATCTGAGTGGGCCCGCTGGCGGAGAGGTCGAGAAGGAATCCTTCTGCCATTTTCCCGTTGCATTTCGGACAGTCGTTCTGTGTCATGAGCAGAGTATGCGCCATGTTCCGCGCTAGAGCAACAGCGCCCCCTAACACGCCGTGCAGCGGGCTGCCTTCATGCAGGTTCATGCAGGTTCATGCAGGTTCATGCAGGGAGTGGATCGTTCCGCGCGCCCATGATGAGCAACCAGAGAATCACCGACAGTTCGCATTGAATGAAAATGGATCCAACGCTCGCTGCTGCGGCTGACTGCCCGGGAAATGCAATCGCGGTGAAACTCATGCCGATATACCCAACGCTCGCGACGAGCAACAGCACACCGATTATTTTCGGAATAAACCGTGACTTGATGATGAGAATTCCGAACGGAATCAGCCATACGCCCCACAAAGATTCGTTCGCGCGAAGCACGTATCCGCGAATCTGAAGCAACGCGAGCGAGAGCGCGTCGAGCTGCGGCGTTGAGAACGCTGCGAACGCTGCGAACACACCCGGGTGGGCGCGCAAAACCAGCGGTGGTGAGAGTAGGCCGACGTCCATGATGCCGAGCGTGCCCGATGCGACGACTATCGCGAGCATGAGCGTCGATTGATTGCGATCGACTTCCTCGAACAGGTGATAAAGTCGCCAGCCGAGGACGATGAAGAGGATCGAGCTGATGAGACCGCCGAGCATGAGGAGGCGGTAGGTATCGGCGCCGTCGGCGATGCGCTGGGCTGTGGCGGCTGCGTCACCGGCGATGACGTAGTTCGGAATGAGCAGGAGCGCTGGCGCGCCGAACGCGCTCATGACGAGATAGAGCGCGCCGGCGATGCGGGCGTCGGTTTTGCGAGTCCGTGGCGAGAAATGCATCGACGTCATGCTCGGTCACTGGGGTGGCGAGGTAACCTGCCTACGGCGTATCGCAAGGACGGGTTTCTACGCCGCTCGGCTGCGCTCGCCTGGCCGCCCTTATTCCGCCCGCAACGCCTCCACCGGATCCACCCTCGACGCCCTCCTCGCCGGCAAATAACTCGCCATCAACGCAATCCCTGAAAGCGTCACCGCCACCCCCACAAAACTCGAAACATCAAACGGTGAAACCCCCACCAGCAACGTCCGCAAAAATCTCGTAACTCCGAACGCCCCCACCAACCCAATTGCTACACCAATCCCACCAAGCACCGCCCCCTGCCCAACCACCAACCTCACCACATCTCCCCCCTGCGCTCCGAGCGCAACTCGCACTCCGATCTCTTGGGTCCTCTGCGAAACAGTGTACGAGATCACGCCGTATACGCCCACCGACGCGAGCAGCAGCGCGATCGCCGCAAACGCGCCAAACATTTTTCCATACAGCGTCTGCTGCCAATAACTTTGCTCGATCGTTGCCTTCATGCTCCGCACCGCGTACGTCGGCAGATGCGGATCCATCTTTCTCAGCGCACCAATCACGGTCCGCGTCGCCTGCGTGGGATCGCTCGCGCGTGTGCGAACCACGATCGCTGAACTGCTCCACCCGCCCTGACGGTACGGCATATATCCCTGAAAATCGTTGTCGCTCGTCAGCCGCTTGTGCTTGATGTCCGCCGCGACGCCGACAATCGTGTTCCACCGCGGATTTGTGCCGCTGCTTCCGAAACTGAAACGCTTACCGAGCGCCGCGTCCGCGCTGCCCCAGAACTTTTTCGCCATATATTCGTTCACCACGGCCGCGGCGCCCTGCGCGGTGCTGTCGGCCCACTCCTGCGTCGTGAACATCCGCCCGCGCACCAGCGGAATCTTCATCGTCTCCAGATACCGCGGACTCACCCAGCGAATCTCCAGCAGCGGCTGACTCCCAGCGATAACGGGTGCGCCCTCAACATCGAAAAAATTATTGTTGTTGTTCCCGCCGAGCGGAAGATTGTTCACGATCGACGCGCTCACGATGTCGGGCTGCGAATTCAGATCGCGGAGCGCGCGCTCCCAAAAATTGAATCGCTTGTACACGGAGTCGTAGCTCGGCCCGTTCAGCGAGACACTCATCGTCAGCAGCTGCTCAGCGTCGAATCCGGGATTCACGCGCTGCAATCCCACAAAACTCTTGATCATCAGACTCGCGCCGACGAGCAACACCAGCGACAGCGCGATCTCGGCCACCACCAGCGCCGATCTCAGTCGCTGACGTCCGCGCCCCGCGCTCGTGCCGCGAGCGCCGGAATCGCGCAACGTATCGTTCAGATTCGGATTTGCAGACTGCAGCGCGGGCACCAGTCCGAAAATAAATCCCGTCGCGATGGCCACCGTCGCGGTGAACAGCAATACCGTGCCGTCGATATCGAAGTGCATCCAGAAACGCAGTCCCAAGATGTTCGATTTCACCCACTGCAGGAATCCGTACGCAAACGCGATGCCGAACGTCGCGCCGATGAGCGAAATGAGCACGCTCTCCGTGAGCAGCTGTCGAACAATTCGCCAGCGGTCCGCGCCAAGCGCGACCCGGACGGCCATCTCTTTGCTGCGGGCCGACGCGCGCGCGAGCAACAGGTTCGCGACATTCGCGCACGCAATGAGCAGCACGAACGTGACCGACGCCATCATGATCAACAACACAGGCTTCAGTTGACCGCTCTGAAACTCGCGAAGCGTTTGGACGTCCACGCTCCAGCCGGTATTCGACTGCGGGAACTGTGTCTCGAGCTGGCTTGCGATCGCGCGCAGATCGGTGAGCACGGGCGCTACCGCCTCACCGGGTTTGAGCCGGCCGATCACCTGCCAAGAATGGTTCCCGCGGCTCTTGTCCGGATCTGTCCGCATCGGAGTCCACGCTTCCGCCACGCTTGGGAAACCGAACCCCGCCGGCATCACACCGATGATCGTATGCGGAATGCCGTTGATCATGAGCTGCTGGCCGGCCACATCTTTTCGTGACGCGAACTTTTCGCGCCACAGCCGATCGCCAATGATGATCACGCGCGGCGCGCCAACGGCATCTTCACCTTCATTGAAGTCGCGTCCGATAACAGGCGAAACGCCCAGCGTCCGGAACATCGTCCACGACACCGACCCGCCCGGAACGAACTCCGCGGCATCGTCGGTGGCGAGGTTGAACGAATTTCCGGTGTAGATGCCCATCGAGACGAGCGTGTGGTTCCCGCTCTGCCAGCTCCGAAAATTCGGGTACGACACGCTGTTCATGCTGAACCCGCGTTTCGGAACCGATTCTCCGATCGCCACGAGCTCGTCGGGATTCTTATATGGGAACGGGCGCAGCATGAGCGCCTGCACGCAGCTGAAGACTGTCGCGTTGACGCCAATGCCGAGCGCGAGGCAGAGGACTGCGGCGATGGTGAACGCCGGGTTCTTGATCAGCGTCCGGATGGCGTAGCGGAGGTCTTGCAGCATGAGCCGTCGCGTGAGGGTGGCGACAGATGAGACAATCACACGCAGCCTAGAGTTTGATCGCGACGCTCAGCGCTCAACACAGCCTAATCGCTATGCGCGAAATCGATGGCGCGTGCGATAGCGCGGTGACGCAACCGGCGCGCTGCATCGCCACCCTTGTGTCGAGGGAGCGAGAAGAGACTTATCGAGAGCGTCAATCAGCTTCGCCGTTTTCGCGGACGTGCCCGAATGGTGGAACTGGTAGACGCGCGATCTTCGCAAGTTCGTGCCCGAAAGGGCGTGTGGGTTCGAATCCCGCTTCGGGCACGCCCTCATCACAGCGATTGACTCGGCCGGAAGACGTCCTTATTGTTATGAGAACTTGCGAAGATCGCGCTTCGGCCTCGGCCGAGCAGAAACCCGCGGTGCAGAAATGCCCGCGGGTTTTCTGGTTCTATTTTTGAAAATAGTTGACTGCTGTTAGCCCGATGCTGCACGATCGCGGCTCCGCGGTCTCGCGAGCCGTTTGCCTTGCCCTTCACGATGGTCAACGGGAACGCGACTAGGGCGGCGGCAGCGCGCCGATCATCATTCCGCACCGCGATCTGCAGGCGCGAAACAATCGATCGCACTGCGCTGTCTGGCACCTGTTTCGTCGGCCTCTGTCCCTGAACCAATTCCCGCGATCCGAAATTCATCGCGAAGAGAAGGGCCGCACACGAGCGCGCTTTCATACAAGGAAAACCCCATCGGGAGCACTCACGTCACTTCGACTTCTGCTTCTTGGCCTCTAGCAATTCCTTCGGCGCCACGCACGCCCACGACTCCGCCAGCAACGGCCTGAGATCCGAGACCTTCACCACCTTCAGTCGCACGAGCACAGCCGGATACCCATTGTAATGCGGCTCGGTGAAGTACTTCGCCGGCTCTGCTGAAATCATCAGATCCTTCTGTGCAAGGCTGGACACGCGCACGGCAAACACGCCGAGATTCGGAACACGCGCCTTCTTCGGATCGACTCTCTCCTTCCACGTCCACAAAAACGCTTTCAACTTTCCTTTCACGGGAACGGAGAAGCCGAAATCACTGTACCCTTCAATAAGCTTGGCACCCCCGACCACCCCGGGCAGTGCCATCGCGATTCTGCGAACGTCAGCGTGAGTTGCCATCTCGATACTCGCAGTCTTCGACGTAGTCAGGAATACAGGTGTCCAACAGAGGAACGCCTGAACACTGTTTTCAACCGCCCCTCCGCGCCAGCCTCAATATCGGTAGATTTTGACCTGTCCCCGGCGCCCCGCCCGGGCTATGGCTACGACTCTCCCTTCGCGAATCACTATGAGACGCTCACTGCTTCAGTCCGCGGTTCTCCTCCTGTCGCTCGCCGGCGTTTCCGCCGCACAGGACAAACCGCTCGTCACCCAGAAAGATCTCGCCAAGTGGGAAGCGCTCGGCCCCAGCCGGCTCTCGCCCGACGGCTCTTGGATCTCATGGACCATCACGCGCGGCGATCAGGACGGCGACGTTCGCCTCCGCGGCGGGAAGGCCGACAGCACGATCGTGATTCCCTTCGGGCAGAGTGCGGCCTTCTCGAGCGATTCGAAATGGTTCGCGTATCTCGTCGGCGTCTCTACAAAGGATCGGGAAAAACTCGTGAAGGATAAAAAGCCCGTGCGCACGCAGTTCGCGTTGCGCAATCTGGCGACGGGCGAAATCACAACGATCGCCGATGTTTCATCGTTTGCGTTCGCGCCCACAGGCGGATTCATCTCCGTTACGCGCGCTGCCGCCGAAGGTAAGAAGGTCAGCGACCTGCTCGTGCTCGATCTCATGAAAACCACGCGCATCTCGCTCGCAAATGTCGCCGAGCAGGCGTGGAGCGAGGCGAAGCCGCTGCTCGCGATGACCACTGTGGTGGACGCCGGCAACAGCGTGCAGCTGTTCGATGGCTCAACCGGCAGCGTGCGCGTGCTGGAGTCATCGCCCTCGCTGTATCGCACAATCTCGTGGCGGCCGAAGTCCGATGCGCTGGCGGTACTCCGAACCAATGTGAATAAAGATTTCGCCGACACTGCGCACACGATCCTCTCATGGAACTCGGCTGGCGCGGCCGACGCGAAGATGCGCGTGCTCGATCCTGCGACGGCAAAGGGCTTCCCCGCCGGAATGCGCGTCGCCGAGTATCGCCGGCCGGTGTGGTCGAACGACGGCCGCACGTTCTTCTTTGGCGTGCAGAAACGATTCTCTGTGGCCGACGCAATCAAGAAGAGCGACGAGACCGTCTCCGATGTCGAGATCTGGCACGTGAAGGATGTGCAGACGATTCCCTCGCAGCGTTCAGCGGAAACTCGCGACCTGCACGCGACGAGCTATGCCGCGTGGCACGCCGACGGCTCCGTGGCGCAGCTCGGACAGAATCCGGCGAACACCGAGGCAATCCTTGAGGGCGACCGCTACGCGACGGAGATCGACGCAACTGGGTACCCGTGGGGCGAGAAGTTCGGCCGTCGCGATCTCGATGTGTGGGCCACCGATGTTGCCACGGGCCAGCACAAGAAGGTTCTCGAGAAAGTGCGTCACGTGTATTCGCCCGATCCGACTGGCAGCCACATTCCCACCTTCGATGGAAAGGACTATTGGATCACCGATATTTCCAGCGGCGCGAAGACGAATCTCACCGCCGGCATTCGCGCGTCGCAGAAGGTGGACTTCGTTGATCGCGACGACGATCACCCGACCGATATTCCGCCGCCCATCGGGCAGCCGTCGTGGAGCAAGGACGGGTCGAAGCTCCTCGTGAATTCCGAATACGATATTTGGGAACTCGCGTGCGACGGTTCGGGCGGCAAGCGTCTCACCAATGGCGCGAAGGACGGCGTCATGCATCGCCTTGTGGTGCTGCGCGGCTTCGCGGCAACGCCGGCCGAGCGCGCGGTGGATATGTCGAAGCCCGTGTGGCTCTCTCTCTATGGAAAGAAAACCAAGCAGAGCGGCTACGCGCAGCTGATGCCGAATGGCGATGTGAAGCGGCTGCTGCTCGAAGACGCCGCCGTGGGCTCACTCGCGAAGGCAGACAGTGCAGAGAAGTATTCGTTCACGCGCCAAACGTTCGTGCAGTCGCCGAACGTGTTCGTGAGCGGACCCACGCTCGCCGACGCAAAGCGGGTCAGCGATTCAAATCCGTTCCAAAAGGATTACGCATGGGGCAAGGCGGAGCTGATCAATTTCACGAGCACCGTCGGCAAGCCGCTGCAGGGAATTCTGTATTATCCCGCGAACTGGGATTCGAAAAAGAAGTATCCAATGATCGTGTACACGTACGAGCTGCTCTCGCAGGGGCTTCACGGATATGTGGTGCCGCGCGAGAACAGCTACTACAACGCGACCGTGTTCACGCAGAACGGATATTTCGTACTGATGCCGGATATTGTTTTCCGCGCGCGTCAGCCCGGCGTGGACACGCAGGCATCCGTTGATGCGGCGATCACGTCGGTGATCAATCGCGGCCTTGTGGATCCCGCGAATGTCGGACACACAGGCCACTCACAGGGCGGATACGAAGCGTACTTCCTCGCCACGCACAGCAAACTCATCAAGACGGCCGTCGCTGGCGCGGGCATCACAGACATGAACTCGTTCGCCGGCCAGATGCACTGGAGTTCGGTGCCCGAGTTCGATCACTGGGAAACCGGCCAGTTCCGCATGGAAGTCGCGCCGTGGGACGATCGCGCCGCGATGTCGCGCAACAATCCGCTCGAGCACGTGCAGGACATGCCCGCGAAAAGCATTCTCATGGAAATCGGCGGCGACGACCCGACGGTTGATATGCGTCAGGGCGTCGAGTTCTGGAATTACGCGCGCCGCGCGGGAAAAGAGGCGGTCATGCTGCTGTATCCCGGCGAAGGCCACGGGCTCGGCAAACGTCAGAACGCAATCGACTACGAGCGTCGCATTCTCCAGTGGTTCGGGCACTATCTAAAAGGTGAGCCCGCGCCGAAATGGATTACCGATGGCCAGAGCTGGATCGAGCGCAAAGCGGTGCTCGACGCTAACAAGCCATAGTATCGATGTCAGATTGAGAACGGGCGCGCCGCGAAATGCGGTGCGCCCGTTTTGCTTTCCATCGTCGTCGGCATACTCGAAACTAAGGCCGCGCGACGCTCCAGTCGATATCGGTTCGCACGCCGGTCCACACCTGCAGCGGCCCGTGAAGAATTTTCGTCTCGGCGGATTCCTCCCCAATGCGCACCCGAAACTCGCTCGCGCGCGGGATCGGGTTCGCGGAAATCCATACCACCGTGTTGTTCACCGCGATCCCGCAGCGGCCGTCGGGGAGGATCTGCAGTCGCAGCGTCCACCATGCGCCCGATTCCAGCACGCGCGCGAGACTCGAAACATCAAGCGATTCATTGGTTACGCCGGCAACCCATGCCGAGTTTCTGCCAGTCACGCCCGGACCAACAGGGTATCCGAATGCGCAGGCATGGTCGAGACGGCCAAGCGACTTCGGCGCGCCATGTTGGTCACTCTGGTTGAGCAGCACGGTGTCGAGATCAGCGACCAACAGCGTGCGCATCCTCTGCCAATTGTCTCTCGTGATCGGAGTGGACATTTTCACTTCCAGCCCGAGCCCGTTGTCCGCGCGCCATGCCTGGCGTGAAATCGCCATGCTCTGGAAGGTGCCGTCGCCGCGATTGTAAAACGATTGCAGACCGCCCGGCCCGGCTTCGACTGTTGGCGCTGGATCACCGAACGGAATCCAGCGCGAGCGCCACGCGCTGTTCCAGCGCTCGTCGAGAACTATTTTCGCCGCGGTGCCGCGGACGTCGAGCGCGCGCGCCACTGAACGCCAGCCCGCGAGCGAGGCCGCAATCGTGACCGGCCCGACGGCGCGCGGATGGACGTCACCGAGCGAGTCGACCGTCGCGATGAGGGTATCACTGGAACTCCACCGCACCGGCGCTCTAATAGGAACCTCGGTCCCCGCCGCCGTGCGCGCGCGAATCCAGAGGCGTCGCGTTACGCCGAGAGAAACAGCGCTTGCGGTGTCGCCAAATTCAACGCGGTCGACAAGCATCGAGTTGTCGGGCCGCCCTTCCCACCAACGAATCTCCTCGGAGCCGGCGTTTGGCCGCTCGACGCGACGCGCGCGCTGCGGCGCGTCGAGCGGCACGATCCAATCACTGAGACCAACAATCCCATTCGCGCCGAGAGATGCAATGAGCCATTTGCGGTCCGGGCTCAGTTTGGCCCTCAGCACCACCTGCGGCAACAATACCTGCCGCACGTTGCGCGTCCAATCGTACATCGTGAGCGGGCTCGTCCCCGCGCTGTCGGCGACCACGAGAATATTGTCGAGGCCCGCCCAGCCGACGAGCTGACGCAGGCCTGTACCTGGAAAACGCCGGCAATCGGGCGTGCCGATTCCGTCGAATGGAATCACGCAAAAGCGAAGGATGCCGTCGACGCCCTCACGAATGAACACGATCCGCGTTCCATCCGGCGAAACCGCAGGCCCGCCATCGTGATCGAGCCCTGATGTGACCTGCCGCGCCGCGCCGGAGGCGGTGTCGAAAATCGCCACGTCGTAATTGCCGTGCGCGGGTGGTGACCAGCGATTCGTGAGTCCGATCAACGCAGAGCCGTCCGGAAGCCAATGATGCACGAGATCATCGCGCGCCTGCGTGGTGAGCCGGCGCGTGCCAGCCGATGTGCGAAGCCAAATATCGAGCGTCGTGACATCGCCGACATCTTTTGTCCACGCGACAGATTTTCCATCGGGGCTTATCGCGGGTGCAACATCCGGAAACGTTTCCGCTGGCTCCGCAAATGCTGTGCTGGTCCGCACGGGAACGATCGGCGCCTGGCGCCCGTCGATGTCCTGTGCGCGGACGACAACTGCCGTCACCACGTGTCCGCTGTCGAGAAACACGATACGCGGCGCGAGCGCTTCGGCTGCGTTTCTGCTCCAGACGGCACCGATGCTCGCGATGACGAGCGCGGATATGCCGATCATCGCCGCCCCCTGACGCGTGCGATTCCATAGGCCGGCTCGCCAAAGCTTTGGGAGGCCGGAGACGAGGGCCCGCGATCCGATGGCGTCGCCGAGCACGAGTTCACTGGCGAGTTCGGAGAATCTCCGCGAATCGTGGCGCGCACGCATGCGCAGCACATAGCGTTGGAACGGACGGCGCGCTTCGGGTAATTGGCCACTCGCCACCAAGTGGTGAATGCCGCGCGCGAGCTGCTGCACATCGTCGTCGCCCAGCGAACAGAGGACGGCACCGAGGACGCGCTGCGCTTCGACAAGGCGCTCGCGTTCCGCCGATTCGCGAACCGCGTCACCGATTTCGTCGTGCGCGAGCATCCAGAGCCCGCCATGGCGCGCGACCAATCCTTGGCGCTCGAGCTGCGCAAGACGCGCGAGTGTGTCTTCGGCCGTTTGCCTGCGCGCGAGCGCGAGTATGGAATCATCGATCGGCGTTCCCGCCGTCGCGAGCAAAATCATGAGTGCTGCGCTTTCGGCGGGGAGCGCGCGCACTCGGCGCAGCAGCGCGCCCTCCGACCGCAACAGCGCTCGCAGCCGATCGGCGTCGGTACAGTGCCACTCGCCGTCGGCGAGTTCGAGCACCGACTCGTCCATCGCGAGACGGAGCGTCGCGAGCACGAGCAGCGGTGATCCACGTGTCGCAGCGAACAAGTCGGAAATGAAACCGCCGTCCCATGCGGACTCGACCGGAAGCGCGCCGATGGCGGATACGAGATCGCGCACACCAGTCGCGTTGAGCGCAGCGAGTTCGATCGTCACGTGGCGCTCGTCGGCCGGGCGATGCCCGGGACGCGCGGTCGTCATACAGAGCACACCCGATCCGTCGAGCCGCGCGAGTACACCTTCAAGCACGCGGAACGACTGCGGATCGAGCCAGTGCAGATCGTCAATAGCGAGCACGAACGGCTGCTCGTCCGCGATGGCCCTCACCATATCGGCAAGCGCCTGAATGCGGCGGCGCAGCGATTCTTCGCCCGCGCTCGAATCGGGTGTGCCGTTGAGCCGCGCCGAGATTGCGGGATTCAATCCGATGAGCGTCGACGCCGACGCCGGCGCGATTCCCGCCGCGCCGGGCTGCCCGACGAGCGCGGCGGCGAGTTCGCCGGCAAACGCATACGCGATATCGCGATCGCCCGCCGCGGCGCGGAGCTGCACGACGCGCGCGCCGCTCGCGCGCAGCCGCGCGACCACATCGTTGAGCAGCCGTGATTTGCCGATGCCGGCCGGCGCCGTGATATGCAGCAGGCGCGCGTGACCGTTGCGAGCGACGTCCCACGCGGCGGTGAGCATCGCGAATTCGCGCTGACGTCCCGTGAGTTCTGCGACAAGCTCCCCCGGCGCTGGTTCGGCACGATCGACCGCGCTGATCTGGCGCGCACGCGCGATCATTTGGCGCGTGGTGCTCTCGAGCGCGATTCCGTCGGATTCAGCGTGACGCTCGAGCGCCTCCGCTTCGACGCTCGCGGCGACGAAATCGCGTGCGGCGATCGTCGACTCGAGCAACAGACGCCACGCGAGCTCGGCATCTGGACATTCATCACGCGCGCGCCGCGCCAAACGCTGCGCGTCGCGGTGGCGGCTTTCATTCAGCCTGCGCCGCACCACGATTTCGGCGCAGCGCAGAAACGCGGTGCGCAACCGCTCGCGCTCGCGGTCGGCCCAGTGTTCGAACTCCACTCCGCCGGGAGCAGCGAACTCTGTCAGGAACGGACCGCCGTACAGTTCCACGGCGCGCTCGAGATCGCCCGCGTCGGCGGCGGCGAGAAAGGCATCGCGATCGGTCACGACCCGATCGGTGAGAGCGAGCTCTTCAGTTCCCACGATCGCGCCGTCGCCGACGAGCCGCCGCAGATGAAAAAGCGCCTGCCGTAGCGCGTTGCGCGCGCGCTCCGGCTCGAGATCGGCCCAAAGCAGATCGATCAGATATTCGCGCGACGACCGGCGGCCCGGTGCGAGCGCCAGATACGCGAGCAGCGCAAACGGCTTTCCTGAGCCGAGAATCGGCGCTTGTTCGCCGGCTACGTACAGGCCGGTGGCGCCGAGGGTCCGCAGCGTCATCGCGTGCGGTTCGCCTGACCTCTGTTGTGCGGAGACTGTCATTCGGGTCGAGGGGGTGACATTCGAATGCTAATGAAGCGAAACAGACGTTAGCTCGCCGTTATTTGCGATGCCAGAGCGCATTTGCGCCGCAATAACGAGCTGTTGACGGCGCAGGGCTTTCGTAGTGGCATCTCACAGCCACGGATATCCGCATGAGAATCTCGAAACTCGCTTGGAGCGCTGGAGCAGCCGTCGTCATCGCCATCGCCTGCAGCGGCGGCTCGCCCACCGGCTCCAGCTCGCAACAGTATCCCTGCCCCACACCGGCCGGCGTATCGGCCACGATGGTGAGCGTGCAAGCCGCGCTCACCGCGAATCCGCCATCAACCACTGGCGGAAATGCCGCTCGTCGCGCGGCGCTCTCGAGCTTGAGCGACGTCATGTGGAAGGTCTGCGTCGCCGGCCCACCGGGCGCCGAGATCTCGGCGTTCTATAAGACGCAGATGGACAAGGTTGCGGCTGAGATGGCGCAGCCGGTCACGGACGGGGTGCGCATCTGGGCGCTGTACAACGCTGGCTTCATCGTAAAGTCTCCGGGCAAGACCGTGGCATTCGACCTGAGCGACGGGCGCCCCGGGCTGCCGTCTGATCTCCCGCCCGGCTACAAGCTGTTCGGCTACAATTTGCCCGCGAGCATCGTGAATCAGATCGACGTGCTGATGATTTCGCACGAACACCTAGATCACACGGGATATGGCGGCGACATCGCGGGCCGCGTGAAGGCGAATGGCGGCGCGGTTCTGTATCCGCGCCTCGGCGCAGCGTTCGCCAACGCAACGCAACTGGTGGACAGTGGCGCGACCTACACGATCAGCGGCGTGACCATCAAGCCTCGCAAGCAGCCACACGGTACCGTGCAAAACATGGCGTACGAGGTCACGTTGCCGAGCGGGTACAAGATCGTGCACTTCGATGGCGAATACAGCATCATCGACGATATCAAAAATGTCGACGTGCTGTTTCTCAACGTGTGGATCAGTGGATCGACGGGCATCTGCAAGGACGCGTTCATTCGGTCGATGAACATCATGAAGCCGGGCATCACGATCCCGAGTCACATGCAGGAGATGTCGCACGACACGACCGGCGGCGCGGGACGCTGCGGCTCGAACCGCTACAACTATTCGTATCCACTCGAGATTCAGGACGATGCGACCGTCACGCAGAAATTCGCGATGATGACGTGGGGCGAGTCGATCACGTTCAAGCACTAGGCAAGATTTCCCGGGGTGAGACTCCGGGATGGGGGGTGCAGAAAACCTGCGGCGCTCGACGGCCGCGGGTTTTTTGCGACGGTGCCCCGCTCGTGGAACACCGGTTGCCTCGCGGCCTAGTTCCTCTTTGCCGGCGTGCGAGCGTCCAGGTATCCCAGCGATGCGAGAAATGCCTCGGTTCGCGCCAGCGTCTTGCCGTACCACTCTGCGCTATTGAAGAACCCGTGCTCCGCGCCCTCCGCCATGAACAACTCGGCGCGGACGCCCGCCGCAGTCATTGCTCCGATATACGCACGACCGGCATCGACAAAGGGATCGCGGGTGCCGATCAGCAGCAGAACGGGAGGATCGCCGCGCTGAACGTGCGCCGAGGGCGAGATGCGGCGCAGAAGTGCGGTGTCTTTCATGAGCGCGGTGAACTGCACCGGCGCGCGTGCCATCGTCGGCGAGTGCATCGTCTCTACAAAATCCACCGTCGGGTTGAACAGCACCAATGCATCTGGACGCGGCGATACTCTCGCGTCATCACCACTGGCATCGAGCGCGCACTGCGCCGCGCACGCGGCGAGATGTCCGCCGGACGACGCGCCCGCAGCAACGAGCCGCGTTGGATCGACGCCGAGGTCCTTCGCATGCGCGCGCACCCACCGCATCGCGCTGCGCCCGTCCTCGACGGCGGCGTTCGGCTCCGTGCGATCCCTCGACGCGATGCGATAGTCCGCGCGGATCGAGACCAATCCGCGGCTCGCGAAATGTGCGGACTGCCTCGCGAAGTTGTCGATCGTTCCGTTTGTCCAGCCGCCGCCGTAGAAAAAAACGATCGCCGCGCGCGCGTCTGAGGCCTTCCAGCCTGCTGGATAGTCGACAAATAAATTGAGCGGTCCCTGCGGCGTCTGCTTGTACGTGAACGGTTTCGATGGCGACTGGGCGAACACCGGCAGGCCACACATCGCGAAAGCGGCGAGCGCCAACCGCGCCAACCGCGCTCCGCTCACGTCGCGATCTGTCCGGCCACGACCTCGGCGATATCGAACACCTCCACGCTCGTGTCGCGCGACTTCACGCTGTCGCCCATCATCGTCATGCAGAACGGGCACGCGACGGCGATCGCACTCGCTCCCGTCGCGATCGCCTCATCGGCACGCTCTGCGTTGATGCGCTTGCCGACTTTCTCTTCCATGAACATCCGGCCGCCGCCGGCGCCGCAGCAGAGGCCGCGGTCCTTACTGCGCGGCATCTCGACGATGTTCAGCATCGGCAGCGCGCGGCGCAGCGTTTCGCGCGGGGCGTCATAGACATCGTTGTACCGGCCGAGATAGCACGAGTCGTGATACGTGAAGGTCCGCACGGGATCGTGAAGGTCTTCACGCAGCGGGACACGGCCCGCGGCCATCAGTGATTCGATGTAGGTGGAGTGATGGACGACATCGTAGTTGCCGCCAAACTGCGGATACTCATTCCCAATCTGATGGAAGCAGTGCGGGCACGCGGTGACGACTGTCTTGACTCCATACTTCTCAAGCGTCTCGATGTTGTCCTTGGCGAGCATCTGGTAGAGATACTCGTTCCCCATCCGGCGCGCGGCGTCGCCATTGCATTTCTCCTCCTGACCGAGGATCGCGAAATTCACGCCCGCGGCCTTCAGAATCCTGGCGAACGCCACCGTGGTTTTCTTGGAGCGATCGTCGAAGCTTCCCATGCAGCCGACCCAATACAGCACTTCGGGCCGCTCATTTCGCTCGGCCATCTCCGCCATCGTCGGAATGTCCAATCCCGCGGCCCACTTCGCGCGATCGCCCGGATCAAACGCCCACGGCGAGCCGCGCTGCTCCATCGACTCGAACGCGGGCATGATCTCCTCGGGGAAACGCGACTCACCGAGCACGAGGTTGCGGCGCAGTTCGAGAATGACGCTGAGTTGGTCGATGCTCACGGGGCATTCCTGCACGCACGCTCTGCAGGTGGTGCAGCTCCAGAGTTCTTCCTCGGTAATGAAATCGTCGAGCAGCGTTTTGGAGTGATCGCCTTTCGCCGCGGCCTCGAGTCGCTCGCGGACGTTGACCACAATCTTGCGCGGGCTCAGCAGTTTGCCGGTGATGTTCGCCGGGCAGACACTCGTGCAGCGGCCGCACTCGGTGCAGGCGAAGCCGTCGAGGAGCTGTTTCCACGAAAGATCTTCGACATCCTTCGCGCCAAAGGTCGCGTTATCCGCCTCGAGATCCATCGGCCGCATCGCGCCAATCACACCGGGCCCGCTCGTATTCGAAAGAAAAACGTTCGGGAGCGAGACGACCACATGCAGGTGTTTTGAATACGGCAGATAGTTCAGAAAGCCGAGCACGAGGAGCGCGTGGGTCCACCACAGGAGTTCATGTGCGATTCCCGTGGTCGCGTGCGACGCGAACATCGTGATCATCAGCGCGCCGATCCACGAGAGGATCAACAGCGGATCGTTCGCGTGCGTCTCTTTTCCCTGAAGCCGCTTCACGCGCTTCGTGATTCTGCGGAACAGGGCGAATGCAACAGCGGCGAGCACGAGCGCGCCCCAGAGATCCTGGTTCATCTCGTAGAACGCGTACGCCGGCGCGGGAACGAACGGCGCGAACGAGAACCCCGGAAATATTCCCGCGAGGATCATCTCGAGGGTGCCGAGCGTGAGCACGCCGAATCCCCAGAAAATTGCGGCGTGCATCGGCCCCGCGACTGCATCGCGGAATATTTTCTTCTGAAAGATTCCTATCTGAAGAAAATTCCAGAAGCGGCGCGGGAGATCGTTCCAGCGCGGGTCGGGCGCTTTGCCGAGCTGGAGTTCGCCGACGAGCCGCTGAACGTTGTACGAGAAGAATCCAAACGCCGCGACGACGACTATCGCAAAAATAACACTCGATGCGCTCGAGGACTCGGTCACGCGCCCTTCTTGGCTTCCTTTACTGCTGCCGTCAGCACCGGGAGAATTTCGAGACAGTCGCCCACAATTCCATAGTCGGCGATTTTGAAAATCGGCGCTTCTTTGTCCTTATTGATCGCAACGATCGTTTTCGAGGTGCGCATGCCGGCGAGGTGCTGGATCGCGCCGCTGATGCCGCACGCGATATACAGTTGCGGACTCACGAGTCGTCCGGTCTGGCCGATCTGATCGCTGTGCGGGCGCCACCCTTCGTCGGTCACGGCGCGCGTGGCGCCGACGGCCGCATTGCCGAACGCAGCGGCGAGATCTTCAACAAGTTTGAAATTCGAAGCTTCCTTGAGGCCGCGTCCACCGCTCACGATCACAGGCGCTTCGCCGAGATCAAGTTTGGCGCCGGTTCCCTTCACCGTTTCTGTGACAACGACGCGGGAAGATCGAGGATCGATGATCGACGATATCTGCTCAATAGTACCCGCTTTGGCGTTCTCTTTCGGGAGCACGGCGCCGGGCCGCAAAGAGAGAATCGCCGTGGCCGATTTCAATGTGAAGGACTGAATCACTTTGCCCGTGTAGCCCGGATGCTTCACGGTCGCCGAATCGCCGCCAACCGTAAACTCCGTGACATCGACCGCGAGCGGCAGCGCACACTTGGCCGCAACGCGCGGCGCGAGATCTCGGCCCTGCGCGCTCGAAACAAAAAACGCGGCGCGGTATCCGCCGGTCGACAGACGCGCGGCAATGGTTGCCGCCAGCGCCTCAGGATTGTAGTTGCCGAATGCCGGATTTTCGAGCACGAGCACGACGTCTGCGCCCGCCGCCCCGAGTTTCGCCGCGTGCGCGCCGATCCCGGCGTCGCCGGCGAGCATCGCGTGAACTTGTCCGCCCGTGGCATCAGCGACGCCGCGCGCGGCCGTCACCGCCTCGAGTGCCGCGCGGCGCAGCTCGCCGCCGCGCGATTCCGCAAAAGCAAAAATGTTGGAGGCCATCAGAGAACTTTCGCCTCCTCTTTGAGCAAGCGCACGAGCTCTGGAACCGCGTCTTTTCCTTCGCCGATGATCCGGCCCGCGGCGCGCTCGGGGGGCAATTCCATTTTATCGAGTGTGTAACGTTCGCTCGCGACGTTCGCGGGTTTCACCTCGAGCGGCTTCTTCTTGGCCGCCATGATTCCCTTGAGCGACGGATAGCGCGGACGCGCGATTCCTTCGTCGATCGTCACGACAGCGGGCAGCGGGCACTCGATCAGCTCATACGCGCCCTCGAGCTCGCGCCGCGCCTTCACTTTGCCCCCGTCAATCTCGAGCTTCGAAATCGCCGTGACAATCGGCAGCGCGAGCAACTCGGCGGCGATCGGACCGGTGCTCTGATTGGCGGTATCGATCGACATGCGACCGAACATGATCAGATCGTACGAGCCGAGTTTCAGTTCAGCGGCAAGCGCGGCGGCAATCGCGGAGCTGTCGTGAACGGGAGCATCGTGCTTGAGCTGCACGGCGCGATCGGCTCCCATGCTCATCGCCTTGCGCAGCGTCTCCTGCACGACGTCGGGTCCGAGCGAAATCACCACGACTTCACTCGCGGCCGGGTCGGCCTGTTTTTCTTTGATTTGAAGGGCAGCCTCGACGGCATAGCCATCGAAGTCTGAGATATCGAACTTGAGGCCGGATTCGTCGATGTTCGTGCCCGACGCGGCAATCTTGAAGCGGACGTCCATGTCGGGGACGCGCTTAATGAGGACGGCGATTTTCACGCTTGAAACGTAGTGCCGGGGATCACAGGGCAGAAGCGTGTCTGCGGTGGTAAGTTTGGCACCATGTCCGAGAGCGAATCCGCCCGTCCAGTTGCGCTCATCACCGGCGCCTCGGCGGGTATCGGTAAGGTGTTTGCCCAACGGCTCGCCGCCAGCGGGCACGATCTCCTGTTGGTCGCCCGCGACGGAGTGCGGCTGCAGGCGCTCGCAGACGAACTCTCGCTGCAATACGGGATCGAGGCGGAGGCGCTGCCCGCGGATCTCTCGCGAGATGAAGGCATGCGGACCGTAGCGAACAGGATCGCACAGATGGAGCGGCTCGACTACCTCGTGAACAACGCGGGGTTCGGGAGCAAGGGGAAGCTCGTGAATCGGCCGGTTGCCGAGCAGGCGACGATGCTCGAGCTGCACGTGATGGCGCCAATGCTGCTCTGCAGAGCGGCGCTGCCGGCGATGATCGTCCGCAAAAGTGGAAAGATTATCAACGTTTCGAGCGTGGCGAGTTTTATCTACAGCGCCGGTAACGTGAACTACTGCGCAACGAAATCGTATCTGCGCGTGTTCACCGAAGGGCTCGCGACGGAACTCGCCGGGACCGGCGTGAATGTTCAGGCGCTGTGCCCGGGATTCACTCACACGGAATTCCATGATCGCGCGGCGATCGATATGAAATCGACGCCGGGTTTTTTATGGCTCGAGGCCACGCGGGTCGTCGACGATTCGCTCGCTCAATCCGAACGAAATGGACCGCCGGTGTGCATCCCCAGCGTGCGCTACAAGGTGATCGTTTTGCTGATCCGGTATCTGCCCAAATGGATCGAGCGGGCGATCAGAACTCCGCTGATGAAATCGCGCGTCTAGGCGCGACAGCGGTTCAGAACATCGCGCGCGAGCTTCGTCGCCTGTTCGAAATCGTCGCCGAGCAGTGGAGTGACCGCATGCCCTTTGTCACCGCCCGCAATCGTGCGGCTGCTGCGTTTTACTTTGCCGTTCGCGTTGTACGCAATCTCAACCGTTTCGACGCCCGGTTTTGGTGAGGAGAAATTGAGAATCGCTTTGAACTGCACGATGCGCTGAGCGCTGTCCAGCGTCACCGCGATGCTGCGCGGCGGATCTTGCTGCGCAAACACCATAGTCCGCGCGCCACCCTTCGGCATTTTTTGTTCTTTGCCTCTCCTGTTCGCCGCGGGCGCGCGACACCCCGCGTTCGCGAGGGGCAGTTGCTCGAGCGCGCTATGACCGCCCTGCGCACGGGCGGACGCCGCGGAGGCGACGAGCATCGCCGCGCACATAGCGAGGCAGGTTCTATTTGAACGCATTGAAGCCCGTGACCGCCTGACCGATGATGAGCGAGTGCACGTCGTGTGTTCCTTCATACGTATACACGCTCTCGAGATTCGCCATATGTCGCATCGACGCGTACTCGGCGAGAATTCCATTGGCTCCGAGCAGCCTGCGCGCCTCGCGAGCGATATCCGTCGCGATGTTCACGTTGTTCCGCTTGGCGACGCTCACCTGCTGGGGATTGAATGTCCCGGCGTCCTTCATGCGGCCCAGGTGAAGAGACAAGAGTTGTCCCTTGATGATCTCCGTCACCATCTCGGCGAGCCGCACCTGCTGGATCTGGAACTGCGCGAGGACTTTGTCGAACATCACGCGCTGCTTCGCATACGCGAGCGCCTCTTCGTAACAGGCCAACGCGGCGCCGAGCGCGCCCCAGGAAATTCCGTAGCGCGCCTGCGTGAGGCACATGAGCGGAGACTTCAGGCCGCCTGAGTTCGGAAGAATCGCGTCGGCGGGAAGATGCACGTCGCTGAAGACGAGCTCTGACGTATCGGACGCGCGCAGTGAGAGTTTTCCTTTTTGATCGGTGGCCTTGAATCCCTTCGCATCTGTTGGCACGATGAAACCGCGGATCGACTTGCCATCGTTATCGTTGTCCGCGGTTTTCGCCCAGACGACGCTGACGTGCGCGGTGGATCCGTTGGTGATCCACATCTTGGCGCCGTTCAGAATCCACGACCCGTCCTTCTGCTCTCGAGCGCGTGTGATCATGCCCGCGGGATTCGAACCGTAATCGGGCTCGGTGAGTCCGAAGCAGCCGATGATTTCTCCCTTCGCCATTCCCGGCAGATATTTCATGCGCTGCTCTTCCGATCCGAACTGGTAGATCGGATACATCACGAGCGCGCCCTGCACCGAGGCGAACGAGCGCACGCCGGAATCGCCGCGCTCGAGTTCCTGCATGATGAGGCCGTAGCTGACGTTGTTCAGTCCGGCGCAGCCGTACTTTTCCGGGAGATTCGCTCCGTATACGCCGAGCTCGCCCATCGGGAGAATGAGCTGCTTGGGGAACCCGCCTTTGACGTACTGCTCGCCGATGATCGGCAGCACTTGCTCGTCAACAAAGCGGCGTACGGAGTCACGAATCGCGCGCTCCTCTTCGGTGAGCGCAGCATCGATATTGAACAGATCGCCTTCGCGCGGTTTCAGTTCCGGCGAGGCAAGATGGGTCTCATTTTTGGCGGAGGACATGCGCTAAAGATAGCGCGATTCGGTCTAATCCACAGCGCGGGATGCGCGCGCGGTGATGCCGACTGCTCGAGCTTTGAGCCGAAATTCTGAACCATGATCGAGCGGGAGCTTCGACTCGTCCTGCCACTGGTGGACCATTTCGTGCAGCAGGGTCTGCAGGGCCTGTTCGAATCCGTGGCGTTTTACGTGTCGCTGCGAGATCGCGATCTCGGCCGGCGCCCCGCGCTGCGCGGGCGCGTAGTGGCCCAGACGGGAGCGCATGCGGCGCGAGACGCGAACGCCGATCGACGTGAGCTCGCCGTCGAACCGCTCGTCGTTGAGTCTGGTGTGGAATGCCTGCAGCTGCATCGCTATCGGTTCGTCATCGGGATGCGTGCGCATGACGCGTGCGCGCCGCGCTTGCGTCCTCCGGGCTTCCGTCTTACGTGTTTGCGGCTTTCGCGCGGCGCGCTCCGCAATCGCGATTCGCACCGCTCGGCGAATCGCGCGCATCATCTCGTGGAGCGATGTCATTTCTGCAGAACGAGCGACGCGTACTCCGGGTGCCGCACGATGTACGTCTGCACGTACGGGCAAGTCGGAATCACCTTGCGCCCCGCGGCCAGGTCGCGATCGAGCGCAAACTTGGCGAGCGCTCCCGCGTATCCGCGCCCCTGAATCTCAGGTGGTGTTTCGGAGTGCAGATACTCGATTGCGTCGCCCACCATGCGATACCTGAGCAGCGAGGTCCAGCCGTCGGCGTGAATCTCGAGTTGGTGGGCGGTGGTGTTGTCGGTGATTTTCGGTGTGTCGATCACGGATCTTTTTTGAAGATGAACGGCTGCATTACCAATTGCCGAACTTTCTGCCCGCGAAGCCGCGCGGGAATAAATCTCATCTCGGGAAGAGCGGCTTTCACAGCGTCGGCAAACAACGCATGCGCCGATTTCAGAATCTTGAGAGACCTCACGTCTGCCAAACCGGTAGTGTCGACGATGAACGACGCAATCACCTCGCCTTCGATTCCGCGTTCTTTCAATAGCGGCGGATACACCGGCGCCGCAGAGCCCGGAACCACCATCACGGATTCATCAACTTGGTAATCAAAGAATGTCTGCGCCGGTGACGCACCAACCCTGCCATGCAATTCCTCGAGTGGATTCGAGTTCGGAATTGGCATGTCCAGATTGTGCCACTCCTCAGGATACTTGAACGGCGACGGTCTTTCGACTGGCGCGCGTGCTCCGCCCGCGGAGCTGCACGGAGCGGTCCTCGCACTACAGAGCGCGAACGATTCGAGGAACCATCCCGAGCGCGGCGAGATCGGTTGCCCGATGTTTTTCGTCTCCGCGCTGATCACGTAGAGGCGTTGACCTGAAGCGACGAGCCGATACATCGACGCCGCGGTCCTGTGCCCGCCGGACGAATCCGTGTCGATTAGCGCCCAGCGCCCGACCGCAGGACCAGATGCCATCACAATGTCGGCGACCACCCTCCCAAGGCACTTCATACAGAATTGCGCGAGCAGCTCGTTCGCAGAAGGAACGCTTGCACCGGTGACAACCTGCTCGCGCACCAAGAATCGCGTCGTTCCGTCGAAGACGAGGTATGAATACTCGGCGAGCGCCCCCGGGTCCGTCGCGCGCGCGTCTGTGGGGCGTCCATTCGGAAACATCACGGCGAACGTGCTGTCCGGTGCCCGATACGATCGCCACGCAGAGTCCGGCAGCACCTGCGCCGCCACGCTGCGCGAGCAGAGTGCAAGGATGATCAAAAGCACTGAACGACCGAATCGCGCCAAAGGCAATCTCAAACTCACTATCTCGTGTATCGAGCCCACTTCGCCCGAGCAAACGTGCCGATCTTCTCACTCCACTCCCAATCATTGACCGTGATCGTCAACGCATCCACATCGATAAAGTTGATCGCCCCAGGTCCGCCGCCCCGCACCCGATTCGTCAGCGTCGACGCGCACGCAACGACCATCTTCCGCCCGCCAACACTGATCTGATCCACTTTCTCGTCATGATCGTGTCCGCACAAAACGAGATCAGCTCCAGTCCCGAGCGCCGACTCGATCCCCGCCGCCCGGCTCGCGAGCCCCCATCTATTGGATAGATCACCGCGCAACAGATTGTGGTGAAACACCAGCACCTTGAGATCACCAGCCGGCGCCGCATCGAACGATTTCTTCGCGCTCGCCCACTGCTCGGCGCGCAGCGCGCCGACCACCGAAAGATCGCGCGGCCGCGTCGTGAGCGTGTACGGCTGAATCCCCTGCGCGGAATTCAAGCCAACAAGAGTCGCGCCCGGAATCCGCACCACGGGCTCGAGATCCTCGCGAATGTAGCGGCGATACCGCTCGTACATTTTTTCGCGCGATCCAACGCCGAGCGGACACGCCCACCACGCCACATCGTGATTCCCCGGCACCACCATCACCGGCGCGTGCGTCTCGCAACTCTCCAAGAACGACCGCGCGCGATCGAACTCCCGGCTCCGCGATCGCTGCGACAGATCTCCCGAAATCACAATCGCGCTGAACTTCTCGCGATCGAGAATGTTCTCCACCTCCTCGATCTGCGCGGCGACACTCGGCCGCCCAAAATGCAGATCGGAAAGGTGAAGGAGCCGCAGAGCCGTCAAACCGGGGAACCGAGGTTGCCGATGACCGCGTCGGTGAATTGCTCCGTCGTCGCACTCCCGCCGACATCGCCGGTCACCATGGTGCGCTCAATCAGCGTCTGCTCAATCGCGCGCTTGATGCGGGCCGCGAGCGGTTTCTCGCCCAGGTGCTCGAGCATCTGCACCGCGGCGAGCATCACTGCCGTCGGATTCGCGATGCCCTTCCCGGCGATATCGGGCGCGGTGCCGTGCACCGCCTCGAATATCGCGGCGTTCTTTCCGATGTTCGCACCGGGAGTGAGGCCGAGCCCGCCAACCAATCCCGACGTCAGATCGCTCAGAATATCTCCGAAAAGATTCGTCGTGACGATCACGTCAAATCGCTCCGGGCGCATCACGAGTTCCATCGCGCACGCATCGACGATTTTTTCTTCGACCGCAACCACGCCCTCGTACTCCTTCGCGATCGCACGGCCGACTTCCAGAAACAGCCCCTGCGAATATTTCAGGATGTTCGCCTTGTGCACGAGCGAAACTTTCTTGCGGCCATTGCTCTTGGCGTACTCAAACGCATACCGCACGATCCGCTCCGATCCAAATCGCGTGATCACCGCCATCGACTGCGCAGCGGCCATCGGATCGTCGCCGATCTTGATGTAGTTCTCGATGCCGATGTAGAGCCCCTCCGTGTTCTCACGGACGAGAACGATGTCCACACCAGTGAACTTGAGACCGGTGAGAACCGTTTTCGCGGGACGGACGTTCGCGTACAGGTCGAACGCCTGCCGCAGCGCAACGTTGATCGAGCGGAATCCTTTTCCGAGTGCCGTTTCGAGCGGGCCCTTCAACGCAACTTTCGTGTTGCGAATGCTCGCGAGCGTTGCTTCAGGAATTGGATCGTTGACCGCGGCCACAGCCGCGGCGCCGGCGAGCTGACGGTCCCAGGTAATATCAGCGCCCGCGGCGGCCAGAAGACGGACGGTGGCTTCGGTGATCGAGGGGCCAATGCCGTCGCCGGGGATCAGCGTAACAGTGCGAGTCATCTATTCGAGCAAAGAGAGCGCGAGTTTCAGCGAGAGTGGACAGCTGCTATGGAGCGACAACCAGATCCGCGACGCGCGCGGCAAGCGACTGGATCACGTTCGGTGAATAGGCCGTCGCCGGATCGCTGCCGACTTCGCCGAGCCAAACAAACGTGCTGCCGCGGCCATCGACCACGGCGATTTTCATGACCACGATCTGCTGTTCGCCCTTTCGCGCGAACCAGACCTCGAGCGGCAGAAGCACATATCGAGTATCGGCGATACCGATCAAGAGCCGCAGGTTGTTGTTGAAGGCGTCCGGAATCATGTCGCCGATCTTGTATCGCACCGAGCGCATGGTTTGAACGCCCATCGAGTAGGGGTCGTTCACGTACTCGGGATTCCGCTTGGCGATTTTTACGACATCGGCGGCGTATTTCCACGCCTTGCCAATGCCCCGGTTGGCGATGGCCGAGCCGATCGAGTCATCGAGCTCTCGGCGGAACTTCTCCCACTTCGACTGGTCCATCCAGGCGCCGCTATCGGCCCGGAATAGCTGAACCGGCAGCACCATCACATGCTGCGCGGCCATGGGCGAGAGCGGCGGCTGGGGTTTCTGAGCCTGGGGCTTCGCGGCCTGGGCGCATGCCGCGCTCGACCAAAGAGCCATAACGCACGCGCCGGCGATCCTCAGCGATCGGTTCATGGGACCCGTTGTTAGGGATGGCATCACCCGTGAAAGCTAATCGGCGTCTTATATAGTTGCCGCCCCTCGCACCCATCGGCATCTTCTCGCATGCGAATTTTGAAAGCTGTCATCTGGGCTCTCATCGCCCTCCTCGGCGCCGGCGCCTTCGCCTTCCTCGCGCTGCAGCGAGGCGAACACGTCTCCGCCGGCTGGCTCCTCACCGCCGCGATCTGTACCTACGCGATCGCCTTCCGCTTCTACTCAAAGATCATCGCCGCGAAAATCTTCGCGCTCGATCCCAAACGGCAGACGCCCGCCGAACGGCTTTCCGACGGACGCGACTTTGTCCCGACGAACAAATGGATCGTGTTCGGCCAGCACTTCGCCGCCATCGCGGGGCCTGGCCCGCTCGTGGGGCCGACTCTCGCCGCGCAGTTCGGATTTTTACCGGGCTTCATTTGGATTGTCGTCGGCGTCGCACTGGGCGGCGCGGTGCAGGACTGCGTGATCCTCTGCGCCTCCACGCGGCGCAACGGAAAATCGCTCGGTCAAATGGCGAAGGAAGAAATCGGGCCGATCGCCGGATTCACGGCGCTCGTCGCGACGTTCGGCATCATGATCATCCTGATGGCCGTGCTCGCCCTGATCGTCGTGAACGCGCTCCGGTCGAGCCCGTGGGGCACGGTGACCCTTGGCCTCACGATTCCGATCGCGATCATCATGGGACTGTGGATGCGTTATGTGCGCCCGGGCCGCGTGCTCGAGACGACAGCGATCGGCGTGGTGCTCCTCGCGGTCTCGCTCTATGCAGGCCGCTGGGTGGCCGACAGCACCACGCTCGCGCCGATCTTTACGCTGACTGCCATCCAACTCGCGATCGCGCTCGTGATTTACGGATTCACCGCCGCGGTGTTGCCCGTATGGATGCTGCTCGCGCCGCGCGGATATCTCTCGGCGTTCGTGAAGTTAGGAGTCGTGGTGGCGCTCGCGGGCGGAGTGTTCATTCTGCTTCCGCCACTGCAGATGCCGCCCACAACGAAGTTCATCGACGGCACCGGACCGCTCTTCGCCGGAAAAGTATTTCCGTTCGTATTCATCACGATCGCATGCGGCGCGATCAGCGGATTCCACGCGCTGATCTCGTCGGGAACGACGCCGAAGCTCTTGGAGAATGAGGCCGACGCGCGGTTCATCGGCTACGGCGCAATGCTCAGCGAGTCACTCGTTGCCGTGCTCGCGCTGATCGCCGCGTGCATTCTCACACCGGGCACCTACTTCGCGATCAACGCGCCCGCGGGACTCATTGGCACCACGGTGGACAGCGCCGCGCAGGTGATCAATCAGTGGGGATTCACGCTGAACCCCGCCGATTTGACCGCGCTCGCCGCAAAGGTGCACGAGAGTTCGCTCCTCTCGCGCACGGGCGGCGCGCCGTCGCTCGCCGTCGGCATGGCCAACATTTTCGCCCAGCTGCTCGGCGGCGATGGCTCGATGGCGCTCTGGTACCACTTCGCCATCATGTTCGAGGCGCTGTTCATTCTCACCACTCTCGACGCAGGCACGAGAGTGGGAAGATTCATGCTACAGGATATGGGCAAGCACATCTGGGAACCATTTGGAAGGGTCAGCTGGTATCCTGCCGTCCTCATGTCGAGCGCGATTGTCGTCAGCGCGTGGGGATACTTCCTCTATCAAGGCGTCACCGATCCGCTCGGCGGCGTGAATCTCCTCTGGCCGATCTTCGGTATCTCGAATCAGCTGCTCGCTGCGATCGCGCTGTGCGTAGGCACGACGGTGATCGTGAAGATGGGAAAAGCGAAGTACGCCTTCATCACGATGCTGCCGCTGAGCTGGCTCACGATCGTCGCGCTTACAGGCGGTTGGCAAAAGATTTTCTCGAGCGATATCAAACTCGGTTTCCTCTCGCACGCGACCTGGGTGGGCGAGAAGATCGCGGCGGGCGGCCTGCCGGCGGGCGTCGCATCTGCCGCTGACGCCTCGCGCATGATGTTCAATGACCGGCTCGATGCGGGCGTGGTGGCCGTCTTTATGATCTCGGTGATCGTGATCTTGCTCGACTCCGCGCGCGTCTGGTACGGCGTGATCAGCGGCAACGTGGTACCGGTCAGCAGCGAAGTTCCGTTCACTCCGCGCGCGGTTCCGGCGCAGCCCACGCACTAACAGGTATACCTCGATGACGATCCTGCGCCGAGTTGTGCTGTCACTCGCTCTATCGCCGGTTGTTCTGCTTGCGCAGGCACCAGCGAAATTCGAGTTCACGATCAAGAACATGATGCGCGGCCCCGAAGTTTACGGTCGCGAGCCCGCGCAAATTCGCTGGAGCCCCGACGGCCAGTGGATTTATTTCCAGTGGCTCCCCCCGGGCTCCGATTTTCGCGACACGCCGAAGCCGTATCGCATCCGTGCGCAGGCTGGCGCGAAACCGGAGACTGTTTCGCCGGCCGACGTCGAGGCAATGGGCCCGCTCCTCGCCGACGGCTCGTACTCGAAGGACCGCTCGATGAAAGTCGTCGCGTACGCCGGCGATGTCTTCATGGTGAACATGAAGACATCCATGGCACGCCATCTCACGCAGACGGTCGCCGCCGAATCGAACCCGCGCTTCTCGAGCGACGGCTCGAAAGTGATGTTCATTCGTGACGGCAACGCGTATTCGATCGATCTCAACGGCGGCGGCGAAACGCAGCTGACCGATATTCGCGCGGCGCCAGATGCGGCGACGGTTGCCGCGGCGGCCGCAGCCGGCGCGGGCGGACGTGGCGGTGGTGGCGGCGGACGTGGCGGCCGCGGCGGTGGTGGTGGCGCCGCAGACGCGCCTCCGCCGGCGCGCGGACCTGTACTCAACACGCAGCGCGGCCGTCTGCAGGCCGATCAGATCGAACTGCTCGACGCAATCCGCGATATCACGACGCGCGCCGATTCGGTGCGCCGCGCCGACGCGGCGGGACGTCCGTCTGCAGCGGGTCTCAAAACGATCACGCTGCTGCCCAACGAGCGCGTCGCAAATATTTCGGTGAGCCCCAACGGCAGCGCGGTGCTCTTCACGACCTCCACCGCTCCCGCCGATGCGCGCACCGGCAACGTGCCGAACTACGTCACGGCAAGCGGCTACACCGAAGACATTCCCAACCGCACGAAAGTCGGCGACGCGCAGAACGCGACGCGCCTCGGCTATCAACTGCTCCCGCGCGGCGATGTGAAATGGCTCAAGCCGATTTCAAGCGAAGAAGCCAGCGCGGCGAACGGAAACATTGCCGGCTGGAATGAGGCCGGCACTGCGGCGATCGTCTTCGGCAACGCGGACAATTTCAAGACGCGCGAGATCTCAGTCGTCGATGCCGCAACGGGCACGATGAAAATCGTCGAGACGCTTCGCGATACCGCCTGGACCGGCGGCCCGTGCAACAATGGCTGCGCAGGATTCTACGACAACGATCGCCGTATTTATTTCGGCTCAGAGGCAACGGGCTTCGCGCAGCTCTGGTCCACGGCGGCCGATGGCAGCGATCGCAAATCGCTCACGAGCGGCAAGTTCGAGATCTACGATGTGCAGCTCTCGGGCGACAAGCAGAGTTTCTATTTCCATTCGAGCGAAGTCTCGGCGTTCGATCGCGACCTCTACAAGATGTCGATTAATGGAGGGGCTCGAACCAGACTGACTGTAGGCGAAGGTGCTCACCAGGTGGCTCTCTCGCCGAACGAGCAGATGATGGCGGACAATCTTTCGAACGTGAATCGTCCGTCGGAAATTTTCCTGAGCGCGCCGAGCGCGAAGGGAAC
>JBBRBH010000044.1:0-32833 GCA_038205995.1 Gemmatimonadales bacterium
CTACGGGGCTCTCGGGCGCGGGTGTCCGGCCCCCCTCGGGCCGGGGGCCACGGGCCCCCCCCCGCCCATCGCGCTTTTGGCGCCCGCGCCCCCCCGCCCATTCCCCTCGCCAGTACCCACGCGCAATTCGCTCGCCAGTACCCACTCGCCATTCGCCCTCTAATCCTTGCCCAGCAGGTAGTTCTTTCCATCGTGCTTCACGTGGCCCCACGCGGTGGTCGCATCATGTTCGAACACGAGCAGCCACTGCTCTGCCTCTGCCCGTTTCAACAGCGCGCGCTTCGACTCGAGCGTCACCAGCGGCTCCACGTCGTACCCCATGATCCACGGCAGCGGCAGATGATTCACCGTCGGGCACACATCGCCAAGGAAGCAGGCGATCTCTCCTCCGCCGTCGATCAACACCGACTGATGATGCGGCACATGCCCCGGCGTGCGCATCACTGAGATTCCGGCGACGATCTCCCGATCGCCGTCGATGAAATCAAACTTCCCCGACTCGACGATCGGTTCCCAATTGCGCGGGAAATAACTCGCCGCCGTGCGTTCATTCGTGTGCATCCCGTACGCGTGCTCGCCGCGCTGCACCGCATATCGCGCATTCGGAAACGATGCGCGCAGCACGCCTGAAGCATCGATGTAGGTATCGCCCCCGGCGTGATCGAAGTGAAGATGCGTATTGATCACGAGTTTGATATCGGCGATGCGGTGGCCGGTTTGGATGATCGCGTCCTCGAGCGCGGTGCGCGCAACGCCCTCGTCGTTCGCGCCGCCATTTTCCAGTGCGTAGATGTCGTGGAACTTCGCGTTCTCCTTGTTGCCCGCGCCGGTATCGATCAGCACGAGGCCGATATCGTGCTCAACAAGCAGACAGCGCATTCCGAGCGGAATGCGGTTGCGTTCATCGGGCGCGATGCGCCGTTCCCAGAGCGGTTTCGGGACGACACCGAACATCGCGCCGCCGTCGAGTTTTTGGCCGCCGGCCTGGAGGGCGTGGATTTTGAATCGTCCGAGGCTGCGCGATTCTACGAGCGGGAGTGGCGGAGTCATGAGCGTACCGGCGAGTGGAAAGTTTCTCGTTGCTGGTTGTTGGCTGCTGTTGGCTGCTGCTGGCTGCTGCTGGCTGCTGCTGGCTGCTGCTTGCTGGTAATCAGGCGCCGTCCCGGCCGTCCGTCGAACGCGGCATCGAGCGCTTTCTTCGCGAAACTTTCGCGCGGCTCGTGCGCCGCGCCATCAGATCGTCGAGCGCTTCCCACGTGTACACACCCGCTCGCTCGGCATCCTTCAGCAAGCCAAGCAGCACATGCGCGGTCGCGCGCGCATCGCCCATCGCGCGGTGACGGCCTTCGATTGAGATACCATAGTGATGCGCGACGGCATCGAGATTTCTGCGCGGCAGGTGTGACAGGAATCGGCGCGCGAGCCGCACGGTGCAGAGCCGCTGGTCGGTGATCGACTTGAGCGGCGCGCGCGTCACGCGCTCGAATTCCGCCGAGAGAAAATTCCAGTCGAATCCCGCATTGTGCGCCACGAACACGCGGCCGACGATGTGCTGCGCGAGATCACCAGCAATATCAGCAAACCGCGGCGCATCGCGCACCATCTCGTTGCTGATCCCCGTGAGTTGGGTAATGAAGCTGGAGATTCGCCTGCCCGGATTCACGAGTGAATCAAAAACTTCAGTCACCTGACCATGCTGGACGAGAACCGCCGCGACTTCCGTGAGGCGATCTCCGCCCCACGAAGAAATTCCCGTAGTCTCAACATCCACCACAAGAAACGGTATTTCAGCAAACGGCGTCCGAAGCACTTCATCACTCATCCTCAAAACTAATCCAGAATCCGTTTCCCAATCCCGCACCCTGCATCGGGTCGAACCCCAAGCTTCACACTTGTCGTTTCCAAGCTCAAAGCATTAGCTTGTGAAATCATTCACAAGCACACCGAGCCGTGAAGCGAATAGCCGAATCCACCGTCCGACGCCTCTCCCTCTACCTCCGCTTCCTGGAAGAGTTCGAGGCTCAAGGACACCAGACCATCTCCAGCGGCGAACTCGCCGCTCAAGGCGGGACGACCTCCGCGCAGGTGCGGAAAGATCTCTCGTTCTTTGGCTCGTTCGGCAAACGTGGACTCGGCTACTCCGTCTCTGCCCTCTCGGCCAGTCTCCGCGAAATCCTCGGCCTCGGCCGCCAGTGGAATGTCATCATCGTCGGTGCCGGCAAAATCGGCGCGGCGCTCGCGCAGTACAAAGGTTTCCGTGAGCGCGGCTTCAAGGTCATCGCCGTCTACGATGCCGATAGCACGCGAATCGGCCGCACGCTCGACGGCGTAACAGTTCGCGATCAGAAGGAACTCGAGACCGACATCGCGAAACTCAAACCGCAGATCGCGCTCATTGCAGTTCCCGCCGAGGCCGCCCAGACACTGGTCTATCGACTCGTAAAATCCGGGATCCGCGCGATCCTGAATTTCGCGCCGACGCCGATCCAGGTGCCGCCCAACGTCACGCTTCGCTCGGTGAATATGGCGCTTGAGCTGGAGATTCTCTCGTACGCTCTGGTAAATAACGACGACTAAGAGTTGCTCGGTCGGCAGTTCCCCGCTACCCACTCCGAGCGCGCAGCAATCTCGCAAAATCCGAAGGCGTCAGCACTTCGGGTCGCGCCGCCGAATCAATCCCGGCCACTCGCAGCAGCGCGCTCGCCTCATCGGCGCCGAGATCCCACAGCTCACGAATCACCCGCTGCATCTGCTTCCGCCGAAATCCAAAAGAGCCAACCACCATCGCGCGGTACGCCCCTTCTTCACTCGCATGTACCAGCGGATCGGCGCGCGGAGTGATTCGCATAACAGCGCTCTCCACTTTGGGCGGTGGAGTGAACGCACCGGCCGCCACTTTGAAAACGAGCTCCGCGTTCGCGAGCGCCTGCACGTTCACCGAAAGCGCTCCGTAGTTCTCACTCGCCGGCTGCGCGACCACTCGCTCGGCAACTTCTCGCTGAACCAGGTACACGGCTCGCAAAGCACGCGGATGCTCGAGCGCATGAAACAGGATCGGCGTCGTGATGTTGTACGGGACATTGCCAGCCACCAAATACTCGCCGCCCACGGCATCACCGAGATTCACATCGAGCACATCGCTCTCGATGATCGTCACGCGCGGTTCATTCGCATATTTTTCACGCAGCAACGCAACAAGATCGCGATCTATTTCGATGGCGATCACCTTCCCTGCTCGTTGTATCAGCTGATCGGTGAGCGCCCCGCGCCCCGGACCGATCTCGACAACCGTATCACTCGCAGTGATCTCGAGCGTATCCGCGATGCGCCCCAGAATCCGCGGGTCCGTGAGAAAGTGCTGTCCAAGCCACTTCCTCGGCCGGTGTTCCTTCACGAGCGCAGCACTACCAGCGCCTGATCGTCCTCCGGGGTCACGCGGCCCATATGTCCTTCGACGAGCGCGAACACGCCATCCACCACACGCTGCGGCGGCTCCGCGCGACGCGCTTTTACCACATCCAGCACGCGCGCCTCACCGAGCACACGGCCGCGATCGTCGCGCGCGTCGCTCACGCCGTCGGTAAAGAGCACGAGCATATCGATACCCTTGTGCCATTCGCGCCTGGAAAGCTGCGGCGCGGTGTTGCCGAGTCCGAGCGGCGGATCTGTGGCGGTCAGGCGCTCCATCGTGCCGTCTGCGCGCACGACAAATGCGTGCGGATGTCCCGTGTTGGCATAGCGCAGTTCGCCGCGTTCGGGATCAATCACCACGTAGCACAGCGAGAGAAACATCTCCGTCTGCTTGAGCTCGTCGGCGAGCGAGGCGAGCAGCGCGGTCACCGTCTGCGCGGGATCGTCGCTGTTCTGCGCGTGAATCGCCATCGCGCTCATGGTGAGCGCCATGATCAGCGCGGCCTGGTAGCCGTGACTCGAGACATCGCCAATGAGCACGCCGGTGCGTCCCTGCCCGAGCTTGAACAGGTGATAGAAATCTCCGCCTACCGAGAGCGCAGGCTCCACTCGCGCCGCGCAGATCGCATCGGGCGCGACGACCATCGGCGATGGCAACAGACGCATCTGCAGCTCGTGCGCGAGCTGCATCTCGTGCGCGAGGCGTTCGGTGGCAACAGACGCTTTCACGAGCCTGTCGATCTGGATCGCGGTGCCGATCTGCGAGGCAATCGCGGCGACGAGTTTTTGATCGCCCGCGGTGAATCGCTCGCTCGCTTTGCGCCCCGAAAGCGTGACGACACCAATCGGCACGCCGCCCGCCGGCGAAGCCCACATGATCGGCACCGAGAGCATCGCGCCCTTTCGCACCGGCGCTTCGAGCGCCGATTCCAGCTCACCTTCTCCTACGAGCTGCGGACGCTGTGTGCGAAATACCTTCGCCGCCACGCTGGTGTCGTCGTCGATCGCGATCGGCTGCATCTTCGCGACGTCACCGCCGAGCACGGCGACGGGGCGCAGGAGTCCGGTGCTCGCCTCGTGCACGAAAATCGCCGCTTTCTTCGCGCCAACAGTCTCGGAAATTTCCTGAAGGATCGTGCGTGAGGCGTCGTCGAGATTGACCGTGCGTCCCAGTATCTCGCCTATCGAATAGAGGAGATTGATTTCCTCCCAGCTCTCGGAGAGTTGCTGCGCGGCCAGCTTCGCTTCGCGCACGGCGATGTCGAGCTCGGTCACAGTGCTCTCAGTGTTCCGCGCGCCGCTAGGCCCGGCGGAGAATGAGCCGCACCACGTTGCCGCCGTCACTGAAGCGCTCGACGTGATCCATGAGGCGCCGCATCAGAAAAAGTCCGCGCCCATCTTCGCGCAGCAAATTCTCCGGCGTCGTGGGGTCCTCGGTGCACGCGTCGAGGTCGAAGCCGCTGCCCTCGTCGCGCACTTCCAGCACGAGGCGGCTCGAATCCACGTTTGCATGCACATGCACCGATCGCGCGATGTTATCCTGATTGCCGCGCAGAATCGCGTTCGAGAGCGCCTCCGTGAGAGCAACCGGAACGTTCAGGCACAGGTGCCGGCGCGGATAGCTGTGCGCCGCGCAGCGACGCACCACCTGTTCCACGATTGACTCTATGTATTGAACGTCGCTGGGGATCCGAACATCGAGCTCCGCCTCGAAGCCCTCCACCGGGGTCGGCCTCGCATTCATCTAGAAGTTCTCGAGTGCGCGCTCACGGGTCTCTGAGATTTGGAAAAGGGTATCGAGCTTGGTGAGTTCGAACAGGGTCTGCAGATCGTCGTTGAGATTCGCGAGACGCAGATCGCCGCCCATGTCGCGGATTTTCTTCGCGAGCGAGACGAGCACGCCGAGTCCGGAACTGTCGATGTAGCCGGTGCGAGCGAAATCCACGAGCACTTTCCGCGCGCCCTTCTCGAGCTCGTCGAGAATCTTCTGCTTGAGTTCCTGCCGATTGCCGACGATCAGCTGCCCTTCGACTTCTACGATGGTGACGTCGCCGCGTGCCGAGACGGTGAAGCTCATGTGGCGTGCTCTCCGGACATGTTGGATCGTGCCGATTGCAGGGCCGTGATGGCTGCCACGTGAAAGATGGCGTCCGCGTCGGCTCCGCGCGAGAGATCGGAGACGGGAAGCGCCAATCCCTGCAGGATCGGACCGATTGCTTTTGCGTGCGCGAGGCGTTCGGTGAGTTTGTACGCGATGTTGCCGGCGTCGAGATTGGGGAACACGAGAATATTCGCGTTGCCGGCAAGTGGCGAGTGGGGAGCCTTTCGTTCGGAGATCGCCGCGATCAACGCCGCGTCCGCCTGCAGATCGCCGTCGACAACGAGCTTCGGCGCGCGAGCGTTGAGAATCGCGAGAGCCGCTTGGACCGTTCGTATGGATTCGCTTTCGCCGCCGCTGCCTTTTGTCGAGTACGAGAGGAGGGCGACTCTCGGTTCGTCGCCCACGATTTTGATTCGCGCTTCGGCGGCGGCTATTGCGATGTCGGCGAGCTGATCGGGAGTGGGCAGTGGAACCACCGAGCAGTCAGTGAACGTCAGAACTTCGCTCTCGGCCGGAGCCTGACTGCCGGCGGCTGACGGCAAATCTCGGAAGCGCGGGACGCACATATAAAACGCACTTGAGACCGTCTTCACGCCGCTCGCAGGGCCGATCAGCCAGAGGGCGAAGTGCATCAGCTCTCGTGTGGTCCGAACGGCGCCGCCCACGCTCGCATCTGCCGCGCCGGTCTTCACGAGCCAGGTGGCGAAGGCGAGTGGGTCGTGCGAAAGCTTCGCGGCTTCATCGGCGGTCATCCCGTGCTTCGCCCGAGACTTCAGAAGCGCTTCCGCGATTGCGGGCGATCGCGGATCATCGCTCGGGTCGATGCACTCCAATCCTGTCGCTCGCGCGAGAGTGTTCCCCGCCTCGTTCGCCGGGTCCAGAACGAGCAGCGGTTTCGCGACGCCCTCTTTCTCAAGCCGCGCGGCGGCTGCGAGAACTCTCGGGTCCGCTGCTTCGCCGAACGCGACGCGGGCGCCCATCCTCGACGCTCGCGCACAAACGTCAGCCAGAAAACTCACTTCTTCGGGAATTTTTTGAGGAGCGCCGCTTCCACCGCAGGGTGCACGAGACTCGATACATCCCCGCTAAACCTCGCCACCTCTCTGACCAAACTCGAACTGATGTAGGTCGTCTCGAGCGACGGAACCATAAAAACCGTCTCCATCTCCGGCGCGAGATGTCTGTTCATCAGCGCCATCTGATATTCGTATTCAAAATCGCTCGCGGCGCGAAGGCCTCTGATAATCATCAGCACCTGGCATTTCTTCGCGAAATCCACCGTAAGGCCCTGAAAGTGCTGGACCTGCACTCGCGGGTCGTTCTCCACCGCGGCGCGGATCAACTCGGTCCGTTCCTCCGGCGTGAACAGGGTTTGCTTGGAAACATTCGACGCGACAGCAACCACCAATCGATCGACGAAGCCGAGGCTCCGTTTGATCAAATCGGTGTGGCCATTCGTAATCGGATCGAAACTTCCGGCGTACAGCGCGACTCTCGGCATAGTTGATTCGAACTGCGAGTTGAAAGTTTCTGGTTGCGTGTTGCTTGCGTGTTGCTGGTTAGCCGCGAAAAATCGTTATTGAGCTGTCGCCATACTTACGCGTGTCGCCGCCTTCTGGAAGCTTCTCAAACGATTCATGTTCGACACCGAAGATCGTAGCGAACGGCTTCTCTAGCCAGCGCGTCGCCAACTCCACCGCGATCCCCTTCCTATATGGTGGGTCGGCGAACGCTACGTCGAATGGTGTGGCCGAGGCAAGGAATTTCAGCGCGTCCGCGCGGTGCAGCGTGCAACGATCACCGGCACCCAGCGACTTCACGTTCTCTTGCAATACGCGAAAGGCGCGCGGATCGCTCTCCACAAAATCGACGTGCGCGGCGCCTCTCGAGAGCGCCTCGAGTCCCAGCGCGCCGCTCCCGGCAAATAGATCCAGCACCCGCGCCTCGGGAAGATTGGTATGCACCATGCTCATCCACGCCTCGCGCACGCGGTCGAGCGTCGGGCGAACCGCATCGCCCGCGGGCGCCGCGATGTTCCGGCCGCGCCATTCGCCAGCGATGATTCTCATTTGAAGTCCACGAGTCCCAGCTGCAGCGTGGATTTCCCGCGGAACTCGTTGCGCTCGAGCTTGTAGGCGATATCCACGCTCGAGCCGGCGCGCAGTTCGCCTATTCGGTCCGAGAGATTCCATCCGACACTTTCAACAGACACGCCTTGCGGCCCCTCAACGGCGAACTTCACGCCGTTCGCGCCAATCTTGGTCGCGTTCGTGGCGATGCGCACACCGCGCGCTGCAAATACCGGCCCCGGATTTCCGATGCCGAACGGCTCGAGATGGCCGAGCAGTTTCTCGAGGCTCTCGGTGGCTTCCTCCAACGGCAAATCAAGATCCACGCGCAGCTCGCGCACGAGATCGTCGGGCTTCAGCCGCTCCATCGCGACCTCATTGAAGCGCGCCGCAAATTCGTCAATCCGATTGGCCGCCACGCTCAGCCCTGCCGCTGCCCGGTGTCCACCGTACTTGATCAACACGTCGCCGCACGCGAGCAGCGCCGAGTGTAAGTCAAACGCCGGAATGGAGCGCCCTGATCCCTTCCCGATTCCATCCTGCACCGCAATGAGAAACACGGGCCGCGACGCAAGCTCCACCAGTCGCGACGCGACGATGCCGATCACTCCTGCATGCCACGACTCATCAGCGAGCACGATACCGTACGTCGTGTCGAGGTCGAGCAGCTCGACGCGTTTCGTCGCCTCGTCGAGAATGCGGCGGTCCATCTCCTGCCGCTCACGATTCATCTCTTCGCACTCGCGCGCGATCGCAAGCGCGTCGCTCTCGTTCTCGGCGAGCAGCAGTTCCACTCCGCGAATCGCCTTTCCTAAACGGCCGAGCGCGTTGAGACGCGGCGCCAGAATAAAACCAACTCTTCCGGCGGTAATTTCTTTGCCTTCCAGACCCGCGCTCCGAATTAACGCGCGTATCCCGAAACACTTCGACTCAGCAAGCATCGCAAGTCCGAGCCGAACGAACACCCGGTTCTCTCCGCGCAGCGGCGCGACATCTGCCACCGTCGCGAGCGCGACGAGATCGAGCATGTTGAGCACTACGTTCGTGTTGCCGCCGAGCGCCGTGGTCAGCTCCATCGCGATCTTGAACGCCACTCCGACGGCGGCGAGATCCTTGTCCGGCGATTCGTCGTCTACACGGCGCGGATTGATCACCGCGTACGCATGCGGCAGCGGGCCGCCCGGCAAATGGTGATCAGAGATGATCAAGTCGATCCCCGCCGCTCGCAAATCATCGGCGGCCGCGTGCGCCGTGGTGCCGCAATCGCAGGTGAGCACCACGCGTGCGCCCTCGCGCTTCGCGGCGGCCACACCGGCCGGGCCGAGATCGTATCCGTCCGTGCGACGATCGGGGATGAACGGCGCGACCTTTCCGCCCAAGGCACGAATCGCGCGAGTCATCAGCGCGGTCGAGCACATGCCGTCCACATCGTAGTCGCCGTGCACGAGAATCGTCTCGCCGCTGCGGATTGCGCTGGCGAGCCGCTCCACCGCACGCGGCAAATCTTTCAGGAGGCTGGGTTCGTGCAGCTGATCGAGCTGCGGCCGGAGAAACTGTTTCGCTCGCACTGGGTCGCCGTATCCGCGCGCAATGAGCAGGCGGCCGAGCGGAAGTGGGAGTGAGAGCGCGCCTGCCAGAGAGCGCGCCGCCGCCTCATCCGTTGGAGGCGCGGGATTCCAGCGACTGGGTGTCCGCTTCACCCCGGAAAATACATCAGAACGCCGCAGGCCTCGCAGAGGTCGATGGCGCCGGTGTTGTTCATCACGTGGCGGCGCTGCATCGGAATGGCGGTATCGCAGTTCCCGCACGACATCCCACTCATCGCGAAGACCGCCTCGGTGCGTTTCTTCCCGCCGCGAATCCGGTCGTATTTCGAACGCAGGTCGGTCGGCACGAGGCCGGCGGCCTTCGTGCGTTTCGCGCGCGCGCCCGCCATTTCGTCGTTGATCGTGGCGCGTTCCGTCGCGACGTCAGCCCGGGCCGCTTCCTGTTCTGCTTCGATGTTCGCGAGTTCGGTGTTCTGTCCGCCGAGCACCCCGCGCAGCTCCTCAAGGCGGCGATTGATCACGAGCAGATCGCTCTCCTCGCCCGCGACGATTTTTCTGGCCTGCTCCATCTGCGCGACCGCTGCCGTCGCCTGCTTCATGGTCTTCACGGCATCCATCTGCGCCTGATTCCGCTCGATCAGCTGCTTGTGCTCGGTAAGCTTGTCGCGCAGCCATGCCTGTTTCTTTTCTTCCGCCTGTACGGCGGTCGTCGTGCGGCCTATCGCGTCGAGGATGCGCTGCTTGCGTTTGTCGAGCTCGAGAATCCGCGGCTCCAATGCCGCCAGCCGTTCTTCGAGTCCGTGAATCACAACATCGTCCGCCTGCAGCGCCAGTAATGAATCCAGATCAGTCGACAAAAATACCCCCGTAGGATGTGCCACTGTAATGTAGTAACGAGCCACCAATCCTGCAGTTCGCGGCGCTCACTTCCGCACCGACTTCCACCCCCTCCCGCCAATAGCCGCCAGCTCCCGCCGAAGCGCATCCTTCTCCGTGAGCAGCGAGTCTTTCTCGGATCCCTCCGCCAGCGGCGTCATCCTCTCCAGCTCATCCAATCGTTCACGAAGCGACCGCTCCTTCAACCGCCGGAGCGCGTCATCAATCGTGCGGCGCCCATCCATCACCGCGCCGGGCTCCGACCGAATCAACTCCATCACACCGATCGCGTTCTCATCGAGCGATTCTGACAGAACCTCCGGCGACGCCTCCGCTCCACGCTCCACGATCGCGTCGTACAGCGCCCTGTATACCGGATCCCGCATCACGCCGAGCTCGACTCCCGCGAGCGAATCGACTTCCGGATTCGAACCTGACTCCTCGTCGAGCCGCCCCACCGCCTCAATCACGCCTTCCGAGAGCGCCGGCTGGAGCAGCATGACCGAAACCAGCGCGAGTTCGCTCGAACTCCCCGGCAGATCGCTCCGGTACGGCCCGGTATCGCGCGGCGCCGAATCGCCCGGCACGTCTTCATCGCGATTGACACTGCGCGAAACCACGGGCGCGGCGCGCCGCACGCGCCCTCGTTGCGACGGTGCCGCGCTCAGCTCCCGCAGCAGTACCTCGCGGTCGATCCCCGCCGCCTCGCTGACGCGATTCACGTACAGATCCTTCGTGATCTCATCCGTCGTCGCGCGAATCGTCGGCAGCAGCGAATCGAGGGCGCGCCGTTTGCGCTGCAGATCGGCGAACCAGCCGCCGCGCTCGAGCAACTGCACTTTGCGATCGAACACGTCCAGCGCAGCGGTCAGCAGCTTCTCCATCGATTCCCTGCCAAATTTCGCCACGAATGTGTCGGGATCATCGCCTTCCGGCAGCGTCACGATCCGCACCGTCATGCCGCGCGAGAGCAGAACATCCGCCGCGCGAAAACTCGCTTTCTGCCCGGGAGCGTCGCTGTCGTAGAGGAGAAAAGCGTCTTTTGAATACTTCGCGAGCAGATCGGCCTGCCCCTCCGCGAGCGCTGTTCCCATTGGTGCGACGACCGATTCCAAACCGGCATCCACCAGCCGCACGACGTCGAAGTATCCCTCAACGAGAATCACGCGCTCATCTTTTCGAATCGCGTGGCGCGCGTTTGACAGATTGTACAAAATCCGCCCCTTCGAAAACACATCTGATTCTGCGGAGTTCAAATACTTCGGCTCACCCGGCCCGAGCAAACGGCCGCCGAAGCCAACGGTATGCGCGTAGGCGTCAAGAATCGGGAATATCAGGCGATCGCGGAATCGCGGGCGCGGTTCTTCCTGCTCTTCGCGCTTCACGAGCAGCCCGATATCGAGCAGGCGCTCGTCGGCGAACCCGAGGCCGTTGAGATACGACCGCATCAATCCGATTTCCCGCGGCGCGAATCCCATTCCAAACCGGTCCGCCGTAGCGCGCGACACATTGCGCTTGGCGAGATAGTCTCTGGCGGGGGCGCCGATTTCGTTTTCCCACAGCATTTCGCGGAACCACGCCGCAGCGGTGGCGTTCAGTTCCCAGAGCGGCTCCCGCGGATCGGGCCCTTCGCGGCGGCGCTCCACCTCGCGCACCTCGATGCCCGATTTCTCGCCGACGTATTTCACCGCCTCAACAAACGAGAGACCGAGCCGCTTCTGAACAAACGTGAACACCGAGCCCTTCTCGCCGCAGACAAAGCACGTGTAGCCGCCTTTTGGCTGCACCGAAAAATTATTGTTCGTGCCCTGATGGAAGGGACACGGCCCGCGATACACGGATCCGACTTTCTTCAATCGAACGTGCTCGCCAATGATCGCGACGATATCCGCCGCCTGCGAGACTTGGTCGACGACTTCTTCGGGGATCACGTCAGTCAGAACTCCGCGATGGTCACGCCGGCGCCGCCTTCGTTCCACGCGCCCATGCGAAAGGTATGCACGCGCGAGTCGCTCGAAAGCAGTTCGGCCACGCGCTCGCGCAGGGCGCCCGTGCCTTTGCCGTGAATAATGCGCAGCGCGCCGAGATCGGCGCGTACTGCGGAATCCACGGCTTGAGTCACCGCAATTTCCATTTCATCGACCCGCATACCGCGGAGATCAACCTCGTGTTTGACCTCGAGGTCCGGTTGATCGCCCATCAGCGGGATTTTTTCTTTCGCCGTGTCGAGCGGCTCGAGTGCTTTCTTGGAAACTCGCTTAAGCGTTTTCAAAGGAACAGTGAGTTTCATCGCGCCGACGGCAACAACGGCATCGCGGCCGCGCATCTCGACGACGCGGCCGGCTTTTCCGCCCAGGCTCGCGACAGCCACTGTCGAACCGAGTTCGATAGCTCCGCTGCTCGCAGGCGCGAGCGGCCGGTCCGCCGGTCGTTGGGCTTGTTCTTCATCGAGCGCGGCTAGCGCCGAACCAGCCTCGGCAGCTTTCTGTTCGGCAAAGCGGCGCGCGACAATCGCGGCCGCTTCGAGCTGGTCGGCGCCTGCGGCGCGGAGTTCCTTGATCGTCTTTTCAATTTCTTGCCGTGCGTCGAGCAAATACCGGCGGGCATCTGAACGCGCCGCGCGCTCGAGTTCGCGTTCCTTCTCGCGCACGACGTGTTCGCGCTCAGTCACCCGTTCGGCGCGCGCGACGGTCGCGTCGTGATGGGCATCGGCCGCGCTCTCACGCGCCTCGAGCGATTTCTGACGTTGCTCCAGATCTTCCAGCAGCGCCGCAACATCGCGCTCGCCCTTGGGCACCCGCTGCTCGGCGTTCTGCAAGACTTCTTCGGGCATCGCGAGGCGTCGCGCAATGCTCAATCCATACGATCGGCCCGGGATTCCCTTCACCAATCGGAACGTCGGCGCGAGTGCGACGGCATCGAACTGCAGTGACGCGTTCACCACTCCCGGCACTTCGTGCGCGAGTTCCTTCAGCGCGCCAAGGTGCGTGGTGGCAATGGTCGTCGTGCCGCGGCGCGTGAGCGTATCGAGAATGGCGCCGCCGAGCGCCGCGCCCTCAACCGGATCAGTGCCTGATCCGAGCTCGTCGATCAGCACGAGAGAGTCGGCGGTCGCGTCCCGCACGATCTCCGTGAGATTGCGCAGGTGCGCGCTAAACGTCGAGAGTGAGGCTTCGATACTTTGCTCGTCGCCGATGTCGGCAAAGAAGCGGTCGAAAATCCGCACGCGGCTTCCCATGCCAACCGGCGCCGGAATTCCCGACTGCACCATGAGCGAGAGCAGCGCGAGCGCTTTGAGCAGCACGGTCTTGCCGCCGGTATTCGGGCCTGAAACCAGCAGCGTGTGCTCGCCCGCGTCCATCGTAAGGGCGAAGGGCACTACGCCCGTTTCATATGCCGCGGGCGCCTGACCGGCGCCTTCGCGACTTGCCGCGGACGCCACACCGGCGCCTTCGCGACTTGCCGCGGGCGCCGGACCGGCGCCTTCGCGACCGCGCGCGAGCAGCAGCGGATGCCGTCCGTCGCGAATCTCGAATCCCGTTCCGGTCTTCGCGAGCACGGCAGGCGCGCAGCCGAATGCAATCGCGTATCGCGCACGAGCGTAGAGTGAATCGAGTGTGACGAGCCCGTTGAGACTCGCGGCGAGTTGCTCCCGTTTCGGCCGCAGCCGATCCGTCGCCTCGAGTAAAATCCGTTCCGTCTCGCGCAGCTCTTCGGCTTCGAGTTCGCGCATCCTGTTCCCTGCCTCGACCGCGGCCGGAGGTTCCACGAAAACAGTCGAACCGCTCGACGAGGTATCGTGCACAATCCCGCCGACCGCACCGCGCCCCTCGCGCCGAACCGGAATCACGTGGCGTCCATTGCGCACCGTGACCGAGGCATCGTCCACGCGATGGCTCGGTTCGAGTTTTGCCATCAGCCGCTCGAGCATCCGCACGAGATCGGCCGCGGCGCCGCGCAGTTCCTTCCGCACACGGCGCAGCAGCGGCGAGGCATCGTCGCGAACGGTCGCATCTTCCTTGATGACCCGATCGATCTCTCGCTCGGTCTCCGCGTCGCGCAGCAGCGCAGCCGCGATCGCATCGAGCGGCACGACATGCTCGGCGTCGCGCAGCGTGTCTATTGCACGCCGAGATGACACGAGGAGAGTGATCGCGCCCCGCAGTTCGAGCGCCGTCCACGCCGTTCCTTCGACGCGCAGCCGCCCCAGCGCAGCGGTCAGATCAGGAATCGGTTCGGGATTCCACCCTGCCTCACTCTCGACCATCGAGCGCATCGCTTCGACGCGCGCGTGTTCGCTCGCCACTTCATGATCAGAATCCAGCGGCTCGAGCTGCCGCGTGCGCTCAGCGCCGGCTGCGCTCGATGCGTGCCCCGCGACGAGATCGAGCACGCGGGAAAACTCGAGCACGGTGAGCGCGTGCCCAGCTTTCACCAGGTCTTCACGCCGGCTTCTCCAGCTCCTCTCGGGCAATGCGGTTCACCACGCTGCCTTCGGCGCGACCTTTGAACTGCGGATTCACCTTGCCCATCACCGCGCCGATGTTCGCGGCGCCGTCCGCGATCGCCGCGCGAACTGCAGCGCGAATCTCTTCATCGGGGACTGCCGCCGGGAGATAGACATCGAGCGAGCGAATCTCCTCTTTCTCCTGTGCCGCTAGCTCCGCTCTCCCGCCCTTCTCGAACGCCTCGAGCGATTCTCGCCGGCGCTTGACGGCTTTCCGGAGGACATCAACAACGTCCGCGTCGGTTATCTCGCGCTGGACGGTGGTGTGATGATTCTCGATATCGGCAAGGACAGTGCCGAGAACGAGAGTGAGTGGTTTATTGCGGGCCTTTCGGGACGCATTGAGGTCCTCGCGAAGGCGGTCCTGCAGGCTAGGCATAGTTCGAGAAAGGTATCGGACCGGCTATCTTTAATGAAGGATGCCAACCGAGCCCAGATCTGTATTCCTCGACCCCAGTGGCCGCCGCTGGCGCACCATCCGCCGCGCGACGCTGATCGTCGGCATCGCTTCAACACTCGTGGCCCTCGGCCTCGCGATCAGCTTTCTCATTCCTCCGATCCTCCCAAGACTGCAGGCCGCCAAATCCGCCGTCCGTCTCGCGCCGGCGCAGAATCGTCTGACCATCACCCGCGATGCCGCGCGCAAACGCGCCGACCGCCAGCAGCTCCTCGCCGCGCTCACTCGCAAACCCGCGCTCCCCGCGACGCGCATCGAGAAACTTCCGGTCGCCGTGAATCGTGCGCAGGAGCCGCATCCCACGGCAAAGCGCGTCGATCCGGGCAATCAGCGCCCTCGGATTGTCGCCGGCTTTTACGTGAACTGGGACGACAATTCATTCTCGTCATTCAAGGCTCACGTCACCGATCTCGACTGGGTCATCGGCGAATGGGTTCTGCTCAGTAAGGGCGGCACCGGACTCAACATCAATCCCGACGCGAAAGTTCTCTACGTCGTGCAAAACCTTCCGGCAAAGGATCGTCCGAAAGTTTTTGCGATGGTCAGTAATTTCGACGGCAAGAAGTTCGACGCGTCACTCCTGCGGCGCTTGCTCGCGACTCCCGCGAGCCGGCAGGCCGCCGCACAAGAGCTCTTCAATACGGCCGCGCAGTACGGCTTCGCCGGAATCACCGTGGATTTCGAGGAAGTCCCCGACGATTTGCTCGACCCGATGTTCGAGTTCATGCGCTATCTCCGGGCCATCCTGAACCCGGTTGGACGATTGCTGACATCAGCGGTCGCAACGAGCACCGACGAACCGCTCGCTCGCCGATTTGCCGATGCGAACGATTTCTGTTTTCTCATGCTGTACGACGAGCACTACGGCGGCGGCGATCCCGGCCCCGTCGCGAGCCAGTCGTGGTACACGGCAAAAGCGAAGCAAATGCTGGAGTGGATTCCGCCCTCGAAAGCCGTGCTCGCGCTCGGCGCGTATGGCTACGACTGGAACGACGGCGGTCCGAAGATCGCCGGACGCGAACTCACCTTTCAAGATGCGATGGTTCGCGCAAAGGCTTCCGGCGCCGTGGTGCAATTCGATTCCGTCTCGCTGAATCCGTACATCACGTATACCGATAGCGGCGCAACGGATCACGTCGCATGGTTTCTCGACGGCGTGACCGCGTGGAACCAGGCACGCGCCGGAGTCGAGCTCGGCACGGCCGGCGCCGCGATCTGGCGGCTCGGATCGGAGGATCCATCCATCTGGCGCGCGATCTCCAACGACGTCAAGAACGCCAAGCCACAGCTGCTCGATACTATTCCGGCCGGCTACGATCCGCAGTTTGCCGGCAAAGGCGGATTACTGCGAATCTCGACGCGGCCGTCTTCGGGTCTTCGCCTGCTGCAGTCGGATCCGACAACGCAGCTCATCACGCACGAGAGCATCGCGCAGTTCCCCTCGCCGTGGGTTGTGCAGCGCTTCGGGTCGGGTGATGCGGGCAAAGTCGCGCTCACATTCGACGACGGCCCCGACGCGCGCTGGACGAACGCGATTCTCGACACGCTCGCATCGCGCGGCGTGAAGGCGACATTCTTCGTGGTGGGCCGTCAGGCCGACGAATATCCCGGCATTCTCGCACGAATCGCGCGCGAGGGACATGAAATCGGCAACCACACATACACACATCCGAATCTCGAGCTCACATCGCCGTTCGTCGCGAGACTCGAAGTCGTCGCGACTGGCCGGCTGATCGAAACAATTATCAATCGCCGCACCGCGCTGTTCCGCCCGCCGTACTTTGGCGACGCCGATCCCACAACCAGCGACGAACTGGACGCCGTCGGCATTGGCACCGACCTCGGATACCTGACGGTTGGCGTCGAGATGGATTCGCAGGACTGGCGAATCACGTCGCCCGATTCAATTCTCTCGACAACGCTCGACCTGCGCGGCGACGGCAACATCATCCTCATGCACGACTCGGGTGGCGATCGGACAGCCACCGTCGCGATTGTCGGCACGCTCATCGACTCGCTGGTGGCGAGCGGATATCAGCCGGTGCTCGTCTCCGAACTCGCGGGAATCTCGCGTGACGAAGCGATGCCGCCGCTCCTCGCCCGTACGCTGTGGTCACGCGTCGTGGACGTGCTCGCATTCGGATTCCTGGGTCTCGCCGACTGGGGACTCTACTGGGTGTTCCTCGGCTGCGTCGTGCTCGGCGTCAGTCGCCTGCTCTTCATTTCGATCCTCGCGGTTTTCCAGCGGCTGCGCTCCAAACCGCGCGAGTCCGGCGCAGCGTTCTCGCCGCCGGTGAGCGTGGTCGTGCCCGCGTTCCGCGAGTCACTCGTGATTGTGCGCACGGTGGAATCGCTGCTCGCGCAAGTCTACGACGGTACACTCCACGTCATTATTGTTGACGACGGCTCGCCTGATGAGACGTACAGGGTCGCGCGCGAGGCGTTTGCCGGAAACTCGCGCGTGAGCGTCCTGACCAAAACCAACGGCGGAAAGGCCACCGCTCTGAATTTTGGAATCGCCCATGCGAACACGGAAATAGTTATTTGCCTCGACGCCGACACACAGTTCGAACCCCAAACGGTGGCGGAACTGGTGGCTCCGCTGGCGGACGCCACAGTCGGCGCCGTAGCCGGCAACGCGAAAGTTGGAAACCGCGTGAACCTCGTCACGCGCTGGCAGGCGCTCGAGTACGTCACCTCGCAGAATCTCGATCGCCGCGCGTTCTCGCTGCTCAACTGCATCACGGTAATTCCGGGCGCCGTGGGCGCGTGGCGCCGCTCGCTGATTCTCGAAGCCGGCGGTTTCACGCACGACACGCTCGCCGAAGATCAGGATCTCACGATCACGATTCGCAAGATGGGCCACGTGATTGCGTACGCCGAGCGCGCTATCGCGTGGACCGAAGCGCCGGATACGCTCGGCACGTTGTCGCGCCAGCGCTTCCGCTGGAGCTTCGGCACGCTGCAGTGCGCCTGGAAACACCGCGACGCGCTCTTTCGCAAGAAGTTCGGAACGCTCGGATTCGTCGCGCTGCCGAACACCTGGCTGTTTCAGCTGCTCCTCACGGCGCTTTCTCCGCTCGCCGATCTCATGTTCGTGTTCTCGCTGTTCTCTGTCTGGCTCACCTTCAAGACACACGGTGAGACGTACGCGCTGACGGATCTCGAGCATGTGCTCATGTTCTACGGCCTCTTCCTCATTACCGACTGGCTCGGCGCGATGATCGCCTTCCTCATGGAGCCCGACGAGGAAAAGGGACTGTCGTGGCTGATCATGCTGCAGCGATTCGCGTATCGTCAGGTCATGTACTCTGTAGTGCTGAAAAGTTTCGTGGCGGCCATCCGCGGACGCGTCGTGGGATGGGGCCGTCTCGAGCGCAAGGCAACCGTCGAGCTTCCCGCGTGACGAGCCCGTGACCAAGAAGCAGCTCACCGCTTTCTTCGCGCGCTGGCGCAAGCAACTCGGCGTGGCCGCCGGATTGTCGATTTTCGCTCTCGCGCTGTTTGCACTGCGGCAAGAATTGCGCGCGTACGATTTCCATCAGGTGCGCGCTGATCTCGCCGCCGTGCCGCGTGCCGATCTCTTTCGCGCCATCGGCGTCACCGCGTGCGGCTACCTCGCGCTGATCCTCTACGATTCGCTCGCGCTGCGCTACGTCAAGCGACACTTGCCCGGGCATCGCGTGGCGTTCGCAGGATTTGTTGGGTATGCGTTCTCCAACGCGCTTGGCTTCCCGCTTCTGCTCGGCGGCGGACTGCGCTATCGATTCTACAACGCGTGGGGATTGTCGAGCGCCGAAATAGCGATGATCGTCGGCTTCAACAGCGTGACGTTCTGGATCGGCGTGCTGTTCATTGGCGGCCTCGCGTTTGTGCTGGAACCGAGTGCAACGCCGGCGATGCTCGGATTGCCCATCCATTCGCTGTATGGACTCGGCGTCGCGCTGCTGCTCGCGGTGGCCGCGTATCTGTTCGCGACGGCGTTCATTCGCAAGACGCTCCGCGTGAAGGATTGGGAGTTCTCGCTGCCGACGCCGGGGCTCGCGCTGTCGCAGCTCACGGTCTCGAGCGCGGATTGGATCTTCGCGAGTTCCGTGCTCTGGATGCTGCTCCCGACCAACACGCCGGGACTGACCTTCCCAATTTTCATCAGCAGCTTCCTGCTCGCGCAGATCTCGGGAATGCTGAGCCACGTGCCCGGCGGGCTCGGCGTGTTCGATTTCATTTTTATCGCGCTGATGAAGACGTACGTGCCGCCCACGGTGCTCGTGAGCGTGCTGATCCTCTTCCGCGTCGTCTACTATTTGCTGCCGCTGGCCCTCGCGGCAACGCTGCTCGCCGTGCACGAAATAGCGCGCGGCAAAACCATGTTCGCGCGCGTGGCCCGCAACGCCGGAGGGTGGGTCCCCGGCGTCGCGCCTGTGCTGCTCTCGCTCTCGACGTTTATTGGCGGCACGATTCTTCTGCTCTCTGGCGCGACACCGGGAATTCCGTCGCGCATGCGCCTGCTCACCACGCTGATGCCGCTCGCGGTCATCGAGTCGAGCCACTTTATTGCGAGCCTCACGGGCGCCGCGCTGCTTGTGCTCTCGCGCGGGCTCGGCCGGCGGCTCGATGCCGCGTGGTGGCTCACGGCAGCGGCGCTTACGATTGGCATTGTGTCGTCGCTGCTCAAGGGCGTCGACTACGAGGAGGCGCTCGTGTGCGCGCTGATTCTCGCCGCGCTCCTCCCGGCGCGCCGCCATTTCTATCGCAAGGCCGCGCTCACGTCGGAAATGTTCACGCCCGCGTGGATTTCCATGACGGCCGTCGCGCTCGGCACCAGCGTCTGGCTCGGACTTTTCGTCTATCAGCACGTCAATTACTCAACCGATCTCTGGTGGCACTTCGCGATTCGCGGCGATGCTCCGCGTTTCCTTCGCGCAACCGTCGGCGCGACCGTGATTCTTTTTCTTGTCGCCGTGCAGCGGCTGCTCAAGCCGGTGGAAATCGAACCGGCTCCGCTCGACGAGGCATCGCGGGAGCGCGTGAAGGCGATCGTTCGTGCGTCGCCCGATGCCTCTGCGAATCTGGCGCTCGTCGGCCGGAAATCGCTGCTCTATTCCGAGGACGGCAACGCGTTCCTCCTGTACGGCGTCGAGGGCAAGAGCTTCGTCGCGATGGGTGATCCGATCGGCCAGCCGCGCGAACGGCAGGAACTCGCGTGGCGGTTCCGCGAGCTTGCCGACCGTCACAACGGCACGACGGTGTTCTACCAGGTGCGGATGCACAACTTGCCGCTCTATCTCGACTTGGGACTTTCATTGCTCAAGCTCGGCGAAGAGGCGCGGGTGCCCCTTCACGATTTCTCGCTCGACGGCGGATCACGAAAGGGGCTGCGTCGCGTCGTGAAGAACGTCGAGAAGGAACAATGCACGTTCGAGGTTATTCCGGAGTCGGCGCTCCCACGCGAGCTCGAAAATCTTCGCAGCGTTTCGGAAAACTGGCTCGCCGCCAAGCGGGCGCGCGAGAAGGGGTTTTCGATCGGCTATTTCGAGGATGCGTATATCCTCGGCGCGCCAATGGCCGTCGTGCGGCGGGGCCCTGAGATCGTCGCGTTCGCAAACCTGTGGGAGGGCGGCGGAAAGGAGGAGCTCTCCGTCGATCTGATGCGCTACACGTCGGGCGCCCCGGACGGTGTGATGGACTATTTGTTCATTCAACTCATGCTGTGGGGGCGCGAAAAAAGGTTCGCCCAGTTCAATCTCGGCATGGCGCCGCTCAGCGGTCTCGAGAATCGGCAGCTCGCGCCGGTGTGGAGCCGAGTGGGCGCGCTGCTGTTCAGATATTCGGAGAATTTTTACAACTTTCAGGGACTGCGGGCGTACAAGGAGAAATTCGATCCGGTGTGGGAGCCGCGCTATCTCGCGTCGCCCGGCGGACTGCAGTTGCCGCGGATTCTCACGAATATTTCCGCGCTGGTGTCGGGCAGTCTGCGCGGGATCGTGAGCAAGTAAGAGCAAAACAGTGAACAAATTTCCTTTACTGTTTTTCTTCTCCCTGCTTTCGAGTGCCGTGCAGGCTCAGGAAACCGATCTCAAAGATCTCCCGATTACAGAGGTCGTTTCGAAACAGCCCACACGTACTTTTGCCGTGTTTCTCTCCGGTGATGGCGGGTGGGCTTCGATCGACAAGGCGATCGCCGGCGCGCTGCAGAAGCATGGCGTGAGCGTGGTGGGGCTGAGTTCGCTCAAGTATTTCTGGCGCGCGCGAACGCCTGAGGGCGGCGCCACCGATCTGGAACGGATCATCAAGCACTATCGAATCGCATGGAACGCTGACAGCGTCATCGTGATCGGCTATTCGCGCGGTGCCAGTGTTCTCCCTTTTTTCGTGAATCGATTGCCCGCTGATGAGCGGGCGCGCGTTCAGCTCATGGCACTCGTCGGCGCAGAGCGCGCGGCCAGCTTCAAGTTTCATCCGCTGGACATATTCAGCAGCAGCTCCGGAAAGGACGACCCGCCCTCACTCCCGGAGATCCAAAGACTCCAGGGCGTCACCGTGATCTGTTTTTACGGCGAGAAAGAAACCGACACGCTCTGCCCCGATCTGCAACCGCCGCACATCGCAATAAAACTCGGTGGCGGGCATCATTTCGACGGAAACTACGCCGCGATCGGCGAGCGAATCTGGGAGCAGGTCTCGGGCAAGGTGCCCCGGTAGCGCCCTGTCAGCGCGGCTGCTGCTTCCGCGGGCGCCACATCAGCGCGCTTGCAGTTCCCATTTTACAGCGCGCTCAACAAACGGCCCCGCCAGCAAAATGTTCGTCATCGAGTGGCCGCCCCACAGCACCGGCCAGCGATCCATGCGCGTGCCGCCGGCCTTCATCAATTCCGGATCCACGCTGCGATAGCGATCATCGGTGCCGCGCACGAGCGCGACTCGCACGGATCCCGGCAACGCAGAAATATTCTCGGCCACGGAAAAACTTCCCGGCTCCGTCGGCTCGCCAGACATCGCGAGATCTGCGAGGGAAACGCTCAGGTGTCCGCGCGCTCCCGGACTGATGAGCAGAAGTCCGGCGAGATTCGGCGGCGCAACATTTCGTGCGAGCCAGCTCGCGATCTCCGCGCCAATCGAGTGACCGCCAACAATCAGCGGAAGCGAATCCGCGTGCAGTTCATGCCGCGCGAGGTCGATCATCACGCGTACGCTGTCGCGAAACGCGCTGGCGCGAGCGAGCGTATCGCTCGGCAGTTTTCCGAAGTACGCCTTTACGTCGAAGCCCACGACGTCGTACCCCGCCCCGGCGAGCCGTTTCGCCAAGTCCTGATGCGCGCCCCAAAACCCGATGTCATTTCCCAAAAAGAAAATGAATGCCTTCGCGGGATTCGTTGAGTCGATCGTCGGATAAAAAAAGAGCGGAAATGCGGCGAGCTTCGGATCGTGCGGCGTGTACGGCGCGCGCTCGGAGCGAAAACAGGCACTGCACAACGCAACGGAAGATGGAAGACCGAAGATCGAAACGAGCACCCACCGCCTGAGCAACTCTTGAAAGCGCTGTTTCATTCTCCAGCTTCGACCCGCCATCACCGTGCTCATCCCGGTGGCCAACCCATGTGCCGTCCGCCCATCACGTGCGCATGCAGATGGAAGACGCTCTGCCCGCCGCCCGAGTTCGTATTGAACACCACTCGATATCCGCTCACGGCGATCCCTTCCTGAGTCGCGACTTCGCGCACCATCTGCAGCACGTCGGCGAGCAGCGCCGGACTGGAGACTTCATTCAGTGAGGGAACGTGCGCCCGTGGAATCACGAGCACGTGTATTGGCGCCTGAGCATTTACATCGTGAAAGGCCACACACGTCGCACTCTCTGCCAGAAACTGTACCGGGATTTCTCCGTTCGCGATTTTGCAAAAGATGCACGCGTCAGCCATTCGCCATCTCCTCGCGGCTCGCTTTTATCGTGCGAGGCAACGTAGCCAGCGCAGCACGCACCACCGCGAGCGCCGCCATCGCGGCGGTTTCAAAACGCAGCACCGTGTGTCCGAGGCTTACCGCAATAAATCCCGCGGTTCTGAACTGCTCGAGCTCCGCAGGCTCCATGCCTCCCTCGGGCCCAACAACAATCGTGATTGGCTTCAAATATCCCGCGCCATGCTCGCGCGCATTTGCGATCGCTTCCGCCATCAACAGTCCGATCGGCTCGCCGGCCTGATCGAGCACAAGCTTCGGCCCATCGGGCGACGCCGCGATGGCGCGCTCGACGTTCGCTTCCGGAAATACCACGGGGAGCCACGCGCCGTGCGACTGTCCCAGCGCGCCCGCCATTCGTGTCGCGATTTTCTGCTGGAACGTCGTCCCTTCGCCGCGCGGATTCACACTCTTGGAACGCTTCCACATCACCGGCCGCCAGCTCGTCGCGGCGAGTTCGGTCGCCTTCTCGGCGAGCCAAAGCATGCGATCACGATCGGCAACCGGAACAATGAGATGCACCGACGGCGGCGGCTCAACGGTTGAGATCGATTCGAGCTGAACCGCGGCGTGCCGCTTCGCGAGCCGCACGAGGACGCCGAGCCCACGAGTTCCCTTTCCGTCGAGCAGGCCAACCTGCTGGCCAAGCTCGAGCCGCAGCACCCGAATGTGATGCGCTTCATCCTCACCGAGCGTGACGGTCTCGCCGTTGGAGAACGGCTCGGTGGTCACGAAGGTCGCCAGCGCCACTATCGATTTCCCTCGATGGCAACAGACCACCATTGCCCCTCGAAGTCTTCGCGCACCACTCGCCACGCCCCACGCGATATGGCCTCCATCATCTGCTCCCGCTCCTCTCCAAGTATTCCACTCAAAATGGCGACTCCATCGCCCGCGAGCGAGCGCTGCATGACCGGCAACAGCTGCACGAGCACCGAAGAAATAATATTCGCGAGTATCACGCGCACCGGCGCGAGCAGCGGCAAATACATGGCCGCATCGCCCTCGATCACCTTCACACAATCGCCCACGCCATTCGCCGCAATATTTTCCTCGGCGTTCGAGATCGCATCGGGATCCATCTCCACGGCGGCCACGCGCGTCGCGCCAAGTTTCGCCGCGGCAATCGCGAGCACCGCGCTCCCCGCGCCGAGATCCGCCACGGTATCGCCGGCGCGAATCACGCCCTGCATGAGCCGGAGCACGCCACGCGTGGTGGGATGATCGCCGGTGCCGAATGCCATCGCCGGCTCGATCACGATGGTCGACGCCGGGTCGCGTCCCTCCGCAAGCCACGGCGGCGCAACCGTGAGCGCGCCAACCGAATGCGCGACGATCATTTCGCGCCACGCGACGCTCCAATCAACGGCGGGAACCGCGCTCACTGCCATTTCCACCCCGGGATCCACTCTACGCACGGCGCTGACGACCGCGTCAGACTCGGCAGCCGACTCGAGGTGCGTGACCAGCAATCCGTTCTCTTCGTGGATTCCCTGCGCGCCAGCCGCGAACATCGCAGCGCTCACCGCATCGCGCAAATCAACCGCCGAGGGGCGTACCGCGATGCGGCTCCAGGAAGCTGTCACTTTGTAGGTATTGTCCTTTTTTCACGGCTGCCGCCTCCCCGCGCTCGGCTCATGTTCATGCGCCAAGCGCTTCTTTCATCTTCGCCCAGAATCCTTTCGTGCGATTCAGCGGAACCGCCGAGTGCACCTTTGCGAGCTCGTCAATCGCACGTTTTTCGTCTGCGCTCAGATCGGTCGGGGTCCAGACCTGAACGCGCACGTGCAAGTCTCCCGTGCCCGACGCATTCACGCGCGGCAGGCCGCGCCCGCGCAGCTGAAAGACTTGGCCGCTCTGCGTCCCGACCGGAATGTGCAGCATGATCGGGCCGGCGATGCCGGGCACTTCGACATCCGCCCCGCGAACCGCCTGCGGGAAGGTGAGCAGCACCTCGGTATAGAGGTCTTCGCCGTCGCGCTCGAAACGTTCGTCGTCGTCCACGTCAAACAGCACGACCAGATCGCCGCGCGGTCCGGCGCGCGCGCCGGCATTGCCGACGCCACGCAGATGCATGTACTGGCCGGTTGAGACTCCGGCCGGAATGGTAATCGGAATCGTGTGATCGCCGCGCTGACGGCCTTCGCCGCGGCACGATTTGCACGGCGAGGTGATCATCGTGCCCTCACCGCCGCAGGTCGGACACGGCGCGACGCTGACGAACTGGCCGAAGAAAGAACGCTGCGACCGCCTGACCTCACCGACGCCGGCGCAGGTGGAGCAGCGCGCGCTTTTCGTTCCCGGCTCGGCGCCCGCACCGCCGCAACGATCGCACGGGTCGAGCAGTTTGATCTTTACTTCCTTCGTGACTCCGCTCGCGACCTCTGCGAGCGTGAGCCGAAGATCGATCTTGATATCGGCGCCCGCGCGCGGCCCGGCCTGCGCGCGCTGGCCGCCACCGCCAAAGAGATCGCCGAGGCCGAAGTCGCGCATGAAAATGTTGAGCGCTTCGGACATATCGACATGATGGAATCCGCCGCCACCGCCGCCTTTGAGGCCAGCCTCACCATATCGATCGTAGGCCGCTCGTTTTTGCGGATCACGAAGAACGTCGTAGGCCTCGGAGATTTCTTTGAACTTTTCTTCGGACTCTTTTGAGCCGGCGTTTTTATCGGGATGGTACTGCATCGCAAGGCGACGATACGCCTGCTTGATATCATCGTCGGAGGCGGTGCGTTCGACCGTGAGCACTACGTAATAATCAGCCATCGATGAAGTTTTATTTGGATTGCTGTGAGAAGCTTCAAGCTAGGACGCTTTCAGCTTGGCGGCTTCCAGCCAGGGAGTGTTCAAGCTGTCCCTTCTTAGCTTGGAGCTTTGGTTTTTTTTACAAGCTTGCAGCCGAGAACAACAGAGTTTTAAGCTTGAAACGGATAGCTGTAAAACATCCTAGCACGAAGCCGCTAAGCTTCAAGCGTCTTAGCTTGAAGCCTCCCTACGAGAGCAGTTCGGTGACTAACGAACTTGTATGCGTCACCAAGGCGATCACCTTCTCATACGACATGCGTGTGGGACCAATAACTCCGATCACGCCCGCCAGTCCGCCGGCTCGATACTCCGCCGTCACCACCGTCAGTCCACCCGGCAGCGCGTTCCCGTGCTCGCTACCAATAGTAATCGAGACCCCTGTCGCCGAACTGCGACTTCTCAGTAACGTCGCCAACTCCGCCCTCGTATCTGTCATCTCAATCAGCCGGCGCATATTCTCGCCGCTGGCGAACTCTGGTTTATCCGCGAGCAGCGATGCGGCGCCGAGCACGACGGCCTGACCAGCATCCTGCGCCGGAAGGTCGAACAGTGTCTCGCCTTCCTGCAGAAAAATATTGAGCAACTCTGTCGAACCGCTCCCCGTTCCCGCATCGCGGAGCCGCGTGCCGAGCGACTGCCTGATCTCCGCCAGCGAAAGTCCGGAGAGGCGCTCGTTCAGCACAACCTGAACTTCGAGCAATGCATCGTCGGCAATCTCGCCAGCGACCTCAATAAAGATCGTACGAACGCCGCCGCCATTGAGTGTCAGAACCAGAATCAATTTCGCGCTCGTCAGCCGGACCAGTTCGAGCTTCTCGAGGATCGCCTGTTCCATGCGCGGGCCGAGCGCGACACCGAGTTCCTGCGTCAGCACGCCGAGACTTTGTGCCGCTCGGCGAAGAATCGATTCGATCGCTGAACCGCCGGCGGAAATCTCCTGCGCCAGCTGCAATCGTTCGATGCTGTCGAGCGGTCGCACGCGCATCAACTCATCGACGTACACGCGATACGCCTTTTCGGTAGGAATCCGCCCCGCCGAGGTATGCGGATGAAAGAGGAATCCTTTTTCCTCGAGATCGCTCATTGTATTGCGGATCGTCGCGGGCGAAACGCCGAGCGTGAACCGGCGCGAAATCATGCGCGAACCAGCCGGCTCCGCAGTCTCCACATATGAACGAATGACCGCCTCGAGGATTTGGCGCTCTCGATCAGTCAGTTCGGGAGACAGTTTGCTTGGCATAAGTCCGAGTCTACTAACGACTTCTGACCGCAGTCAAGGATGCCGCAAGTGAGTCGAGCCGCAGCCATCCCTCCGCGGTCAGCGTCACATGGTCTTTTCGAAGCAAGGCCCAGCCGCTGTTCTTCCACAGCTGGATCGTTTCTGCATCCACCTCGGTCACCGAAAGCCCGTTCGTCGTGCGCAACCCGAGATACACATCCTCGGCGAGCACATTCGACTCAGTGAGCACCTCCGATCCGCCAATCGGATCGGCACCCGACATCGCTTTCGCGCGCCACGGTTCATATTCGCGCTCATTCCAGCGGCGCGAAGTGCCATCAAATGAATGCGCCGACGGGCCAATCCCGATGTACGGGGCACGCTGCCAATACGAGGAGTTGTGCCGGCTGGATTTCGCCGACTTCGCGAAGTTCGAGACCTCGTAGTGTTCAAACCCCGCAGAAGAAAGCACCTTGTGCGCCAACAAGAACTCGGCGGCATAACGTTCCTCCGGCGCCTCGGCCACCTCGCCGCGGGCAGTCCAGCGCCCCAGCGGTGTATGCGGCTCAACAGTCAGACCGTACAGCGAGATGTGGTCGGGATGCAGCGCCAACGCCTGCGTGAGGTCGGCATCCCACTTCCGCTCCAAGTCTGCCGGGAGAGCAAAAATGAGATCCATCGAAATGTTGTTGATTCCAGCCGTCCGAGCCGCAAACATCGCTCGGCTCGCAGCGTCAACGTCATGCGTCCGATGCATCCACGCCAAAGTGACGGCATGGAATGACTGAACTCCCATCGACAGCCGGTTCACCCCCGACCGGAACCATTCCACTGCGGCTTCGGGAGTGACATCCTCCGGATTGGCTTCGAGCGTGACCTCGGCCTCGGCGGCAATGGAAAGGCCAGGGGTCTCTCTGAGCCGTTCGAGGAGCTGCGTGACGCCGTCCGGGCCGAGCTTGGATGGCGTTCCGCCGCCAAGATATATCGTATTAAGAGTCCCGAATCCCGCATTACTACTCTCACTCCGGGTATCTCCAAACCGGGTCTTAAGCTCAGTCGCCAGCGCCTCGATGTATTCGCTCACCGGTACGATCCGGCGGACCGCGATGGCAAAATCGCAGTAGCTGCAGCGCCGAGCGCAGAACGGAACGTGGACGTACAGGTGCGAAATACCCGCCAATGAGCGACCTCTCTATCCCGCGAGACTGCCTATGAAGTTGTTTCGAGATTACATACCGTAAAGCATTATATTACAATATTTTGACAAACTACATTAGATCATTCTCAATCAAATATATCGCCTGGTTTTCTATTGGAGGGCGAGTCGTTGGACCTCTCCGCCGGCGAGTTGCCCTACCAGTCCGTGGATCTCAAGGCGAGCCACGCCTTCCAGGACCTGTCTAATGGTAAGCCCTGCTCGGCGGCCGAGCACTTCGGCGGCGGCTGGGCCCGGAGCGAGGGCCTCCCAAATGGCCGCTTCGAGGTCGCCGAGTTGGGGGGAGGCGGCTTGTTGACCCCGTTCGTGGCCAAAGAGCGCGAGGGCGTCGTCGACCGTTGCGATGACCTGGGCGCCGTCCCGGAGCAGGAGATTGCAGCCGGCGCTTCGGGGCGAGTCTATGGGGCCTGGCACCGCGGCCACGGTGCGGCCCATCGTCAGCGCCTGCGTTGCGGTGTTGATGGCGCCGGATTTATAGGGCGCTTCGACGACGATTGTGACTTTGGCGAGCGCGGCGATGATCCGGTTGCGCCGCGGAAAGCAGCCTACAAAGGCGAGTGTCCCCGGCTCGCTTTCCGAAATCACGAGCCCCTTGGCTGCGATCTCCCCGTGGAGCCCGCGATGCGCCGCCGGATAGGGTACGTCAGCCCCAGTCCCCTGCACTGCGATGGTGGCACCGCCAGCGTCCAAGGCTGCCCGATGCGCCGCCGAATCGATGCCCCGCGCCAATCCACTCACCACTCCAATCCCGGCGTTCGCGAACGCCGCAGCCAGCGCAGCCGTCACCCGAAGTCCGTATGGGGTGGCTTCCCTCGTCCCGACAATCGCCACGAGACGCTCTGAGGCAAGCCGAAGCATCCCAAGATCCCCGAGCGCATAAAGCAGCTTCGGCGGATACACGAGATCAGTCAGCGCCTTTGGATAGTTCTCATCACTCGCCTCTACGCTCAGCATCCCGCGATCCTCTTCTGCAACCTGCAACGTTTCGACCGCTCAGAGCCCCAGCCCTCAGCTATCAGGCAAACTCATTGCGAAGCACCACCCTGTCTTTTTTCAGTTCAAGAATTTTGTCCCACCACGCCGCGCGAAGCTCATCGAGTCCAAGCCTCCCGGCCGCCGAAATCGAGAACACTCCAAACGCTCCCTGCGTCTCGATCTCCGGCACGTACTCCTCTCCAAACAAATCCAGTTTGGTGAACACCACGCAATGCGGCTTCGCAGCGAGTTCCGCTGAATACTGACTGATCTCCGTGCGCAGCTGATCGTACTCCACCTGCCAATCCATCGCGTCAATCGGAATCAAGAATGCAAGAATCCGCGTCCGTTCGATATGCCGCAGGAACTGCAGTCCGAGCCCTTTCCCCTCGTGCGCGCCCTCGATGATCCCGGGAATATCGGCGACCACGAACGTCCGATGGTCCGAGAGCTGAACGACTCCGAGATTCGGCGAGAGGGTCGTGAACGGATAGTCCGCGATTTTCGGCCGCGCCGCGGAAATCACCGAGAGCAGCGTGCTCTTTCCTGCGTTCGGCTGCCCGACCAGTCCAATATCCGCAATCAGCTTCAGCTCGAGCTCGAGCGTCCGCGTCTGCCCTTCTTCGCCCGGCTGCCATTCACGCGGCGACTGATGTGTTGCCGTCGCGAAATATGAATTCCCCTTTCCGCCGCGACCGCCTTTTGCGACGAGAAGTTCTTCGCCGTCCTCGAGGATCTCGCCGAGTATCTCGCCGGTCTCGAGATCTTTCACGACTGTTCCGGGCGGAACCGGCATGATGATCGACGCGCCGCCGCGTCCGCTCTTGTTGGATCCCATCCCATGCTCGCCACGTTCGGCCGTCCACGTATCGCGATAGGTGTAGTCGAGCAGCGTCGCGAGATTCGCATCACCCCTCACGGTGATATCGCCTCCCTTGCCGCCTTCACCGCCGTCGGGCCCGCCCATGGGTTCGCGCCATTCTCGGCGGAACGAAGAGCAGCCCGATCCGCCGGTTCCGGCGGCGACCGTCACTTTTACGCGATCGATGAACATCACTCAAAGCTAACTGATTACGGCGGGCGGGTGACGTCAAATCCGCGCAAACAGCAGCCTGGCCCTCGTGAGAGTTTCGCCGGCGACCACTCCATCAAGCGCGTCGAGTGTCTCCGAAACCATCTCCCGCGAGACCCCTGCATTCAGCGCCCCATGCAAATGCGAGTGCAGTTGCCGATCCTGCCCGGCCGCCGCGCACGCCGCGATGATGCACAGCTCCCTCATCTGCAAATCCAGCCCCGGCCGCGACAACACTTTCCCATATCCCTCAACGATCATCCACTCATCCAGCAGCGGATGCAGCGCCCGAATATTCGCGCGCAGCTTCTCGTAGAACTTTCCATACACGATTGAGCACGTCTCCTCCCCCGTCTCTCTCAGCTCCGCGATGTTCTCATAACCCACGGGCCAAGACCCCGAGCCAACGACGCCGTTGGCCTTCCTCCACTCTCGAGCCGCATTCAAAGCCCGCGGAAACCCCGCAAACAAATACGACTGCAACACGACTTCCTCCACCCACCGCTCATCCACCTTCGCCGCCCGACATTCCGCGAACCCAACCCTCACCTGTTCCTCGCTGCCGGCCGCGATCCTCGCCGACAACCGAACCAACGCCCCCACTCTACCATCTTCCGTCTTCGACTGTGTCATCGGATCATTCTGGCCGGTGTTGGTTTATTGCAAATGAAAACGTCGCAGTCTCCACTTTCTCTCGTCGATGATATAAATTGTCCGCCATGAATCACTCCGCAAGAAATCTGATCTGCGCCGTCGCCGGTGGCCTCGCTCTCGCCGCATGCGGAAGCGACGCAAAAAAAGATGACGCCGCGAAAGCGAACAATCCGAACGCCGTCTCTCCCGACCAATACCGCAAGCGCCAGCAGGCCTTCGCGGATTCCGTCCTGAACGTCGCCGCGCCCGCCTCAAAGATCGCCGAGAAGCTCGGCAAGGGATATGCTGTCGGCAGCGTTCAGCTGCGCGACACGATCGCCGCGCTCGCCGTCAAATCGAATTGCTTCGCCAAGGGCCGCGCGAACGATCCGTACCTCGCCGGCACCGTCAGCATCTTTGCTCACATGGCCGTCATTGGCGTCGATCTTATTCAGGTCCAGGACAAACAGTGGACCTCTGCCGCGGGCGATTTGGTTGACGCCTGCCTCAACGCCGCAATGAAGGACTGGAAACTCGACATGTCCTTCGGCAAACCAGCCGCGTACATCGTGCAGGTTCAGTTCAAGATGGACTCGACCCTGCTCAAAAAGGCGATCGACTCAGCGACCACAAAAGCGCCGCCAACAAAAAAGGCTCCCACCAGGAAGCCCCAAGTCGATCGATAATGTAGACTCGGGTCTCAGAGCTCTGGGCTCAAAACTCGGATCTAACTTCACCCACAATTTCGCCGCGGGTGTTCCGGATCGGCTTCAATGCCCACTCCGCCATCCGCGGCGAAAGTGCATCCGACAGCGCCCCCACCATCTGCAGCGCGCGAATCACCGCGACGTGCTGCGCCCTCAGCGCGCCATCCTCCACTTTGATCGCGAGCCCGAGCCCCATCGCGGGCACGGCGATCGAATGGACTCCCTCCGCGCCAACCTTCGAGATCACTCGCCCCTGAGTCTCCTCGATCATCATCGTATCGAAGCGTTCAGTCCCGCCGAATAAAAACGGATTCGCCCGAATCGCCGCCGCAGTGCGGGCCGGAATATCGTCGCCCGCTTCGGCCGCTTGGCCCCAGCGCGCATATGCATGCGCCATAGCGCTGAGCGGCAGCGCCATCACCGTCACGCCGCACCCGTCCACCGCGATGGGCATATCGTCAATCGGCACTCCGCTCCACGTCGCGACTTCGGCCAGACAACCTCTCTGCACCGAATGGTCAGCGCGCTCATAGCCATGCGTCGGCCAACCCGCAGTTTCGGCGCGGGCGATCATCGCCGCGTGCTTGCCAGAACAATTATTTTGCAGACGAGAGAATGGCCGGCCACTTTCGCGCGCGAGTTTCGCGCCGCGCGCAGAGAGCGGTTCGTGTGGTCCGCAGGCAAGATCACCTTCTTCCCTGCCGATCGACTGCAGCATTCGATCGACCACGAGAACATGTTCCGGCTCGCCGCCATGCGAGGCACACGAGATCGCGAGTTCTTCATCGCCCCAGCCGGCGGAATCGAATCCGCCGCTCGAGAGAAACGGCATCACCTGAAAGAGTTTCGCGCAGGAACGCCACATCGTGACGAGCGATGGATCGCGCGCGATGGCGATCATTTTGTCGTCGAGCGCAGCCACCGCGCCATGAACTCGATGGCGAGATTCGATATTTCCGCCACGGGTCACGACAACATCCAGAGAAAGCGGCTTCATGTCCCTAGAATCTAGTCAAAAGGCTCACAGTTCAAGCATTCGGCTGGCCGCTTAGAGTTCGGCAGTGTCATGGCTCGTTTTTCTGAGCTCGTTTTTCAGAGCTCAGGTTTACTGCTGTAAGCTCGAATGGTGAAACTGCAAGCTGTGCGCTTGAGCTCTGACCCGACGAGCCGTCAACCCGAGCCTGGACCCTCCCGAACCGTGAGCTGGCCAGCCGACTGCTTGAACGGTGAGCTTTGCTAGCGAGAGTGGGAGTCGTAGCCGGCCAGCACTTCCTTCGTC
>JBBRBH010000045.1:0-31352 GCA_038205995.1 Gemmatimonadales bacterium
TTGGCGGGGTTGTTAGCTAACAACCCAACCCCAAAAACTGAACACCACAACCCCTATTTTACATAACCCGCCGTGGCCGTTTCCTATTGCCGTTGCCGAACAGCATCCAAGCTCCACGGCCCCGGCCCTGCCGCCGAGATATAGAGCCAAATAAAGCAGAACAGAACCGGCGCCACTCCCTGATTCGCCAGCGGCCAAAAACTGTGAGGGAAATGGCTTTGGAAATACGCGACCGCCATTTCACCGCAGAGCAAGAATGCAACCGGTCTCGTGAAAAGCCCGATGAGCAGCAGTGCGCCGCCAACGAGTTCGAGCGTTCCTGCCACTCCCATCTGCGACATAAGCATCACGCCGCCGGGGGGGCCCATTTTGATCGGCCAGCCGAAGAGTTTCGCGCTGCCGTACTCGATGAATACGAATGCCGCGACCATGCGGAGCACGCTCAAGAATTGCGGCGTCCCCGAGCGCCAGCGTGCGGTGATTCCAGAATCGTTCATACTCCTCCAATTTAGTTAGGAGCTGTTCTTCGATGCCCGGGCGAGCATCAGCGCTCGCTCGCGATGGTTTTGCGTGAGCGCTGCGGCGCGCTCAAACTCTGCACACGCTTCACGGGTGCGGCCAAGTTTTTCGAGCAAGTCGCCGCGCACGGCGGGAAGCAGATGATAGTTCTTCAGCGACGGTTTGTTGGCGAGCGAGTCGATGACCGCGAGCCCAGCCGCGGGGCCGGATGCCATCGATACCGCAACGCCCCGATTCAGTTCCACTACGGGCGAACGCTCGAGCTGGGCGAGCTCGTCGTAGAACGCGACGATGCGGCCCCAATCGGTTTCCTTTGCCTCGCGTGCGCGCGCGTGGCACGCGGCGATCGCCGCCTGCAATGCATATCGGCGCGGCGCTCCCCCGAGATGGTCGGCTCGATCGAGCGCCGCGAGTCCGCGCCGAATCAACAGTTGATCCCACCGCGCACGGTTTTGATCGAGCAGCAGAATCGGCTCGCCGGTTGGACTCGTGCGCGCGCCGAGACGTGACGCCTGAATCTCCATCAGCGAGGCGAGCCCATGCACCTCTGATTCGTTCGGCATGAGCTCGGCAAGAATACGGCCGAGTCGCAGCGCGTCTTCGCACAGCGCGGGCCGAGTCCAGTCGTCGCCGGCAGTCGCGGAGTAGCCCTCATTGAAAATCAAATAGATCACTTCGAGCACCGATTCCAGCCGCGCGGTGAGCTCGGCGCCGCGCGGCACTTCAAACGGCACCTTCGCATCCGACAGCGATTTTTTTGCGCGGACGATACGTTGCGCGATGGTCGACTCAGTCGAGAGAAATGCGCGGGCGATTTCTACGGTCGTGAGTCCGCCGAGCAGCCGCAGCGTGAGCGCAGCGCGCGCTTCGGTGCTGAGCACCGGATGGCACGCGGTGAAGACAAGCCGCAAAAGATCGTCTCCGAGCTCGTCGTCGAGCGCCTCGTCTATATCAAACTCGGCGTTTTCGTCGAGTTCGCGTCCGATTTCTTCGTGTTTTTTTTCCGCAATCGAGCGATGCCGCGCGTTATCGAGCGCGCGGCGTTTTGCGACCGTCATCAGCCACGCCCCGGGATTCTGCGGCACGCCGGTCTGTGGCCATTGCTCCAGCGCGGCGACGAGCGCGTCCTGCGCGAGATCTTCCGCGATGCCGACGTCGCCCGTGAAGCGCGCGAGCCCCGCGATGACTTTCGCGGATTCAATTCGCCAGACGGCGTCAATCGCACGGTGCGCGGCAGAGTCGGTCACACGATCAAATCAGATCGTGCGACCCAACTCATGCAAGCGTTCTTTCGGCTCAGACTTTCTTATTCGCTTCGATATTCCTCTCGATCGTTCCGACTCGCACCGCTTCCTGCTGTTCAACCTCCGGTCCGAAATCTGACATTTCGAACACCTGCCGCAGTTCGAGCGTATCGCCTTCTTCTGCTGGGCATCGCTTCGCCCATTCGACCGCCTCTTCCTTCGACTTCACCTGCCACATCCAGTAACCGCCAATCAGTTCGCGTGCCTCGGTGAACGGTCCATCGCGAACAGTTGCCTTCCCGCCCTTGAACGAAAGGCGCGCGCCCTTTGCGGACGGATGCAGGCCATCGAGCGCCAGCAGTATGCCTGCCTTGGAGAGATCTTCGTTGTACTTCATCATGCGCTCGATCAATTTCGGATCGGGCATCTCGCCGGCTTCGACTCGCTCGCGCGCGCCGGGAATCATCAGAACCATGAAGCGCATAGTACTATCTCCTGAGTGCGTGACAGTCGGGGTGAAAAAAAGTTGATGGTGCGAAACCCGGCTCTGCAAACACGTCGAACGAGACTGCCTGAAATCGACAGGCTTCTAATTATTTACCCGACTTTGCCGTCTTTCCTTCCTTTCTCGGCTTCTTCGCAACCAACTCGATCTCGACCCGGGCGTTCAACGGAAGGCCGGCAACTGCCACCGTCGTGCGGGCGGGATACGGTTTGGTGAAGCGACGGCCGTAGGCCCCGTTCATCGCGGCGAAATCGGACATGTTCGTCAGGTAGACGTTGCACTTTATGACATCGTCCAGCGAAAGGCCCGCATCCTGTAACACTAATTCGAGATTGTCGAACGCACGCATCGTCTGCGCGTCGACGTCGCCGTCGATGAGTTCCGCCGTCGCCGGGTCGACCGGCGTCTGCCCCGAACAGTAGAGGAGCTTCCCGGCCCACACAGCCGGAGAGTAGGGTCCGAGCGCGGCGGGGCCGCGTTTGCTCTCAACGTGTTTGCGTGCCATTTGGCTGTTTCGCTCGCGTGAAGGGTAATCCTTGCACACAATTATACTTTCCCGCCCACACCCAAGGAGCCATCTGTGCTAGATCGACGTCGTTTTCTTCAGAGTGCGGCATTGAGCGCGGGTTCGCTCGCCGTCGCGTGCAACTCCGCTGGTGGAGCAGGCGGCGCGTCCTCGAGCGGCGGCGATCTGCCCGAAGTGATCAAGTCGCTCAAGCCGATGAAGGACGGCGTCGTGCCGATCAGCGTCGACGAGCGAAAAGGGCGTATCGCGAAGGCGCAAAAACTGATGAGTGACCAGAAGCTCGACGCGATCTTCATGGAAGGAACCACGAGTTGCTTCTATTACACCGGGATGCGCTGGGGGCAGAGCGAGCGGACGTTCGGCGTCGTGATTCCAGCGAACGGCCCGATTTGCTACGTCTGCCCGGGGTTCGAAGAGGACCGGGCGCGCGAGCAGCTGAAGAAAGATTACGGTGACGAAGTGCGCGTCTGGCAGGAGCACGAGAGCCCGTACGCGGTAATCGCCGGCATCGTCAAGGATCGAGGCGCGAAGTTTCATCGCATTGGCGTCGAGGAACGAGTTCGGTTTTTCATTGCCGACGGAATTCGCAAGGCAGCATCCGGCTACGAAGTCGTCGACGGAACTCCAGTGACGGCGGGCTGCCGCGTGATCAAATCGAAAGCGGAGATCGCGCTGCTGCAGCGCGCGAACGATGTCACGCTTGCCGCGTACAAGGCGGGATTGCAGACGATGCGCGAGGGCATGCCGCAGGACGAACTCCAGCGCAACATCACCGCGGCCTTCAACCAGCTCGGCTTCGGCGGTTATGTGAGTGTGCAGTACGGCAAATACACCGCGCTCCCGCACGGCAGCGCGACGCCGCAGAATCTCAAAGAGGGCGATGTGGTGATGATCGACGACGGCGTCGCCGTCGAAGGCTATGCATCAGACATCACGCGCACAGTTGTGTTCGGCAAAGCGAACAAGCGGCAGACTGATGTGTGGAACAAGGAACTCGAGGCGCAGACCGCGGCATTCAAGGCGATCAGGATTGGCGCGGCGTGCGAAAGCGTCGACGCCGCCGCACGAAAAGTGATTACCGACGCCGGCTTCGGACCGGAATACAAAGTGCCCGGCCTTCCTCACCGCACTGGGCACGGGATCGGACTCGATGGTCATGAGTGGACGAATTTCGTGAGGGGAAATACAACGCCGATCGCGGTGGGAATGTGTTTCAGCGACGAGCCGATGATCGCGATTCCTGGAGAGTTTGGAATACGGCTCGAAGATTGTTTGTATATCGGCGAAGATGGGCCGCATTTCTTTACGAAGCAGAGCGTGGCGATCGACAAGCCGTTTGCAGACTGACCATGCGGCATGTCTGCGCGGCAGCCGCGCTCTCCCTCTCGCTTTTACCGGTGACGGCGGTTGGCGCGCAGAGTGCTCCGGTCACAACGGTCCCGATTCTTTTCAGCGTCAGCGGCGCCGCCTCGCTTGGCACGTATCAGTCGGGTGCCACGTGGGCCGTGCTCCGTTTTCTCAAGCTCGCCAACACCGACTCCACGCTCCGGCCGCGCGGACGCAAGAATATTCAATATCAGCTTGGCGCACTCAGCGGCACTTCGGCCGGAAACATCAACGCACTGATCTCGGCGCTCGAGTGGTGCCGCCGCGAGCCGGTGAATCCCGACAGTAGTCTCTTCGCTCAACTCTGGCTTGATGTCGGACTCGGCCAGCTCAATCCGGCGAACAGTCCTCCGGCGAGTTCCGCGGCGGCGTCTCGGGCCGGCCTCACGTCTGCCGGTCTGCTGTCGCGCGCGTTCTTCGCGACGCTGTGGGATACCATCACGACATCGATGCGGCGCCCGATATGGGATCAGTCGTGCAATATTCCGATCGGCGTTACGCTCACCCGTATCGTTCCCGCGCTCTATGCGCTGCAGAGAAACGCGAGTGATTCGGCGCTCACAGCTTCGACGCAGCGCTTCGTCACGCGCTGGCGCGTCGAGTCCGACAGCGCGGCGCTCGGCGCCGCGACAACGATGTCACTTCGTCCGCCGGCAACGCCCGTCGACGCGCGCATGTTCGGCGCCGAATATCTCATTGACGCCGCGCCGGACGCGTCGAAGCGAGATACCGTCGACCGGAACATCGTGTTCCACGCGGTACAGGCGTCGGCGTCCGTGCCGCTCGTATGGGCTGCGGTGCCGCTGCCAACGCCGAACGACAGCAACTGGGCCGCGCGCGAGCTGCACCACGCCGCTGGCACGACCGCTGTAAAAAAGCCGAACGGGTCCGCGCTGTTCGTCGACGGAGGAGTATTCGACTCGGATCCGCTCAGTCTCGCAGTCGATCTGTGGAGCGCAGAGCCCGTCGTTCCAAAGAGCAGCGACTCGCACCCGCTGCTGATCCGCATCGACCCGAGCGATCTGCGCGGGCTGCTGCTGCTCGACGCCGAGCGCGACGCTGCCGCGACGCCGGCCACCAAACAGCCGCCCGCCGCCGGACTGGAGCCGGTCTTCGCGCTCATGGGAGGCTTCGTTCCGAGCGCACGGCAATACGAAATGCAGTCCCTCGGGCGGGCGCTCGCGCAGTCAGCGAGCAATCCGCGCTCGCCGCAGATCGTGCACACCACGAGAGCCTTTCACACGACGGCAGAATACTTCTACTCGTTCAGCGGATTTCTCGGGCGCCCGTTTCGCGATCACGATTTCTACCTCGGCATTTACGACGGGATGCGTTTTGCGGCGCAGCAGCTCGTGTGCGGTGATCCCACGGCGCCCGACAGACCTCCGGCCTCGGCGTCGTGCGTCGATAGCGTGCTCATCAACATCATCATTCCAGCGATGGCGCGCGCCACGCCGGGCGGCACGCCGCCGCTCGTACTCGAGTTTGCGCACTGTGAAGCAAGCGGGTGGAAGCAATGCGCCTTTCCGTCCGATACTACTCCCAAGGGCGCTCTGCTCCGCTCGCGCGATGCCGTGATCGCCACGATGGCCCGCATGAGCGAGAAGCTGCTTCAGTACAGCCCTCCGCCGGTCGACTCGCTCGCATCGCTGCGGTGCGGGCCGCGACCGTGCGACAATCTCGTCGCTTCCTTGCTCTGGAGTGATGGCTTCGGCGGCATGCTCGCCGGACTCGCCGCCGATACGCAGTACCAACATGCGATCGCGAACATCCGCAAGCTCACGATTGCATCCAAGCCGGCATGCTGGAACGCTGCGTCGATGTGGGGATCAACCGACGGAACGTGTCTGGCCGACGACGCGTTCGTGCGACTGGTGAACGATCCGGAGCGGTTTCTCGATTTCGCATTTCGCTGGGAGCTCCGATGGCTCGTCGAGATCGAAGCCGGCCAGCCGCATGTCAGCGGCACGGTACTGCGCGCAGCGATCATCGCGGAGATGCTGTACACCGCGCAGGCATTTCCGTATCGCCGATCGTTTTTCGCGCCGACCACGGTGCCGGAGACGGAACCGGCGCACGTCGCGTGGAATCTTGCGCCCTACTACGTATCCGCTGGTGTGTTCGGCACCGGCGGTGTCGAAGCCGGATGGGATTTCACCCTTCGCTATTGGCGCGATGCGCATATCGGACTCACCACGCCGGTGAGCGTCTGGTACCGGAGCGCTCCGGCCGGAGGGCGATCGAGCACGGCGGTCGCCGCGGGAATCGGCGCGTATTATCGGCCGCTCGACAATCGGTGGCTCAATTTTCAGCTCGCGGTGCAGTACTCGGGCGAAGCGGCCGCGCGCGGACTGGTGAGCGCGCGCATGATCTCAAGCGAACTCGCGTGGACGCCGCCGCTGCTCACCAAGCTGCGCCTCGGGTACCGATATGGACCGCAGCTCTACGATGCGTCGCGCCCGACGTTCGGTCCGGCATCGCTCGGCCGCGGGGGCGGCGCATTCTCTCTCGGCGTGCAGGATCTTCCGGGCATTGCGTACTGGGCGTGGCGATTGTTCTAGCCCGCCCGACGCGCTATTGACGCGGCGCGATCAGAGCGGCGTAAGGAGCGAAGTCGCGCAGCGGCAGGAACAGTTCAGCGAACGGATCGGAGTGCACATTCCACGGATGGTAGCGCCCCTCGGCCAGTGCTCGCGCGAGGTGCGCAACCGCCTGCTGGCGATCGCCAAGCGCACATGCGATTTCGGCGAGCAGATACGCGCCGTGCGAAGCCTCGAATGCGCGTCCATTTGCGGTTTTTGCGCTCGTGTTCTGTTCGATCACGGCCGCGGCTCTCGCCGCGCCGTCGCGATCGCCCGCGTACGCTGCCATGGCTCCCGCGATCGCCATCGCGTCGAGATCCGTCGCGTTGCGGCGCGAGAGCAGCGCGGCGATGGACTGCGCTCCTTTCCAGTCGTGCGCGGCGATTCGCAGTTCCAGCAGCGTTGCCGCTCCGTCACTCGGGCGCGAACTCGCCGTGTCGAGTGGCACGGAGCGCGCCTCGCTCATGACTCGCGCGAGAATACGGTCAGCTCCCGCGTCGTGTGAGTGCCACCGGAGTTCGCGAACCGCGTGCAGTGCGGTGCGCAGACCGAGTGCTGTATTGCGGGACTGCGCGAGCAGCGGGTCCTTGGTGAGCATCCGCTCGACGCCGGCGGTGTCGCCGAGCGCGGCGAGCGCCAACAGCTGCCGCTCGGCGAGTTCGTACGCGTCTGGAAACTGGCGACGGCCCGCACCAAGCGTGTCGGCGAGCTGGCGAAACCGGCCGAGGAGATGCATCGGAATCGTCAGGTTCGTCCAATAGAGCGTGCTGACGAGATTGAGTCCACGATGCGGATTCGTCGTCGCGAGAATCTGCAGCGCGACGATCTGTCTGCCGAATCGGCTCGCCGCGCTCGACGCCAGGATCGGCACTTCAACCGAACCCGGAAAGAGCCGCAGAGCGGCCTGCGCCGACTGCAGCATCAGAGCGCCGTTGCCGGCGATGTCGGCTTCGACGTAGTCGAGGATTGCCTGATCGCCGGCGGACAGCCACGCCCGCCGTTTCTCCGCGCGCCGCGCCATCGAGTCCGCAATGGGCCAAGCCGAAAAATCGATGCGGTGCGCGCGATCGACGTCGTCGAGCGCTGCGCCGACGAGCGGAATTCCGTACGTCGTGTCGAGCGAGGCGGCGCGCGCGTAGTGCAGATTCGCGAGCGAATCGAACGACGGGCCGCGCCGCATGAACTCGAGGAATCCCTGCGTAAACTCGTGATACGCTTCGTACGACGGCGGAAGTGCCGACCCCTGCGAGATACCGGTCATCGTCGAATCGAACTTCGGGGCGAGGGCGCCGACCGCAGCCGCGCGCAAGCGGTCCACGATCGCGCCCGGCGACTTGGCGAGCCCGCTGACCGGCGCGAGGGTGAGTGTCTGGCGGCCAGTCGCGACGTCGAGCAGCTGCACCTGAAAGCGGAGCGAGTCGGAGTCGCGGTAGAAGCTTCCTGTGACCACCGTGCCGGCGCCAACTTCTTCGCCGAGCGCCCGGGCATTGTTCGAGGAGCGCAGCAAGGAAGGAATGTGTTCGACGACCTTCGACGTGAGCAGCGCGCTGCGCGCGTCGACGACTTCGACATTCGGCACGCGGCCGAGTCCCTGCGATATCCAGTCTGCCGCCATGTCACCGATCGGATCCAGCGATGCGTCGCCCGTCCGGTTCTCGAATGGAGCGACGACCACGCGTCCCTGATGCAGCACGGCTGCAGAGCGGGTCACCAGCGTCCACGCTGTCGCGCGCAAACTCTTGGGCACGAAGAGAATTGCGACGAGCCCGAGCACCGCGATGCCGGCGACTGCGGCGGCGGTGAATCGCGCCCACTTGGGCACACGCTCGCGGCGCCAACTGAGCGCCGTTGCCTCCAGTGAGCCGGAGTTCTGCACGGAGTCGAGCGTGCGCACAAGTTCGTCGGCGCTCGAGGGGCGGTCGTCCGGCTGTTTTTCGAGGCAGCGTCTGACGAGATCAGCGAGCTGCGGTGGAGCTTCCGGCCGCCGGTCGGCGAGCGGCGCGGGCGTCTCGGTCAGCTGCGCGGCCAGTATCCGAGGAGTGGGCCGTCCGGCGAACGGCGGAGCGCCGGTGAGCAGTTCGTACGCAAGGCAGCCGAACGCGTAGATGTCGGTGCGGTGGTCGGTGTCGGGATCGCCGGCCGCCTGTTCCGGAGCCATGTACGCGGGCGTTCCGATGCTGACGCCGGCCTGCGTCAGAGTAGAGTGCTGCGCTTTCAACGATACGCTCAGTGCTTTAGCGATTCCGAAATCGGTGACGACGGCCGCGCCGTGCGAGAGCAGCACGTTGTCGGGTTTGATATCGCGATGCACTACGCCGCGCGCATGCGCATACGCGAGCGCTCGCGCGACGTCGCGCAAAATGCTCACCGCGTCGGGGATCGGGAGCGCGCCGGTCCGTGCCACCCGCGCGCGCAGCGATTCGCCGTCGACGAACGGCATCGTGTAATATGGCAGCGCCGTGCCGCCGGGCTCATCGGCGCAAATTTCACCTGCGGCGAGCAGCGGTACGATGTTCGCCTGCTGCAGCGACGCGGCGACCTGAATCTCCCGTTCGAACCGCTCGACGCTGAGTGAGGCTGTCGTTTCAGGCGCGAGCACCTTAACGACGACCTGACGGCGCAGCCGGTTTTCGGTCGCGAGGAATACGCGCGACATCCCGCCGCCGCCGAGTTCTCGATCGACTGTAAAGGCGTCGCCGAGTGTTTGCTGAAGCTGATCGCGCAGATCCCTTGCCAGCGGTCCCTCCAGCGGGACGAGGAGTCAAGCCGTCTAATGTAGGACGCACTCTGGGCGGAGGCTACTGCGCACTGTCGAACGCAGGGCTACGCGCGGTGCGATTCGCCTTGACGATCCGCACTCCGGCATCGACGTTTTCCGTCCCAGCTCGACCCACCCGATCCCTGATGACCGTCACGTGAACCTGATCGACCGCCTTCGCAACTGGATCAATCCGCCCGACGATTGGACGCACGCAGAAGGCGTCCTTCCGGTCGAGCGCGCGCTCGCGGACGAGTACGAGGCCATGCACGCCGAACAGATGCACGAGGCCCTCGACGCCGTCACCGTCGAGTTCGATGCGTCGCAGTTCGTGGACGTCGAGGCCATCGCGCATCACCTCCGCGATGCGTGGGACATCGGCTATGTCCAGCTGAAGCCCGGCGGTGTTCCGCCGCTGGGATTCACCGGTGTGAAATCGCCGGAACAGTTCGAGGCCCTGCGCGTGTTCGACGAACAAGTGCACGCCGCGCGCGGCGCGCGCAACGAGAATGAAGATTCCCGGATCTCCCAGCAGCGGTATATCGCTGGAACGCTCACGCCGCGCGACAACGTGTGCCTCTCGCTCCTGTGGCGGAGCGAGGACATCAAGAATGCGCTGGTGGCGTTCGAGGCGGCTCGTGAAAGTGGCCGCGCGCCGGTTGAACTCGCGCTGGCCGCAGCGCTCGCGAGCACGTTCAACGAGCTGCTGGGCGAGCCCCTCGTCGACGCGCCGCTCTTTCAGCCTTTTCTCGAAGCCGGAGCAGTGCAGGCGCTCGGCGACGCCATCATGGACGAGACGCCAGCGCTCTTCATGCGGAGAGCGAATCGCGCGTTGCTCGAGGCCGTCTTCCCCGACGAAATATTTCTCATTCGCGATCGGCGCCTCAAGGTGGTCTTCGACGCAGGGCGAAAGCGCGACACGGCCGCGCTCTGCCTCTCCGGCGGCGGCATCCGGAGTTCGACCTTCGCGCTCGGCATCATACAGGGGCTCGCGAGGCACCGGCTGCTCGGAAAGTTCGACTATCTCTCGACGGTATCGGGAGGAGGTCTCTCGGGCGGATGGCTGAGCGCGTGGATGCGCCGCGATGGTGCGCGAGCCGTCAACGAAGCGCTCCGGACGCCGGGCCGCGAAAAACTCCAGCCAGAGCCGGAGCCGGTTCAGGGACTCCGCGCATATAGTCACTGGCTTACGCCGAGTGCCGGATCGATGTCCATCGACAGCTGGACGCTGATCGCGACCGTCATTCGAAATCTTCTGCTCAACTGGCTCGTGCTCCTGCCGCTGCTCGCCGCCGCGGTGATGGTGCCACGGCTGATGCTTTCGATTCTCGCGCTCGATGCGAAGCCGCCGGATCACGCGACTTTCTGGGTGTGCGCCGATCTCGCAGCTGGAATCCTGCTCATGTTTGCCTCGAGCCAATTTCTCGAGTGGGTTCGCACCAGCACCAGTGATTTCGCGAGCGGCCGCAAGGACTCGCCGACACCGGCGCAGTTCCTGCTGCGCTTCCTCGCGCCGCGGGTGTTCGGCTCCATCATCATCGCGTTCGCATTTTATCACGAAGATGCATGGAGGTCGCAGCCGACGGCCGAAGGGATGGATGATGCGTTCAACAGCACGCTATGGCTGATGACGGGCGCCGCCGTTTTCATCGTATTCATGATGGGCTTCCGGCACCGCGGCAAACAGTCCGTGCGACAGGCGCTCGAGCGGAGCGTGAAGGTTCTCATCTGCGGCATGCTCGGCTACGTGGTGCCGGTGCTGATACTCAATGCGTGGCGACGCGATCTGTACGTGACATTCGCGCCGGCCATACTCCTCCTCGCGAGCGTGGCGGCAAACCAGCTGTACACCGGCCTCACGAGCGACGAGGCCAGCGACGCTGAGCGGGAATGGGCGGCACGCGCGAATGCCTGGGTTCTGGTGGTGGCAGTTATTTGGATGGGGTCGAGCGCGCTCGTGTTGTTCGGACCCACTCTGCTCGCCGGCCTCTGGCAGAAACTGACGCTCGTCGGCATCGGCGGAGTGTCGAGTTGGTTCACCATTTTTCTGAGCAAGAAGCCTCAAACCAAACCGGGCGCAGCGCCCTCGACGGGCGAAAAACTTCAGAGTGTCGCCCTGTCGCTCGCAGCGCCCGCCGTCTGCGCGTGTATCGTGATCGGCCTCGCAGCCGCGAACAATGGCACGATCAACGTCATGTGCAACCAGCCGTGGTTTGCCCAGCAACTGCAGTGCGGCGCGCCGGAGGTGGAGGACTCGACCTCGATCACGCTTCTTGAAATCGTCGGCCGGCAGAAACGCCACGAAGTCATCGACTCGGCGCAGAAGTTCGCGCGCGATTTGCGGCGGACCCCCGCGCACGTCGCGCGAAATGCGGCCGAACTGGCCGCGGCCGGCCGCCTCGATTCCGTTCTGACCGAGCGCTCGCGAGTGCTGTCGGGACTCACCATGCAGTGGGATTCCATCGCGCGGAGGGGCATCTATCGCGCCGCCGTGTCGAACTGGGCGGACTATCCCACGGTGCGCGATTCCGCTATCAACAGCCTGCGTGCGGCTATGGATTCGATGAGCGACTATCACACGGACGTATATCAGGAGTTCCGGGCGATGACGCGGCGACGTGACTACACACTCACGAACGCCGTGAAGCCAATGGTTCTTACGCCGTCTGAAAAGCGGTTCGTGATTGAGCGGGCATACAGCGAGCTCGCAACCGACACCTCGCTCAAGTCAGGCATCGTGCAGCGAGCGGCCGCCTTCGATTCGATTGGCACGCTTCTCGACAGCGTGGCAAACTCACAGGTCGCCAATCCGCCGGGCGATCAAGCGGTATGGCGCGGAGTGGCCGCCTTGATGGCGCTGATGCTCTTCGGCGGACTGTTCTTCAGCAACTACGTGAACACGAATACGTTTTCGCTGCACGCGATGTGGAAGGTGCGCACGGTGCGCGCGTTTCTTGGCACAACACGTGCCGCGGCCGACCGAAATCCGAACCCGTTCACCGGTTTCGATGTCGACGACAATCTCTCGCTTCGAACGCTGTGGCCCGCGCGCTGGAGCACAGCCGAGGCGGATAGCGAGGGGCAGCGCTCTGAGGCACTGCCTCCGATGCACGTGCTCAACGTGACGCTGAATCTTGCCGCTGGCCGCAACCTCGCGTGGCAGCAGCGCAAAGGCGAGTCGATGACGCTGTCGCCGCTGCACGGTGGCTCGGCCTTCACGGGCTACCGCCGCATGGGGCTCCGCGAGCAGCCGTCGCGGCGCAGCACAGATAACGCGCCGGGCTACGGCGGCCCGCGCGGCGTCAGCCTCGGCACTGCGATGGCGGTCTCGGGTGCAGCGGCGAGTCCGAGCGATGGTTCGAACACGACAACGCTCAGCAGTTTTCTCATGACATTTTTCAATGCGCGGCTCGGGTGGTGGCTTGGCAATCCCGGTGCCGCGGGCGCAAATACTTGGCAGAACTCGGCACCGCTCTGGAGACTCACGCCGATTCTCTCTGAGATGTTCGGCTTGACGAGCGACAAGAGCGCGTACGTCTATCTGTCCGACGGCGGCCATTTTGAAAATCTTGCGATGTACGAAATGGTGTTTCGGCGCAATCGGTTCATTGTCGTAAGCGATGCGGGAGCCGATCCGGACTATACGTTCGAAGATCTCGGAAATGCGGTACGAAAGATTCGAACCGATTTTGGAATTCCGATCGACTTCGAGACACCGGTGAACATCAAGAGCGGCGACAGCTCGTTCGGCGCCTACTGGGCGACCGCGCGCATTCGTTACTCCTGTATCGACATGCCGGCCGGCGGGAATCCTGATGACTACGACGGCGTACTCGTGTACATCAAGCCCGCCGTCTACGGCAAGTTCGAGCCGCGCGATGTCGCGAATTACGCCAGTCTCTCACCCACGTTCCCACAGGAATCGAGCGCCGATCAGTTTTTCAGTGAATCGCAGTTCGAGAGTTACCGGCAACTCGGATCGTGGATTGTCGACCAACTGGTGGCGAACCCGGCGGCAGGAGGAGCGCCGGTGAAGGTGACGGCGCATCGGGAGGGATCGCTGCTGTCCGACTGGCCGAAGCTCGGCGGTTAGTTCAGCGGTTGGTTCGGCGGCTAGTACACGACCCGACGCGCGTATGCTTCGAATCTCGGATCCGTCTTGAACGGATCAAACAGCGGATCCTGGCCGATCACGGCTGACAGCGCATCGTGCGTCTCGACCGCGCGATCGAGCTGGACGAACGCGGCGTCCGTCTCGCCGAGCGCGAAATGCATTCTCGCGAGATTCGTTGGCGAGACCCACGCGGTCTTGCTCGTAGCGAGCGCCGCGTCGAGCACCGCTCTCGCGTCGGCCGTCTTTCCGAGCGCCGCGAGTATTTCAACGAGCGACGCTGTTCCGTTCGGATGCCGCCCCTGCGCCGATTTCTGCGCCCACGACAGCGCCTCCTCCGAACGGCCCCGCTGATGCAGAATCTTCGCATGCTGAAACTGCACATGACTCGACTCGGGAAACAGCTCCTGCAGCCGCTCCACTTCCGTCAGCGCCTCGTCGAACTTCCGCGAATACCAGAACATGTCAACATGCTGCTGGCGGTTGTTCGCGTCGAACGGATCCTCCGTGAGCGCGAGCGCCATTTCGGCGGAGGCGCGCTTTTGATCACCGGAACACGCGAGCAGCGTTGCGTAGAGCGCACGCGCCCGTCCCGACAGCTGGAGTGACTCTTCGAGACGACGCCGCGCGCGTCGCGGCTCCCAATCGTAGAGCCAGTTCGAAAGGCCGAGCACGTAGAGCGCGAACGCGTTCGGCCCGTCCTCGAGCACCTGATTGGAAATCGCTTTCGCCTTCGGAAAGACCTCTGAGGGTATCGCCATGCCAAAGATGCCGGTATTGGCGAGAAATCCCGCGAGCAGACTCTTCCCCGCGATTGACTCCGGATCCAGCGACAGGCCGGTGTCGATCAGTGCCTTGGCCTCGGCGTACCGCGCGGGCCCCAACAGATAGAGCGAACGCGCCCGCAGGAACAGCTCGTGCGCTTTCAGGTTCGGAGTGTGCGCCGGCCGCGTACTTGCGGGAATCAGCAGCAGCTGCAGCGCGCTCGAGACGGCAGCCGCAATCTCATCCTGAATTGCGAAGACGTCGGTCAACTCGCGATCAAATCGGTCGGACCAAATCACCTGTCCGTCCGCCGTCGTTACGAGCTGCGCCGACACACGAAGTTTCGTTCCCGAGCGCCGCATGCTTCCGGAAACCACATGACTCGCGTGCAGCTGATCGGCGATCTTGCGCAGATCCACCGTGTCGCCACGGAACGCGAAGGAGGACGACCGGCCCACCACGCGGATCGCCTTGAGCTGCGCGAGCGCGCCGAGTATTTCCTCGGCGATGCCATCGGCGAGAAACTGATTTTCCGGATCCGAGCTGACGTTCGTGAGCGGCAAGACGGCAACGACCGGCGCGCGCCGCGCCACTTCTCCCGGCGTGATTTTGTCAGCGGGCGAGCGCAACAGCGCGCTCGTGAACTCCTCGATGGTGGCGAAACGGTCCTCGACGGCGATCGACAGCGCGCGCTGCAGCGCATCATCCTGTGAGACTCCGACCTCCGCGCGCAACTCGCGGACGCTCGGCGGCCGCTCCGTGGCGCGGCGGCGCAGACTGTGCTCGAGCGAAGGCCCGCTGAACGGCGTCACGCCCGTCAGCATCTCGAAGCACATCATGGCCAGCGAGTACTGATCCGAGCGTGCGTCGACATCGCGCTCGCCCCACGCCTGTTCCGGACTCATGTACGCGGGTGTTCCCAGCGAAAATCCGGTCTGCGTCATGCGGTCATCCTGCGCGTCCTTGATCGCGCGCGCGATGCCGTAATCAAGCACCAGCGCGTGGCCTGAGCGCGCGATGAGCACGTTCTCCGGCTTTATATCGCGATGAATGATCCCGCGCTCGTGCGAGTACGCAAGCGCGTCTGCGACTTGGCTCGTCACGCGGAGCGCGTCGGGAATGGCGAGCTTGCCGTCGCGCGTGATGCGCTCGCGAAGGGTCTCGCCTTCGACGGCCGGCATCACGTAGTAGAGCGCTCCATTTTTCTCACCCGAATCCAGCAGCGGCACGATGTGCGGATGCGAGAGCGTTGCGGCGAGCATGATCTCCTGCAGGAATCGCTCGTTGCCGATATTCTCGGCAATTTCCTCGCGCAGGACTTTGATCGCCACGCGCCGCTGATGCTTAACATCTTCCGCGAGATAGACCTTCGCGGTTGCACCACGCCCAAGCTCGCGCTCTACCCGATAGGCGGGCGCGAATGCGTCAACGAGAGAGGGATGCGGAGCGGTCACGGCGGCGGGTAGGGTGCATCTAATCTACGCTACTTGCGCTCCAGGACGATCATCTCGTAGCGAACGAGACCCAGCAGCTGCCCGATAACCACTATTTGGGTGTAGAACGCCATCTTGAACCACTCGATCCGCTGGGCGGCGGTGATCTTGGCGAAGCCGGAGATCTTCAGGATCTCGAACACCGATCTCTGCACACCCGGTCGCGTCCATGGGTTGATGTCGCGGACCGAAGCCGTCGCGAGATGCTTCTCCCACTCGGCGCGATTGGCGGTGGCAGTGCCCAGGCGTTTCATGTCTTCACGCCATCGCGTGAGAAACGACATTCCATCCGACATGGCGATATCGGCGATGATCGCGCGGCCGCCGGGCTTGAGCACTTCCGCCACTCGCCTGTAAAAACGCGGCCGGTCAAAATAGAACGCGCACTCGATTGCCATGAGCTTGTCCACCGAGCCGCTGGCGACTCCCGGCAGGGACTCCGCTTCGCCGTGCCGAAACTTCAGTCTCGCGGAGAGACCGCAATCCGCGGCGCGCCGCGTGGCGTACTCGACTTGTTTCTGCGCGATGTTGTAGCCGGTGTAGTGCGCGAACTGATGCGTGCCGCTGAGCAGCAGCGCCTGCGCTCCGGTGCCGAAGCCGACGTCCACGATGTTGTCGTCAGGTAAGAACTCGGCGGCGCGGAACACCTCGAGGCAGAGCTGTTGCTGCATCTCGACATACGACTGTTCGCTCGATGTTCGGAATCCATAGTTCAGGAATTCCGTTTTCATCCCCACTTTCTCCAGCGACGTCTGGAACTCGTCGTACTGGGCCGCGACGCCGCGGGTCAACTCGGAGCCGATGCTGGTCAATCGAGCAACATGATGGAGACTTGCATCGCTTCTCTCCGAATATTCAGAAGTGGTCAGGACTGGCGATCTTCCACGCACGCGCGAGGTTACCGCTCACTTTCGAATCGATAAACGCACCCGTCTCGAGCACGGGATAAATCTCGCTGTAGTTCTTGATCTCGGTCGAACTCACCCGACGCATAATGTACCATGGTTTCAGCTGTGATGGTCTTTCGAACCCCGCCGCGCCGAGCACTTCGAAGAAGCTTTTCACGGTCTCCTTGTGATAGCGCGCGACCCTCACGGATTTGTCGCCGACGTGCAATCCCGCGACGAGCTCCGGATCCTGTGTTGCCACGCCGGTCGGGCACATGTTGCTGTTGCAGCGCAGCGCCTGAATGCAGCCGATGGCGAACATCATCGCACGCGCCGCGTTACACATGTCTGCGCCGAGGGCGACCTTCGTTGCGATTTGGAAGCCGGTGTTCACTTTCGCCGACGCGATCACGCGAATGTTGTCGCGCAGCCCCGCGCCGACGAGCGAGTTATGCACGAATGAAAGCCCTTCGTTCAGCGGCGTGCCGACGAAATCGGAAAACTCCATCGGTGCCGCGCCGGTTCCGCCCTCCGCGCCATCTACGGTGATGAAATCTGGAGTAATCCCAGTGGCAAGCATCGCTTTCACTATGCCTAAGAACTCGTGCTGCTTGCCAACACAGAGTTTGAAGCCGACCGGTTTGCCGCCCGAGGCGTCGCGCAACTGTTGCACGAACTGAATCAGGCCCGTCGGAGTCGAGAACGCCGAATGCGCCGGCGGCGATATGACGTCCTTCCCCGGCTCCACTCCACGAATCTCGATGATCTCCCGCGTCAGTTTTTTCGCGGGCAAGATTCCGCCGTGTCCCGGCTTCGCGCCCTGCGAGAGTTTAATCTCGATCATCTTCACGTTCGGCAGGGTGGCGCGCTTCGTGAATTCGTCGAGATTGAAATTTCCCTTCTTGTCGCGGCAGCTGAAGTAGCCGGTGCCGATCTGCCACACGATGTCACCGCCCGGCGCGAGGTGGTACGGGCTCAAGCCGCCTTCGCCCGTGTTGTGCGCAAAGCCGCCCATCTTCGCGCCGGTGTTCAGCGCCAGCACCGCATTCTTGCTGAGCGAGCCGTAGCTCATGCCGGAGACGTTGAACACGCTCGCTGAATATTTCTGCGTGCACTGCGGTCCGCCGACGAGCACGCGCTCGGTAGTGTGGTCCGGCGTTTTGGGGGCGAGCGAGTGGTTGATCCATTCGTAGCCCTGCGCATACACATCGCGCTGAGTGCCGAACGGCAGTGTGTCGAGCTCGCCCTTCGCGCGCTGATATACGACCGAGCGATCGTTGCGGCTGAAGGGCTTGCCGTCGCTGTTCGACTCCACGAAGTACTGATTGATTTCCGGGCGGATCATCTCGAGCAGATAGCGGCCGCGGCCAAGCAACGGAAAATTGCGGCGAACCGCCTGCTTGGTCTGCGACATGTCCATCACGCCGAGCGCGACGAGCGGCGCGACGATGACGAGCGACCAGAGCGCTGGCGGCCAGAACCAGGCCGCGGCCGCGATGGCCGCCAGCGTGCCAACCGAGATGAGGACAAATGTCTTTCGCATACCCGGGGAATCTTATGGCCGCCGGAGCGCGTAAGCCAACCGATCACGTGCGTGCTACAGTGGAAACGGCTACCATATGACTGTGAAAACTCCCGTGCCGGGCCTCGACCAGCTCTTTGTTTCGTTCCAGCTCGCCCTCGCCGGCCGCTATTCCATAGATAGCGAAGTCGGGCGCGGCGGCATGGGCGTCGTGTATCTCGCGCGAGAGGTGCATCTCGACAGGCCGGTGGCGATCAAGCTGCTGCCGCCCGATCGCGCCGCGGATCCGATTCTGCGCGAACGGTTTCTGCGCGAGGCGCGGCTGGCCGCGAAACTTTCGCATCCAAACATCATCCCGATTCATGCCGTAGACGACTCGACCGGATTTGTCTACTACGTGATGTCGTTCGTCGACGGCGAGACGCTTGCGCACCGCGTGCGCACGCGCGGGCCGCTGCCCGCCTCAGAGGGAGTTCGCGTGTTGCGCGAAGTGGCGTGGGCATTGGCGCACGCGCACTCGCAGGGACTCGTTCACCGTGACGTGAAGCCGGACAACATTTTGCTTGAGCTCGGATCAGGCCGCGTCCTCGTTGCCGACTTCGGCATTGCAGCCGCGCTCGGGGATGCATCCGGAGACGGAGTGAGCGGCACGCCGGAGTTCATGAGCCCGGAGCAGGCGCTCGGCCAGGAGGTCGACGCGCGAAGCGATTTGTACAGTCTCGGTGCGACCGCTTTCTACTCGTTCTCAGGACGACTGCCATTTGAAGGCGACTCGGCCACGGAAGTGCTCGCCAAGCAGGTGACGCAGGAGCCGCCGAGTCTCGCGATGCTCGGCCTTGCTGTACCGCGCAAAGTTGCGCAGCTCGTCGACAGATGCCTCGCCAAGGATCCTGCGCATAGACCTGCAAGTGCCGAGGCGCTCGCAGAGCAGCTCGGCGTGGCGTTGGCACAGCGGCGCGAGCTGCCAGCCGCGCTGCGGGCATTCGTAAAACGCAACGGAAGACTCGACGGCGGCGGCTCGATCGCAGCCGCCGCGCTGATTTGTACTGCGGCCGTGGGCGTTGGACTGGTTGCAGGTGCGACGCTCGGGTTCGCGACCATGGCAGCGGGCTACACGCTCGGCCCCATCTGGTTCTTAGTGCACTCGGCGCGAAAACTCTCGATGCAGGGATTCGGTCAACAGGATCTCGCCCCCGCGTTCAAAGCGGAAATCGAACAGTCCCGCGAGGAGCGCGGCATGGAGTACACACGCGAGAATTCTGTGCTCGACAAGATTCTGCTTTCGTCGGCACGCGTGAGCACGGGATTATTCGTGCTCTCGTTCCCGACGCTGTTGTACCTGATGTTCGGGGTGAGACCGTTCGACTTGAGCCCCTACACGCAGCCGTGGATCGGTTTCTGGACGATTGCCAGCAACACCGTAGTCGTGTCGATACTCACAATGGCCGTGACCGGCGGAAGTTATCTCACGCGGCTTCAGACGCGCCGGGACGTTGAGACGCCGTTCTGGTCTCGCCTCTGGCTCGGCAGACTCGGCACGGACGCTTTCACGCTCGCCCGCAGGCTCGCACGCAACAAGCTTCCCGGCGCCGCGATGACGCATCGTGCGACCGAGCTCTCTCTCGGCATGGCTGCGGAGAATCTCTACGACGGTTTGCCGCGGGAGATTCGGCACCAACTGGGTGACGTCTTGCCGCTCATTCATCGTCTCCAGTCCGACGCGCAAAAACTCCGTGCGCGCTATGAATCGCTGAAGGAAGCGATCGAGATGGCGGGCGATGCGGCCAACGAAAGCGAATACGATGATATCCGCGAGGAGCGCGACGTCATCCACGCGAAACTTGGCGAAGCGGTTGGAGCGCTCGAGACCATTCGATTGAACTTGTTGCGGATGCACGCCGGATCCGGATCAGTCGAAGGCCTCACCACGCACATCGGCCTCGCGTTCGCGGTATCCGAAGAAGTCGAGCGCATGCTCGCCGCGCGCGATGAAGTCGAGCGCTCACTGAAATTCCCGAGAGAGATCGCGACGACCCCCGTCTGACACGAAACAGCAGAGCGCCGCCGGGCTACGGCACGTCAAAAAAATCGACGTCGCCCGTCTCCACCGAGTACTCCGCGCCAACCACGAGCAGACCGTGCTCCTGGCCAAGCTGTTCGAGAATCTCCGACCCGTGGCGCAGGTGATCGACCGAGGCGCGAATATTATTGCGCACTCCGGCTTCGACGAGCGCGTCCGAAACAGGACCGGCGTGCCCCTCGAGCAGCTTCTCTACCGACGGCCGAACCCAATCGACGATCGCCTGAAGATTCCGCGACTGTTTCTCCTCCGGAAGCCGCAGTTCCTCGAGCGTCGCCGTGATCGCGCCGCACTGCGAATGGCCAAGCACTACCACGAGCCGTGTGTGAAAGCGCTCAGCGGCGAACTCGATGCTCGCAACCTGTGATGGCGCCACGATGTTTCCCGCGACGCGAATCACGAACAGATCTCCAAGCCCCTGATCGAACACGATCTCTGCCGGAACACGCGCATCAGAGCAGCCGAGAATGATCGCGAAGGGTTCCTGTACCTCCGTAAGTTCCGGACGCCGGCTCTTGCCAGCGACTTCCTGACTCAGGCTCGCGGTGAACCGGCGATTCCCCTCCTGCAGCCGCCCGAGCGCCTCGCGCGCGGGGATCATCGAAGACCTAGCACAGACGGCCTACTCCTTCTTTCAGCCCTAAGAGCGATGGTAGCGCCCCGAGCGGAGAACGAGACTTCAGGAGCAGGAAATCGAACGCTCATCGGTACCCAAATACAGGTGAAACGACATGAAGCCCAGCACACAAGATCAGGCCGAGGGGAAGGTCCACGAGATCAAAGGAAAGATCAAGGAGAAGGCCGGCGAGATCACCGACGATCAGGACCTCGCAGACGAAGGTACCATCGAGAAGATCGGCGGCAAGGCGCAGGGCGTCGTCGGAAAAATCGAGAAGAAACTCGGAATCTGAACGCCTCGATGTGATCGCGTTTCGATGGCAACCACATACAACGGACAGACACCATGCTTTGGACGCTCGCCGTAATTCTGATCATTCTCTGGCTGCTCGGACTCGTGACCTCGTACACGCTCGGCGGATTCATTCACATTCTGCTGGTCGTCGCGATTGTCATGATCCTCGTGCGGGTCATTCAGGGACGCAGGGTTCTGTAGAGGCCGGCTGGGCCGCGACCGGCGGCCCGGCTCAGGACTTGAGGTCGCTCGCCCGCAGGCTCCGGGTGGACCGACGCTGTATCCGCTCGATCTCCGCTAGCACGTCCTCGGGCTTGGTTTCCATCTCAAGATCGGCGAGCTCGTGGTCGTCATCGTGCGCGATGCCGAGTTTGTGCTGAATGGCGTCGAGCATTTTGAGCGCGCGCGTGAGCTCATGTTCCGTCAGCAGCCCGATATGCAAGTCCAGGTCCGCGCGCCGGTCGGCCTCCTGACTCAGCCGATTCTGACTGATCAGCACGAACGTCGAGAGGAAAATCGCCTCGAGCGAGACGATCATCGTGAGCAGTCCGTACGGGAACGGATCGAACGGCTGGACGCCGTAGTACCCCTCGTTCACGAGGATCCACGCCACAAACCAGATGAGGTGCAGATACACGAACACCGTGCGACCGGAAAAATCGGTGATCACATCCGCGATCCGGTCCTGCAGACTGCGCTCTTTATCCGCTTTGCGGCGCAACGCGATGATCGTGCGAATGTTCCGCTCGATCACGTCGCTCAGCAGCGGGTTGTTGTACTCCTCGGTCTCGTTCGAGGGGCGTGCGTCGCTCAACGGAGTCTCCGGTGTGTAGACAGCTTCTGCGGCGCGGGATACTGCGGGTCCATCCCCTTCAGTGTGGCGACCACAATCTTAGCCACCAAGTAGTTCCGGTACCACTTGTGATCCGCCGGGATCACGTACCATGGCGCGCGCTTCGTGCTCGTGGCTGAGAGCGCCTCGGAGTAGGCCTTCGGATAACGATTCCAGAATTTTCGTTCCTCGAGATCCGCATCGCTGAACTTCCACGTCTTTGCCGGATCGTCGAGCCGGGCCTGAAGGCGGCGGCGCTGTTCATCCTTTGAAATCGCGAGGTAGAACTTCACGACGGTCGTGCCGTCGTTCGCGAGGAGACGCTCGAAATTGTTGATCTCGTCGAAGCGCACCTTCGCCTCATCGGCGGAGATCAGCCCGTGCACTCGCGTGACGAGCACATCCTCGTAGTGCGAGCGATTGAATATCCCGATCATCCCCCGCGCGGGAACGTGCTGGTGGATGCGCCAGAGAAAATCGTGCGCGCGTTCCTCGGGCGTGGGCACCTTGAACGACGTCACCTGGCAACCCTGCGGATTGATTCCCCGCATCACATGCCGGATCGTCCCGTCCTTACCGCCAGTATCGAGCGCCTGCAGAACAATCAGCAGCGAGCGCTTCCCTTCGGCGTAGAGTTTTTCCTGGAGTGGCTCGATTCGCCGCACGGTCTCGGCCGTCACCGACAATGAGTCCGCTTCGTTCTCGAACGTCCCGTGATCGTCCGGGTTCACATCGCGCAGCCGAAACCGACTGCCGGGCGCGACGCGATACTTCTTGAGTTCCTTCATATGATCACCTGGCGAGATGCGACGCGATGGTTGTGTGGAATTCCTGATAGCGCATCGGTTTCGCAATATAGCCGTCGCAGCCTGCGGACCGGCCAGCGGCTCGCGGAACCATGACGCGAAGGGGCTAGCACTTCGGTGTGATATCAGAGCGCAAGGTGGCCGCGATACTGTGATCGAGTGCAGTATTACCCGACTCCTCACCGGACACTCTCGTGCGAAAGACTCTAATCGTCGTCCATCGATGGGTGGCCTTGATCGTCGGGATCGTGCTGATGGGCACCGCAGCGAGCGGTGCGGCGCTCGTGTTCGAGGGTGCGATCGATCGCGGGCTTCATCCCGAACTCTGGCGCGTAACGCCAGCTGGCGCGTTCCTGCCAATCGACACGGTGATCGCCCGGGTGGAGGCAAAATACCCGGGCCCGGGAATAACGGGCATCACGGTCTCGTCAGTGCGGGATCGCGCGTGGACGGCAAACGTGGATAGACTTGGCCTCTATATCGATCCGTATACGGGCGCGGTCATCGGAACACGCACGCCAGAGGCGGGAGGGGCGTCGTTGGCCAGACGACTCCACGTCTTTCACGTCGAGCTCTTTTCCGGGAAAGTCGGACGCAGCATCGTCGCCATTGTTACAATCGTCGCCCTCTTTCTCGTGCTCACGGGAATCATTCTGTGGTGGCCGGACAAACTGATTCGCGTGAACACGAGTGCGAGCTGGAAGCGAGTCAACTTCGACCTGCACCACGCGCTCGGAATTGTTGCCGCGATCGTTATGATCGTGATCACGTCGAGCGGGCTGTGGATCCATTACGATGGAATCGGCAAACTGATCAAGTCGCTCGACAGCGCGCCCGCCGTAACGGCGCCAACGCAGCCGGCGGGGCCGTCTGACGCGCCGCGCCCTTCGTTCGACGCGATGGCCGCAGCCGCGCGCGCGGCGCTGCCGGGAGCCGACATATCGTTCGTGTCGCTCGGCACCTCCAAGAACCCCGTGACTGTCGCGCTGAAGTTCCCCGACGACCACACGCCGGCAGGCCGAAGCCGCGTGTTCATCGACCGCTACACCGGCAAGGTGCTCGCGGTGATGAGCACGCACGACGCGGGACTCGGCACGAGGCTCGACTACCTCAAGCGTTCAATCCACACCGGCGATGTGCTCGGAAAGCCGACTGAGGCGATCTGGCTGCTCGCATCGATCGTGATGTTCTCTCAGGTCGTAACCGGTTTCTTGATGTGGTGGAACGCGAGACGAGCGAGGACGTAGCGGCTTCCCGTTGAGAGTTTAGGGAAGCGCCGCGGAATTGCAGCCGGAAGCCGAGCAAGTCAGCGCGACGAATACTTCGGAGCGAATGAGCCAGTGGCCGTCGCGTTTCACCCACTGCGCCGAGTATCGGCCGCGTATCACGGGCTGTGCCGGCATGCTGCGGAGATAGCCGCGCCATGTGCCGGTCTCGAAAGCGAGCGGCCAGCGAGCGCTGACTTCAACATCGACTGGATCGCGCTGATAGACGATTGCTGAGTCGTTCTTGGCATCCTCCTCGAACAGCCGGCGATAAGCGGCTCGTCCCGACTGCGGAGTGCCGAGCCCGCGGCGGAGGGTAACGTCCTCGGTCCAGAAACTCGCTACGAGGTTGACGTCGCCGGCGACGATCGCGCGGTTTTGCGCGGCGCGCGCCTCGCGAATCGAGCGCCCCTCCGCGGAGTTCGAGGCATTCGAGCGGTGGATGGAGGCTGTGCATGCAGTGAACAGCAGTGGAAGCGCGGCTGCGCGCAGAATCCGCCGAACCGTCATCTGTTGTCTCCGGATAAATTTGCGGGGTTGGCCAGTTCCGGCTAGAACGCGTATCCCACGGAAATCCGTGCCGTTGGATACCGCGCCGTAAAGCCATTGCCACCCACATCGTTCGTGCTCACCGAGAGCGCCTTCGCTCCGAGGCCAAGCGCGAGCGCGAAGTTTTTCTTCTCACCCATGAGCCACTGATATTCGAGCAGCACGCCGACGGATCCACCGCCAATCGTGACGGGTCGATTGTTGCTGTCCTTCCCGGCCACGCTGACAAATCCGCCCGACGCGCCAACGGAGAATCCATGCAGGGCCTGGCCGTTCGGATAGTAGCGGAGTTTGAAATCGCCAGATGTGATCTTCACCTCGCTGTCTGAGAAACCGGCCCAGTAGGTGGCACCGAGTCCCCACGTGACCGATTTCGACGCCGCGCTCTCGAACTCGCCGGCGAACGTCTTGAATACGGCGCTCAGCGGCTGTATTGAGATCACGCTGCGAGGAGACGCGCTCTGCGCCATCGCACCGAAAACCGGCGTCAGCAGTAGTGTGAGTGCAAGACTGACTCTCATTCGCATCGTGATCCTGCGCTAATGTGGTCCCGGCGAACCCGCGGCCCTCTGCACTCCTCGTACAATATCCACTCGCAATTCGGTCCATCCATCTACTTGATAGTACTGCACTCGCAGCTCGTGCTTGCCCGCGGCAATCGCCGCGACATTCACCGCCGACTCGTGGGGAGTCCAGTTGTCGATGACAAGTGTTCCATCGACCCACACGCGCACGGCATCGTCGCTGATCGTCCGCAGCGTGTAGGAGCCCGGCGTGAGCGTCACGGTCGATGTCGCTTCGAGCGCCCAGTGCGCTTGCGGCACATGCGCGATCGTCGGGCGATACCACATGTAGTCGAGCCGGCTCGCAGTCGCTGTTGCCATGGGCTTGCCGTGCAACAGCAAGTCCGCAAACGCGTTCGCGCGGCTCTGTGGATCGGTGCTGTCGGCGTACGCGAAAAACTTCACTTGCCATTCGTGCGCGGGCTCGAATGCGCCGTACGAGAATCGGATCGGGGTATCGGGTGCGATGGGCGCGCCGCGAGCTGTTTGAGCCGGCGCGCCTCTGTACTCCAGCACGAGTTCCCAGTCTGTCGCCGCGGAAGCAGTCGGAGTCACGCGGATCGTGTCGTTCATTTTGCCGGAGGTCGCGGAGAGGGACGCGATCCCTCGCTTCGACACGAGCGTCCACCGGCCGGCAGGCCCGATCACCGCGACGCGGAGCGACGCCGTATGCGTGCTGTCGATCGGCCAGATCTTTGGTGAACGCCAGTCGAACGGACCCCATTCGTCGACGATGATCGCCGAGCGGTCGCGTTTTGCCGAACCCTCCGCCTCCGCAACCTCACAAGGTTTCGGCGCGGCGGCAACGTGGCCTCGATCGACCAGGACTTTCGCCGTGTCGCGGAACACGGTTTCGGTATCCACCGATACGAATGAGTTGCCCGACATCGTGATCCCGCGCGTATTCGCCGCCCAAAGCGCCACTCGATTTTTCGCGAACGAATTGGACGTCACGGTCACATCGCGGCTCTCGGTATCGCGAAAGCGCGGATATCCCCAGTCGCCCGGCTCAACGCGATCACCCCACAGTCGAATCGCCGTCCCATCGCCAGCGAACCGATTGGACAAGATCGTGTTCTCCTGACCGTGCTCGATCGCAATTCCGATCCGATTGTCCGAAAAACAATTTCCTTCCACTCTGGATTCGTAACTGTATCCGCCCCACAGCCCGTAATCACTCCCGGCGGCGCGATTGCCGGTGAACGCGTTGCGGCTGAACGTCGCCTCCATCGCATTCGTCGGAGCAAAACTGAAATCGTTTTGTGTAAAGACATTGTCGTTCGAACCGCCAGTGCCGAAATCCATCGTGTTCTGGCCGGCCCAGAGGAACAGGCCATCACCGCCGTGCGTCGCTGAGTTGCGATACACATAATTGTTTGAACTCTGCTCGAACATCAGCAGATCCGCCGAATCCTGGCCTCGGCGGTAGAAGCCGTTGCTGAATCCGCGCACGTTGAAATCCAGCAGGTTGAACTGAATCGTGTCATTGCTGCTGCGATACATCCCGATGCCGAGTCCGGAGTTGAATCGGAACACGTCGTGTTCGACGTGCAGATGATCGGTTCGCACGAGCATCAGTCCGTTCATCCCCTGCTCCGCCCGCACTGCGCGAATCCACCCGCCGCTGACGCCGTCGAGGTACATCGCCGCGCCGAACCGCAGCCATTCGTCCTTCTCGTTGTGATGAAACGAGAGCCAGTCCGCGAGACTCTCGTGCTCCACCAGACTGTAGAGGCGCGGCTTCCACGTGTGACTCAGGTCGGATTTCTCGATGGTAAGATTCAGCGTGCCACGCGCGATGATCGCGAAGCGGTAGCCGCTGATATCGGCGTTCCTGATGGTCACGTTCCGTCCGCCGTCGACAAGAATTGCGACGCCTGCGAACTGATCGGGGTCGGACGCGGGATCCGCGCCCTGCAATATTGCGCCATTCAGATCAAGTATGATGTCGTCTCCGCGCACGACGATCACGGCCGAGTCGAGCGTGGCGTCCGCGGCGATTCGATAGTTCCTGCGGGTGATCGTCGTCGACTTCTTGATCACGAGGCCGCGCTTCAGCTCGGTCGTCCCCTGCGCGCGGAGCGCGGCGGAGCAGACGATCGCAAGCGAAACGGCACGTGCCACACGACCGACGGTCATCGACGGGTCAACTCCGCGTGACGAGACACATAGCATATAGTAGCTTCAAATCATGACCTTCGCCGCGATCACCGGATGGGGCGCGTGCATGCCACCCGCCGTCCTCACGAACGCCGACCTGTCGACATTCCTCGACACGAACGACGAATGGATCACCAGCCGCACCGGCATGAAAGAGCGCCGCGTCTCCCATGTCACCGCGATCGAACTTTCCACGATCGCCGCGACGCGCGCGCTCGCCTGCGCGAACCTCGCCCCTGAAGACGTCGAACTCATCGTCTACGGCAGCGTCAGCAACGAAGAATCCGTTCCAAACAGTTCATCCGGCGTGCAGCTCGCGCTAGGCGCCACCCGCGCGGCCGCGATGGACATCAACACCGCGTGCACGAGCTTTCTCTATGGACTCGTGACCGCCAGCGCGATGATTCGCACGGGGGCGATCAAGAATGCCGTCGTGATCGGTGTTGAACTCATCAGCCACTACATGGACTGGAGCGATCGCAACGTCGCCGTGCTGTTCGGCGACGGCGCTGCGGCGGTTGTGCTCCAGGCATCGGATACCGAAAGCGGCGTCATCGGCAGCGTCCTCGGCTGCGACGCGGCAGCGCGCTCGTCGCTGCGGGTGCGCGGCGTCGGGCTCGGCTACTCGGGCAGGGAGATCACGCTGGGGGACACCCTCTGGGATTTCGACGGCCAGGTCATTTTCAAGCGCGCGGTGAAAGCCATGAGCGAGGCGAGCACGCGTGTGCTGCAGCAATGCGGCGTCACGGCGGAACAGGTTGATCTTGTCGTGCCGCACCAGGCGAACCTGCGTATCATCGAATCAGTCGCGAAGTACGCGGGCATTCCGATGGAGCGTGTGATGCTCACCGTGCAGAAGTACGGCAACATGAGCTCGGCCACCGTTCCCGTCGCGCTCGTCGAAGCGCTCGAGGCCGGTCGCGTGCAGCCGGGATCATTGCTGCTCATGCCCGGCTTCGGCGGCGGCCTCACGTGGGCATCGGTACTCGTGAAGTGGGGCGACCGCGTCACGCCGCTCGGCACATCCGATTGCACGCTGCGTCCGAACACGAAAACCGCTCTGGAAATGGTCAACGAGATTCGCGCCAGGCAAGACCCGCACGGTCGTTCGGCCGCGGGACTACAGATGCCGCTCCCCGCCGAGACAACTGCTCAAAAAGTGTAGTTCGAAGGTGCGATGGTTCGCGCGCGCGGCGGCCATTACTCATCCGTCGTGTCCTTTTTCGCGCGCATTATCCGATGCGCGGCGACCGGACTGACCGAGAGACGCCCGTATGCACGACAACCATATTGCACTCGAAAAAGCACGCAAGACGCAGCTATGAGGCGGAACCAGCTGGACAAGGGCGAGAAACGAATTCACAAGAAACTCGTGATCGGCGCGCTCGTCGTGCTCGTGGCGATGATCGCGTGGGTACTGGTCATCAACATCGCGGCGAGACACTAAGGGGGCGCGTGCTGCGGTACTACCGCAGCGCCCGCCGCACCACGCCCGGCGTCGCTCCGAGCCGCGCTCGCATGATGCGGACAAAGTGCGAGTGGCTCGCGAAACCAAGGTCGAGCGCAATCGACGACAGCGACGCGGACCCTCCCCCGCGCGATTCGAACCGCTCCAGCGCCAGACGCACGCGAAGTTCGGTTCGATAGTGGTGCATGGAATGCCCCGTCTGCTCGCGAAAGACGCGGCAGAGATGGAACGGCGACGTTCCGAGCGCGCGTGCCATGTCGCGCACCGATGGTGTGACCGCAGGATTGCGCGCGATCACGATGCGAGCGGCTTCAGAAAGCTCACGGTGCCTGCGCGAGACGTTCGCGCGACGCGAGACATTGCGACTCGCGCTGCCATGGGCGAGCGCCAGCACAGCGCTCGCGATCGAGACGACCTCCTCCTCGGCCTCGAACTCGCTCGACTCGCCTCGGACGAACCGCCTGAGCAGCGTCCGCTGGCGCAGGAAGAGGTCCGCGGTACTCGCCACCCACTCGTACGCGAAGGGCCGTTCTGACTCAGAGCCGTCGCTCCCATGATGGCGCGCGATTTCACGGGCGACGTCATCGCTCACCGCGAACCAGTCACACCGGTCGCCGTCCGGCGAGAGCGCGCGCCGCTCATACACCTGCGCGCGATTGTATATCGTGACGATGCTGGGATCTGCAAGAAACGGGCGCGAGCCCTCGTGACGAATCCAGACGCTCGTGCGGGGAAATACCACCACCGGGAACGCGATCGGCCCGGTGTCACAGAATCGGGGATCATCGATCGGACAGTGAAACTCGCCCATCGCGGCGGTCTCGCTCCGGAAGAGAATCGTGTCGAACGGAGTCGTACGTTGCGGGATTGAGCAATGCCGTGGAAGCGCGCGGGAGCGGATGGAGCCTATCTGTTGGGCACTCTTTCGATCGGAGTTTGCGACGTGTTTCACAAGACTCGTTTCCTGTTCGTTGTGGCCGCCATGCTGATAACGCTGATTGCCCGCCCATCCCGCGCGCAAGCACCGCCGGCCCAGCCAAGCGCCGACGAACTCCGGCGCGCCAGCGCGTTGCTGACGCAAGGAGATTGGGAAAACGCTCTGGACTCCTACACCAAACTCGCCAACAAGTACCCCGCTCTTCCGCAGTTTCACTACCGGATCGCGCAGGCGCTCGCTGAACTTAAGCATGTCGATGCCGCGATCGCCGAACTGAAGCGATCCGCCGCCGGCGGAATGCCTGTGACGGCATCCTCGCTAACGGCCGACGCACACCTCACATCCCTCAAGTCGCACGCGAATTGGCCTGCGGTGCTCGATGCCTTCGATGCCGTTACGCAGCCATGCATGCACGACCCGAAATTTCGCGAGTTTGATTTTTGGGTTGGCGACTGGGACGTGCGGGGCACCGCAGCGGCGCCGGGCGGCCCAGCCTCGCGCAACAACATCACGCTCGAAGACAACGGATGCGTGGTGATGGAGCACTACACCACTCCATCCGGCTATCAGGGCCAGAGCTTTAATATTTTCGACCGTTCCGTCGCCAAGTGGCGACAAACGTGGATCGACAATACGGGTGGCCAGCACGACTACCGAGGCGAACTTGTCAGCGGCAACATGGTGCTCGTTGGGGACACGCCCGCGCCGAACAGCGCGCTCGGGCGCGTGCCGACACGGCTTACGCTCTTCCACGTAAGCAAGGATTCAGTTCGTCAGTTTTCCGAGACCTCGGCGGACGGCGGCAAGACGTGGCAGACCGCGTACGATCTCATGTACGTGCGCCGACGATAGAGTTCGGCACGGCGGCTCGGGCTATCCTGCCTGTGCCGCCACGCCGACTCCCGCAGCGCGTCCCGTCGCCCACGCCCAAAGAAAGTTGTAGCCACCGATCGGACCAAAAGCGTCGAGCACCTCACCGCAGAAGTACAGACCCGGGCAGCGCCGGCTTTCCATCGTACGCGGATTGATCTCCGCGAGACTCACGCCGCCGCCAGTCACCTCCGCTTTCTTGTAGCCCTCGTCGCTCGTCCAGGGCAGCGTGCCACGCACGAGAACCTCGATCAGCCGTAGTCGTTCGTCGCGCGTCATCACGGACAGCACCCGTTCCGGAGCGACATTCGCCGCTTGCAGCAGCGCGCCGGCCAGTCGATCGGGAATCTCACTCCTGAGCGCACCGAGCGCGGTGCGCGCGCCGCGCGGCTCGAGCTGCTTCGTCCACTCGGCATCGCCGAGCGGGGTCCAGCGCACGTTCAGGCGCGCGAGCGGACTGTCCTGCTCCGCGCGGGAACGAACCACGATATGCGAAACGTCGAGCACCGAGGGGCCGCTGTACCCGATGTGCGTGAAGAGAAATCCGCCCGTGGCCGACGCCGTTCGCTCGCGGGAAGTTGCCGTGATCGTGACGGAAAGAGAGAGACCTG
>JBBRBH010000046.1:0-29139 GCA_038205995.1 Gemmatimonadales bacterium
GTTGTCGGATATAGCCATGACAGTATAGCCACTATGGCTATACTGAGTTCATGTCATATCCGCAATCGGACATCGATGAACTTCTCCCCCTGCCTCCCGCAACCTTTCACATTCTGATGGCCGTCGCGCAGGATGACCGCCACGGCTATGGAATCATTCAGGACGTCGCCGAGCGAACGGGCGGCGCACTGAAGCTGAGCGCCGGCACGCTGTATCGGTCGATCCAGCGCATGCTCGAGCAGGGGCTGATCACCGAGACAGACGATCGCCCCGCGCCCGAGTTCGACGACGAGCGACGCCGCTACTATCGCATCAGCGCGTTCGGCACCGCCGTGGCTCGCGCAGAGACGCGGCGCATGGCGCAGCTGGTGCGCATGGCGCGCACGCAGGGACTCTTGCCGGAGCGTGCATGATGCGGCTGTATCGGGCGCTGCTGCATCTCTATCCGATTTCGTTCCGCCGGGAGTACGGCGGTGAGATGTGCGCGGTGTTTGCGGCTCGCGTCCGCCAGACGTCGCGCGGATTTCCGATGCTCGCGCTCGTGCTGTCGACGATCGCCGACGTCACGTCCAACGCGCTTGGCGCGCACTGGGACGTGCTGCGTCACGATCTTCGGTACACGTTCCGCACGCTCGCACGCTCGCCCGGATTTGCGCTCACGGCGATTCTCGTGACTGCGCTCGGCATCGGCGCGAACACGGCGGCGTTTTCCGTCGCGGATTTCGTGCTGCTGCGGCCGTTGCCGTTCACAGACCCCAGTCGCTTGGTCAAAGTTTGGCAACGCGCGGTGAGTGGCGCGCGGTTTCAGGTCTCTCCGCCGAACTACCGGGATTACAAGTCGCTGAACCACTCGTTTTCCGCGATGGGCGCCTTTCATTCGATCTCGGTGAACCTGGTGGGCCAGGGCGAGCCGGAGCGCCTCAACGGGGTCGCGTTCACGGCCGAAGTCCTGCCGATTCTCGGCGTGCAGCCGATGCTCGGGCGCGCATTTTCCGAGGAGGAGCAGCGCTCGGGAGGAGACGCCTCCGTTCTGCTGAGCTATGGCCTGTGGAAGCGCAATTTCGGCGGCGATGCGGCCGTGCTGGGGCGATCCGTTCTGCTGAACGGCAAACCGCGCGTTGTCGTCGGCGTCATGGCGCCGGATTTCCATTATCCAACGAACGACGCTGCGCTCTGGACGCTCATGCCGCGCGAAGAGCTCCAGAATGATGAGCGGGACAACACCTGGTTCGAAGTGATCGCGCGACTCAAGCCGGGGGTGACCGTCGAACAGGCCGGCGCTGACGTTTCCGTGATTGCCGACCAGCTCGCGCAGCGGTATCCGAAGGAGAACGACAAAGTCGGCGCGATGCTCGATTCCATGCGAGACGGACTCTCGAACCAATCGAGGCTCATGCTCGTGGCGCTGAGCGGCGCTTCGATCTGCGTGTTGCTTATTGCCTGCGCCAATCTCGCGAATCTGCTGATTGCCAGAGCGCTGACGCGGCGGCGCGAGCTCGACGTACGGCTCGCGCTCGGCGCGGGGCGCGAACGGCTCGTTCGACAGTTGCTGACCGAGAGTCTCGTCATCTCGCTGTTCGGCGGGGCCATCGGAGTGGTCATCGCGGTCGTCTCGGTGCCGTTGCTCTCGCAACTCGTGCCGAATGCTCTGCCGCTGGCCAGCACGCCCACCGTGGACGTGCGCGTGCTCGTGGTCGCGGCCATCGTGAGCGCGCTCACCGGAATCGCATTTGGTGTGTATCCGGCGCTGCGCGCGTCAGGGCGGGGCGAACTCGGCGCACTTCGTGAGGGCTCGCGCTCGGGCGGTGGCCGGCGGGCGGGGATGCGCTCCGCGTTGGTGATCGTGGAAGTCATGGCGTCCGTAGTGTTGCTCGTCACTTCCGGACTGCTGCTCCGCGCACTGAGCAAGGTTGAGCAGACCGATCCGGGATTCCGCGCACAGAGTGTGTTCACGCTGCGCACGTCACTGCCGCTTCCGAAGTACGCAGACAACTTGCCCCGCGAGCAGTTCTACGCACGCGTGCTGGACGGCGTGAGAGCGCTTCCCGGAGTCCGCAGCGCGGCCTACATCTCGTTTCTCCCGATGGCATCGTTCACCGGCGGCATATTCGGCGTGTCGGTTGGCGGGCCAGAGAGCAACGGCGCCGATGGCCGCAACGCGAGCCTCCGGTTTGCGACCCCGGGATTCTTCGCGACGATGGGCATTCCGCTGCGCCTCGGGCGCGATATCGAGGAGACGGACGTACTCGATCGCCCGCAGCACGTGGCCGTCGTCAGCGAGTCGTTCGCGAAGCAGTTTTTCCCGGACCAAAATCCAATTGGGAAGCGGTTCACGATCGCGCCGGGCAATATCGAAATCGTCGGCGTTGTTGGCGACGTCAAAGTGCGCGGCCTCGAGCGGCGCAGTGAACCGCAGATGTATCTGGCGTATCGGCAGCTTGCGGGCGGCTCATTTCCGTTCTTCGCGCCGAAGGATCTCGTGATTCGTTCGACCGCGCCGGATGCGCAGATCGTGCCGGCTGTGCGGCGCGTCATTCATGAGGCGGATCCGACGCAGCCGATTTCAAACGTCGAGTCCATGGCCGGTGTGATTTCAGACCAGACCGCATCGCGCTCTGTGCAGGTCCGCGTCATTGTTGCGTTCGCTGTTGTGGCGTTCTTTCTCGCCGCGGTCGGAATTCACGGGCTGCTCGCGTTTTCGGTCTCGCAACGAAAGCATGAAATCGGCGTTCGCATGGCGCTCGGCGCGCAGCAAAGCGCGATCGTCGGCATGGTCATGCGGCAGGGCGCGCTGCTCGCGATTTGCGGCGTGATTCCGGGGATCGCCGTGGCGTATGCCGCCGGCCGGGCCATGCAATCACTGCTCTTTGGCGTGGAACCCGGCGATGTGGCCACGTTCGCGGCAGCGGCTGGGCTGTGTGTGATCATGACACTTGCCGGGAGCCTCCTGCCGGTTCTGCGCGCCGTTCGGGTCGCCCCGGCGAACGTATTCCGGGGGGAGTAGTACAAGGAGGGCGTTGCGACATCTCGATGACACGTTATCGTTATCGGGAGCCCACTCCTTCTTCGAGAGGATTTACAATGATTCGTGCACGTATGATTGGTATTGCTGCAGCGGCGATTGCGCTGGTTTCCTCGAACGCTTTCGCGCAGGCGGATCCGTCCAAAGCCGTTGCTGCCGGCGGAATCTCCGTGCCAGGCTGGATGGGCGCGGCGGATGGCGGCGCGTCGGTGAACGATGCGAAGTTCGCCAAGGAAGGAAATGGTTTTCACGTCACCACGGGTCCGGCGACGACGTACTGGAACGCCGGAAATAAAGCCAGCGGCAATTACACGGTGAAGGCAACGTTCACCGAGCCGAAGTTCCAGAACCTGAATTCGCATCCGCACCCGTACGGCATCATGATCGGCGGTAACGATCTCGGAACCGCAAACGCCAGTTATCTGTATTGCGCCGTGAATGGCAACGGTTCGTTCATCGTTCGTGGCTTTGGCCCGGCTGCGTTCCAGGTGAACGGCGGCCGCGGAGCGGTACACGCTGCGGTGCACAAGGCCGGCGCGGTTGGCGAGACAGTCACCAACGAAGTCGCTGTTACGGTGAGCGCCGACAAGGTCGACTGCTCGATGAACGGCACGGTGGTCGGCACGTATCTCAAGTCCGATCTCGTCACGGCCGGCAAGTTGAAGTCCACGGACGGCGTGTGGGGCCTCCGCTTTGCCCACAACACGGAAGTCACGGTGACGCCGCCGACGATGACCAAGCAGTAGTCGTTTAGATCGGGAGAAGACATACTTCGCTCGCGGTCACGCATGGTGCGTGGCCGCGAGCGAGTTGTTTAACAAGGGGAAAAATGAGTTTCGCCGCGGATTTTCTTTTCCTTTTTTCTTTCTCGGGCGATCGATGAGCAAGGTTTTTGTTTCGCGAAGGATTCCACAGGCGGGCATCGATATTCTCGAGCGCGCTGGAATCGAACTGCGCATTGGTCAGGAGCGCGAGGATGCAGGAGTCGCCGTTGATGTGATGCTGGACGGCATCCGCTGGGCAGACGTCCTGATCTCGTTGCTCACGGAACCCATCGACCACACCATGCTCGCCGCGAATCCCGCGTTGCGCGGCGTGGCGAATTACGCCGTGGGATTTAACAACATAGACGTTAAATCGGCGACGGCGCTCGGCCTGCCGGTCAGCAATACGCCCGACGTGCTCACGGATTCCACCGCCGATCTCACGTGGGCGCTGTTGCTCGCCGTCGCGCGAAAAATTCCGGAAGCGCACGCGTACATGACCGCGGGACGCTTCAAGCTCTGGGGCCCCAATCTCCTGCTCGGCGCCGATGTCTCGCCCGGGGGAAGCGGCCGCACGAAAGTGCTTGGCATCATCGGCTACGGACGCATCGGCGCGGCGGTGGCAAAACGCGCGACGGGCTTCGAGATGGACGTCATCGCCTACGATCCGCACGCGCGTGCGCAGATCGAATCGAGCGGCCACGTGACGTACGCCGAGCTGAACGATCTGCTCGAGCGCAGCGATTTTATTTCACTGCATCCGCGCCTCACGGCGGAGACCCACCACCTGATCAACGAAGCCGCGCTGCGCCGCATGAAAAAAACCGCGATCCTCGTGAACGTGTCGCGCGGGCCGGTGGTGGACGAAGCCGCCCTCGTGCGCGCGCTCCGCGAGCACTGGATTGGCGGCGCGGCGCTCGATGTATTCGAGAACGAGCCTGCGATGGCCGAAGGTCTTGCCGAGTGCGGGAACGCCGTGCTCGTCCCGCACATTGCCTCGGCCAGCGCAGACACGCGTGACAAGATGGCGACGATGGCGGCTGCCAACGCGCTCGCGCACCTGCATGGCGAGCGCGCGCCGAACCCGGTGAATCCCGACGTCTATTCGAGCGACGCGTATCGCGCCCGCGTCGCGCGCTTCTCGAGCGCTGCAACGTCATGAGCGCACGGGATCCGGCGCGGTGAGCGAAGCGCTCGCGGACGCGCTGACAGACGCGGTGCGTCAGTGTCTGCTCGCATCGATTCGCGCGGTGAATCCGCGCGAACTCACCGCGCGTGCGCTGCGCGGATGGAACGCGGGCGCGGCCGGCGCCAAGCCGCGCGTGATCGCAGCCGGCAAGGCGGCGATCGCCATGCTGCAGGGCGCGAACGACGCGCTCGGGGGCGACGGACTCGTGGGAGTGGTGATTGCGCCGGATGTCTCGGTGCCGCTGCCCCACGGTGTGATCGCGTTCGCCGGAGGGCATCCGATGCCAAACTCCGACGGCGCCGCAGGCGCGCAGATGATCATGCGCCTGCTTGCCGATGCGGATCGCGACACGAACGTGCTCGTGCTCATCTCTGGCGGAGCGTCGGCGCTGATGACGCTCCCAACGAGCGATCTTGCGTTGGACCACATCGTCACGGCCACACACGCGCTCATGGCGGCAGGCGCAGACATTCGCGAGCTGAATTGTGTGCGCAAGCATCTCGATCAGCTGAAGGGCGGCTTGCTGGCTCGAGCGACGAACGGCGCGAGCGTGCGCGCGCTCGTGCTGTCCGACGTGATCGGCGATCCGCTCGACGTGATCGGCTCCGGCATGCTCGTGCCGGACCCCACGACGTATGACGACGCGATCGGAGTGCTCAAGAGCCGCGGGGTCTGGGACTCGCTGCCGCGCGCGGTGATCGAACATCTGCTCGCCGGCACGCGTGGTGATCGAGCGGAGACGCCAAAGGACGGCGATCCCTGCTTCGCGCTGATACAGACTGAGATCGTCGGAAACAACGCGCTGGCCATCGCCGGGGCAGGAAGCGAAGCGTCACGACTCGGCTTCGATGTGGAACTCGTGGGTGCGTCAATCGAAGGTGAAGCGCGCGACGCGGGCGCGAGGTTCGCGAGTCTCGCGCTCGAGCGGCGCGCGAGTGTCCGCGGCGAGCGACCGCTGTGCATTGTGGGCGGCGGCGAGACGGTCGTGAGCGTCACCGGCAGCGGCGTGGGCGGCCGCAACCTCGAGTTCGCCGCGTCCGCCGCGCTCACGCTTGAGGGAACGCAGGGCGTGGCCGTCGGGTCGATCGGTACCGACGGACGCGACGGTCCCACCGATGCCGCCGGCGCGGTGGTGGATGGTGCATGCGTTTCGCGCGCTCGCGCGAGCGGCGTGGATCTCGCCGCGCATCTGCGCACCAATGACACGCTCGCTGCGCTGGACCGCATCGGCGCAGTGCTCCGCACCGGGCCGACCGGCACGAATGTGATGGACGTTCAAGTCGCGGCTGTGAGAACCATCACGTGTTGAGTCCTCACACAAACGGGCGACGGCTTACAAGTAGCGCCCGATCGCCATCGTGATGACGGTGATGAACAGTCCCGTCGCTCCGATGCGGGCTGCTGTGGCAAGCCGCCGGTGCAGTCCCGCGATCTTGGCCGTCTGCTCGGTGGTCAGCGCCGCGCCCGCGGACTTCGCCTCGTTTTGAATTTTGCTGATCGCCTCGAAACTCGGTCCAATCATCGTGGCGCCGACAATCAGCGCCACGAGACCCGTGAAGCCGCCCAAACCCATAACCGACGCGGCCCGCGAATGTGCCCACGCGCCGTTGCTCATTGAAATATTCCGCCAGTAGAGCGCGGCGCCGGTGAGCACGGTCGTCAGCGCGGCAATCGGCACCGCAACGGCGAGTTTCTGCTTCGTAACGAGTTCTTGACTGACGATGTCTCCGGCGCTTCCGCTCGAGCGAATTGCGGGGAGGAGAAATCGCGACAGGAAAAAGACCGTTCCCGCCCAGAACACGCCCAGAAAGATGTGCAGTATCCGCAGCGTGATCTGAATCCAGTCGGTCATCGGGCAGGTCTCCGTTCGGGTCGGGCCAAAATGTACCACGGTTCGCGTGATGAGGCACGACTCGCTCGAAAGAACTAGTCCTCGCGGGCGTTCAAGCGCATGAGCGAGTTCGGCTAATCTCCTTTTAATGAAAGTCGATCCGCGCGCGGGGCTTCCCGCGACACCCGCGATGCTGGTGAACGTTCCGCGGCTCATGACCGCCTACTACGAGCAAGAGCCCGACCCGGCTGTGCCCGCGCAGCGCGTGGCATTTGGCACATCAGGGCACCGCGGTTCCTCCCTCGACGTCGCGTTCAACGAAGCGCACATCCTCGCGATCACGCAGGCGATCTGCGAACACCGCAAGCGGCACGGTATCAGCGGGCCGCTTTTTCTTGGCGCCGACACCCACGCGCTTTCAGCGGCGGCGTGGGCAACGGCGCTCGAGGTGCTCGCCGCGAACGGCGTGACCGTGATGATCGACGATCGGGGAGGTTATACGCCGACGCCGGTCATCTCGCACGCGATCGTCGCGTACAATCGTGGCCGGACCGATGGATTCGCTGATGGAATTATCGTGACGCCCTCGCACAACCCGCCGCGCGACGGCGGATTCAAATACAATCCGCCGAGTGGCGGCCCCGCCAGCACGAGGATCACCGCGTGGATCGAGCAGCGCGCGAACGAACTCATTGCCGCGCAGCTGAAAGGCGTGAAGCGCATGGTGCTTAGCAAAGCCTTACGGGCAAGCACCACGCGCCGCCACAACTACATGGACAGCTACGTCGGCGATCTCGGCGCTGTCGTCGACATGCAGGCGCTCCGGGATTCGGCCGTCACCATCGGCGTCGATCCGCTCGGCGGAGCCGGCGTGATGTACTGGGAGATGATCGCCGAACGATACGCGGTTCCGATCGACATCATCAGCAATGAAGTCGATCCGACGTTCCGGTTCATGACCGCCGATTGGGATGGACAGATCCGGATGGATTGTTCCTCGCCGTATGCCATGGGGCGGCTTATCGCTCAGAAGGATCGATTCGACGTGGCGTGGGCGTGCGATACCGATCACGACCGGCACGGCGTGGTCGTGCGCGGCGCGGGGCTGCTCAATCCGAATCACTATCTCGCGGCGGCGATCGCGTATTTGTTTGCGCATCGTCCCCTGTGGAAGGCGAACGCCGCGGTAGGAAAAACGATCGTCAGCTCGTCGATGATCGATCGAGTCACCGCGCGGCTGCAACGCCGGCTGTACGAAACGCCCGTGGGTTTCAAGTGGTTCGTCGATGGGCTGGCGGACGGCTCGCTGGCCTTTGCGGGCGAGGAGAGCGCCGGCGCGTCGCTGCTGCGCCGCGACGGCTCCACGTGGACCACCGATAAGGACGGCATCGCGCTCGGCCTGCTCGCCGCGGAAATGACAGCGGTGACCGGCCGCGATCCTGGAGTTCTCTATGGCGGCCTGGAGACGGAATTCGGCGAGTTTGCGTATGAGCGCATCGATACGCCGGCGACGCCGGCGCAGAGGCGCGCGCTCGCCGCGCTCTCCGGAGCGCAGCTCTCCGAACACGAACTTGCCGGCGATCCTATTCTCGAGCGGCTCACCGCAGCGCCGGGAAATGGCGACGCGATCGCCGGACTGAAAGTCACAACGCGGCGCGGCTGGTTCGCGGCGCGACCGTCCGGCACAGAGGAGGTGTACAAGCTCTACGCGGAGAGTTTTGCGGGCGCGGACCACCTGCATCTGATTCAAACCGAAGCGCAGGAAATCTTGCAGCGCGCGTGCGCAGCAGGTCCTGCGGCCTGATGCGCACGATCATTCCGCTTTGGCAATCGCCGCCGGAGCCGCTCGAAGAACCAATCCGCGCTGAGCTGTTCGGCATTGAGCGGCTCGAGCAGCACGCCGCGAGCCTTGCCGCGGCGCAGCGCGTGACGAGTGAGCCGGGGATGGGACGCCCGCTGTTGCCCCGCGTCGTGGAGAACGGCCGGGTGCTGCGCGAAGCAAGCCAGGCGATCGCCGATGCGGTGACCGCCGAACGATGGATCACGCCGGCCGCGGAGTGGCTGCTCGACAATTTCTACGTGGTAGACGAACAGTTGCGCGAGATTCGCGACGATCTTCCGGTTGGCTTTTACAAAGAGCTGCCGAAGCTTGCCGACGAACCGTTTGTCGGATTGCCGCGCGTGTACGGAATCGCGTGGGCGTTCGTCGCGCACACGGACAGCAGGTTTGATCCCGACACGCTCCGCCGGTTCGTGCAGGCGTATCAGAAAGTGCAGCCGCTCACGATTGGCGAACTGTGGGCGATTGCGATCACGATGCGTGTGGTGCTCGTTGAGAATCTCCGCCGAATTGCGGACGCGATCGTGCGCGGCCGCGCCGCGCGGCAGGAGGCCGACGAACTCGCCGACGATCTGCTCGGTTTGAGCGTCGGCGGAGTGAAGGCGGCGACCGCTGTGCTGCAGCGCTACGACAGCGCGCCGCTCATGACGGCGTTCGCGGTCGAACTCGTGCAGCGGCTGCGCGATCAGGATCCCGCCGTCACGCCGGCGCTGGCCTGGCTGAGCAAGCGGCTCGCGGCGCAGGGATCGAATCCGGACGCGATCGCGCTCGTCGAGCATCAGCGTCAGGCCGCGGCCACGGTGACCGTGCGCAACATCATCACGAGCATGCGGCTCATGTCCGCGTTCGACTGGGCAACATTTTTTGAGAGTGTGAGCCTCGTGGATGTCGTCCTGCGTGAGGACGGCAACTACTCCGCGATGGATTTCCTGAGCAGAGACCGCTATCGGCATGCGGTCGAGGAACTCGCGCGAAGGTCGGATCATACGGAACTGGACGTGGCGCGCGCCGCACTCGCGCACGCCGGTGCGGCGCGGGCCGCTCCGGACCCGAGCGGCGAACGTGACGCGCGCTGGACCGATCCGGGCTTCTATCTCTTCGGCAATGGACGGCCCGCGTTCGAGCGCACGCTGGATTTCCGTCCGCCGTTGCGCATGCGGCTGCTGCGGCTGTTCGTCGCGTGGGCGACGCCAGGATATCTCGGAACGATTTTCGTTTTGACCGCGGTGCTGGTCTCGATGCCGCTCTTTGTCTGCGCGCGGATGGGAATGAGCGCCACCGGAATCGCGCTGCTGGCGGTTGCCGCGAGCGTTCCCGCGTCGGACCTCGCGATCGCACTGATTAATCGTTTCGTCACGACGCTTGTTGGTCCCGCGATTCCCCCCCGGTTCGAGTTGAAAGCCGGCGTTCCACCCGACATGCGCACGATGGTCGTGATTCCAACGCTGCTCGCGAGCCGCGCGGATGCGGATGAGCAGATCGAGCGGCTTGAGGTGCACTATCTCGCGAACGCCGACGGTGACGTCACGTTCGCGCTCCTGTCCGACTGGATCGACGCGCCGTCCGAACACATGCCTGCCGATGACGATATTCTCGCCGCGGCCCGGGAGGGAATCGCGAGGCTGAACGGCTTGCATGGCGCGACAGCGGACGGCGGCGCGCGTTTTCTGCTGTATCATCGCCGCCGCGCGTGGAACGAGCGCGAGCGCGTGTGGATGGGATGGGAGCGGAAGCGCGGAAAGCTGCACGAGCTGAACGCGCTGCTGCGCGGGAGTCAGGAGACGACCTTTCTCGATAGCGGCGGCGCGCCGCCGATCGCGCCCGCGGCCGTGCGATTCGTCGTCACGCTCGACTCCGACACGCGGATGCCGATCGGCACGGTCAAGCAGCTCGTCGGTACGCTCGCGCATCCATTGAATCGTCCTCGATTCGATCCCGTCACGCGACACGTGGTGGAGGGCTACGCGGTGCTGCAGCCGCGCGTGACTCCGCCACTGCCCGGGCGCTCGGGTTCGCTCTTTCAGCGACTCTCGTCGGGCCCTGCGGGGATCGACCCCTATGCGGCGGCCGTTTCCGACGTGTATCAGGATCTGTTCGGCGAGGGATCCTACACGGGAAAAGGGATCTACGATGTGGACGCGTTCGAGAAGTCGCTCGCGGGGCGTGCTCCGGAAAACGCGCTGCTGAGTCACGACTTGTTCGAGTCGGTGTTTGCCCGGGCCTGTCTCGTGACCGACATCGAACTGTTCGAGAGCGCGCCCGCGCAGTATCTGATTTCCAGCAGACGGCAGCACCGCTGGGCGCGCGGTGACTGGCAGCTCCTGCCGTGGATTCTGCGCGAGCAGGTCACGCCGGTCGAGCGCTGGAAAATGTTCGACAATCTGCGGCGCACGCTCTCGATGCCGGCTTCGTACGTCACGCTGGTCCTCGGCTGGACGTTGCCCGAGACGTCCGCGCTGCTCTGGACGGCGTTCATCTTCGCGACGATCGCGATTCCGACGCTGATTCCATCGCTCGCCGGCGTCACCCCGCGCACGGAGGGCGCATCAAAGCGAAGCCATGTGCGAGCGGTCGCGCGCGATTTCGCGTTCTCGTTCTGGCAGGCGATCTTCGTGCTCACGATGCTCGCGCATCAAGCGTGGACGATGACCACGGCGATTCTCACCACGTTGTTCCGGCTTGTCGTCACGCGACGCCGGATGCTGCAGTGGATGCCCGCTGCGCATGCGACGCCAAGAAAGCCGCTCGATCTGTGGCTGATTTTCCGGCGGATGGCAGGTGCCGTCGTGCTCGCGCTCGCGGCGCTCGCGTTGATCGTCTGGCGGCACTCCGGCGCGCTGCCGGTGGCGTTGCCGCTCATCGCCGTGTGGGTGCTCTCGCCGGCGATCGCGCGCCGAATCAGCCTCCCGGGCGAGGCCGGACAGGTCTCATCGCTCTCAGCGGACGAAGCCCGTGCGCTGCGCCTCATTGCGCGGCGCACGTGGAGATTCTTCACGGCGTTCGTCGGCGCCGAGAGCGGCTGGCTGCCGCCCGATAATTTTCAGGAGGCGCCGGCGCCCGTCGTCGCGCAGCGCACGTCACCAACGAATATCGGACTCTACCTCCTTTCGGCGGTCGCGGCGCGCGACTTCGGGTGGCTTGGCACGCTCGAACTCGTCGCGCGCATGGAGGCGACGTTCAACGCGATGGAGACACTCGAGCACTATCGCGGACACCTGTACAACTGGTACGACACGAAAGAGGGCCGCGCGCTTGAGCCCAAGTACGTGTCGTCGGTCGACAGCGGCAATCTCGCGGGCGCGCTGCTGACGTTCGCAAACGCGTGCCACGAAATCCGCCGGCAGCCGGTGAACATGAGCGCGGCGCTCGCGGGGATTGGCGATTCTGCGCTGCTCCTGAGCGCGGCCGCGCGCGCGACGAATGCCGAACGCCGGGAGAGCGCACCCGAGCGCCTCCGTCTGGAAGACGCGCTTGACGTGCTGATGCGAGCGCTCGCGAACGCACCCCGGACTCCCGCGGAGTGGGGAAGCAGGCTCGGCGAACTCGAGACCGCCTCGCGCACCGCGGCGCACTGCGCGCGCGATATTCCCGACGACGATCCAGAGCATCGGCGGGCGGAACTCTTGGTGTGGGTGGATGCGCTGCATGCCGTCATCGAGAGCCACGCCCAGGATTTTGATGCGCTGATGCCGTGGGCCAAGCTTCGCGCCGGCGAATCGAGCGACTCTGCGCGTGAGCACGCCGCCGCGGCGTCCGCGGCGCTCGATAAGCGGCTGAGCGCTCTTGCCGATCGTGCGTATGCGGCGTTGCACGTTATGGAATTCGGATTTCTGTTCGACAAAACGCGCACGCTGTTCTCGATCGGCTATCGCGTCGCCGATGGAAGCCTGGACCCCGGCCGCTACGACTTGCTCGCGTCCGAAGCGCGTCTCCTGAGCTTCATCGCGATCGCGAAAGGTGATGTGCCCGTGCAGCACTGGTTCCGGCTCGGCCGCCTGCTCACGCCGGTGGGGAAGGACTCGGTGCTCCTCTCGTGGTCGGGCTCGATGTTCGAGTACCTCATGCCCGGCCTCGTGATGCGCACACCGGTGGGAAGCCTGCTCGAACAGACGTGCCGTCTCGTGGTGCAGCGACAGATCAACTATGGATCCGAGCGCGGCGTGCCTTGGGGCGTTTCGGAATCCGGCTACAACGCGCGCGATCTCGAAATGACGTACCAGTATTCGAACTTTGGCGTTCCGGGGCTCGGTCTGCGCCGCGGGCTCGCCGACGATGTCGTCGTCGCACCGTACGCGACGGCGCTCGCGGCGATGATCGATCCCGTGGAAGCACTGCACAACTTCCGCGCGCTCAGCGCGCTTGGCGCCAACGGACAGTATGGCTTCTACGAATCCGTGGATTTCACCAAAGCGCGACTTCCCGCGGGCACGCATCACTCGGTGGTGCGGATGTACATGGCGCACCATCAGGGAATGGCCGTCGTCTCGATCGCGAACGTCCTGCTGCCCGGGCTGATGCGCGCGCGCTTTCACGATGAACCGATCGTGCGCGCGACCGAGCTGCTGCTGCAGGAGCGCACGCCTCGCGATGTGATGGTCGCGCGGCCGCGCGTCGATCCCGTTGCCGTCATCAGCGATGTGCGCGAACTGGTCGCGCCGCACGCGCGCCATTTCAGCTCGCCGCACGGCGCGACGCCGCGCACACACCTGCTCTCCAACGGCCGCTACGCGGTGATGATCACGTCGGGCGGATCCGGGTACAGCCGCTATCGCGATCTCGCGGTCACGCGCTGGCGCGAAGACGCGACGCGCGACGACACCGGGTCCTACGTTTTTCTCCGCGACGTCGCGAGCGGCGAAAGCTGGTCCGCGGGGTACCAGCCCACCGGCCGCGAACCCGAGAGCTACGAAGTGTCGTTCTCCGAGGATCACGCGGAGTTCGTTCGGCGCGACGGAGCGATATCCACGCGGCTCGAAGTGCTCGTGTCATCGGAAGATGACGCCGAAGTGCGCCGTGTCTCGATCACGAACCACGGGTCGCGCGTGCGCGAAATCGAAGTGACGTCGTACGCCGAGATCGTGCTCGCGCCGCAGGCGGCGGACGAGCAGCATCCGGGGTTCTCGAATCTGTTCGTGCAAACAGAACGCGTCGGCGGACGCGACACCCTGCTCGCCACGCGCCGTCCGCGCTCGGATGAAGAGGGAGAGATTTGGCTCGCGCACGCCTTGGCGATAGAAGGGGAAGCGATCGGCGATCTCGAGTGGGAAACGGACCGCGCGCAGTTTCTCGGCCGCGGCCGCAACGTGCGCGCTCCGGCCGTGATCGCGGAGGGACGTCCGCTTTCGAACAGCGTCGGCTCGGTGCTCGATCCGATCGTGAGTCTGCGCAGGCGCGTGCGCATTCGTCCCGGGAAAACTGTTCGCGTGGCATTTTCAACGCTCGTGGCGGCGTCGCGCGCGCAGGTGCTGGATCTCGCCGACAAATACCACGACGTCACCACCTTCGAACGCGCGTCGACGCTCGCGTGGACACAGGCCCAGGTGCAGCTCCACCATCTGGGTGTGGCGCCCGACGAGGCGCAGTTATTCCAGACGCTCAGTGGATCCATTCTCTATTCGGATCGCGCGATCCGCGCCGCGCCCGACGTGCTGTTGCGGCAGCAGGGAGGCGCTGCCTCGCTCTGGGCGCACGGCATTTCCGGCGATATCCCGATTGTGCTCGTGGAGATCGACGAGGCGGATGACGTCGGCATCGTGCGCCAACTCTTGAAGGCGCACGAGTACTGGAGAATGAAGCGGCTCCCCGTGGATCTCGTGATCCTGAACGATCGCGCGCCGTCGTACGTGCAGGATTTGCAGATTCTCCTCGAGGCGCTGGTGCGCACGAGCCAGTCCGCGCCGCGCGTGAGCGGCAAAAAGCCGCCGGGAAGTGTGTTCATTCTGCGGTCCGACCAAGTCACGGCGGCCCAGCGCGACGTGCTCGAGGGCGTCGCGCGCCTCGCGCTCTCGAACCGGCGGGGCACACTGTCGGCGCAACTCGCTCGCGCGCATCGCAGCGACACCGCGCCGGTCGCTGCCGCACGACGGCCGCACGCTGCCGCAGAGCTGGAACATCCGGCGGTCGTGCCGCCGGCACCGCGGCCCGATCTCGAGTTCTTCAACGGACTCGGCGGCTTTGCCGCGAATGGAACGGAGTACGTCACCGTGCTTCGTCCGGGCGTGTGGACGCCCGCGCCGTGGATCAATGTTATCGCGAACGAGACGTTCGGGTTCCTTGCGACCGAGGCCGGCTCCGGCAGTACGTGGTGCACCAACAGCTACGAGAACAAACTCACGCCATGGTCGAACGATCCCGTGTGCGATCCGCCGGGGGAGACGTTTTATATCCGCGATGACGAGACGGGCGAGATCTGGTCTCCAACAGCGCTGCCGATTCGTTCCGATTCGGCGGACTATGTCGTGACGCACGGACACGGATACTCGCGCTTCGAGCACGACGCGCACGGAATTGCCGTAGACCTGCTGCAGTTCGTGCCCGGCGACGATCCGATCAAAGTGTCGCGCCTCACGTTCGTGAATCACTCCGCCGGCTCGAGGCATCTCTCGGTCACGGCGTACATCGAGTGGGTGCTCGGCCCCGCGCGCGGTCAAACCGCGCCGTTCGTCATCACCGAACTCGATAGCGAAACGGGAGCGATCTTTGCGAGGAACTCGTGGAGTCGCGATTACAGCAGCGCGATTGCGTTCGCGGATTTCGATGGGACGCAGACCGAATGGACGGCCGATCGCACGGAGTTTCTTGGGCGCAACGGATCAAACGATTCGCCGGCTGCGCTCACGCGCCGTGAGAAACTTTCGGGACGCGTTGGCGCCGCGCTCGATCCATGTGCGGCGCTGCAGACGATGGTCGATATACCCGCGGGCGGACGCGTAACGATCTCGTTCGTGCTCGGTCAGGCCTCAACGCGGGAACAGGCGCGAACACTGATCGCGAGCCAGCGCATCGCAGACGTGGACGAGCAGCTGCGGGCCGTCAAACGAAAGTGGAAAGGCATCCTCGAGACGGTGCAGGTGAAAACGCCGGACCGCGCGCTCGACATTCTGCTCAACGGCTGGCTGATGTATCAAACGCTGGCATGCCGGCTCTGGGGGCGCACGGCATTCTATCAGTCGAGCGGCGCGTACGGATTCCGCGACCAGTTGCAGGACGTCATGGCGCTCGCGGTGGCGCGGCCCGATCTCGCCCGAAAGCAGATTCTGCTCACCGCCGCGCGACAGTTCGTGGAAGGCGACGTGCAGCATTGGTGGCACGAGCCGATCGGGCGCGGCGTGCGCACGCGCATTTCCGACGACTTGCTCTGGCTGCCGTACGTGACCGCGCATTACGAGCGCGTCGCTGGCGAGCGCACACTGCTCGATTCACAGGCCGGCTACATCGAGGGTCCACCGCTCGCCGCGGGACAATCGGAGTCGTATTTCGAACCGCGCCGCTCGAGCGAGCGCTCGACGATCTTCGAGCACTGCGCGCGCGCACTCGACCGGAGTCTGGCGGTTGGCGTCCACGGTCTCCCGCTGATGGGCTCTGGCGACTGGAACGACGGCATGAATCGTGTTGGCGCCGACGGGAAAGGCGAAAGTGTCTGGCTCGCATGGTTCCTCCACACGAACCTGGTGACGTGGAGTGCGATCGCGCGCCGGCGCGGCGAGTCTGAGCGCGCGGAGCGATGGGCCCAGCACGCGGAGAAATTAAAGCTGGCGGTGGAGCGCGACGGGTGGGACGGTGATTGGTATCGCCGCGCGTATTTCGACGATGGAACCCCACTCGGCTCGAACGTCGACGACGCGTGCAGGATCGACTCGATCGCGCAATCGTGGAGCGTATTGTCCGGCGCGGGCGATGCGGCTCGATCGCGCCGCGCGATGGAATCTCTCGAGCGCGATCTCGTGCGGCGGCAGGAGGGGCTCGTGCTGCTGCTCACTCCTCCTTTTATCACGACGAAGCTCGAGCCGGGTTATATCAAGGGCTACCTCGCCGGCGTGCGCGAGAATGGCGGCCAGTACACGCACGCCGCCGCGTGGGCTGTTGCGGCGCTCGCCGCGCTCGGCGAGGGCGACAGAGCGGGCGAGATGCTCGCGATGCTCAACCCGATCACGCACGCGGATTCACCGGCTGGAGCAGCGCGCTACAAAGTTGAACCGTATGTCGTGGCTGGCGATGTGTACTCGGAGGCGCCGCACGCGGGGCGCGGCGGGTGGACCTGGTACACGGGAGCCGCGGGATGGCTGTATCGCGCCGGCCTCGAGTGGGTGCTGGGATTTGTTGTCGAGGGCGACACGCTCACGCTGAACCCATGCATTCGTTCGAGCTGGCCGGGATTCTCGCTCGCGTACACGTATCGGTCTGCGCGCTATGAAATTGAAGTAGAAAATCCGCGAGATGCGAATCGCGGCGTCGCGCTCGTGCAGGTCGATGGCGTGACCGTCGATCACAATGCCGGCGTCCCGCTCGTGGACGACGGCGCCACGCACAGGGTGCGTGTCGTGCTAGAGTAGTGTGTGAAACTCAAGGCTCGAAGGTCAAGTTCACAGGTCACAGTTTGGAAGTGTCACGGCTATCGTTTCAAAGCTTAGAGTTTGCAGTTCTAAGGAGCTCATGGCTCTGAAAAAATAGCTGTAACACTTCCAAACCGTGACCTGTGACCTCGACCTCAGCGCTTGAGGCAAAAAAAACTAATCAGCGCGAATTGCGACCAGCGCGTCGATGCGCGAAGCCCGCCACGATGGAATGAGGCAGGCGAGCACCGCGACGATTGAGAACAGCACCGCCACCCCGCCAAACACACCGAGATTCAGCGGCTCCACATTGAACAGCAGCGATGTGAGCACGCGGCTCCCCGCCGCGGCAGCGCCGAGCCCGATGAACAGGCCGATGAACACGAGTCGCATTCCCTGCGAGATCACCAGCCGAACCACGTCCGTTCGCTCAGCGCCGAGTGCCATGCGAATTCCGATCTCACCGGTGCGCTGCGTAACGGCGTACGCGAGCACACTGTACAGTCCAAGCGCCGAGAGCAGCAGCGCGACACTGGCGAACGCGCCGGTGAGCCATGCCGTAATGCGCTGAACGCCGAGCGACTGCTGCAGCTGCGTTTCCATTGTCGTAAAGGCCGACACGGCGTCGGTTTTATCGACCGCTGCGACGGCGGCGCGGATGACTGGCTGCAAGAGATTCGGATCGCCGTCAGTCGATGCCACGATTACGCCGGTGCCAAAGCCATTCTGCCGCACCGACTGATACATCGTTTCGGGCGGCGGCGTATTCAGGCCAATCGATTTCACATCGCCCACAATTCCAATAATTTCGAGTTTCAGATCGGCTTTTTGACCGCGCAGCAGCACCTGCCCAAGCGCGTCACCGTTGGGGAACAGCCGCTTCGCGAACGATTCATTGATGACTACGACGCCCGGCGCATTGAGCGCGTCCGTCGTTTGAAACAACCGGCCGCGCTTGAGCGGAATGCGAAGCACGCTGAAATAATCTTCACTGATGAAATTGAAGAACGCGATGGGGCGGTCGGCGAGCGCGACAATCGGCTGACCCTGCACGGAGTACACGCCGCGCGCGAGTCCGCCGCCCAGCGGCAGGCCACCCGTGAGCGCCGCGTGTTTCACCGTTGGATTGGCACGGAGGTTATCGAGCACCCGATCGTAAAAACTGACCCTCGACGCAGGTGTCGGATAATTCTGCCCGGGCGGATTCATAAATGCGCTCGCGACGCCGCGCGTCGAGAATCCAGGCTCTGTCGACTGCAGTTTCGCGAAGCTCAGCAGCAAGAGGCTCGATCCGACGAGCAGCAACACCGAGAGCGAAACCTCTGCGACAATAAGAAATCCGCGAAAGCGCGTGCCACCCGCGCCGCCAACGGTTCCGCGCGCGCTGTCCTTGAGCACATCGGAGAGATTCACTTTTGAGGCTTGCAGCGCGGGAATGAATCCGATCACCAGCGACGACAGCAGCGAAAGGCCAATCGTAAACCCAAGCGTGCGCGCGTCGAGCGAGAACTGCACGGTGGTCGCGAGCTGATTGGCGAGCACATGCTCGAGTCCCTGCAGCGACCACGCGGCGAGCGCGACGCCGAGCGAAGCCGCCAACGCGCAGAAGATCAGCGTTTCGAGCAGAAACTGCTTGACGAGATGTTTGCGTGTCGCGCCGAGCGCGAGGCGGACGGCGATTTCCTTGTGGCGCGACGAGAGGCGGCCGAGGAACAGATTCGAAACGTTCGCGCATGCAATCAACAGAACGAAACTGACGGCCGTGAGCAGCAGCGTGAACGTCGGCTTCACCGGACCGACCTGTTCCTCGATCCACGTTTTGAGCTCGTTCTCGTTGTTGCCATCGAGGCGGCCGGGAAACTCGACTTTGTACCGTTTGGAGATCGAGCTCACTTCGGCGGCGGCCTTCTCGAACGTCACGCCGTCTTTGAGGCGCGCGGTGATCTGCAGATATCCGGCTCCTCCTTCAATCTGCTGCGGCGTGAGGAAGCCAGGTGAAAGCGGCCACGGCTGCAGCGCCTGCACTCCTGGAAACGGTGCAAGCGTCCCTTCGGCGAGCACGCCGACGACAGTCGTTCCGACGCCATCGATCTGAATCGTGCTGCCGACGATGTCATCCCGTTTTCCGAACGCCGTCTTCCAGAGATCATAAGTGATGATCGCGACGTGCGGGCCGTTCGGCGCATCTTCTGCGGCGCTGAAGTTGCGACCGCGCGCGAGCGGCCAGCCGAGCGTCGGGATGAAGTTCGCGGTGACATCGAGCGTTGTGAGCTGCTGCGGATCTGCCCCGTCGCGCGTGAGCACCACGCCGTTGAAGAATGAAGCCGCGACTCCTGTGAAGACCGTGCTCTGCTCCGCGAACATTCGATACTTCGGCACCGACATCACCGGCGCGACGACGTGGCGCGCCTTGTTGTTCGTCCAGACCCGCACGAGGCGCGACGGATCGGGAAGATTGATCGGACTCAGCACGAGCGTGTTGAAGGTGCTGAACAGCGCCGTGTTCGCGCCGATACCGATGGCGATCGTGAGAATCGCGACGGAGGTGAAGCCGGGGGATTTGAACAGGCTTCGGAAGGCGTATTTGAGTTCGGTCATGTTCATTAGAGTGGCGATCTCCCGAAAAGAGTTGCCTGAGACTCGGGCGCGCGGGATTTCGATGTCGTAGGCGATGCCGAGATGACGCGTGAAAGCATCGAGAAGGCGATTGTGAGTTGTGCTCGCCGCCATCCGCTCCGCCGCCGTGCTCGGAATCGAGGCTTACGACGTGACCGTGGAGGTCGACGTCGCCGCGGGGCTTCCTGCGTGGACCATCGTCGGCCTCGCGAGCAGCGCGGTGAAAGAGGCGCGCGAGCGCGTCTCGGCCGCGATCGCGAATTCGGGATTCGCCCTGCCATCGCGGCGCGTGACGGTGAATCTCTCGCCGGCAGATATTCGGAAAGACGGCACGCTGTTCGACCTGCCGATCGCGCTCGGCCTGCTCGTCGCCATGAAACAGCTCGAGCAGGAGACAATTGATGGGCTGCTGGTTGCCGGCGAGCTGGGACTCGACGGTTCGATCCGCCCCATCCGCGGCGCGCTTCCGCTCGCGCGAGCCGCAGCGCGCGGCGGTGTGCGAGCGCTTGTGATCCCCGAGAGCAACGCGGCCGAAGCCGCGCTCGTGACGAGCGCGAGACTCTCAAGTGCGCCAACACTGCGCGCGCTCGTCGATGCGCTGCGGGCGGGCGTCCTTCCGCGCGTTCCCGAGCCTGTTTCGCGGGCCGCTGCAACAACTGAGACACTCGATTTCGCCGATGTGGTCGGTCAGCACGTTGCAAAACGTGCAATGGAGATCGCAGCCGCGGGCGGGCATAATCTCTTGTTGGTCGGTCCGCCGGGCACGGGAAAAACAATGCTCGCGCGCCGTCTCCCGGGAATTCTCCCCGCACTCGACGAATCGGAATTGCTCGAAGTCGTCTCCGTGCATTCGGTGGGCGGGCTGCTTCCGCCCGGAACGTATCCGTCGAACACTCCGCCGTTCCGCGCACCGCATCACACGATCTCGATGGCGGGGCTCATCGGCGGCGGGCCCGGTCCGCGCCCCGGCGAAGTGAGTCTCGCGCACCGCGGCGTTTTATTTCTCGACGAGATGCTCGAGTTGCCGCGTCACGTGCTCGACGCGATGCGCCAGCCGCTCGAAGACGGACGGGTCGTAATTGCGCGCGCCGCGAATGCCGTGGCGTTCCCCGCCCGTTTTCAATTGATTGGCGCCTGCAATCCGTGTCCCTGCGGAAAAGCGAGCGATACGAGCGTCGTCTGCAACTGCACCATGGCGGAACTCGAACGCTACAACCGACGACTCTCCGGTCCGCTTGCAGATCGCATCGACCTCCACGCGCACGTTGGACCCGTCGCGATCGCGGCGCTCGGCGCGGAGAACGCTGAGGAGCGGTCAGAAGCGGTGCGAGCGCGGGTCGCCGCGGCACGCGGTCGCCAGCGAGCGCGATACCAAGATATGCGCGCCGTTCGCACCAACTCAGACGTTCCTGGGCGTTGGCTGCTTGCCAGTGGGCACATCACGAAGCCCGCGAAAGAGATCCTTGAAAATGCGGCGACGCGTCTCGGGCTTAGCGCGCGCGGTTATCATCGCGCGCTGCGGGTCGCGCGAACAATTGCCGATCTGGATAACGCTGCGTCAGTTCAAGAGCCTGCGATTCTAGAGGCCCTGAGCTACCGTGACTCTCGCGCCGGATCCAGCTAGACCAGCGTTCCCATTGCGGCCTCGAGTCTCGGCAGCGCCTCGTTGATCTGCTCGACCGTCACTGCGCCGACGCTCAGGCGATACCAGCCCGTATCCTCCGGCACTCCGAACGCCTGAAACGGCACGATGCCGATCTGCGTCGTCGCGAGAATCCACGCGCGCACATCCTCGTTCGTTTTCAAAACTTTTCCATCCGGCGTTTTTTTGCCGAACGGATGAAACCGCCCGCTCACATAGATCGCGCCCTGCGGCGAAATCGCATCGACGGGCAATCCCTTTGCCTTCATGCGCATCAGCCCTTCGTACATCGCGTCGAGCCGCCGCTGGACGCCGCCCATGAAGGCGACGTGATATTCCGCGCACCCTTCGACATCGTCGAGCAGCGCAACCGTCGCGACCTGTTCGGCGCGCGGCGCCCACGCGCCGACGTGCGTGAGAATCGCGCTCATGCGCTCGATCACATCAGCCGGACCGAGCGTCCAGCCCACGCGAACACCGGTGGCCGCAAACGCTTTTGAAATACCGTCGACGAAAATCGTGTAGCGCGCCATCTCCGGCACGAGGCCCGGCGGCGTCACATGCTTTACTTCGCCGACGTTGATCGGCCAATAGATGTGATCGTACATCAGATAGAGCGGGCGCTCGTTGCTCTGTTCGCGGCGCTGATTTTCGGCGACGATCGCTTCACAGATTTCCTTCAGGACACCGGGATCGATCAACGTGCCTGTCGGGTTCAGCGGCGAGCCGAGGCAGATCAGCCGCGCGGTGCGCAGCTCCGGCTGCAGCTGGGCGAGCGTCGGCTGAAAATTATTCTCAGCGGTCGTCGGAATCACGACTTCGACCGCGCCCGACATGTGCACGTAATGCGGATTGTTCCACGACGGCACAGGGAAGACCACGCGATCGCCTTCGTCGACCACGGCGCGGAACATGCCGTAGATCACCGGCCGCGCGCCGGCTGCGATCAGCACGGATTCGAGCGGATAGTCGAGACCGAGTTCACGCGCGTAGTAACGCTGAACCGCCTGGCGAAGTTCGAGCATACCGTCGGGCGGCGGATAATTCGTTTCGCCGCTTTCGAGCGCTTTGGCGATCCCGCTCTTCAGCCGGGCGGGAATCGGGAACTGTTTGGGATCGAAATCGCCGACCGTGAGATTGCAGATGCTCTTTCCCGCGCGAAGCATTGCGCGGATTTCACCTGCAATCCTGAGGATTTCGCTGCCGACCAGGCCATCGGCCATCTCGGACATCCGGCCCGAACCGGTCCGCTTCGCCAGAGTAGTGAGATCAGAGACGGGAGGGCTCGCTGTAGCGCTCATGCTTTTAAACGTAGTTGAGAGAAAGAAAAAAAACGACCATTGCCACGGGTTTTCACGGGTTTGCACGGGTCCACCGCTCGCACGAACGGTTTCCGTGTAAACCCGTGAAAACCCGTGGCAAATGGTGTTGTCTTCGCACGACACTTTGAAGATTCACGCCGTGCGCAGAAGGCAGAACGTAACTGCTACGGAGATGATGCTGGCGGCGGAGATCATGATGGAGTAGTAGTTTCCGGCGGTGAACACTTCTCGATTCGTTTTCAATGTCATAGCGGCAGCGGGCGGCGTGGCTGCACTGGCGACCCTCGCGTCTGCGCAGAGCCGCCCCGACACCACGCTCCATCTCGCTATCCGCAGCGTGACGGTCATCGACGGCACCGGCGCCGAGCCAAAAGCCAGGCAGACCATTCTGATCAATCGAGGCGTGATTGAGGATGTGTTCGAGACGGGAAGCCGCAAACTTCCTGCTGGCCTACGCGTGATCGAACTCAAGGGCAAGTTTGTGATTCCCGGCCTGATTGACGCGCACGTGCACAACGCGACTGATCCGTCGGGTTCGGACAAAGAGGCGGCGGCGCGGCTGCGACTCGCGCTGCTCGGGGGGCTCACCAGCGTGCGCGACATGGCCGGTGATGCACTCGCGCTGCAGCCGCTCGCATACGATTCGCGGCCGATGAACTCCGATTTGCCGCGGATTTTCTACGTCGCGCTGATGGGCGGTCCTACATTTTTTGGCGACGCGCGCACGAAGGCCTCCGCGCACGGCGGCACGCCCGGTGATCTGCCCTGGATGAAGGCGATCACGCCGACCACCGACATCAAAGAAGCCGTCCGCAATGCGAAGGGCACCGGAGCCACCGCGATCAAAATCTACGCGGATCTCCCGGCCGATCTCGTAACAAAAATCACGACCGAAGCGCACAAGCAGGGGATGAAAGTTTGGAGCCACTCTACCATCTTCCCGGCCACACCGGTTGACGCTATAGACGCAGGTGTCGACGTGATCTCGCACGCCATCTATATGTATTGGGCCGGAATCCCGAATCCTCCCCAGCACTATTCCGATCGCGTGCCTCCGCGTTCCGCCTACGACTCCGTACCGCCCGACGGCCCGGTGATGCAGGCGCTCTTCGCGAAGATGGTCGCGCAGAATACGGTGTTCGACCCCACACTCTCGATCCTCCCGCATTTCGAGACCGCGCGCGGGCCGGTCTCGGGAGTCGTCGATCCCAAGCGTGCCGCGCAGTGGGCGTACGACGTCACCCGAGCCGCGAAGATTGCCGGCGTCACGATCGATGCCGGCACGGACGGCATGATGCCGAATACTCGCGATTCGCTCCCCGGTCTCCACGGCGAGATGGAACTGCTGGTCACGCGCTCTGGATTTACCCCCATGGAAGCGATCACCGCCGCAACGCTGAACTCGGCAAAGGCCATCGGCGCTCAAGCCTCCGTCGGAACGATCGCCATCGGCAAGAAGGCAGATCTCGTGGTGCTGAATGACGACCCCACCGCCGACATCCGGAACACACGGCACATCCTGTTCGTAGTGAGAGGCGGCGTAATCCACGAGCGCCGGAAACCTCACTAGCTTTAACGGATGGCGATGACCGGGATTGCGACCGCAAAGGAGCAGGCGCTGGTTGAGTGGCTCCGGAGCCACGGCTCCGTGCTGATCGGTTTCTCCGGCGGGGTGGATTCGTCGTATCTCGCCTGCGTCGCGCTCGACGCGCTCGGCCCCGACAAGACGCTCGCCGTCATCGGCCGCAGCGCGAGTTATCCGCTCGAACAGTGGAGTCGCGCCCGCGAAATCGCCGACCAGTTCGGCGTTCCAGTGCTCGAGATCAACACCGATGAAATCAGCGATCCGCGCTACGCCGCGAATCCGAACAATCGCTGCTACTTCTGCAAGACTGAACTCTGGTCGCTGCTGACTCCTATCGCGAAGGAGCGGGGACTCGCCGCGGTGATCGACGGCACGAACCTGGACGACGGACACGCGCATCGGCCGGGCAAAAAGGCGGCCGTCGAGCAGGGCGTTCTCTCGCCGCTCGCGGAAATCGGTTTCACGAAAGAAGAAATCCGCGCGCTGTCGCAGGCGCGCGGGATTCCAACCTGGTCGCAGCCGTCGTCGCCCTGCCTCGCCTCGCGACTTCCATATGGGACGGAGGTCACGCCGCTTCGCCTCGGGAAGGTCGAGTCCGCCGAGCGCGCGCTGCGCGAGATTGGCGTCGCGGGCGATTTGCGCGTGCGCTACTACGGCGAGACCGCTCGAATTGAAATGTCTGCAATCGAACTTGCGCGCTGGCGCACTGACTCAGGCCGCGCTGCAATTCGCACGGCGGTCACGCGCGCAGGATTCAAGAATGTCGAGCTCGACCTCCGCGGATTCCGCAGCGGATCTCTGAATCGCGCCGGCGAGCAGCCGCTTCTTGTAGAAAAACTCGCAGAAGCCCACGCAGAAGCGCTCGTGCCGGCGCTCGGAGTTACCTGATGTTTGGATGCATCGGACGGCTCGGCTGTCTCTTGGTGCTCGCTGTTGGCGCGGCCATTGCATGGTTCACGCACGACTCGTGGTATCCGAAATTGCGCGCGCGCCTTGGCGGCCCGCCGGTGACGATTTCTGCCATGTCACCAAAGTGGGAGCCGCTCACGCCGGAGGGCATGGCCCGCGCGCGGCTTGAGGTCACGAAACTTTCCAGTAAGAACGGGCCCGTGTATATCGACGTGGGCGCCGGCGATCTTGCCGCGTACGCGCTCACGGCTGCGCTGCGCGACATCAGCATCGACTATAGCGGCGCCGAGGCTCTCGCGCGCGACGATCGGTTGTCTGTGCGCGCCACGGTGAATGTCGCCGATCTCGGCGACGCGAAGGGCCTCGGCCCCCTGGCCAATCTGTTGGGCGGCAAACAGCAAATTACGGTTCGCGGCACACTCGTCGTGGTTTCGCCGAGTCACGCGCAATTCCTCGTGGACCAAGTGATGCTCAAGGAGCTCAAGCTGCCGGGGCCGCTCGTCGAAAATCTTGTCCAGCGCCTGCAGAAGAACGAGCGCAATGCCAGCACCCCCAAGAACGCGATTCCGTTTCGCGTGCCGCGTGAACTCGCCGATGTGCGCATCGCGAAAGGGCACGTGGTCCTCTACAAGGCGGTGCCGTGAGCCGCCGTCTTCTGATCATCGACGACGAACAGGGGATCCGCGCCGCGCTGACGCAGGTGCTCGAGTACGAGGGCTACGAGGTGAAGTCCGCCGGGTCGGGTGCGGAGGGAATCACGGTGTACGAGCACTGGCATCCGCAGCTCGTGTTTCTCGATGTGAAGATGGCTGGCATGGACGGCCTCGAAACGCTCAAGAAGCTGCGCGAGCGCGATCCGTCTGCGCTCGTCGTGATGATCAGCGGCCACGCGACGATTCAAAACGCGGTCGAGGCCACGCAGCTCGGCGCGTACGACATTCTCGAAAAACCCCTCGATACCGATCGCATATTGGTCACGCTGCGCAATGCAACCGGCCGCATTGACCTTGCCGAGGAAAATGCGCGGCTCAAGGCGACCATAGAGTCGCGCTATGAGATCGTCGGAAAATCGTTCGCGATCGAATCACTGATCGAGAACATCGAGAAGGTCGCCGATACCGCCGCGCGCGTGCTGATCACCGGCGAGAATGGCACGGGCAAGGAACTCGTGGCGCGCGCGCTGCACAGGCAGTCGCCGCGCGCCAAAAAGCCGTTCGTCGAGGTGAACTGCGCGGCGATTCCGGGCGAGCTGATTGAGAGCGAGCTGTTCGGGCATATGAAGGGATCGTTCACCGGCGCGGTGCAGGATCGTGCGGGCAAGTTCGAACAAGCCGACACGGGCACGCTCTTTCTGGATGAAGTCGGCGACATGTCGCTCGCCGCGCAGGCCAAGGTGCTCCGCGTGCTGCAGGACGGTGACGTCACGCGGATTGGCGGCGCGAAGCCGCGCAAGGTTGATGTGCGCGTGATCGCGGCGACGAACAAGAAGCTCGAAGAAGAAATCGGAACGGGAAGATTCCGCGAGGATCTCTACTACCGGCTGAACGTGGTGCCGATCCACGTGCCGCCGCTCCGCGAGCGCCGCGAGGATATTCCGCTGCTCGTCGAACATTTCCTGCGGCAGTTCGCGCGCGACGACGGTGTCGCACCGCGCTCCCTGGACGCGCATGCGATCGAGCGGCTCACGGCGTTTGACTGGCCGGGCAACGTGCGCGAGCTGCGCAACACGATCGAGCGGCTGCTGATTCTTTCGACCGGCCCCCGGGTGACGGCCGCCGACGTCGAGCGCCTCACCGGCACGCGCGCGTCGAGCACCGGCGGCATCGGCGGCTTGGAGGACAGCAAGACGTTCGAGGATTTCAAGCTCGCCGCCGAGCGCGCCTTTCTCGCGGTGAAACTGCGACAGCACGACTGGAACGTGGCTGAGACGGCGCGGGCGCTGGACATGCCGCGTTCGAATCTCTACAAGAAGATTGAGCGTCATAGCCTTACACGGGAGACTGAATGACGACGGAAGATCGAAGATGGAGGATGGACGATGAGTGATCGCGATTGGGACGCAGAAATGCGGAAGATTGATCAGCAGCTCGCGTCGATTCCTGCGGCGCCCGCAACGCCCGCGCGCGGACCAGCGCCGGGCGCTGGCGCGCCGATGCCGATTGGAAAACCGGAGACGTCCACGTTCGGTGTGATGGCGCGGCTCGGACTCGCGTGCGCGCTCGGCGTTGCGATCCTCTTCTGGCCGTACAGCGCGCGCTGCGGCGTCGGGCTCGCCGGCTACCTCGGCGCCGTGACAACGCTGATCGTTGCGGGCGTTTGGTCGTCGATCTGGACGTGGAAGCACCGCGCGGCTCGTGCGCACACGGTTTCACTGGTATTGCTTACGTGGGGCATCGTGCTCGCGGCAGCGGATGTGTTGCCCCGCACGGTGTACGTTCGGCCTCCAGCGAAAACATTTCTCAATTGGACTTGCAGCTGATATGGCATCTGAAACGCGCACGTTTGAAAATTTCATCGGCGGCAAATGGGTCGCGCCGGCCGACGGAAAACACTTCGACAATGTGAATCCGGCCGACACGCGAGATATCATCGGCCGCTTTCCGCACTCGGGCGCGACTGACGTCGCCGCGGCGGTGGAATCGGCGAAGCGCGGATTCGAGATTTGGCGCAAGACGCCGCCGCCCGCGCGCGGCGATGTGCTGCGCCGGGTGGGCGAGATTCTCGTCGAGCGAAAAGATGAGATCGCCGATCTCATGACCCGCGAGATGGGCAAACCGATTGCCGAAACGAAGGGCGACGTCCAGGAGGGAATCGATACGGCGTTCTACGCGGCCACCGAGGGGCGCAGGCTGTTCGGCCACACGGTGCCGAGCGAACTCCGCAATAAGTGGGCGATGAGTTTCCGCCGGCCGATTGGGGTCGCTGGAATTATCACGCCGTTCAATTTTCCGCTCGCGATTCCCACGTGGAAGATGTTTCCCGCGCTCGTATGCGGAAACGCGTGTGTGTTCAAGCCCGCGGAGGATGTTCCGCTCACCGGCCATCTGTTCGTCGAGATTCTCCTCGAGGCGGGATTGCCGCCCGAGGTGATCAACCTCGTGCACGGCAAGGGCGAAGCCGGGGCGGCGATCGTCGCGCATCCGGATGTCGCGCTCGTTTCGTTCACGGGCTCGACTGATACGGGCGGCAAAGTGGGCGAAGCGTGCGGCCGCACGCACAAGCGCTTGTCGCTCGAGATGGGCGGCAAGAACGCGATGATCGTGCTCGACGACGCCGATTTGGAGCTCGCGCTCGAGGGCGTACTCTGGGGCGCGTTCGGCACCACCGGCCAGCGCTGCACGGCAACGAGTCGGTTGATCGTGCAGGCCGGGGTCCACGACACGTTCGTGGCAATGCTCGTGGACCGCGCGAAAAAACTGGTGTTGGGCGACGGCCGCGCAAAGGGCACGGACATTGGCCCGCTGATCAACGCGCGCGCGCTCGAGAAGGTCGAACGCTATGTGAAGATCGGCAAAGAAGAGGGCGCCACACTCGCACTTGGCGGCAACCGCCCTGCATCAGCGGGCGGAAATGGACTAGAGCATGGTTACTTCTTCGAGCCGACGATTTTCACGGGCGTGAAGGCGATGTCCCGATTAGAGCAGGAGGAGATTTTCGGACCCGTCCTCTCAGTCGTCAAGGTGAAGGATGCCGACGAGGCCTTCCGCGTGAACAACGATGTGCGCTATGGTCTTTCGAGTTCGGTGTACACGCGGGATGTGAACATTTCGTTCCGCGCGCTGAACGAGCTGGACAACGGAATCCCGTATATCAATGCTCCAACGATAGGCGCCGAGGCTCATTTGCCGTGTGGTGGTGTCAAACAAA
>JBBRBH010000047.1:0-28240 GCA_038205995.1 Gemmatimonadales bacterium
GTACGTGCGCCGCTCGCGCGAGCGTTTCTGGGACGTGAAGGGCATTGATTCACGCGCCGCCTTTGCGACGTTGCACGAAGTACTCGTGACGAGCTGCCGATTGCTCGCACCGTTCGCGCCCTTTCTCACCGACTGGATGCACCGCGAGCTCACCGGAGAATCGGTGCACCTCGCGCCGTACGTGCGCCCCGATCCATTCCACGCGAAGCCGGATCTCGAGCTTGCCATGAGCGAGATCCGCACGCTCGCCACACTCGGCCGCGCCGCCCGGGAAGCCGCGGGCGTCAACGTGCGCCAGCCGCTCTCGCGAATGGTGTGTGTGCTGCCGACGCACAGCGACGCGGTTACCGCGCACGTGACGGAACTGGTGCCGCTGCTCGCAGCCGAGCTGAACGTGAAGTCGATAGAATTCGCGTCGAGCGCGGACGCACTCGTGTCGCTCGAAGCGAAACCGAATTTCCGCGCGCTCGGAGTGAAGTGGGGGAAAGCGACGCCGCGCGCCGCGGCCGAGGTCGCCGCGCTCTCGTCCGAGCGGCTGCGCGCGTTCGAGAAAGGGGAAGAAGTGGTTGTTGGCGTGGATGGAACGAATCACGTGCTCAAGCCTGATGAACTCACGATTCATCGCCGTGCGAGCGGACCGCTGGCCGTGCAGGAAGACGGCGCGCGGTTCGCGGCAATCGACGCGACGGTGACGCCAGAGTTGCGTGGAGAGGGTATAGCACGCGAACTCGTGAGCCGTATTCAACGGCTCAGGAAGGACACGGGGCTCGCGGTGAGCGACCGGATCCGGCTGCAGATTGCCGGGCCCGATGCGCTGCGCGCGATCGCCGAGCAGCACCGGCAGTGGATTGCCGGCGAAGTTCTCGCGAGAGAGACGATCATTTCTGATGCGCTCTCCGCGGACCCATCGGCCATCGCCCTCGAGCTCGACGGCATGACCGCTCACATTGCTCTCACACGGGACAGCTGACGATGCCGCCCACCGCGGAAGGCGAAAAGAAGTTCAAACCGATGGCCAAGAAGCAGATCCAATACTTTGAGAAACGCCTGCTCGAAGAGCGGAAGCGCGTGCTCAAGGAACTCGGCCACTACGATGAGACATTCGGCTCGACGCCGCAGGGCGCCGATGGCGATTTGTCGTCGTATTCGTTCCACATGGCGGATCAGGGAACCGACGCCATGGAGCGCGAGAAGGCGTTCCTCTTTGCGAGCCAGGAAGGACGATTCCTCTGGCATATCGACGAAGCGCTGCGCCGGCTCTACCGCTCGCCGGAGACGTACGGGCGCTGCCATCAGTGCGGCGGCGAGATCGGCTTCGACCGTCTCGACGCGCTGCCGCACGCGCGTTTCTGCATCGAGTGCAAACAGCGCGAAGAAGATGGAAAGAAATAGCGTGACGGCAGCCGCGAGTGAGGCGCCGGGAGCCGCAGCCGGCGGACCAGGGTCTCGACTGTTTTTCGGCGTCGCGATTTCCGTCGTGCTCGCCGACGCGTTCACGAAGATTCTCGCGGTGGATCGCCTCATGCCCGCGCGGCTGCCGCGCAGCGTGATCGGCGAGACGCTGCGGCTCACGCTCGTGTTCAATCCCGGTGCGGCGTTCGGCCTGAATTTCGGGCCGTACTCGCGCTGGATTTTCACGGCCCTCACGCTCGGCGCGCTCGTGCTGCTCTGGCAGCTGTACCAGTCGACGCGCGCCGCGGACTGGGTGCGCACGCTGGCGCTCGCGCTGGTGTGCGGCGGCGCGCTGGGGAACCTGGTGGACCGGTTGAAATCGGGGCGCGGCGTCGTCGATTTCATCGATGCCGGCTTCGGCGTGCACCGCTGGCCGACGTTCAACGTGGCCGATATGGCGGTGAGCTGCGGCGCGGTGCTGCTCGCGATCGTGCTTTGGCGCGAAGACACCGAGAACGCGAAGGCAAAAGAGTCGCATGCGGCGACGGCAAGTGGATCGGACGCGCCGGTTCACGGTTGAGGGCGAGGACGCCGCGCGGCTTGATCTGCTCGTCGCGCGCCGCCTCGAACTCTCCCGCAATCAGGCGGCAACGCTGATCGCCGGCGGCCATGTCCTTGTGGACGGCCGCAGGCAAAAAGCGAGTTTCAAGGCCGAGGATGGAAGCGAGATCGCGGTCGAGCTGCCCGAAAACGAAACGCGAACGCTGGGCGGCGAAGATATTCCGCTCTCGGTCGTGTACGAAGACGACGAGTTGCTGGTCGTCGATAAGCCAGCCGGCATGGTCGTGCATCCCGCGCCGGGAAACTGGACGGGCACGCTGGTGAACGCGCTCATCGGACGCGGGCAGGGACTCGCGGACGGCTCGAGCGAAGAGCGCGCCGGACTCGTGCATCGCCTCGACAAAGACACGTCGGGGCTGATCATCGTCGCGAAAACCGATCGCACGCTGCGCGCGCTCGGAAAGGCGATCACGGAGCGGCGCGTCGCGCGCCGGTACGCGGTGCTGAGCTGGGGCCACATCGAAAAAGATTCGATCAGCATCGACCGGCCGATTGCGCGCGATCCCAACGACCGCAAGCGCATGGCGATCGCGCTGGCCGGCCGGGCCGCGCGAACGGATTTCTTCCGTCTGGCGCGGTTTGAATCATGTGATCTGTTGCGCGCGCACCTGCATTCGGGTCGCACGCATCAGATTCGCGTGCATTTGGCGTCGGTCGGCCATCCGGTCGTCGGCGACGACACCTACGGCGGCGGCGCCGCGCGGAGGCTCATGGGTCTGCCGCCGAAAAGGCAGTTTCTGCACGCCGCCTGGCTTGTTTTCAAACATCCCGTGACGGGCGAGTTGCTCGACTTCCGATCGAAGCTTCCGGAGGATCTGCGTCAGTCACTCATTGCAGCGTCGGAAATGGCAGATTTGATTGCCCACCCCGATCCGCTGGAGTACCTTGGCTTCTATAGAGTCGACGGCTGATTTAGAGCTTCAGCGCTTCCTGTTCTTCGGGGTGGCGGGGAGGCTGTGCGCCTGCGATCTGGCAGCGGTTCGGGAGATTGTTCCGGCGCGCGTTGCCACGCGGCTGCCGGGGGCACCCGAGTGGGTACGCGGCCTGATCAATCTGCGGGGATCGCTCGTGACGGTCGTCGATCTCGCGGTACGATTCGCGGCGCCGCTGGGCGGGCCGCACGGCGGCTCGACGGCGAAGTCGATCATCGTCGTGGAGGCGGCGGGGAAGGCGTTCGGGATGGCGGTGGATGAGGTGCGCGACGTGCAGGCGCTCCCGGCAGAAGCGCTCGAAGCGGTGGACGTGCAGCGCGCGGCGGGCGGAATCATCAGTGGATTGGCGCACGTGATAGGAATGGGAGAGACGCAGACGGAGACGGCGCTGGTCGTGGATGTGGCGGAGGTCGTGCGACAAGCTCTTGTAATCTGAATTTTCTTTTTCGTGAGAGGGAACGGTGCCTACGGTGCTCATTTGCGATGACGCGATCTTCATGCGGACGATGGTCAGCGACATCCTCCAGCAAGCCGGCTTCGAAGTCGTTGGAGAGGCGGAGACCGGCGCACAGGCTGTCGAGCGCTACAAGCAGCTGCGCCCCGACCTCGTGACGATGGATATCGTGATGCCCGACATGGGCGGGATCGATGCGGTGCGTGAGATCACGAAGTTCGATCCCGACGCGAAAGTGCTGATGTGCAGCGCGATGGGGCAGCAGGCGCTCGTCGTCGAGGCGATTCAGGCGGGGGCGAAAGACTTCGTCGTCAAGCCGTTCCAGCCCAGCCGCGTGCTGGAGGCTGTGCAGCGAGTGCTCGGCTGAGCGCGCGAGCGTTCACGCCACTGCGACAATCTCGGACTCCATGAGTCTCGATTCGTCCCGCTACGCCGATCTGTTTCGCACCGAGAGCCGCGAGCAGCTGTCGGCCATCAATCGCGCGCTGCTGCTGCTCGAGGGCGGCGGCGACCAGACGGAGCCCGTGGGTGTCGTCTTCCGCGCGGTGCACACGATCAAGGGAATGAGCGCGACGATGGGCTACTACGCGGTGGCCGAGTTCTCGCACCAGCTCGAGTCGGTGCTCGATCGCGTGCGCCGCGGTGATCAGCTGCTGGTGCCCGAGGTGATGGACGCGCTGTTTGCGTCCGCCGACGCCCTCGAGACGGCGATCGACAATGCGTCGGATCAGGCGGCGCAATCGCCGGCGATGCTCACGGCGCTGCAGCGTTTGCGCGACGTGGCCGGCGGCGTTGCGACGAGCGAGTTCCCGGTGCAGATGGCCGCGGAGGGCGCCGCTGCGGTGGTGGAAGTCGCGAAGGCCAATCCGCTCGACGGACCCGGCGTGATCGTGCGCGTGAAGCAGCGGGCCGACGCCGTGCTCCCCGGGGTGCGCGCGTTCATGGCGGTGCAGCGGCTGCGTGATCTCGGCGCGGTTGCGGGCGTCCAGCCTTCGGCCGACGCGCTGCAGGCCGCAACAGAGCCGATGAGTTTCGGCGTTCGCATCATGACCAATGCCTCCGCGGACGAAATCGAGGCGGCGGTGCGATCCGCAGGCGAGGTCGATTCGGTCGAGGTCGACGTCAGCGGGCGCATGCGCCGCGAATCGCGATCGGCAATCGAGGTGATCGCCGAGGGCGAGGTGCCCACGACGCCTTCGGCGCGGCCGACCCGTCATGTGCGCATCGACCTCGCGCGGCTCGACACGCTGATGAACCTGATCGGCGAACTCGTCATCACGCGCGGCCGGCTGCTGCAGCTCACGGCGTCGAATCCCGATCCGGCGGTGGACGAGTCGATGCAACAGGCGGCGCGGCTGATCTCGGATTTGCAGAGCGAGATCATGACGAGCCGCATGGTGCCGGTGTGGCAAGTGTTCGATCGGTTTCCGCGCCTTGTGCGCGACGCGGCGCGGCAGCTGAACAAGGACGTCAACTTCGTGGTTGAAGGAAAGGAGATCGAACTCGATCGTTCGCTGCTCGACGAAATCGGCGAGCCGATCGTGCATCTGCTGCGCAATGCGATCGGGCACGGCATCGAGTCGCCCAAGGAGCGTCTGGCTGCGGGGAAGCCGCGCTCCGGACGCCTGGTGCTGAGCGCGGCGCGCGATCGCGCGGCGGTGCTCATTCGCGTGAGCGACGACGGGCGGGGGATCAATCGCGAGCGGGTGCTGCAGCGGGCGCGCGCGAGCGGATTGATAGATGAAAACGTTCGCGAGGTGGATGACGCCGGATTGTTCCGGCTCATCGCGCAGCCGGGTTTCTCGACGGACGAAGAAGTCTCCGATCTTTCGGGCCGCGGCGTGGGGATCGACGCGGTGCAGATCAAGGCGCGCGCGCTCGGCGGATCGGTGGAGCTGAAGACCGTCGCGGGCGAAGGCACGACGATCACCGTGCGCCTGCCGGTGACGCTGGCGATCGTGCGCGCGCTGCTGGCGCGCTCCGGCTCCGAGCGATATGCGCTTCCGCTCACCCACGTGCGCGAGACGCTCGAGTACGATCTCAGCGCCGTGCAACGCGTGAAGGGAAAGGCGGTGCTCGTGCTGCGCGACGAGGTGCTGCCGCTGCTCGATCTTCGCGACGTGGTGCAGCAGGGCGGCACCGGCGGAACGCATCGCGAAATTGTGGTGATCGAGCGCGGCGAGCGGCGGTCCGGACTCGTGGTGGACGAACTCATCGGACAGCAGGACATCGTGGTGAAACAATTCGACGCGGCGCGCGACGCGCTCCCGCTGTTCAGCGGCGCGACGATTCTCGCCGACGGCGCGCCGGCGCTGATCATGGACGTGGGCAGTCTTTTCGAGGGGAGCTGAGCGCAGAGACATGGACGACATTCGCAAACTCAAGGCGCTCCAGCTCGACGCTCTTCGCGAAGTCGCGAACATCGGCGCGGGTCATGCCGCGACGGCGCTCTCGCAGATGACGGGCCAGACGATCATGATCAGCGTGCCGCAGATCAACATCGCGCCGCTCGAGGACATCCCGAACCAGATCGCGACGGACGAAGAGCCGGTTGCCGCGGTGCTCATGAAGATGCTCGGCGATCTCACCGGCCTCACGCTGCTCGTGTTTCCGGAGCACACCGCGCTGCGCGTGGCCGGACTCATGATGAACAAGCACGATCTCAAGGTGCTTGGCGAAATCGAACAGTCGGCGCTCAAAGAGGCGGGCAATATTCTCAGCGCGGCGTATCTCAATGCGCTGAGCGAGTTCATGGGGATGATTCTGCTGCCGTCGCCGCCGTCGCTCGCGATCGATTTGTCTGATGCGGTGCTCAGTTCCACGTTCCTGGAAATCGCGCAGGGCGCCGAGTACGTGTTCTGCGTCGAGACGGAGTTCCACCTCAAGGAACTCAACGAAACGCTGCGCGGATTTTTTCTGATGCTGCCCGATATCGGCAGCCTCACCGCCATGCTGCGCGCGATCCGCGTCGGCTGAACGGCACCGTGTCCGCTCCTCTCCCCTCCGACCGCGATCGCGACACACTGAAGTCGTTCGCCCGGCGCATCGATCCCTCTGATGCCGGGGCGCACAACAATCTCGGCGTCCTGTACTACAACAAGGGCCTCTACGAAGAAGCGGCCGCGGCGTTCACGAAGGCGCTCGAGCTCGACCCGAAGATGCAGGTCGCGCAGCGCAATCTTGAGGTCGCGTATTTCAACACGGGATACTACGACCGCCGGATGACCGAGCTGCGCGAGAAGCTGCGCTTCCGCGTGGACGATCGCGATGCGCGCTGGGAACTCGGACGCGCCTACGCGTTGCTGGGCCAATCGGAAGAGGCCGTCGCGGAGTTCACGGCGCTGCTGCGCCATCATCCGAATGATCTGGGCGCGGTCGTGCAGCTCGGGCTTGCGGAAAAGGCCAGCGGAAATCTCGCGGGCGCGCAGCACTGGTTCGAAGACGCGATCCGCATGGATCCCACGAGTTCGGTCACGCGATTTTATCTCGGTGAAGTGCTCTACAACCAGGGCCGCACCGAGGACGCGCTCGACGCGCTCAAGATTGCGATCGAACTGAATCCGGACAATCCCGACGCGCATTTCCTGCTGAGCTTCGTCTACGGCGACATGGGCCGGCACGCCGACGCGGGCGCGGCGAGCAAGCGCGCGATCGCGCTGAATCCGACGCTCTCTCGCGCGCAGGCGAATCTTTCGCTCGATCGCAACAACCCGGAGAAGTACGCCGAGCTGCTCGGCAGTCATTCCGAGCGCCGGTCCGCGCGCATGATGCAGGTGACCGAAGGCGGCGGTCTCGCGCACTACAATCTCGGCCTCGCGTTCCGCCAGAAGGGCTACTACGCCGAGGCGCAGCGCGAGTATGATCTCGCGCTCGAGCGCGGCGAGGATCGCGCGCTGGTGCTGCAGGCGATGGCGGAAGTGCATCTGCTGCGCAAAGAGCCCGAGGCGGCGATCACGCTCTACGACAATCTGATCGCCGAGACGCCGAACAGTCCGAAGCTCTGGAACGAGCGCGGAGTCGCGGTGCATCAAGATGGACGATTCGCGGAAGCAGCCGAGAACTATCGCAAGTCGCTCGAGGCCGATCCGCACTACGCGATCGCGCACAATAATTTGGGCGTCGCGCTCTATCATGGCGGCGAGCGCGACCAGGCCGTGGATTCGTTCCGCGCAGCCCTCGACGCCAATTCCGGTTTCGTGAAGGCGCGGCTCAACCTCGGCTTGCTGCTGACCAAAAGCCGCCGGTTCCAGCTTGCGCTCGAGGCGTTCCGGCAGGTGCTCGTCACTGAGCCGGAGAGTCCGCTTGCGTGGAATGGCATCGGCCTCGTGCTCGGCGAACTGCGCAAGTTCGAGGACGCGCGCAACTCGTTTGCGCGCGCCATCCAGGCGCGCCCGGACTTCGCGGAGGCACACTACAATCTGAGCTTCACGCTCTCGAATCTCGGCGATCACGAGGGCGCGCTGCGCGAAACCAAGCGCGCGCTCGAACTCGATCCGTACTACGTCGCGCAGCGGTTCGCACTCGCCATCGATCTCGAGTACGAAGATCCCGACCTCTCGGTGGTGCCGGATCTCGGCGGCGAGCAGCGCATGAGTGGTGACGTCGAAAGCTTCACGTTCGATCCGCGCCTGCTCGAGTCGCTCTTCAGCGAGCTTGCGCCGCCGCCCGAACCCGCGCCGCAGATTGCCGTGGAGACAGACGCGTACGGCATGGCCGCGGACTATCTCTCCGCGGGACTGTACGACAGAGCGATGGCGGAGGCGAGCCGGGCGATTGCGCGGGGTGCCGATGCCGCGGAGGGGAACGCGCTCCTGGGCGACATTCTCTGCCGGCAGGGCGCATATGGCGATGCGCTCGAGAAGTACGTGCTCGCGAGAACCGCGAGTCCGAACCACCTGCGCGCGCAGCGCGGCGAAGCACAGACGCTGCTGCTGCTCGGGCGCGGGCCGGAAGCGCGTGAGGCGGCGGAGCGCGTGCTCGCCGCCGCGCCACATGACGTCGACGCGCTGATGCTCGTCGCCTCGTGCCGATTCGAAGCCGGAGACCCGCCGGCCGCGCTCGAGGCGCTCGATCAGGCGCGCCTCATCGCGCCCGATCGCGCCGACGTGCTGCGCTGGATCGGCAATATCACGCGCGGGCTCGGCGATATCGACGGCGCCATCGCGGCGTACCGCGCGGCGATCGCGATCGACTCGGATTTCGCCGCGGTGCGATTCGATCTCGCGCGGCTCTACATCCAGAAGGAGATGTGGGCCGACGCGGAGGGCGAGCTTGTGGCCGCGCTCGACGCGGTGCCCACGTACGCCGAGGCGACGCTCGAACTCGCGACGCTGCGGCGTCTCGCCGGCCGCCAGCAGGAAGCGGTGGACTTGCTCGTGGACTTGCTCGTTCGCGACTCGTACAACTTTGACGCGCACATCTCGCTCGGCGAGACGCTGCTCGAGCTGAACCGCAGCGCCGACGCGGGCACTGCGTTCCGCCGCGTGCTCAACTTCGATCCCGATCACGCGGGTGCGACGTTCTATGACGGGATGCTGCTCTCAGGGCAAAAGCGATACCGCGAGGCGATCGCGCAATGGGAGCACGTCATCGAACTCGAGCCGGCCGGTGAGTACGCGCGGCGCGCGCGGCGCGAAATGCGCAGCGCGCAGGACCTGTTGACGGTGTTCGGCAACCGTCATGGAGCGAGCTGACCCATGGCGATCGAAGGACCGCTCCGCGAACTCGGCATCCACGACGTCTTCCAGCTGCTCGATCTGAGCAGGAAGACCGGCACGCTCGGCGTCACATCCGAACTGCGCGACAACGAAGGCACCGTGCACTTCCAGAACGGGCGCGTGGTTTCTGCGGCCATCAAGAGCAATCCGCATCGCATCGGCGATCTGCTCATGCGCGGGGGGCGCGTGACGGCCGCGCAGATCGCGGCGGCGAGCGCGGCGCAGAAGGAGCGCAACGACGGCAAGCGCATCGGCGAAATCCTGCTCGAGATGGGCGCGATCACCCAGAAGGAACTCGAGCGTCAGGTGCGCATCCAGATCGAGGCGGTCATCTTCGAACTGCTCTCGTGGCGTGAAGGATTCTTCCGGTTCGAAGAAGGCCCGCCGCTGGATTCGCCGATGGTGCAGATCGGAACAGAAGCGCTGCTGATGGAAGGCGCGCGCCGCATCGACGAGTGGTCGCGCATCTCCGATCGCGTGCCGAGTCTGGCCGCGGTGCCCGTGCTCACTTCGCTCTCGGCAGACAGCCAGGCGCCGATGCTCGATCTGCTGCCGAGCGAGTGGGAAGTGCTGACGATGATCGACGGCGTGCTCGATCTGCGGCAGATCGCAACAAACCTCGCGCGCAGCGAGTTCGACATCGCGAAAGTCGTGTACGGTCTCGTGAGCACCGAGGTGGTCACGCTCAAAGTGCCGGCCTCGATCGCTGAGCGCGTGTCGCAGCGTCTGATGACTCCTCCGCTGGCGATGCGAACGGTGGCGGATCCGACGCCGGCCTCGGTGGAGCAGGTGACGGTGGTGATGGCCGCGGTACCGCCCCCGGCGCCGGCGCCAGCGCACGCACCGCGCGCGCCGTCAGTCACGGATGAACTGCCGCCGCTCGCTCCGCGCACGGAGCCGCCACCGCTGAAAGACGGCATCGACGATCTCGAGCGCGGTTACCAATATTGCCTGCGCGGCGACTTCGACAGCGCGGTCGTCTCGTGGGCGACGTGGCTGCAGGCGAATCCAAAGCACGCGATGGCGGAGAAGATCCGCGTCGGCATGGAGGCCGCGGCACGAATCCGCGGACTCGTCGAGGCGCGTTACGATGAGTGACGACATCCGCACGCTGAGCGAGACGCTCGCCGCCGATCCGTCGAGCCTCGTGTTCGTGCAGCTCGGGGAGGCGCTCCGGAGATCGGGTCAGCAGGAACTCGCGTGGCGCGTCGCCACGCGCGGCCTCGAGCGCCACGCGCAGCGCGCGGACGCGCACGATCTCGTCGCCCGCATCGCGATCGATCGCGGTGATTTTCCGCGCGCGCACGCCGAGTGGGAGAGCGTACTGGTGATCGCTCCCGGACACAGCGGCGCGCAGAAGGGGCTCGGATTCCTCGCGTTTCAGCAGGGCGATCTGGACGAAGCGGCGCGCTATCTCGGCGCCGCGCTGGCCGATGATCCAACCGACCAGTCGCTCGCGGCCGCGCTCGACACGGTGCGCGCGTCGCACCCGGATCGCCGTCCGATCGAAGAGATGCCGACGGAACCGGCGCCGGTCGCCGACGCGCGGACGCTCTTTCACGACGTGCTCGGCGACTCGCCGCAAACTGCGATTCTCCTCGACGCGGATGGCTATGTGGTGGCGGGGCAGTATCTCACCGCGGACGGCAGGGATCTCGGCGCCGATATCGGCGCGCAGCTCTCGGGCGTGAGCGAAGAAGCGAATCGCGCGATGCGCCACCTCGGGCTCGGACGCTGGAATCAGATCGTGTTCGAGGCGGAGACGTCGAGCGTCGCGATGGCGCCGAGCGGGTCGGGAGTGCTGCTGGTGGCGGCGCCGCGCGCCGTTCCGCTCGGATACGTCCGCCGGCTGCTCGAGCGCTCGGTGGAGCGCGCCCGGCGATGGCTGGGGAAATCGGCATGAGCAGCCCGTTCACCGGCCTGCTGCAGACACTGATCCGCCATCGCGGCGTGACCGGCTGCATGATCGTTGGTGAAGCCGATGGCTTGATCATCGATTCGAGTTTGCAGATCGGCGTGAACGGCGACGCGTTCGCCGCGCTGACGGCCTCGCTGTATCGCAAGGCACAGCGCGCGGCGCACGCGGCGGGATTTGGAGAGACGGGATTCTTTGAGCTTGTGGCCGAGGGAGGCCGCATGTGCGCGGCCGGGCGGAACGATCTGGTGATCGTGGTCGTCGCGGCGCCGAGGGTGAACGTGGGTCTCCTGCGCGTCGAGATGCTGCAGGGGCTGGAGGCGTTCGTGTGAAGCTTTCAGTCGCGGAAAACTGGGTCGAAGCGCCGCTCAAGCAGTTCGTGGACGAGGCGCGTGTGCAGCTGGCGGTGCTGTTGAATCCGAGCGGCCAGGTGCTCGGACAGTTCGGCTTTGCGAGCTCGGTGGACGTGATGACGGCGTGCGCGCTGGCGGCGGCAACGACCGCTTCATCGGCCGAGCTCGGCCGTCAAGTGGATGGCCGGCCGTTTTCGGGACTGCACTATGTCGGGAACGCACGCCAGATTTTCCTAGGGCAAGTTCCGATGGGAACGAGCTCGCTGATTCTGCTGACCGTTTTTGACAGTGAAAGTTCGCTCGGCCTGGTGCAGCTCTTTTTTCAGGAACTGTGCGCGGCTATCGCGGTGATCGTTCCAAAAGAAGCACCGTCCGGCCCAGCGCTCGCAGAAGACTTCGAGAGAGAACTCAATCGCAACCTCGCTTCAATGTTCGGCCGCTCATAATGCTCCTCCATCTTCGATCCTCCATCTTCGATCAGCCTTGTCGTTAGTCAACTACGCGGCGCGCGAAATCACGTGCAAGATCGTCTACTACGGCCCCGGACGGTCGGGGAAGACGACGAACTTGCACTACATTTACGGGCAGGTGCCGACGGACCGGAAAGGACAGATGGTGTCGCTCGCGACACAAACCGATCGCACGCTCTTTTTCGATTTTCTGCCGCTCGACCTCGGCATTATTTCCGGCTTCACCACACGATTCCAGCTCTACACGGTCCCCGGCCAGGTCTATTATCAGACCACGCGCCGGCTCGTGCTCCAGGGCGCGGATGGCGTCGTGTTCGTTGCCGATAGCCAGGCGCGCCAGCTCGATGAGAACGTGGAGTCGATGCAGGATCTGCACGCGAATCTCGCCGACCACGGCGTCGACGCGCGCACGGTCCCGCTTGTGATCCAGTACAACAAACAGGATCTTCCCCCCGATCTCATCATGACGGTGCCCGAGCTCGAGGACGCACTCAACTTCCGCGGCGTGCCCTCGTTTGCCGCCGATGCGCTGCATGGGCCCGGCGTGTTTGAAACGCTGCGCGCGGTGAGCGAACAAGTGCTCCGCAAACTCAGCACGGGCGGAGGCGGCTGAGCATGCAGCTCGACGCGCGGCTTCGCTTCGACAGTCTCATCGTGGGCGCGGGAAACCGCCTCGCGGTAGCGGCTGCGCGCGCCGTCGCAGAATCGCCGGGCGCCGTCTACAACCCGCTGTTCATTTACGGCGGCACCGGACTCGGAAAAACACATTTGCTCTGCGCGGTGGGGCATCTCACGGAAGCGCTGCAGCCGGATCTCGAGATCGAGTATCTCTCGCTCGACGAATTCGTAGAGCAGCTGCACGCGTCGGTTTCCGCGGGGCAAATGGAGTCCTTCTCGCGCCGTTACGAGCGCGTGGGTCTGCTGCTGATCGACGATGTGCAGTTTCTCACCGGCCGCAGAGAGACCCAGGCCGAGCTGCTGCGGCTGTTCGAACGTATGCAGGCGGCGGGCGGGCAGGTCGTGCTCACGAGCGATCGTCCGCCGGCGGAAATTCCGGATGTCGATGAACGCCTGATCAGCCGCCTGTCCGGCGGCCTGATCGTGGACGTGACCGCGCCCGACTACGAAACGCGCGTCGCGATTCTTCGCGCAAACGCGGAGGAGCGCAAACTCGAGTTCAAGAGCGGCGTGCTCGAGGAACTCGCGCGTTTCAACTTCAACAACGTGCGTGCGCTCCAGGGCGCGCTGAATCGGCTCGTGGCGCACAAGTCGGTGAGCGAGCCCGACGACGAGCCGCCCAAGACGCCGGCGAAGGCGGTTCCCGCGGAGCGTGCGACGGGCGAGTTCGAGAATTTCCTCTCCGAAGTCACGACGGTCGTGCAGCAGCAGGTGGAGTCGTGGCAGGCGCGGCTCCGCGAAGCCGTCGCGTACTGGAACGGTGAGGGGTATCGCACCGCGGTGCTCGATCGCGCGCTGCTGCTCAAGAAGGCGCCTGACGTCGCGGGACTGCTCGCGACGTTTGCGCAGGCGGTCGAACATCTGCGCGATCTCGAGCGCGCCGCCGTCGAGGTTGATCCGGCGCTCGGCAGTGATCCGGTCTTCCGCGATCCTGAACGCATGGCCGCGGCGGAGGATCTCGTCGAGCGGGCGCTCGCGGGCGAAACGCCGCCGGGCGGACCAAGTCCCGCATTCACGCGCGAAGGCTACGAACTCGGCACATCGAACCAGCTCGCCATCCACGCGGCAGACGAAATCGCCGCGCACCCGGGCGAGAAGTACAACCCGCTGCTGATTCACGGCGCGAGCGGCGTGGGCAAAACGCATTTGCTGCACGCAATCGGCAACAGCCTCGTGATGGTGCCGGGGTCGCGTTTGGTTGTCGCCTGCGTGCATGCGCAGCAGTTCATCGATGAACTCATTGCCGCGATTCAGGGCGGCACGGTGGAACGCTGGCGCGCGCGGTATCGCTCGGTGGACGCGCTGCTGATTGACGACGTGCAGTTCGTCGCAGACAAAGAGCGGACGCAGGAAGAACTCTTCCTGCTGTTCAACGAACTCGTCGGCGCAGGCAAACAGATCGTCCTCACGAGCGATCAGCCGCCGGCCGCGATTCCAGATCTCGAAGCGCGCTTGCGTTCACGTTTCGAAGGCGGACTCGTCGTGCCGATTCAGGCGCCGGATCGCGCGCTGCGTGAGCGGCTCTTCGCGCGATTCCTCGCGGCCGCTGGGCGCGACAGTGATGCGCACCTGCTCACGCTGCTCGGCCAGCAGCCGGTGCAGAGCGTGCGCGAAATTATTGGCGTCGTGAATCGTCTTGGCGCCGCGGCCGATGCGTCGGGTTCGCCGCTCGACGCGAAGCTCGTGCGCCGCGAACTCGGCGCGGTCACGCCGTATGCCGGCGTGCCCGTGGTGAAGGAAGAAAATGAACAGCGCGATCCGGCGTTCATGGACGCGGAGAAAATCGTCTGGGAATGGCCCGAAGTGAGTTCTCGCGTGATCGAGGAGTTCCGCTAGTGGCCATCAAGGGATCGCTCAAGGAGGTGAGCCTCCCGGACGTGCTTCAGCTCCTCGCGATGGGGAAGAAGACCGGCTGCCTCTCGGTTACGCACAGAAATAATTTCGGCTCGATCTATTTCGACAAAGGGCGCATTTGTTACGCCGCGATCGTGAATCGCCGCGACCGCCTCGGCGACATCCTGCTCAAGAGCGGCACGATTACTCCGCAGCAGCTCGACGAGGCGATCGAAGCACAGGGACATCAGCGCGACAAGCGGCTCGGCGACATCCTCGTGGGGCTCGGCACGATTTCGAAAGACGATCTGCACAAACAGATTCGCCTGCAAATCGAAGAGGCCGTGTATTTCCTCTTCACGTGGACGCAGGGCACGTTCAACTTCGAGGCGGATATTCGCCCGGAGGAACAGGACTTTCTCGTGATGATCAATCCCGAGTCGCTGCTGCTCGAGGGCGCGCGGCGCGTGGACGAGTGGAGCCTGATCGAAAAGAAAGTGCCGTCGTTCGATATCGTGTTCGACGTCGACGCGAAGCGGCTCGAGGAGAGCGGGGCGAAGCTCAGCCCCGATCAGCTGATCCTGCTGCCGCTGATCGACGCGCGCCGCGACGTGGCAGCGCTGATCGAAGATTCCGGGCTCGTTGAGTTCCAGGTCGGCAAGGCGCTGTATGGTCTCTCGACCGCGGGGTTCTTACACCGCGTGGGCAAGTCGCGCGCGCCGGATGTGATCGCGCCCGACGCGCGCGTGGAAGAGCACAGAAACCTCGGCATGGCGTTCTACAAGACAGGAATGCTCGACGAAGCCGAGCGCGAATTCCGCCGCGTCGTGGAGCTGCGCGCGAGCGACATGCACGCGCGCTTCTTCCTTGGGCTCGTGCATTTGCGGCTCGCCCGCTGGGACGACGCGGTGGCCGATTTCGAACACGCGGCGCATCAGCGCGGCGCGGCGCCGGCGGTGCTGCACAATCTCGCGTTCGCATTCGAGCGAAAGGGCGAGCCGGCCAAGGCGCGCGAAGCTTTGCTGGAAGCCGTGAAGCGCGGCGGAGACGGCGACGCGCGCGTGCACACGTCGCTCGGCGTGCTGTCACTGCGCGACGGCGATCTCCCCGCGGCGGAGGCGAGCTTTAGCAAGGCGCGTCCGCTGTTTCAGGGAAAGGCGCCCTCACCCGCGTGGTTCCACTACGCGGCGCTCTCGCTCGCACTCTCGGGGAAAATCGATGCCGCGATTGACCTGATGCAAGAGGGCGTCGAGGCGTATCCGCACGTCGCGGTGCTGCACAACAATCTTTCGGTCGCGCTCGAGCGAGCGGGACGCTACCAGGAATCGCTCGCGGCCGCCGAGCGCGGCGTGAACGAGGACGCGGGCGTTTCGCAGCTGCACAAGAACATCGGCGACGCGCACTATCGCGTGGGGCTGTACGACGAAGCGTACGACGCATATCAGCGCGCCGCGAAATTCAACGACACGCTCGGCCCCGATGTGTGGATCAAGCTCGGCAGCATTCGCCTGCGTCGCGGCGAGAGCGACGAAGCGGTGAAGTGCTGGCAACACGCGCTCCTGCTCGATCCGGGAAATAGGACCGCCCGCGAGAACATCGAGGCGGCGCAGGGATCATCGTGAACGACCTCGCGGACGACGACGAGTTCGTGGCGTTGACGTCGAAGATTTCGCGTGAGCGGGGATTTGGCGCGACATCCTATAAAGACACCTGCATGCGCCGTCGAATAGCGGTGAGGATGAGAGCGCGTGGAGCTGAAAGCTTTGACGCGTACAGCCGGATTCTCGACACCGATCCGGCAGAGTACGAGTGGCTGATTGCGGTGTTGACCGTAAACGTCACGAAGCTGTATCGGAATTCGGAGACGTGGGAGGCGGTCACGAGCCAGGTGTTGCCGAAGCTGTGGGCTGCGAGTGCCGCGCGACTTCAGTGTTGGGTCGCCGGGTGTTCGTCGGGAGAGGAGGCCTACACGCTGGCGGCCCTGTGGCTGGCGTATGCAGAGCAGCGCGGCGAATCCGAGCGTCTCAGCCGCGTGCGCATTCTCGCGAGCGATATCGATCGCGAGAGTCTCGCGGCCGCGGAGGCGGGAACGTACGGCGATGAGGCGTTTGCCGAGGCGCCGGCCGGATTTCGTGAGCGGTGGTTCACTCGCGGAGAACGGGCTGGAGAATCGGTGGCTGGTTCCGAACTGCGCTCGCTGATCCGTTTCGAAAAGCGTGATTTGCTGCTCGACCAGCCGCCGCCGGGATCGATGCAGCTGATCACCTGCCGCAATGTGGTGATCTATTTCGATCGCGACTCGCAGGACCGGCTCATGAAACGATTCCACGACGCGCTGGCGCCCGGCGGGTTTCTCGTGCTCGGCAAGGTCGAGACGCTGCTCGGGGCGTCGCGCGCGATGTTCGAGCCGGTAGACTCGCGGCAGCGAATCTTCAGGCGGCCTTCATAAACCGGTGAAGGAGATCAGAGTGCGCATCGCTCATCATGCCGTGGCCAAAGGGCGTTTTCGTCTGGTGACGATCGGCCTTGGCTCCTGCGTCGCGATCGCGATTCACGATCACACCGCAAAGGTTGGCGCGCTCGCGCACGTGCTGCTCCCCGACGCGTCGCTCGGCCGCGGGGTGGAGAATCGGGCCCGGTATGCGTCCACCGCCGTTCCGCTCCTGATTGAAGAGATGCAGGCCATGGGGGCGAGGGGACCGTACGTCGCGCACCTCGTGGGTGGCGCCGCGCTGTTCGGCCCGCTGCTGTCGTGGGGCGGTTCTGTTGGCGGCAGAAATATCGACGCCGCCCGCAAAGCGCTCGCCGCGGTGAAGATTCCGGTTGCCGCGGAAGAAGTCGGCGGCGACAGCGGCCGCACGATGTCGCTCGACGTTACGACGGGAAAAGTGAGAGTGCGCTCGGTGCGCGGAGTAGAACGTGTCCTCTGATATCCCGCGCCTCGTCAAGCGGACGGTGCTGGTCGTCGACGACAGCGCGCTGGTGCGGCAGGTCGTGTGCGATCTGATCAATGGGATGCCGGATGAGTTCCAGGTTGTCGGCACGGCGCACGACGGACTCGATGCGGTGGGCAAGGTGCACGCGCTCGACCCCGACATCGTCACGCTCGACATTGAGATGCCGGTGCTCGACGGCATCGCGGCGCTCGGATACATCATGAGCGAGAGTCCGCGCGCGGTGGTGATGCTGAGCGCGGTCGAGTCGCGCGGCGCCGTGGACATGACGATCAAGGCGCTCGAACTGGGCGCCGTGGATTTCGTCAAGAAACCCGCGGGCACGTTCCAGGATGAACTCCCGAGGATGGCGGGCCGGCTGATCGAAGCGCTGCGCGCCGCTGCGATTGTAAATCTGCGTGGCCTCGCTGCGCTGAATCGCGCGGCGCTCGCGGTGGAGCGCGCGCGGATTTCCGCGAGTGGCGCGCGCGCGGCGGTCGCGATCGCGGCGTCCACCGGAGGCCCGCGCGCACTGGTGGAGGTTGTGCCCGGGCTGCCGGCCGATCTCGACGCAGCGGTGCTGGTCGCGCAACACATGCCGAAAGGATTCACCGCGGGACTCGCGCGGCGCCTCGACGGGATGTCACGGCTCGCCGTGTCGGAAGGCGTGCACGGCGAAGCGGTGCTCGCGAATCACGTGTACATCGCACCGGGCGGCCGGCACATGACCGTGGTGTCCGATGGCGCGCAGGCGCGCATCGCGCTCGATGACCGCGCGCCGCTGTGGGGCGTGCGTCCCGCGGCGGATCCGCTGTTTCGATCGGTGGCCGCGCATTTCGGCGCGGCGTGCGTGGGTGTCGTGCTCACGGGCATGGGGCGTGACGGCAGCGCAGGCCTGTTCGCAGTGCGCGCCGCGGGGGGCGGAGCGGTTGTACAGGATCGCGAGACGGCAACCATTTATGGAATGCCGCAGTCTGCGCTCGAAGAAGCCGGCGCGGATCGCGTTGCTCCGCTCGGGCTCGTGGCGGCGTCGGTGACGGAACTGCTCGGCGCGAGGAGGGCGATATGGGCGAGCCGTTGAACGTGTCCGAGGGTGCGCTGCCGGCGGCGCGCTTGCACATCATTGTGCGCGTGGGCGGCGAAGAGTTTGCGTTTCCCGTCGCGGATGTAGAAGAGGCGCTCGACGCACCCGCGGTCGAGTGGGTTCCGGTCGCGCCGCCGGGAATGCTCGGGCAGCTCCGGCATCGCGGCCGCATGGTGAGCGCGTGGGATGCGCGCTGGGCATTCGGACTTTCGCGCGACGGACCCGATGCGCGGCAGGCGACTGCCCGCGCGGCGCTCGTGCTGCGCGACGGCGTGCGCCGCCTCGCGCTGCTGGTGGACGATGTGGTCGAGATCGCACGCGTTGAGCCGGAGAGCGTGCAGGCGGTTCCGGATGGCGCGGATTCCGATGGAGCACTGAGTGGTGTGTGCCTCGCCGGGCGCGGCGGGAACGCGCTGGTGAATCTGGTCCGCGTGGAAGCGCTGGTTGCGCGCGCGTCGTCGCAGGTCACACTCGGGAGCGGAGCGGCACCATGACGAGTCAGGGTCCGGCTGCTGCGAAAGGCGGGCAGCGCACGCAGCTCGTAACGTTTCACGTGGGCGACGATCAATTCGCGGCGGACATTTTTTCCGTCGAACGCGTGCTGCGCTTCTCGCCTCCGCGGCAGATTCCGAATGTCCCGGCGTGGATCGAAGGCGTGATCGACTACGGCGGCCGCGTGGTGCCGGTGATCGATTTGCGCGCGCGATTCGAACTCGCCGCGGCGGCGCATCGCGAGACGGCGCGCATTCTCGTGGTGGTGGCGGGCGAGGACTGGATTGGCGCGATCGTCGACAGCGTGAACGAAGTGCTGACGGTCACGAACGACATGCTCTCGCCGCCGCCCGCGATTTTCAAGGGACTCGCGAAACAGTATCTGCGCGCGCTCGTGCGCCCGAAAACGGAGGACGGACCGGTGATCGTCGTGCTCGACGTCGCGCTGTTGCTCACGGCGCGTGAACGCATCGTACTCGAACAGGCAGTGGCTGGCGCCGCACAGGAACACACCCATGGCTGACGAATCACTCGCAGGCTTCAAACAGCGGTACGCGGACATCGACGCCCGGCTCGACGCCGGGCTTGCCGAGGCCGACCGCGCGGCGGTGAAGGGCGAGATCATTGGGCTCTTCAAGACGGTCGAGCAGACGGTTGCGGATATGAGCGCGCTGAAGGAAGAAATCCGCGCGCTGGTCGACAAATGGAAGGCGCAGCAGGCGGCGGCCGCGCCGTCGCTCGCGCCGCAGTTCTCGGGCGAGAAACCGGTGGTGCACGCCGATCACATTGGCGCATCGACGTTCATCGAGAAAGGCTGGAGCCGCTTGTCATTGGGCGACTACGACGGCGCCGAAACCGCGCTCAAGCGGGCGATCGAACTTTCACCCGGCGATCCACAGAGCGAGGCGCTGCTTGGCTGGGCGCAAATGCTCAACGAGAAGTACGACGAAGCGCTGGGCAATTTCAACAAGGTGCTGATGCGCGAGCCGAGCAATGCGCTCGCGCGAATCAACGTGGGGTACATCTGTTTGAAGAAGCGGACGTTCGGCGAGGCGATCGAACATCTCTCGAAGGCGATCCGGCTCGACAACGATAAGAAGGCGACGCTGTACGCGCATTTCTATCTCGGTCTCGTGTATCTCGAGCGCGAGATGTACGAGGACGCCGAAAACTTTTTCCAGAAAACGCTCGCGCTCGGGCCGAATCTCATCGAGGCGTACTATGAGATGGGGCGCGCGTACTGGTTCAACGAGCAGAAGGACGAGGCGAAGGAAGCGTGGCAGAAGGGGTTTTCGACGAACAAGTTCAATCCGTGGGGCAAGCGCTGCGCGGAGCTGCTGAAGACGGTCGAGGAGGGGGGAGAGCCGTCGCGAAGCTGAGGATTTTTCGATTCGCGTCGATCGCCACGCTGCTTTGTGCCGCGCCGGCCGTCGTCCGCGCGCAGGAAACTGAGAAGTCGCGCGCGGTCGAGATCGACTCGGCACGCTTCACATTCGTCGCTGTTCCACGGGATGCGGCGCTCGCGCGGTCTCTCATGAACGAGTCACTGCAGCGCGACACGTTTCCCGGCCTGCCGCGACCGAAGCAGCACGCGCGAGTGCTGATTGCTCCGGACGCGATCCACTTTCGCGACGCGATCGGTCCCACGGCGCCCGAGTGGGGCGCGGCGATCGCGATCCCCGAGCGCGGGCAGGTTGTCATGCAGGGCAGTCGCGCGTCTTCGGCGGCCGGCGATCCGCGCTCCACGCTCCGCCACGAGCTCGCCCACCTCGCGCTGCATGAGTATCTCGGCGATATACCGCCGCGCTGGTTCGATGAAGGCTACGCCTCGTATGCGGCGGGCGAGCTGGAGCGCGACGACGTGCTCGCCACGAACGTTGCGCTCGTCTTTCGCGGCATCCCCTCGCTCGATTCGCTCGACTCCTTCTTTGCCGGCGGCGAGTCGCAGGCGCAAATCGCATACGCGCTCGCGCGCCGCGCGGTGGCGGAGATCGCGGCGCTGGACCCGGCGCGCGGACTGTCACTCTTCTTTACATACTGGAAGGAGACGCGGTCGCTGAACCAGGCGCTCAGGAAGGCGTACGGTGTAACGGAATCAGGGTTCGAAGAGCGGTGGCGGACTGGAACGCGGCGGCGATACGGGGCGCTGGCGCTGTTCGCGGACCTTTCGCTGGCCGTCGTCCTGTTTCTTCTCGTGCTCGGGCCGCTCTGGATGATTCGGCGTCAGCGCGACGGGCGGCGCCTCGAACTCATGCGCGCCGCTGACGCCGTTCAGGAGCGGCGCGAGCGCGAAGACGCGCTCAATGCGCTACTGTACGGAGAGGGTCCGCCACCCGCGCCGCCGGAGAACGGAACAAACGGCGCAAATGAGAATCTCATTAAGTAAGGGTGAAGCGGCGCAAAGTTGCTTGACACTATATTACCAAAAGCCTAAACTCAGCCGCCTATGACAGATACGGAACCGGGACGTAAGGTTGCTCCCGCTGTGAAATGGGGCATTGCGGCGATTGTCCTGGCCGCCGGATATGCCGATCTCGCGCGCGGTGGTGCAACCATCGCACCGATTTTGCTGGTGATTGGTTACGGGATTTTGATACCGGTTGCGATAGTCTCGTAGGTCGCGTTATTGCAATTGTGGTTTGGTGCAGGGTTGGTGCAGGGTTGGTGCAGGGTTGGTGCTGGTTTTTGCTGACGGGCGAATAGCTCAGTTGGTTAGAGCACCTGCCTTACACGCAGGGTGTCGGGGGTTCGAGTCCCTCTTCGCCCATTTGATTGGGTCGGCCGAGTGTTCTCGCGCCGGCAATCGATAGGTCACCGTTCGGGAGGATGACATAGTGATGGTTCGGCATCAGTCTCGCGTGATCGCAACGTTCGCGGCCATGCTGCTCTGCGGATTCTCGGCGCCTGTGCGCGCTCAGCTCACTCGTCCGCCGAATCCGGATGCGCCGATTCTCGTCGTCGTCACCTTCAAGAGCACGGATAAAAAGCTGGGCGTCGATTTCGCCGAGCAGGTCCGCGACAAGATCACCGGTGATGTATCGTACCGCGATCTCCAGATGATGACGAAGGCCACGATCGACGGAACGCTGCAGGCCTCGGGTTATGACCTGACGTCGGCGCTGACCGAAGGCGATGCCAATCTTCTCGCGAAGCAGCTGCGCGCGGACGAATACATCGAAGGCGAGATCAACAAGGATGCGTCGGGCAAGTTTGTCGTGACGAGCTGGATGGTGCTGACGCGCGACCCGACCCTCCTGCAGCCACTCGGCAATTTCGAAGGTCCGAGCCAGGGCAACGTGTCGTCGCAGATTTCGAAGGCGTATCAGAGCGCACACAAGGCGTACGACGATATCAAAAAGTGCCTCGGCTCACGCCGCGAGAGCAAATACCCCGATGCGCTTTCGTCCGCGCAGTCGGCAATCAGCAAGTATCCGCGTTCGACGATCGCGCGCATCTGCGAAATGGGCGTGATGAACGACCAGAAGAAGCCGGCCGCAGATGTGCTGAAGGTCGCGCAGGAGATTCTCGCGATCGACCCGAAGAGCAAGCCCGCGATGGAAACGGAAGTCGACGCGTACGAAAAGCTCGGCGACAAGCCCGCCAAGGCGAAGCTTCTCGTGCAGCTGCTCGCGGCCAATCCGACGGACTCGAAGCTGCAGCAGGCGGTGATCTATGAGTACGCACAGTCGGGAAATTTTGCCGAGGCGCTGAAGATCATCTCGAAAGCGGTCGACGACAATCCCGGCGACATCGCGTTCGTGAAGCTCGACTGGCAGATCTTGTATGCGATGAAAGACTACAAGACGATGTGGAAGATGGGCGAGCAGATGATTCAGCTCGACACGTCGACGGCGGACACGACATTCTTCGATCGCACGATCGATGCGCAGCGGCTGGACAGCAATTTCGCGAACGCCGCAACGGTGGCAGCGCGCGCGACGAAGAAATATCCGAATCGCGCCGACTATTGGGCGCAGCGCGGGTCTATGGAATTGAAGACCGGTCAGGTGAAGCAGGCCATCACCTCGCTCAGGCGCGCGCTGGAAATCGATCCAAAGCTCGCTGGCGCGCGAATGCTCATCATCTCGTCGCTTGTCGATGCAGGAGAGTTGGACAGCGCGAGTGTTGCGATGCGCGAGGCGATCAAATCCGGCGAGGATCAGGAAAGAGTTGCTTCATTCGCCCTCGCGATCGCGAGCAAAATTTTCAAGATTGCGAACGACACGAAGCCGCCGGTTTTGGCGCTCTGGCAAAGGGTACTTCCGTCCGCGATGTATGCCGACAGTATCTCGAAGGATCGCGGCACCAAGAACACGGCAGCGTTCGAAATGGGCGTGAGCCACTACTACGTCGCGTCGATAATGTACCCGGACGTCGTTGCGCAGAAGGATTGCAATGGCGCGAAAATAGTGCAGGACGCAGTGCTCGCCGCCGGCAGTGAGTTGCCGCGAGGCGGCGCCACGAATCCGGCCGCTGTCGGCCAGCTTATGCCTAACATTCAGCAGATGGCGACGGCCGTCGATCAGGCCGTGAAGGTCTTCTGCGCTCCGCCAAAGAAGCCGTAGTCGCGGTTCGACATTTCTGTTGAGAAGCCCGCCGGTCTCCACGACCGGCGGGCTTCTTCGTTTCAGCCGATTATCTTTCGCTCGTGAGCGGAACCCAATTCGATTCCCCGTACCACGCGCCGGTGCTCGTCGTCGACGTGCTCGCCGCGCTGCAGGGCGCGCGCACCGTACTCGACGGCACCCTCGGCGGCGGCGGTCACGCGCTCGCGCTGCTCGACGCCGGCGCGACCGTCACCGCAATCGATCGCGACCCGGACGCGATCGTCACCGCGCGGGAGCGACTCGATGCGTTCGAGACCGCAAAGAAATTCCGCGCCATCCACGGCAACTTCGCCGATGTGCCGCAGATCGCCGAACTGCATCGCGTCGAGTGGGACGGCATCCTCCTCGACCTCGGCGTCTCCTCCCACCAGTTCGACGATGAGTCGCGTGGGTTCACTTTTCGCGAAGGCGCGCAGCTGGACATGAGGATGGAAGATGGAGGATCGACGATGACAGCGGCTGAACTGCTGAACACCGCGGACGAACCGCTGCTGAAAACCATCTTCAAAGTCTTTGGCGACGAACCGAAGGGCGGGCGACTCGCTCGCGAGGTCATCCGTCGGCGCGGGAACCGTCCGTTCGTCACAAGCGACGACTACGTGGGCGCGATTCGCGCGGTGCTCGGCCCTCGGTCAGGTCCTGGCGATTTTGCGCGGCTATTTCAGGCGCTGCGCATTGCCGTCAACGGCGAACTCGAATCGCTCTCCACCGCGCTGCCGATGCTCCGTGACCGACTGACACCCGGAGGCGTCATCGCGGTGATCGCCTATCACTCGGGGGAAGACCGCATCGTGAAGCATGCGTTCCGCGAGTGGAGCCTTTCCTGCATCTGTCCGCCAAAACAAATCATGTGCAGCTGCCGAGGACACGCGTTGGGTACGCTCATCACCCGGAAGGCCGTGACGGCCTCGCCGGGCGAAATCGCGCGTAACCCGCGCGCCCGCAGCGCGCATCTTCGCGCCTGGCGGAAGGCATCCACCGGCAGTCCCGCATCCAGCAATAAGTAACGTGCGCGGCCGCTCGGTCGTCGCCCTCGTTTTAGTTGGTTTCGTCCTTGTGGCCACGGGCGTCATATGGAGGCGGAGCTACGGCAGCGTGCGCGCCCGTGAACAGCAGCGCCTCGAGCAGCAGCGGGGCGCGCTGGAGGCGGAGCGCGCGAAGCTCGAAGGCGACATCCGCGATGCGTCGAGCAGAGGAAACCTGGCGAAGATGGCCGAAGAAAAGCTCAACATGCACATCCCGAGTGACAGTCTGGTGATTTATCTGAAGCGCGCACCCAAAGCAAAGTCGCCGCGTGATCCGCACTAGCCGCGTCGGGCTTGTGCACGCGGCATTCCTGCTCTTCGCGCTCGTGCTCCTCGGACGCGCGGCGCAGGTGCAGCTCTTTCAAACGGCGCAGTGGCGCACGAAGGCCAAGAAGCAGCAGCTCGCCGCGAGCCCGCTCCCCGCGCCGCGCGGAATGATTCTCGACGAGAGCGGGGCGATGCTGGTCGAGAGCCGGCAGCTCGTGCGCCTCAACATTGCGCCCCGTGAAATCTTTGGCGAAGGCAAGAAGGCCGCCGCCACGGGGCCGCGCAACCTCACCGCGCTCGCAAACGCCCTCGCGCGCCTGGGCGTCTCAAAAGAGTTTGTCGCGCGGTCAACGGACACTTCGCGCACGTGGGTCACGATCCCCGGACGTTTCCTCATGGGCGATGTCGCGGCCGCGGTCGCGATGCACGGCGTGCACTCGGTGCCGGTGCTGGAGCGCGTCCCGCCTGCGAACGACGGACTGCGCCGCCTGATCGGCCGTGCCGACGACGCGGGCGAGCCGGTGGACGGTCTCGAGAAGGCGCTCGATGGTGTTTTACGCGGACAGTCGGGCCACACGGCGCTGCTGCGCGACGCAAAGGGCGCGAGCTTCGATTCGCCCTCGCTCAGTGCCAGCGACGCGCGCCCCGGCGAGACCGTTCTGCTCACCGTGAATCAGACACTGCAGGACATCGCCGAAAAAGCGCTCGGCGACGCGGTGAAGCACTCGGGCGCGACGGGCGGGGATATCGTCATGCTCGACCCGAACAGCGGTGAAATCCGCGCGATGGCGAGCCGTCGTGCTGATCCGCTCTCGACCTCCGCGACGGCGCTGACCGAGCCGTACGAGCCGGGCTCGACCATAAAGCCGTTCGTCGCCGCGCGTCTGCTGGACCTGCACCGCGCGCGCACCGACGAAGTCATGAACACGTACAACGGCAAGTGGGAACTGAACGGACGGAAGATCGAGGACGATCATCCGGCACCGAGTTTTTCGCTCGCCGACGTGATCAAGTATTCGAGTAATATCGGGATCGTGCAGTTTGCGATGCGATTCTCGCCGCGGGAACAGTACGAACTGCTGCGCGATGTCGGCTTTGGTTCTCCCTCGGGATTGCCGTATCCGGCCGAAGAAAGCGGTCGGCTTCCGACGCCGCAGCGGTGGGACAAACAAACGCCGGCGTCGCTCGCCATGGGGTATGCGCTCAACGTGACGCCGCTCCAGCTCGCGGCCGCGTACGGTGCGATCGCGAACGGCGGCGAACTGCTGCAGCCCGCGATTGTAAAAGAAATTCGCGCCACCAACGGCACCGTGCTGTTCAGGCACAAGCGCCGAGTCGTGCGCCGCGTGATGACGGAGGAAACGGCGCGCGTGGTGCGCGGCCTCATGCGCGGCGTGGTGGAGGGCGGCACCGGCGATTCGGCCAGGCTTGCGACGTTCGACATCGCAGGAAAAACCGGAACCGTGAAGCGCACGGAGCACGGCAAGTATGTCGCGGGAAAATACACGGCGAGTTTCGTCGGACTTTTTCCGGCGGACGCACCGCAGCTCGTGATTCTCGTGAAGCTCGACAATCCATCGAGTTCGATCTATGGCGGCAAGGCGGCTGCGCCGGTTTCGAAAACGGTGCTCGAAGCCGCAATAGCAGCGCGTGATGCGTCGCTGGACCGCCGCAACCTCGCCGCGGTTCCACAACGCGTGGAGGCGACGGCGTCGCTGCCGGACAGCGTGGTGCAGGCCGATTCGATCGTGCGCGTGACGGAGTCCGGGAGCGTGCCCTTCGTGTACCGGCTCGATTCGCCGAACAAACTGTTACCGGCGACGGTCGCAGCGCGAGCGGTGCCCGATGTGCGCGGCTTCGCGGTTCGGCGCGCGGTGTACGCGCTGCACCGCGCGGGATTCCGCGTGGCGATTTCTTCGGGCGATGGCGTGGGTCCGGCGAACGCGACGTCTCCCGTGGCGGGAGCGCTCGCTCCCTCGGGCAGCACCGTGCATCTGCTCCGCGCGCCGTGACCGGCGCTGCGAGCGGCGCCGTGCAGCTTTCGGCTGTCACCGATGCGCTTGCGCGCGACGGATTGCTCGTGAGCGTGAACGGCAGTCTCCCGGCTGCCGTTGCGTCGATTACCGACGACAGCAGGGCCGTCGCGGCGGGCGCGCTGTTCATTGCGGTGAAGGGGACCGCGCGGGACGGGCACGATTTTCTTGCCGCCGCCGAGCAGGCGGGTGCGGTGGCTGCGATGGTCGAAGTTCCGGGCCGGACATCGCTCCCTGCGATCGTTGTGCGCGATGGCCGGCGCGCGGCGGCTGTCGCGGCGGCGGCGTTCTACGGCGAGCCGGCGAACGGCATGCGGCTCATTGGCGTCACCGGCACGAACGGAAAAACAACGACCGTCGGCATGCTGCGCCACCTCCTCGATGAGCCCGGCGCCCGCAGCGCGAGCATTGGCACGCTTGGTTGTCTGGTTGGAAGTGCCGGTGAGTCGCTCGACGGATTCGAGAGTTCGCTCACGACGCCCGGCCCAATCGAGCTGCAGCGCACCCTGCGCGCGCTCGCGGACGCCGGCGTGCGCACCGTGGCGATGGAGGTTTCGTCGCACTCGCTGCACCAGCAACGCGTGCAGGGGATCGGATTCTCCGCCACCGTTTTCACGAACCTCACCCGTGACCATCTCGACTATCACGCCACGATGCTCGCGTACTTCGCGGCGAAGGCATCGTTGATCACGCATCTCACATCCGATGGATTCGCGGTGCTGAACGCCGATGACAAAGCGTGGGAGGCCCTGCCGAAAACGGGGCACCGCGTTTCGTTCAGCGTGAACGCGAAACGCGCGGACGTTCGCGCGGAGCATGTGAAGTTCGAGCCGGGCGGCAGCACGTGGACACTCGTGACGCCGACGGGATCGGCGGACGTGCACCTCCCGCTCATGGGCGATTTCAACGTCGCGAACGCGCTCGCCGCGGCCGCCACCGCGCACGCGCTCGGAATGTTCGTTGCCGATATCGCGATACGACTCTCGACTCAGCCGCAGGTCCCAGGCCGCCTGGAAATTGTCGGCGAACGGCCGACGGTGCTGCGCGATTATGCGCACACGCCCGATGCGCTCGAACGCGCGCTGCTGGCGCTGCGCCCGTTCACCGCCGGCGATCTGATCGTCATGTTTGGCGCCGGCGGAGATCGTGACAAAGGGAAGCGCCCGCAGATGGCGCAGATCGCGGACCGACTTGCGAACCGCATCATCATCACGAGCGACAACCCGCGCACTGAAGATCCCGAAAAGATTCTCGACGACATCGCCGCGGGCCTGCCCGAGTGGCGCTTCGAGCGAATTGAGGACCGCCGTTCTGCCATCGCGCGCGCCATCGCCATCGCCGATCCCGTACGCGATGTCGTGCTGCTCGCGGGGAAGGGACACGAGGATTATCAGGTGCGCGGTGAAATAAAATATCCGTTCGATGAAAAAGAGA
>JBBRBH010000048.1:0-26922 GCA_038205995.1 Gemmatimonadales bacterium
AAAGACTCCCACCGGCCCGAACGCAAAACGAGCAGGCCATTGGCCTGCTCGTTTGCGTATCGGGACGGCGGGATTCGAACCCGCGACCCCCTGAACCCCATTCAGGTGCGCTACCGGACTGCGCTACGTCCCGTCTCTCCACTCCAAACTCCGAACTCGCAACGTAGTCAGTGCGTCGCCCTTACACTAGCCGTCGCCACCCCCGGCTGCATCACCCCTCCCCCACTCTCCACTGCCACCGCGCGCTTCCTCGAGAACCGCACCTTCAACTCATCGAAGTACGTGTAAATCACCGGCGTCACATACAACGTCACCACCTGCGAAAACAACAGCCCGCCCACCACCACAATTCCCAGCGGCCTGCGCGATTCCGCGCCCGCGCCCGCGCCCAGCGCGATCGGCAGCGTGCCCACCATGGCCGCCATCGTCGTCATCGTGATCGGCCTGAATCGCACAAAGCACGCTTCCTTAATCGCCTCGAACGAATTCTTTCCGTGCTTCTCCGCCTCGGTGGCGAAGTCCACCATCATGATCGCGTTTTTCTTCACCAGTCCAACAAGCATGATCACGCCCACCCACGCGTACACCGTCAGCTCCGTGTGCGTGATCATCAGCGCCACCACCGCGCCGAATGCTGCAAATGGAATTCCGCTGAGAATCGTGAGCGGGTGAATAAAGCTCTCGTACAAAATTCCCAGCACGAGATAAATCACGAAGATCGCAATCACGAACAGCGCAACCAATCCCTTCTGCGTGTCCTGAAATACTTGCGCAGCTCCGTAGAACGATCCCGTCACATCCTGCGGCAGGATCGTGCGCGCCGCTTCCTGCACCGCGTCCGTCGCCTCGCCAAGCGAAACGCCGAGCCGGGTATTGAACGAAATCGTCACGCTCGGCAGCTGCCCGGTGTGGTTCACGAGCATCGGACCAAGTGTCGGTGAGTTGCGCGTGACCGACGACAACGGCACGAGCTGCCCCGTTTTCGAGCGGACGTACAGCATGCTCAACGCGCCGAGGTCTTTCTGATACTCGGGCAACAGTTCAAGAATCACCCAGTATTCGTTCTGCGGCGTGTAGATCGTGCTCACCTGGCGCGATCCATACGCGTTGTACAACGCGCTCTCAATTTGTTCAGGTGTCAGCTGAAAACGCGCCGCCGCGTCACGATCGAGCTCGATGCTCGCCTGCGGGTTCGCGATCTGCAAATCCGTCGTGACGTCGGTGATGCCGACAATCTCTTTCATCTTCGCCATCATCTTCTGGCTCGAGCCATATAGCGATGGAAGATTTCCGCCGACCATCGTGTACTGGTATTGGCCTTTCGACGAGCGTCCGCCGATGTTGATGGTCGGCGAGTTCACCAGATACGCCGCGATGCCGGGGACTTTCCGCATCTCTGCCGAGAGCACCGGCACGAGTTCGTCGGCGGAAAGTTGCCGCTCCTTGCGCGGCTTCAGGCGGAACGTGATTCGCCCTGTGTTAACCGTCGCGGACGATCCGCCATATCCGCTCGCCACCGCATAGCTCTCGGCCGAAACGTTCGGATCGCCCTTCGTCGCGTTGGCGAGCGCGACCATCTTGTCGCGCATGTCGGGATAACCGATTCCCTGCGCGCCTTCGGTGCTCGCGCGGAGAATACCCTGATCCTCAGACGGAAAGAATCCCTTCTTCACTTGCGAGAACAGGAATCCGGTCACGACGAGCGTGACGGCCGAGAACACGAGCACCAGCGGCCTGCGCTGCATCACCCACGCGAGCGAATTCGTGTACGCCCTCAACACGCGCTGATACAGCCGCTCGAATCCGTCGAAAATAAAATTGTGCGCGCCGTGCACCCGTCCTTCATTCAAAAAGTGCGCCGCGAGCATCGGCGTGAGCGTCAGCGAAACAAATCCCGAAACGAGGATCGCCACGGCAATGGTCACCGCGAACTCACGGAACAAACGTCCGACAATTCCACCCATGAACAGCAGCGGAATGAACACCGCCGTCAGCGACGCGGTCATCGAGATAATTGTGAATCCGATTTCCGCAGCTCCATCCAACGCGGCTTGCATGGGCGGTTTTCCCATCTCCATGTGCCGCACGATATTCTCGAGCATCACGATCGCGTCGTCCACCACGAATCCAACGGCGAGCGTGAGCGCCATGAGCGAGAGATTGTCGAGCGAATACCCGAGCAGATGCATCACCGCAAACGTTCCCACCAGCGACATCGGGAGCGCCAAACTCGGAATCGCCGTGGCCGACACGTTGCGCAGGAACAGGAAGATCACCAGGATCACGAGCGTCAGCGTGAGCCCCAGCGTGATCTTCACGTCGTGCACGGAATCGCGGATGCCCTGCGCGCGATCGTAAAAGATCACGGCATCCACCGCCGCGGGCATTTGCGTGCGCAACACCGGCAGCAGCGCCTTCACCGCGTCCGCAACTTCAACGGTGTTCGTTCCCGGCTGCTTCTGAATCGCGAGCGAAATCGAGCGCTCGCCATCGAGCCAGCTCGCCGTGCGGTTGTTTTGAATATCGTCGAGCACGACGCCCAAATCGCGCAGCCGCACCGGCGCGCCCTTTTTGTACGTCACCACGAGATCGCCAAACTGCGCCGCGTTCGCGAGCTGGCCGTTGGCCTGCACGGTGAACGCTTTGCTCTTCCCCCAGAGCACGCCAGTCGGAATATTGACGTTCGCCGAGTTGATGGCGCTCGCCACTTCGTCGATTCCAATTCCGCGGCTCGCGAGCTGGCGCGGATCCACCTGCACGCGCGCCGCATATTTCGCCGCGCCGCCCACGTTCACGCTCGCCACGCCGCTCACGGTGGAAATGCGCTGCGCCATCACTGTTTCGGCGTATTCGTCGAGCTGCGACAACGGCATCGTGGCGGAGTGCAAATTGATATACAGGATCGGTTGATCTGCCGGATTCGTCTTGTTCATCGACGGCGGCACCATGCCCTGCGGCAGCTGGCCGAGCGTGCGCGCGATGGCGGTCTGCACGTCCTGCGCGCCCGCGTCGATGTTGCGATCGAGTGTGAACTGCACGGTGATCGACGTCGAGCCGAGCGCGCTCGTCGACACCATGTTGTCGATGCCGGCTATGGTTGTGAACTGTTTTTCGAGCGGCGTCGCAACAGCGGATGCCATCGTCTCGGGACTCGCGCCCGGCAGGCTCGCGTTGACCGTGATGGTTGGGTAATCGACGCTAGGGAGATCGCTCACCGAAAGCTGCAGATACGACATCGCGCCAAAACCCAAAATCCCCACCATGACCAGCGTGGTCATGACGGGGCGTCTGATGAAGAGCGCTGTGAAGTTCATGAACCTCCTCCTGCTCCTTTCCGGTCTGGCTTCGCCGCTGGCGTGGTGATCTCAATTTTCGCGTTTGGCGTGAGCCTCGACTGTCCGTCGGTCACAACGCGCACACCAACATCAATACCTTTTTCGATGACGGTCTTGTCACCCACAACCAAGCCCGCCGTGACCGGACGCACCTCGACAGTATTGTCGTCCTTCACGACAAAAACGAACTGGCCATCCTGCCCGCTCTGCACAGCCGACGTCGGCACGAGCACCACACCCTGCTGAACGTACAGCTCGACGGCTACGCCGACGAACTGTCCGGGCCAGAGGTGTCCAGCCTGATTCGAAAACTGCGCCTTGAGCGTCACCGTGCCGGTTGTGGTATCGACGCCGTTGTCGAGCATGTTGAGCACGCCCTCTTCGGCCGATGCGTCGCCGCGCGGTGTGACGATCACGCGCAGTTTTTTTGCGGCGGCCGAATACTTCTGCACCATCGGAAGCTCACGATCGGGCACGGTGAAATGCACATCGATCGGGTGGATCTGATTGATCACTACGAGCGGCGGCACCGAACCCGGCTTCACGAGATTTCCCTGCTTCACGAGCAGGATTCCGGTTTTCCCGGTGATCGGCGCGGCAATCGTCGCATTTTCCAGATTGAACTTCGCGTTGTCCACCGCCGCCCTGTCCGCAGACACCACGGCCTTTGCCGCGGCAGCCGACGCCGTGGCCTGATCGGCCTGTGACTTCGTGACGAAATCTTTGAGCACGAGCTTTTCATAGCGATCGGCGTCGTTCTTGGTGCTCAGCGCCTGCGCTTCATCGCGCGCGAGCACGGCGTTCGCTTGATCGAGCGCCGCCTTGAACGGGCGCGGATCGATCTCGAACAGCACCTGCCCCTGCTTCACTTCATCGCCTTCCCTGAAGTGTACGCGCATCAGGACGCCGCCGACTTGCGATTGCACCGCGACGGTCTGCGCGGGCTCCACAAGGCCATTCGCATGCACGACGTAAGGCGCGCTCCCGGTTTCCGAGGTCGCGACGGTCACGGCCACCGGAGGTTTCGGCGGAGCGCCGGGTTTGTCGCACGCTGTGACTGCCAGCGCGACGGCCAGCGCGAATGTGAACAGCAGCGGTGAGGGAGAGTTGCGGGACTTCATCTATCGTGGCCTTCCTGCAGGAACTGGCGTGAGCGTGATGTTCGGTTCGCCGCGAGTGCCAAGTACGCCCGCATCGCGTGAAAGTTGCGCGAGCGAGGCGTACCAGGTCCAGCGGCTCAGCACGGACTGGGCGCGCGCGTCGGCGAGCGCGCTCTGCGCGGTAAGGAGATCGAGAATGCTGCCGACTCCCTCGGCGTATCGTCCGCGCGCGACGTCTTCAGACTGCACGGCGCTCGTCAGCAGTTCGGCGGACGTTGCCACGCGCTGCGTGGCGGTTTGCAATCCGTAGTACGAGGTGAAAACCTGAGCGATGGCAACGAGGCGCGTCTGCTCCGCGCGCGACGCGGCCGCAGCTGCGGTTTCCTTTGCCGCGGCGATATCCGATTCTTTCGAGAGCCCGCTGAACAGCGGAATGGCGACGCCAAACGTCAGCGCGTAGGTATTGCCCGAGAGCTGTGGCAGACTCGACTGCACCTTTCCCTCGTTCGCGCCCAGCGTGAAGCTCGGCAGCGCCGCCGATCGCGCCTGACGCACCTGGGCCTGGCTCTGCCGCGCGACGGCGCGCGCGGCGGCCACGTCAGGCCGTTCGCGCACCGCGCGTTCAATAAGCGAATCGATATTCTCCGTCATCTGCACGACCGGCGCCATCCCGGTGTCGGGCGCGGCGTCGAATCTCGCGTTCGCGGCGAGCCCGAGCGCGAGCGCCAGCTGTGCCCGCGCGGCCTGAACATTTCCGCCGGCGGTTTGCGAATTGAGCTTGCTCTGCGCGAGCGCCGTGCGCGCCTGAAGCACGTCGGCGATTGTTGCCAAGCCAACCTCATGTCTGCGATCGGCCGCGGCGAGATTCGCCTCGGCGGTTTTCACCGCCGCATCGGCGGCGTCGAACAGTCCGCGGCTCGCCTGATACGAAAAATATGCGCCCTCGGCCTGCAGCACGACGCCTTGCACGGTTGCGTTGTGCGTGAGATCCGCAGCGAAGAGCGCTTCGTGGGCCGCCGCCATTGCGCCGCCGCGCTGACCGAAATCAAGCAGGACGTAGGAGAGGTTTAGTGTGGTGGTGAAGCTCGACCTAGTCGACGGAAAAAATGCCGGGTTCGTTGAAATCGCTTTGATTGGTCCACCGGTGCCGTCGAGCTCCAGCGATGGCAGAAAATGGCCGCGAGCCGACGCGTACACGGCGGCAGAGGCGCGCGCTTGCGCCCACGTGGTGCGAGTCTGCGGGCTGTTGCCGAGCGCGAGATCTACGACGTCGCCAATGGTGAGGCGCTGCATACGGTCCGCGAGATCTGCGGGAATCATGGCGCCGCGCGTTGCCCTCGCCATCTCGCTGGCGTCGAACTTCTCGCCCGCGCCGGTGGCCTTCTGGGCGGTCCACTCGGCGGAGGGTTTCGGCGCCGTCGCGGCTTCGCCGCCAATACGCGAGGGCGGCGTACAGGCTGCGATGATGCTGACGATACTCAAGGAAAGGGTGCCGCGACGCGAAATCATTCCTTTAAAGCAATTGGTTGGAAAGCGGCGGCGCCAGTGCTTGGCTGCGGGGCTCGAATCTCACCACTGAACTACGCAAAAGGAGTCTGATTCGTTCGGTCGGTATTAAAGGTATATTTTCGCTTCATGCCCGCCGTTCCGACCCCGCTCGCCCCGAAGCCCAGCACCCTCCCGCGCACGATCCTGCTGTCGCTGGTGCTGCTCTTTGTTGGTCTGGCCAGTTTTGCGCTGGAATCGGTCGAGCGAAAGTCAAAGGAAACGGCCTCGGATCTGCTCGAGTCGCGACTTCAGGCCATCAGGCACTCGATCGTTCTCTGGAGTGACGATGAACAGCTGTCCGCGCAGACGTGGGCTGCTGCACCGGGTCTGGCGCGCGTCACGAAGGCGCTCAGTGCCGCAGCGGACGACGGACGTGCGAACGCCGCCGCGCTGAGGGCGCGGCCCGAAGCACGCGAGCTCGAGACGATGTACGGCACCGCGGTCAAGGCGGACCACTACGTTGGCTACGTCCTGTTCGATACGAGCGGTCGCGTGCTGGCGGGCGGGAGCTTCGAAATGCTCAGCGGCAAGGCGAGCGCCACGCACGTCGCGTTCGTTCGCCGTGTGCTTGCCGGCGAGTCGGCGATGTCGGCGCCGTACGCCGCCGCCACCCCGTTGCCGGACGAAACCGGCGAGCTGCGCTCCGGAGTGCAGACGATGTTTGTTGGCGCCAGGGTGCGCGATGATGGCGAGCGAACGGTGGGCGTGTTCGCGTTTCGCCTGCGCCCGGACGGCCAGCTTCGGCGGTTGCTCACGGGCAATCGCCAGGGTCAGGCTGCGCTGATTTCGGGCTCGCGCCGCGTTACTGCGCCGAACGATCCGCCACTCACGTTTGCCGCGCAGCGTGCGCTCGCGGGCGAGACCGGCCAAACGCTCGATCCGTATCACGACGATCGCGGCAACGGCGTTGTTGGCGCGTGGACCTGGATCCCGCAGCTCGACGCCGGCCTCATTTACGAGATCAACGATCAGGAGGCACTCGCGCTGGTCTCGGTGCTGCGCCGCGTGTTGTGGGCGATGCTCGGCATCGTGGTGCTCGCCGTTGGGGTCGCGCTGTTGCAGCGGCGCGAGGCCGTGGGGACCGAGGCAAAACGGCGGCTCGCGGAGGAAGAGCTGGTGATGCGCGAAGAAACACTCAGCGCGATCATCGACGCGTCGCCGAACAGTGTGCTCATCCTCGACGAGCTCGGCGACGTTGCGCGAGCGAACGCCATGGCGAACCAGCAGTTCGGCGTTCGCCGCAAGGCGATCACCGGACTTCCCGTCACGCAATTCATCTCATGCGGCGAGCCGTGGACGGGGAATGTCTCTGCTTATCTCGACGCGGCGAGCCGCGACGCGATGGGCCTGCGCCCCGACGGCACCACGTTTCCGGTCGAGCTTCGATTTTCCTCGGTCGCGGTGCGAGGCGAGACGCTCTTCGTCGCCATTCTTATTGACATCACCGTGCGCAAGAGCGCCGAGGCTGCGCTGATCGCCGCAAAGGATCAGGCGGAAGAAGCGGTGCGCACCAAGAGCGAGTTTCTCGCGATGATGTCGCACGAGATTCGCACGCCAATGAACGGCGTGCTCGGCATGACGAGCCTGCTCGCCGACACCGCGCTGACCCAGGAGCAACGGCAGTACGTCGAGGCAACGAAGCATTCGGCGCAGCTCCTCATGAGTGTGATCAACGACATCCTCGACTTCTCGAAAGTCGAAGCGGGCAAGCTTGCGATCGAACCAATCCCCTTCGATTTGCAAGTGGCGGTCGCGGAAGTCGCCGAACTGCTGGTGCCGCGCGCGCTCGATCAAAACATCGAACTCGTCGTGCGCTATGCCACCGATGCGCCGCGCCGCGTGATTGGCGACTCTGGACGCATCCGCCAGGTGCTGCTCAACCTCGCGGGAAACGCGCTCAAGTTCACCGAGGCGGGGCATGTGGTGATTTCGGTTGAGGCGCTGCGCACCGGACAGGAAGGGCGATTCCGTTTCGAGATTACCGACACCGGAATCGGCATTGCGGCGGACAAACTCCATCGCCTTTTTCAGCCGTTCACGCAGGCCGACGCATCCACCACGCGCCGCTTCGGCGGAACCGGACTCGGACTCTCGATCAGCAAACGGCTCGTCGAGCTCATGGACGGTGAAGTCGGCGTGACGAGCACCGAAGGCGAGGGATCGACGTTCTGGTTCATGCTTCCTCTGCCAGAGGATCCGAATCCGGCGCCCGGTCCGACACCGTCCGTCGCGCTCGACCGCGTGCGCGTGATGGTCTGCGACGATGTGAAGATCAACGTGCAGGTGCAAAGAGAATTCATGCGGGCGTGGGGAATGCGCGTCGAGACCGCAGCCTCCGGTGAGCAGGCGCTCGCGCTGCTGCGCGAAGCCGCGGCGGCCGGCGATCCGATTCGCCTTGCGATTCTCGATTTCCTCATGCCCGGCATGGACGGCGAGATGCTCGCCCGCGCGATTCGCGGAGATGCGGCGATTGCAGATGTCGGGCTCGTCCTCGCAACGTCAGCGGCGCACCGCGGAGACGCGGAGCGTTTTCACAAGGCCGGATTCAACGCGTATCTCACGAAGCCATTCCGCCCGGAAACTCTGGTGGCCACTCTCGAAGCAGTGCTCGCGAGCGGCGGCGGATTTCGCATCGACGAGCCGATCATCACGCGCCACTCACTGGCGGAGCGGCGGCGAGGGCCGGCCGCGCCGATCGATATGCGCGTGAAGCCCGACGCTCCGCACAAGGCGTTCGCCCGCGTGCTCCTTGCCGAGGACAATCCGGTGAATCAGATCGTCGCTGTGAAGATGCTCGAGCGGCTCGGCTGCACGGTGGATGTTGCGGCCGATGGAGCAGAGGCCGTGCAGATGTCGGAAAAGTTTCCGTACGACGTTGTTTTTATGGACATTCAAATGCCGATCATGGATGGTCTCGAAGCAACACGAAAGATTCGCGCGCGAGCCGTGGGCGGATCGGTGCGCATCATTGCGATGACGGCGAATGCGATGGACGGAGATCGCGAGCGGTGTCTTGAGGCGGGGATGAATGATTACGTTTCAAAGCCGATTACGACGCAGTCACTCGAGGCAGCGCTCACGCGCCAATCACCCGGGACTGATCGGCAGCGCTGACCCCGATCTCACCTGCTGCGCAAGTATTTCAAGTGATCGCAACTCGAATGGTTTTTCGAGCACCGGCACTCCCACGGTGCTCAGAAAATCCACGACATCCGGCGCTCCCGCATCGCCCGTCGCAAAAATGAATTTCGCAAGCAGCGGCGAGTTCTCCGCCCGAAGCCGGGTGAACAATTCCAGCCCCGAAACCCCCGGCATCTTCAAGTCGCAGAGAATCACGTCGTATGCCGCCGCTGCATCCGGCCGCGCGAACTTCGCGAGGGCGTCGCCCCCATCGGTCGCTTCGTCCACCGCCCATCCCCTCCGCTCGAAATAGCGGCGCAGCGCGCGGCGGATCGACTCTTCGTCGTCGATCACGAGCAGGCTCGGAATCTTTTCCGCCCGAATAGGTTCCGGTGCCCTGGTTGGGGTCGGACGTTTCTCGCGCGTGTCTGAGAGCGGAATTTTCATGATGAAGCGCGCGCCGCCGCCCGCGGACGCTCCGCGATTCTCCGCAAGCAGCGTACCGCCGTGCGCCTGCACAATGCCGAGTGAGACCGAGAGTCCGAGTCCCACGCCCTGCCCTGTTGCCTTGGTGGTGAAGAACGGTTCGAAAATGCGCGTGAAGTTGTCGGCGGGAATTCCGGCGCCATCGTCCTCCACGATCACCTCGAAATAGTGCTCCCTCCGCCGCGCGCCGAGGTGCACCGCGCCGCCCGCGCCCGCAGACTGCGCAGCGTTCATGAGAAGATTCGTCACCACCTGCTCGAATCCCGCGCGATCGATCACGAGGGGAGTTGCCGGATCGTTCACCTCCGACGTGAACGAGACGCCCTGCGTGGCGAGCCCCGGACGGATCGCGCGAACCAGCGTCTCGAGAATCGGGCCGGGCGTCTCATCCGTGCGCGTGCGCCGGTCGCCTTTCCGGACGAAGGTGAGCAGATCGCGCACGATGGTCCGCGACCGCAGTGCCTGCGCCTGAATCACCTCGAGCGCCATGCGCTCATCCGCGGTCCGTTGATCGGCCAGCAGATCCTCGGTGAAATTCAAAATCGCCGCGAGCGGATTGTTCAGTTCGTGCGCCACTCCCGAGACAAGCTTGCCGAGCGACTCGATGCGTTCCGCGTCGGCGAGGCGGCCGCGCAGCGTCTCGCGCTCTCTCTCCGCGAGCGTCGCCTCGGTATTGTCTGTCCAGACTCCGGCGGCGCCCGTGATCACGCCCTGGTCGTCACGAATCGGCGCCAGCATCGCGCGGAGAAATCGCTCGCCGTCCGTTGCGCTAGCGCTCGAATTCCAGTGCAGCGTGACATCCTCGCCCGCCAGCGCGCGTTGGTGGCCGGCGCGAAACAAGTCGGTGTGACCGGGAGGAACGAAATCGATGCCCGGGGCCCCGACCACCTCGAATCCACTCAGTTTCTTTGCGTCGGCCCAGCGCCCGTAGATCGCGGTGACGCGTCCTCCGGTGTCGATCGTGTAAAAACCGAGGTCGAGCGAGCTTACGATCAGCCGCAGCCTCTCCTGGTTCGTGCGCAGCGCATCGGTCTGGATTTTTGTCTCCGTGATGTCGCGTGCGAGCACGAGGAGCGCGCTGCTGTCGCCAACGCGCCGAAACGACGCGCTCCTTGTCTGAATCCAGCGCACTTCGCCGCTCTTGCGCACGTAGCGGATGTCCATCTCGACGATTTCGCCCTTCAGTGTCCGCAAACGCGCGTCCAGGATCTTCGGCCAGTCTTCCGGCGGAAAGAACGTCGTGTTCGGCAACTTCTTGATCTCGTCCCACGAGAATCCGCTTTGCACGAGGGTCGCCGGATTGACTTCGAGAAAATGCCCTGACTCATCGAACGTCATCACCATGTCGGGCGCGGACTGTACGAGCAGGAGGTAGCGCTGCTCGGCGTCGCGAATGGTTTCGACAAGCCGCAACTGCAGCATCATCAACACGATAATCAGGCCGAACGCCGCTGCGATTGAGCCGACTGCCCATCGGTAGTTGCCGTGCACCGAGGGCAGGCCAACGGGCGAGTGCACGAGTTCCGGCCCGGCAACAGCGAGCCAGACCAGCACCACGAACACGAATGCGATCAATCCCGCGATGCCCATCGCCCATTTCTTGGGCAGCGTCGCCGCGGCAACGAGCGCGCTGTGAATGAAGAAGACCGCGCCGAGCCACTGCGCCGCGGCGATGTAGTAGTACACCGCGCCAAGAAACACGACGTCCATGACGACCGTGGCCGCGTACCGCTTGAGTCGCGAGGCATATTCGTGCGGCCGCGCGGCCCACGGCGCGACGATGAGATTCAGGCCGATCCATACGCCGAGCACGATGTACGTGCGATAGTCCACCTGCGCGCCGAACGCGTTCCCGAGCACGAGAATCGCGAGGTAGACGAGCAGCGTACTCGTGTGCCGCGCAGTCGCTTCGCTGATCCAGCGCGAAGTCGCGGGCTCTGTTGCTGCTAGGACCGTGTTAGGGAGCGCGGGGTCCGGCAAAGGTTTTCGCGGATTGGGAGGGGGATTCCATCCGCGTTGCTTTAACGCGGTGCAACAGTGTAGCGCCCGTGCGTGGCTCGGTCTATAAGCCAGCGACGAAATTCGACATCGGGCGCAGATTTGTGACCGCGCAACTTGAAAGAATATGCCATCGTTAGAGACGCCCTAACACTTTCCCTTCTCCATCCGTCATTAACACGTCCGTGTCGAGCCCCACGCCAACCCCTCCCGACGCCGACCTCGTTGCGCTGTGTCTAGGCGGCGATGCCGACGCCTTCGATGTGCTGGTGCGGCGACACTACCGCGCGGCTTTTGCCGTCGCGCTCGGTGTGCTGGGAAATCGGCAAGACGCGGAAGATGTCGTGCAAGATGCGTTCGTAAAAGCGATCGACCGGCTTGAAGACTGCCGCGAAACGTCGAAGTTCGTGCAGTGGATGCTGATGATCGTTCGGAACCGGGCGCTGAGTCACAGAACGTATCGCAAGATTCGAGAAACGTCGGAGCTGTTGCCGGAAATCGCCGAAGCACCCGGCTCACCGTTCATCGATACCGCCCGCGCCGAACTGGCCGATACTCTGCAGGCGGCGCTGGCGACGCTCAGTGAACGACAACGCGAAGTCGTGTTGCTGCACGATATGGATGGATGGACGCATAAAGACATTGCCGATGCTCTCGAAATCACAGAAGTTCGGTCCCGACAGCATTTGTTCGTTGCGCGAAAACTCTTACGTGAACGCTTAGGCCCAAGTCTCCTTCGGGAGTATTCCGATGAATGAAGAACGTCCCACGGATTTGAGCGCGCTCGATCCAACGCAGCCGCCTCTCGCCTTTGCCCGGCGTGTTGCCGGTGTGCGCACGGCGGCGAGTGCAATCCTGCGTCGCCGCCGTACGGGAGGAACTCCGCTGGCGATGGTCGCGCACTGGCGCGTTCCGCTGCTCGCGGCGCTCGTCGTACTCACGCTCATCTCCGCCGCCCTGCTCCGCTCGGTGGCTGGAGAAATCGGCGTCGATGCAGTCGGCACCGACGAAGTCGCCGACGCACTCGGCGTCTCCGCGGTGCTGGGCGACGGATCCGATGCTCCGTCGACGCCGGCCGATATTCTGCTTGGAGGCTACGAGAAATGAAGGAAGGCGTCGAATCGCTGGGACGCGTTCGCGCGCAGGCGATCGTCTTGCTCGTGTTTGCATTCCTCGGCGGCGCGTTTATTGGCGGAACGATGGAGCGCGTGATGCGGCCGCGCGGACTGCGGCCCGCGGCATCCACCACCGGCGGCCCACGCGGCGGCGGATTCTCTTGCGGCGGACCGGTAGCAGGACGTGGCGGTACGCGCGCGCCGGGCAGCTTGCCTTCGTGGTACGAATCGCTTTCGCTCACGGTCGGGCAGCGCGCGCGGATCGAGGAGATTCTCAAGAAGCGCAGCGCGCGCGTGGATTCGGCGATGACGGCGGCGTGCCTCGTGATGCGCCCCGCATTCGACTCCACTTCGAAAGAAGTCGACGAAGTGCTGACGGCGGATCAGAAAATGCAGCGTGATTCGATCAGGGCAGCGCGGCCGACCACGCGAGGCGGCGGAAGAGGGCGGCCGTTCGGGAGAGGGCCCGATGCAACGCGGCCTTCGGAGACCAAAAAGCCGTAGACCGAACCGTCTATTCGTGCCGAAGCGCCTGCATCGGATCAATGCGGGAAGCTCGCAGCGCTGGAAAATAGCCCGCGCCAAACGCCACGCCGGTCAGCACCGCAATCGAAGCGGCCATGACGAGCGGATCGTATCCCTTCAGCTCGAACAACAGCGACGTGGCCGTCTGTCCGATCGCGATCGCGGCCGCGAGTCCGATCAGTCCGCCCCATAGCGTCATCCATCCCACTTGCTTCAGCACCATCTGCTGAACGCTTCTTCCGCTCGCACCGAGCGCCATTCGTACGCCGATCTCTCTCGTGCGCTGAGCCACTGAATACGCGAGAACGCCGTACAGTCCGATCGCCGCGAGCAGCGTCGCGAGCGCCGCGAATCCTGCCGACAGCGTACTGATCATTCGATCAAGAAACACATTATCCTTGATCTGCTGATCGAGCGTTTTCAAATCTTCAATCGGCAGATTCTGGTCGAGCTTCTTGATCACACCCGGAATCGCGCGCTCGATCTGCGCGGGGTCGATGCCGCTGCGCAGGTAGAAGTGCATGCCTCCCACCGTTGAGTCCTGCTTATACGGTACGAAGTACACGGGCGGCACCGGCTTCTTGACCGAGCTGTATTTCGCGTCGCGCACCAATCCAACGATCTGAACGTTCAGCGTATCGCCTCCCTGCGACATGAACTTCCCGACCGCGTCGCGACCCAAGCCGAATTTCTTCGCGAACGTCTCGTTCACGATGGCGACCTGCGCTCCGCCGAGTTCGTCCGCAGCGGTGAACTCGCGCCCGGCAAGGATCGGGACGCCGAGGAGTTTGAAGTAGCCGGGTCCGACTTCGTTGAACCGCGAGCCGTTGTCGATGTCCGGTCCGTTCTTGAAACCCTGCACGTGGACGCTATTTCCCCAGTTGTTGTTCGCGAGCAGCGCGACTCGCGCGGCGCTCACGCCGCTCACGCCGGGAATCGCGGCGAGTTCCTCTTCGACTCGCGCGAAGAGCGCGTGCGACCGGGCCGGGTCGTACCCGTTGAGCACCGGCGCGATCGCAAACAGTGTCATGCGCTCAGTCTTGATGCCCAGATCAACCGACGCGACGTTATTGAGACTCTTCACAAAAAGTCCGGCAGAAACGAGTAAAGCCATAGACAGCGCGATTTGCGCCGTGACGAGCACCGCGCGAAAGCGAGCGGCGGATTTCATTCCCGTCGATTTGCTGCCGGAATCGCGCATGATGCTTGCGAGTTCCGGATTCGTGCTATGAATCGCCGGGAAAAGTCCGAACAGGAATCCGGTGCCGAGCGAGAGAAAGGCCGCGAACACCATCGCGCTCGAGTCGAGTGTGAAGTGCAGGTCGGTCGCCATATCCGTTGGCAGGAGTCCGGCCATCGCCACCAGCGTCCACTTCGCAACGATGATGCTGGCCGCGCCGCCCATCAGCGCGAGCAGCACGCTCTCGGTGAGCAGCTGCGAAATGATCTGCCCGCGCGTCGCGCCCAGTGACAGTCGCACCGCCATTTCCATCGAGCGGCCCGCGCCGCGCGCGAGCAGCAAGTTGGCGATGTTCGCGCACGCGATCAGCAGCACGATGCCGGTGATGCCGAACAGCAGCATGATCGGTGTTTTCGTTTCCTTGTGCAGCGAACTTTGTCCGCGGCGCCCGTCCTCAACTGAGATGAGCTTCGCCTTGAACAGCTTCATCGTCGCGTCACTCATTCCCTTCTGCAACGGCGCTTCGACATTCTGGATGATCGGACTATATATCGCATCGATCGAAGTTTTTGCCTGCGCCATTGTGACGCCCGGCTTGAGGCGCCCAAACACGTAGGCCCAGTACGAACGCCGATCATCGAAGTCGTTCCGCCCCGCCTGAAGCACTGCCCGCATGGATATCGGGACGTAGATCTTCGGCACCGTTCCGAGCGTCGTGCCCTCGAATCCCTGCGGCGCGACGCCGACGACCGTCATCGACTTGCCGTTCACAATAAGAGTCTTGTCGAGAATGTCTTTGCTGGATCCGAGCTGCGACGACCAATAACCGTAGCCGAGCACGACGACAAAATTCGATCCGACCGGTGTGTCGTCCTGCGGGCTAAGCAGACGTCCGAGCGCCGGCTTAAGACCGAGCACCGGGAAATATGAACCCGACACCATCACCGCATCGGCGTTCACCGTCTGTCCGTTGAACGCGAGGTTCGCTCCGAAAATCACATGCGCCGCAAGTCCGGAAAATCCCGTGCTCGCCTTCTGGAGATCGCGGAACATCGGATAGCTGAAGACAACGTCACAGTCGCCTGCCGACCCACATGAGTTTGATCCCGGAGAAGGTCCGGGAATGCCGAGATTGACCAATCGGTCGGGCTCGAACACCGGCAGCGGCCGGCGAAGCATCTCGTTGAACAGCGAGTAGATCGCCGAGTTCGCGCCGATTCCGAGCGCGAGCGAGAGGATGGCGATCGCGGTGACGAACGGCGTCTTGAACAGCGTTCGAAACGAGTGCTTGATGTTGATCATTTGGGGGAGGTGGGCATAAACGATAGACACACGAAGCAGGCTGGCGGTTTGCCGTCCGATCGCCAACTTTCTGTCTTCCCTTCCGACCCCCGGTAACAATCGCATGTCGACCCGACTTTTCCGCTCCCTCGCCCCGCTCGGCGGATTTCTTTGCCTCAGCGCGCCGCTTTACTCGCAATCGCGTGCAGTAACCAGCGCCGATTATGACAGGGCGAAGCAATTTCTTGCGCCCGCCATGACCGGCATGGTCGTCGGCGGCGCGGTGACGGCCAACTGGGCGCCGGACGGCCGGCTCTGGTATCGAAACACGAATCTCGCCGGTACGGAAACGGTCGTCATCGATCCGGCGGCGAAGACTCGCAAGAGCTGCGTATCTACCGCGACGGATTGCGAAGGAATTGCGATCGGCGCGATCGGCGCGGGAGGCGCCGGGCGCGGTGGGCGCGGTGCGGGCGGTGGCGGCGGGCGCGCGGGCGGCGGCGGCCGCGGCGCGCCGGGTCAGCCGACGATGTCGATGTCGCCCGACGGCAAGCGCGGCGTGTTTATACGCGATTGGAATCTCTGGGTGCGCGATGTCGCAACTGCAGCAGACAAACAGCTGACCCGCGACGGCTCGAAGAATTTCGGCTACGCCACCGACAACGCCGGCTGGGCCAGCAGCGATCGCGCGATGGTGCAGTGGTCGCCCGACTCGAGAAAACTCGCCACGCAACAGCAGGACGAGCGCAACGTCGGCGAGATGTATCTCGTGCCGACGGTCATCGGACACCCCACGCTCACCACGCAAAAAATGCCGCTCCCCGGCGACTCGGCGATGGCGATGCTTCACCGCGTGATTATTGACGTGGACGCGGCAAAAATTACGCCGCTGCAGATGCCGGTCGATTTCCATCGCGGTTCGATCGGCGACAACCTCCGGATGGAAGACTATCAGTGGAACGACGACGGCTCGAAGCTCGCCGTGGTATCGTCGAGCCGCGATCACAAGAAGGTCTGGCTGAGCGTCGCGGATGCCGGCACGGGCGCCGTTCGCAAAGTGTACGAAGAGAATGTCGCGACGCATTTCGAGGCCCACGTCGCCGCGCACATTCTCTGGAACAGCAACGAGTTCATTTGGAATTCCGAGCGCGATAATTTCTCGCAGCTCTATCTCTACGATCTCAACACCGGCGCGCTGAAAAACAAGATCACCACCGGCGACGGCCCCGTGCTGTCGGTCACCAAGTGGGATGACGCCAAGCGCGCGGTGTTCTTTGTGGCCGAAGGAAAGGACGCGAACGAAGACCCGTACTTCCCGCACGCCTACCGCGTGAACTTCGACGGCAAAGGATTTGTTTCGCTCACGCCGGACGTTGGTGCGCACGCGGTGCAGCTCTCCGCCGACGAGAAATATCTGGTGGACACATACTCGCAGCCGGACGTGCCGCCGGTTGCGGTGCTGCGCGATGCGTCGAACGGCAAACTCATCATGCCGCTCGAGAAAGCCGATATCTCCAAGCTCGTCGCCACCGGCTGGAAGGCGCCGATCCCGATCACAATGACGGCGCACGATGGAAAAACTCCCATCTATGGCCTGATGTTCGTGCCCACGAAAATGACGGCGGGCGCGAAGTATCCAATTATCAATAATGTGTATCCCGGCCCGCAGTCGGGGAGCACCGGCGCGCGGACGTTTTCCGCAGCGCGCGGCGATCGTCAGGCGCTCGCCGAGCTGGGATTCATTGTGGTCACCATCGACGGCATGGGCACGCCCGGCCGCTCGAAATCATTCGAGGACGCGTACTTCGGCGCGATGGGCCGCGACAACACGATTCCCGATCAGATCGCGGGCATGCAGCAGCTCGCGAAAAAATATTCGTACATCGATCTCGAGAAGGCCGCGATCTGGGGACACTCTGGCGGCGGCTTTGGCACGACGAGCGCGATGTTCAGGTATCCCGACTTTTTCAAAGTTGGAATTGCTGAATCGGGCAATCACGACCAGCGGCTGTATGAAGATGACTGGGGCGAGCGCTATCAGGGTCTGCTCGTGAAAGGCGCCGACGGCACGGACGGCCGCAGCAACTACGATGACGAGGCCAATCAGAACTTCGCGAAAAATCTGAAGGGGCATTTGCTGCTCGCGCACGGCTCGATGGACAACAACGTGCCACCGGTGGAGACAATGCTGGTGGTGGAAGCGCTGATCAAGGCGAACAAAGAATTCGACATGATCATTATTCCGAATGTACCGCATGGATATGGAGCGGCGTCGGATTGGATGATGAGGAAGCGGTGGGATTATTTTGTGAGGTGGCTGGCGGGGGATACGCCGCCGGGTTGGAATAACTGACGGTTAGGAAGGCGAATGGCGAATGGGCACTGGCGGGCGAATGGCGAGTGGGCACTGGCGGGCGAATGGCGAGTGGGCACTGGCGAGCGAATGGCGAGGGGGCACTGGCGAGCGAATGGCGACTTGCCATTCGCCACTCGCTGGCCAGTGCCCATTCGCGATTCGCCGTAGTTCCATTCGCTATTCGCCGTAGTCGCTATTCGCCGTAGTCGCTATTCGCCGCCGCGTGCGCGCAAGACATCCTCCACAACGCCAGCATCCCCGCTCTTCAGTAACTGCCGCGCATGACGAAGTGACTCCGCATCGCGCGGCCAAGTCAGCCGCTTCGCCGCCGCAGCAACGGAGATCCACTCGTAGCGGTCGTGCTCTGGTCCGAGCGTAACCCGTTCTGAATCCACGATCGCCGCGAACACGAGCGCCACCTGCACCGTGTCATTCGCGAGCAGATAGAACGGATTCACCGTGATGCTGTAGAGCTTCTTGGTGCGCAAACCGGTCTCTTCGCGCAGCTCGCGTCGTGCCGCCGCCACAGGCTTCTCCGATTTTTCGATGTGCCCGTGAACGAGCTCCCAGCTGCCTGCGCTCCGGGTGCCCAGTGCGCGCCGCAGCACGAGCACCTTCCACGCGCGCCCCACGATTCGAATCACGCTCACGTCGACCACGCCGACGCGGAGTTCGGTCACGCTTCTTTCGTGCGGCTCAGCAACGAGTGCAGTCGAGCGGAGAGCGCGCGCGGCCGGAACGGCTTCGTGAGGTAGTCGCTGGCACCGTACTCGAACACGCGCACCTCGCTGTCCTCATCGCCCTTCGCCGTGAGCACGATCACCGGAAGATCCGCCGTTGCCGGGCGCGCGCGCAGATGGCTCAGCACACCGTATCCGTCGAGCCGCGGCAGGTTCAGGTCGAGCACGACGATATCCGGATTCGCCCGGTCTATTTCGTCGAGTGCTTTTACTCCGTCCGCCGCTTCGAACACCGTGAAGCCCTCGCGCTCGAGCAGATCCTTCAGCACGCGGCGCAGCGCATCCTCATCCTCAACGAGCAGCACTTTTCGCGACTGCCCGTTCGCGTTGACGTTCTCTTCGTCCACGAGCTGGAAGGACTCGCCGGTGAACACCGACGGTGCCTTCGAGTGCAGTGTATGCACCCGGCCCTTCTCCGGCGGCGGAAGAATGTCCGCGTTGATCGTCGACGAGGAGCGCGGTGTCGCATGCCGCGCGCCGTTTTCGGGCGGCGCCGGCGCCGCGACCGCCGTGGTCGCGAGCGGCGTTGCCGAGCTGGGACGCCCCGACAAGAGCGGCGGCGGCTGTTGCTGCTGCTCCGTGGGCGCCTCGAGCACGCGCAGCAGTTCGTCGAGTGTCGTGATGCCGGCCCGCACATGCTGCACACCGGAATCCCACAGACCGCGCATGCCCGCCTCGCGCGCCGCGTCGGAGATGCGCTCCGTCGTCTCGTTCGCCGCGATGCGACGTTCGATTTCCGGACTCGAAATCAGCACTTCGGTCACCGCGAGGCGGCCGCGGTATCCCGTGGTGGAACACTGGTCACATCCGACGGCCCGGTAAATCGCCGCGCCCGACGGGAACCACTTCAGCAAACGGTCGGGCAGCGACTCGACCGCGAGCTCCTTGCAGTGCGGGCACAAACGCCTGAGCAGCCGCTGGGCGACGACACCCTTAATCGCAGCGGCAATCTTGTAACTCTCGATGCCGATGTCCATGAGGCGCGTCACCGAACTCGACGCGTCGATCGTGTGCAGCGTCGTGAGCACCATGTGGCCGGTGAGCGACGCCTGCACGGCGATCATCGCCGTTTCTTTGTCACGCACTTCGCCGACGAGAATGACGTCGGGGTCCTGGCGGAGGATGGACCGCAGTGCCGCCGGAAACGTGAGTCCCGCTTTTTCGTTCACCTGCACCTGCACAATGCCCTGCAGGCGATACTCCACCGGGTCTTCAACCGTGACGATGTTCACGCCGCGCTGCTGAATCGTGCGCAGCATCGAGTACAGCGTCGTCGTTTTTCCCGAGCCCGTCGGACCGGTGACGAGAATGATTCCCTCGCGCGAGCCGAGCAGCGCGTGAATGCGCTCCAGCTCGTCAGGATTCAGTCCAAGACCATCGAGATTGAGAACGGTCGCGCGCTGGTCGAGAATTCGAATGACGACTTTCTCGCCGTGTGCCGCCGGCAGCGTCGAGATGCGCAAGTCGACGCGATTGCCGCTGATCGCGACGCGCGCCCGGCCGTCCTGCGGGCGCAGGCGATCCGCAATATCCAGCTGCGCCATGATCTTCACGCGTGAGACCAGCGGAATGCCCGCGGCCTTCGGGAGCACCATCACCTGGCGCAGCACGCCGTCAATACGATAGCGCACGGCAACGCCGCCTTCCTCGGGCTCCAAGTGGATGTCCGACGCGCGCGACTGAATGCCCTCGGCGACGATCCGGTCCACCAGCTGAATAACCGGCCGCTCCGCCGCGCGATTCTGGCCGAGCTCGAGCTCGGCCTCGTCGACCGACTCCGAAATCGCCTCGATGTCGTAGGTCCCCGTCACGCCCTCGAGAATCTTCTCGATGACGTTTTCGGGACGGTACACTTCATCCAGACGTTCCAGAATTTTCGTAGGCGAGCCCAGCGACATGCGCACCGTGCGGCCGAGCGCGAACGCGAGCGTGCGCTCGCAGTCGAGATCGTGCGGGTCGGCAGTGGCGATGTCGAGGATCGAATCGGAGATCTGCAGCGGCAGCACGCGGTACTTGCGCACGAGCTGCTCGGGGACGAGCTCCTTCGCTTGCTGCGAAACAAGCGTCAGGTTCGCGATCTTCATCCTGAACCGCGCCGCGAGCGCCTGCAGAATCAGATCGTCCGTCGTGTAGCCTCGGCGAACGGCCGTCTCCCAGAAACTCTCCTCTCGCGCAGCCTTCAGCGAGGCGATCTGCTCGGGGGTCAACAGACCCTCGAGCGTCGTCAGCACCCATTCGTCCCTCGCCTGTCGTGCGGCAGCCCCCATCTACCTCCAAATAGGCATCATTTTCCGGACAGTTGAATCCAGCGGTTAATACTAACGCGCGTCCATTGCGGCGCCACCGAACCGGATCGGCCTACAGAATGCGCCAAAAATCGCGCGTAAAGTCCACGCCGAAGGTCCATCGCCCGCCACGGAGGCCGCGCGCAACATCGACCCGGAGCAAATCGAAGAGTGTCACGATTCCGAGACCGGCCGATGGATGCCAACCCGCTGCTATGGCTTGATTTGCTCGACTCGTTTCCAGCCAGCTGGCCTGCACAAATGGTGCCAAGTCAATCGCCATTTTCGCGTTTCCAAATCGGCCGAGCGAAATCGGAATCGCAGCCGCCGTCTGCCGCCATTCAATACGCTGGCTCACTCCGGCGCTGCCGCCGAACTCGTGATACGAGTACCCCGGACCGGTGATTGGTCCGCCGAACAGCACGAGATCCTGAGCCGGCGATCCGGCGCCGAACACTGCGGCGGCGGTCGAGTGCAACGTGAGACGGCCGGCGCCGAACGGCCGTTCCACATGCGCGATGAGCGACGCGCGGCCGACCCAGTTCTCATCTCCAGCACGCGCGCCAGCGTCGAAATGCTCGCGCGCGGCCGAAAGCGAGCCGGCAAGCTGCAGCGTCGAACCCAACACACTCGCGCTGCGCGCGTGAAAGCCCTGCAGCACCGCGCGCCATGCAGTGACGGCATCCGCCGCGAACGCCGGCTGAAACGCTCCAGTGACAGGTTTCGCGTGAACCGCGAGCGGGGTCTGCTGATCGTGCGTGACGGTCAGCGTCCAGCGCGTTCCCAACGAAAGCCCTGCATCGAGGGTGAGTGAAAGCCCGCGGGTGCGGTATTCGTCCGTGAGGTCCGCACCGAACTCCTGCGCCGCGATCGTGTTGCGCAGCGCGCTCACCTCCGGCTCATCGCCCGCCGAAAGAAAATCGTCCCGCGCACCGAGCGTGACGCCGGCGCCGTTTCCCCGCTTCCATGCGAGCGAAAATGCCGCCTTGAACGCGCGATCGGAGAATCCATAGCGCGCGCGGCCTGCCACCAGGAATCCGCTGCCGAGGGAGCGCGTGAGACCCGTGCCGAGCGCCAGGCCCTCAACGCGATTCACGCGCGCGATGTCGCTGATCGATGGAACATTGACCGTTGTGCGGTGGACTCGTTCGAGCGCCTCCTCGCGGACGAGTGCGCGCGCCTCCTCTTGCACGCGTCGCACGGCGTCGTCGCTGGTCGGTCTCAGATCGTCGGGAATCGCGTCGGCGAGCTTCCCCTTGAACGGGTACTCCGCGAGTTGCTTCGCGGGCACCGAGACGATTTCCGGGCCGAAAAAGGTCTGCGCCGCGAGCGCGGCGTTCACTTCAACGCAGCAAATATCCCAGACGCCACGAATGATTCCGCGCGCGGGAAACTGCAGCCAGCTTCCCGAGCGCCGGATCTCGATTTCCTGCCGGCGCGGCAGCCAGAAACGGCCATCCACGAGTCCGTTGTCGAGAATGATCGACACGTCCTCGAGCTGGGCATCCAGCAGCGCGGAGCGAGTGAAGCTCAGGGTCATTCGCACGACGCTGCCATTGGCGCGATCGAGGTACACCGCTCCCACGGCGCGCGGCTGCCTTGCGTCTTTTGGACGAACGCTCAGCATCATCACGTCGAAACTGCGGTCGTTCGTGGTGATCCGCAGCGAATCCGTAATGAGAAAGTCGTACTGCCCTCTGCCAAGCACAGAAAGCGGGTGCGGAACATCTCTCACTTCGTCGCCGTCGCCCAGCCGGATGATCTGCGGAAAGTTGTTCTGGACGATCGCGAGATGGTCGCGGTGATACTCGATGTCCGTTGGAGCCAGCAGCGTGTCGCGCCGGCCTACGATCTGCTGCTTGCTCTCGTTCGGCGCTCGCCAATAGACTTCCACGGCGAGTTCGTCGGTGCGCACCACTTTTGGCGGATCCGGAAACCCCTCGCCGAGCTGGGCGAGGAAGGTCAGTGATCCGTGCGCTGTGGCATGAAAGGTGGCGAGTCCGGTGTCAGCCAACTGCGCCGCGCGGCGCGCGATCGCGATGTCCACGAGGGCCATCGTCCGCGAATCGTTCCACTGTTGCGCTCGCGCTGCGGCGGAAATTGAGAGACTGGCCGCTACAACAGCCGCAAACAGGGAGCTTTTTCGTCGCATGATGGGAAGATCATCTCACGCTGAAGACAGGGCAACCGGCACCCTCGTGCCGGTGTGGCGCGACATTTTGCTCGATACTGATACACCAGTGTCGGCATTCGCGCGGCTCCGGCATTCGCGCACGGGAGCAGACGAATCCGGCTCGGAGTTCGCGTTCCTTCTCGAGTCGGCGCCCGCGGGCGGCGAGAGCTGGTCGCGCTACACGTTTCTCGGCGTGGAGCCTCGCGGCGCTTGGAGACTCGTCGACGGTACCGTGCAGGACTGGAGCGCCGCGCGGGGCTGGCACGGCGATCGCCGGCCCGAAGATCCGTTCGCCGATCTGCGCGCGCTGATCACCGAATACGAGCCGGCTGAGGCGCCGGAGCTCGGCGCATTCTGGGGCGGCGCCGTGGGATATTTCTCATACGATGCGGTGCGGCATATCGAGAACCTTCCCCATCCTCCGCCGAAAGCCGTGAACGCGCCGGACGCGCTGTTCGTGTTCACGGGCGTCGTGGTGATCATCGACAATCTTCGCGCGCAGGCGCGCGTCGTTTCGGCCGTGCGAATCCCCGCGGGCGCCACCGGGCAGGAGATTGCGGCGCTCAAGGCGCGCGCCCACGAGGAGATCGACACTGTCGCGGGGCGGCTCCGGACAGCGCCGTCGCTGCCGCCGCTCGATCTCGACGAGAAGGCGGCGCCTGCAGTCGGGCGATCGACGTACTCGCGCGAGAAGTTCTGTGCGGATGTTGAGCGGATCCGGGAGTACATCATTGCCGGCGATGTGTTTCAGGTGTTGCTCGCACGCCGGATCGCCGTCGAGCACGATTTCGACGGGACTACGCTGTATCGCGCGATTCGCGCGCTCAATCCCTCGCCGTACATGTATCATCTCGCGCTTGACGGCGTGGAACTCGTGGGGAGTTCGCCCGAGCTACACGTGCGGGTCGCAGACGACAGGGTGATCGTGCGACCGATCGCCGGCACTCGTCCGCGCGGAGCCAACACGGCCGAAGACGATGCGGCGGCCGCGGAAATGCTCGCCGACGAGAAAGAGCGCGCGGAGCATGTCATGCTCGTGGACCTCGGCCGCAATGATGTCGGGCGGGTGTCCGAATTCGGATCGGTAAAAGTCACCGAGCTGCTCGCGATCGAGCGCTTTTCGCACGTGATGCATCTCGTGAGCCAGGTCGAGGGCCGGCTGCGGCCGGGACGCTCAACGCTGGATGTGTTCCGCGCGACCTTCCCCGCCGGCACGATGACCGGTGCGCCGAAAGTGCGCGCGATGGAGATTGTCGATGAGCTCGAGCCGGAGCGGCGCGGGCCGTATTCCGGCGCGGTGGGCTACATCGCGTACGGCGACAGGCGGATGGACCTGGCGATCACCATTCGCACCTGCGTGATCGCCGGCGGCGAGGCGCACGTGCAGTGCGGCGCGGGGATCGTGGCCGATTCCGTGCCGGAGAAAGAGTGGGACGAAACCGAGAATAAGGCCCGGGCGATGCTCACGGCGATTGGACGCGTCCGCTCCGCCAGGCATATTTAGGGCAATGCCCTTCCAGCTCGTAGGCATCGAGAACGAGTACAGCTTCGAGCTGCGGCCCGGCGCCACGATGGTCGTGGGCCGCGCGGTGAACTCGGACTGCGCCGTCGTTGACGCGACCGTCTCGCGCCGGCACGCGGAGCTCTCGGTCGCGCAGAACGGCCTGCAGGTGAAAGACCAGGGGTCGAGCAACGGCACGTTCGTGAACGGCGTGAAGATCGACAGCTACTTCGTGGTGGCCGGCGACACGCTGACGTTTGGCAAGGTCGCCTTCCGCCTCGAGGAGCTCGCGCCGGTCGCGCCGGTCGCACCGCCGCCCGTGGCAGCGGCACCGGCGGAGGCCGCGGGCCCGAAGGCGGGCGCGACAATCGTTCGGCAGGTTCCTCAGTCCGGCGATGCAATTGCCGCGCTCGGCCGCCATAGCGGCAGCATCAAGGCCGTCATGGCCGGAGACGCGGATCCCGCGGAGAAAGACCGTCAGAAACTTCAGATTCTGTTGGAAGTGTCGAAAGGACTTACGCGGGCCACGGACGTCGACGCGCTGCTGCGAAAAGTGGCGGATTACGCGTTCCAGATTCTCGAGGCCGACCGCTGCGCGATTCTGCTGATTGACGACAAGGGACAGCTCAACGCGAAAATTTCGCGCGACAAACGCGGCGCCGACGCGCCGCAGGCCGTGCCGCAATCGATCGCGCGCATGGCCGTCGACGAAAAAGTTGCCGTGCTGTCCGACAACGCGGGCGAAGACCAGCGCTTCACCGGCCAGTCGATTCTCATGCAGCGCGTGCGCTCGGCGCTCTGCGCACCGCTGATCGGATCCGAAAATAAAGTGCTCGGCGTGTTGTACGTCGACAATTTTCAGAGCACGCATCGGTTCGGGGAGGCGGATCTCGATTTTCTCATCGCGTTCGCCGGCATCGCGGCGGTCGCGATCGAAAACGGACAGTTCGGCGAGCGCATCCGCCGCGAGGCGCTCGTGCGCAGCAACTTCGAACGGTTCTTCACGCCACATCTGGCCGCACGGATCGCAAACAGCGCCGATGCGGTGAAGCTCGGCGGTGATAAGCGCCCGGTGGCCGTGCTCTTCTCGGATATTCGCGGATTCACGCCGCTCTCCGAGACGATGAATCCGGAAGCGCTCGCGAAACTGCTCACGGAATATTTCACCGAGATGGTAGAGTGCGTGTTCCGTCACGGCGGCACGCTCGACAAATTCATTGGCGATGCGATCATGGCGCAGTGGGGCGCGCCGCTTGGCGAGAGCGACGACGTCGATCGCGCCATGGAGGCCGCGCTCGACATGATGGTCGCGCTGGATCAGCTCAACGAGCGCTGGACCGCGGCGGGACGCGAGACGCTGCAGATCGGCATCGGCATCAACTACGGCGAGGCGTTTGCCGGCAACATCGGCAGCGAGCGTCGTCTCGAGTACACGGTGATCGGCGACACGGTGAACACGGCGAGCCGTCTCTGTTCGAAGGCGGGGCCGGGTGAGATTCTCGTGAGCGAAGCGTTCCGCGCGCACCTCAAGACTCCGCCGCGCCTCGCGCCGAAGCCGCCGATGGAGCTCAAGGGCAAGAGCCAGCCGGTGCCGGTGTTCGTCGTGGTGCGGTGATCGAACACCCCGCTCAGCCGGGCTACGAATCGTTTTTTGTGGGCCGCGCGCGCGTCGTCGCGCAGAGTGCGCTTGCGGAGGAGGTTCGGAAAGCGATGGTTTCGTCGTCGCTCTTTGCATATGCCGCGCGCCAGCCGGGAGCGGTTGCGCTCGAGGGGCGTGGAACCGCGTGGTCGTGCGCGCTGCCGAACGGTTTCGAAATCGTGGTGCGGCATTCGCGGCACGGCGGCGCGCTCGCCGGGATCACCGGTGATCTGTTCCTGAACCCCACGCGGGCACCGCGCGAACTCGGTATTGCGCTTCGCCTCGAGAACGCGGGCGTGCCGACGCCCGCCCTCATCGCCTACGCCGTGTATCCTGCGATGGGACCGTTCGCGCGATCGGACATCGCGACCCGCATGCTGCACGGCCAGGATTTTCCGGATGCGTGGCGCGCCGCGTCGAGCGCGAACGCGCGGCTCGAGCTCATTGCATTGGTCGCCACGCTGCTGCGGTCGCTGCGGCGGGCCGGCGCGTACCATCCCGACCTCAACCTGAAGAACATCTTCATTCGCGAGACGAACA
>JBBRBH010000049.1:0-25515 GCA_038205995.1 Gemmatimonadales bacterium
CGCCCGACAGAAGCGACGCGTACCAAACGTTCGGGGTCGCGGAACGGGAGCGGCTTCAGCAGGACGCCGTTCACAATGCTGAACACGGCGGTCGTCGCGCCGATGGCCAGTGCAAGGGTCGCTACGGCGGCGAAGGTGAACCCCGGGCTGCGGCGGAGTTTGCGCGCGGCATACCGAACGTCTTGCAGCAGCAGGTCCATTGCAGCCTCGTTAAAAAGGCAAAAACGGCGTTAACTGTATCTGGTGTGTTAGTGAACGCAGCTTGCCAATTGGTTTACCGACCACCGACCAACAGATAACAGTCAACTCGCTTTGTTTTTGAACCAAGCCAGAACTGTGCCGGCGCGCACCGCCGCCTCCGCGATTCTCGCGGGCGATGTGATGAATGAGACTCTGAAGAATCCCTCGCCGCCCGCGCCGAGTCCGGAGCCGGGGAGTACGATCACCCCCTGATCTTCGAGCAGCCGCGTCGCGAACTCCGCAGAAGGAATTCCTTCGGGCAGCGGGATCCAGAGATACATCGTGCCCAGCGGCGCCTCGCAGGTGAAGCCATGTTCGCGAAACGCTTTCACGGCTGCGTCGCGACGCTCTTTGAATATCGCGATGTTGCCGGGGACCCACTCTTTCCAGCTCTCGATTGCTGCGACACCGGCGCGCTGTACGGCCATGAACTGGCCGGTGTCGAGAAAGCCTTTCACTTTCCCGAGTGCGCTGACGATCGCTGTATTGCCACACGCCCAGCCGCAGCGCCAGCCGGTCATGTTGTAGGTTTTCGAGAGCGAGTGGAACTCAATGGCCACATCGCGCGCGCCGTCGACGTCGAAGATGCTCGGCGCGATATATCCGTCGAAGGTCATCTCGCTGTACGGGTTGTCGTACACGAGCACGATGTCCAACTCGGCGCATTTCTTCACCACGCGCTCGAGATATTCCATGGGCGCGATCGCACCCGTTGGATTGTTCGGATAATTCAGATAGAGAATCTTCGTGCGCTTGAGCACGTCGTTCGGAACGTCGTCGAGCTCGACCAGGAACTTTGTGCGCGGCGTGATCGGATAGAGATATGCATCGCCGTCGCTGAGCAGGGTGCCGCCGCGGTACGCATTGTAGCCGGGCTCAGGAACGATGGTCGCATCGCCGGGCTGCACGTACGCGAGCGCCAAGTGGGCGAGCCCTTCTTTACTGCCGATGAGCGGGATGATTTCCTGCAGCGGATCGAAGGTGTGGCCGAAGCGGGTGTGCATCCATGCGCTGATGGTCTCGCGGTACTGCGGCAGGCCAAGCGCGAAACCGTAGCGGTTCATGGCGGGCTCGTCGACGGCAGCTTTGAGCGCGGCAACGGCTGCGGGCGGAGGGGCGAGGTCGGCATCGCCGGCGCCCAGGTCGATGACATCAACGCCTTTCGCGAGGAGCTCGCGCTTTCGCTTGGGGATCTCGGCGAGAACGTACGGGGGAAGAGATTTCAGTCGATCGGTTTGCTTCGGCATCGGATGTGAAGGGAAGGATTGCCTGCGGGTAGACGGTCTTCGGTGATCGGTCTTCGGGTGTCGGACCCTCGCGAAAAAACTTGCTTTCGCGGTCCGATTTCCGAAGACCGACGACCGACGACCGTCTACCCGCAGTTATTTCAGTTCACCTCAGCTCGTAGGCGGCGAGAACCCCTCCCCACTCGCATTGAACCACGAGAACTGGTACGCCGCGTCCTCAACCGGGAGCATGGCCTTGGCGATCCGCAGTGGCCTGAACGAATCCATCATCACCGCGAGTTCATCCGTCCCCTTCGCACCAATCGAAGCCTCCGCGCGCCCCGGGTGCGGCCCATGCGGAATCCCATCCGGATGATGCGTGATCGAGCCGTACTCGATTCCCTTTCGGCTCATGAACTCCGAGCTCGCATAAAAGATCACTTCATCCGAATCCACATTGCTGTGGTTGTACGGCGCGGGAATCGCCTCGGGATGAAAATCGAACGGCCGCGGACAGAATGAGCAGATCACGAATCCGTCGCCCTGAAACGTCTGATGCACCGGCGGCGGCTGATGCACACGGCCGACGATCGGTTCGAAATCGTTGATGTTGAATATCCACGGGTAAAACATTCCGTCCCACCCGACGACATCGCACGGATGATGGTCGAGGATGAACTCGTTCAGCCCGTTGTACTGTTTCACGATGATCTGGAAGTCGCCTCTCTCATCGTGCGTCTCGAGCTCGCGCGGCACGCGGAAATCGCGCTCGCTGTACGGCGCGCCCTCCACAATCTGCCCGTAGTCGTTGCGATACCGCGACGGCGTGCGCACATAGCCGCGGCTCTCGAAAATCACCAGCTTCGCCTGCTTCGTGAACGTGTAGCGGTGGAGAATGCCGCGGTGAATCACGAGGTAATCGCCCGGCTTGATCTCCATGTTGCCAAACTGCGTCTCGAGCTTTCCCTCACCCTCGGCCACGTAGACCACTTCATCGCCCTGTGCGTTGCGATAAAAGTGCGTGTCCTGCACGGTGGGCGCGGAGTAGAGCATCGCGATGTCGTCGTTGAACAGAATCGGTGTGCGATCGAGCGTCGGGCTGCCGCCGGGCGCGAGGCGCGCGGTGCGGAAGTGCCGATGCTTGAGCGTTTGATCGCTGTCGGCCTCGTACGCGACGTCGCGCAGGCGCCGCGCCGATTTCACCGTGGTCGGCGGGTGCACATGATACAACAGCGACGACGGACCGGTGAATCCCTCATTGCCCACCAGCTGCTCGGCGTAGAGCGCTCCGTTCGGCTGACGAAAAATGATATGCCGCTTCCGGGGAATTTTGCCGAGCGTGTGGTAGATGGGCATCAGAGATTTCCTCTCAGCCCCTGCTCGCGCTCAATGGATTCAAACAGCGCCCTGAAGTTTCCTTTTCCGAAACTCTTCGCGCCTTTGCGTTCGATAATTTCGAAAAAGAGCGTTGGGCGATCCTGCACCGGCTTGGTGAAGATCTGCAGGAGGTAGCCTTCGTCGTCGCGATCGACGAGGATGCCGAGCTCTTCGAGCGCGGCGAAGCTTTCGTCGATCTTTCCGACGCGTGCTTTTGCATCGGTGTAGTACGAATGCGGCACGGAGAGGAACTCGACGCCGCGGCTCATCAGCGCGCGCACGGTGCCGACGATATCGTCCGTCGCCATCGCGATGTGCTGCACACCGGGGCCGCGATAGAAATCGAGATATTCATCGATCTGCGATTTCTTTTTCCCTGCGGCGGGCTCGTTGATCGGAAATTTGATGCGGCCGTTTCCGTTCGACATGACCTTCGACATCAGCGACGAATATTCGGTTGAAATATCCTTGTCGTCGAACGAGAGCAGATTGATAAAACCGAGCACCCGCGAGTAAAACTCCACCCACTCGTTCATTTTGCCGAGCTCGACGTTGCCGACGCAGTGATCGACGTATTTCAGCCCGGTGGCGGCGGCCTTGAACGGCGAGGACTTCGCGACAAAGCCGGGCAGAAAGAGTCCCTTGTAGTTCTTGCGCTCGACGATCGAGTGAATCGTCTCGCCGTACGTCGCGATGGCGGCGATGACCACTTCGCCGTCCGCGTCCTTCGAGACCGTTGGCTCCTGCACGGAGCGTGCGCCGCGCGCCACGGCCTTTGCGTACGCGTCGCGGGCATCGTCCACCCAGAACGCGAGATCGCGGACCCCGTCGCCGTGCAGGCGAACATGATCCGCGATTGGTCCTTCGGGGTTGATTGGTGATGTCAGGACGAAACGAATCTTGTCCTGCTGCAGCAAATAACTCGCGCGATCGCGCACGCCGGTCTCGGGTCCTCTGTACGCAAGCAATTCGAACCCGAACGCCGCGCGGTAAAACATCGCGCTCTGTTTGGCGTTGCCGACGTAGAACTCGATGTAGTCGGTGCCGTTGATGGGAAACGTGTCGTGCGCGACCGAAGGTTCCGGAGCAGCAATCGTACTCATTTCGATCCTCCCATGGCCAGGCTGGCATCGAGGAAGCTCTTCACATCGGCGTCGCTCATATCGCGCCAGCCCGGCGTGACGTTGTTCAGCTTGCCCGCTTTCATCCAGTCTTCAAGCTGGCCGAGCAGTTCGAACAGGTGATCGAAATCGTTCACGACGAACAGCAGCGGCTGATAGTGATTGATCTCGAAGTGCTGGTTGACGACCCACTCCATCTGGATCGGATGGCGCTGCACTTCCGGCGATTCGATGCAATGCACGATCTCGCCGTACGACGACATGAGCCCGCTGCCGTACGCCTTGATCTCGCCAGGCTTGCTGCCGCGCATCAAACCGAACTCGATGGTGAACCAGAAGAAACGCTGCAGGGCATTTTGAATTGCCGAGAGGCGGCGAATTTTTTCCGCTTCGTTTTTGACGCCACTCACGAGTTCAGCGGCCGTGTGCGCGCACTGTCCAAAGCGCACGAGCGTATCGGCGAACGCAGGATCCGTGTGCATCGGCACGTGACCCGCGATGTCGTGAAAAATATCGGGCTCGGGCAAATAATCGAGCGACGATCCGTCGCGGATGGTGATGGTCGTCGGAAATTCGCGGCGGCTCAGGCAATCGAAGAACTGGAATGCCGGAACGAAACCGCTCACGGCCTTCGCCTTGAAGCCCGTGCGCGGCGCGAGAAATTTGTTGACGTCATCGAGACGGGGCACATGCGTGGCTTCAAAGCAGAGCGTCGCGAGCCCGTCGAGAAACCGCGGATTCGCGTACCGCTCCCATCGATCGTGCATGCGCGCATAGAGGCGCTGCCAGGCATCATGATTTTCAGCAGAATACAGTTCGTAGGGCTGCTCGATATACATCTCGCCGTTGGCGACGGCGTTTTCGATGTAGGGAGCTTGCGTGGTCGTGAGACCCTGCCCTGCGACGAGCTTCTGCATACATGCCTCGGCTGGAGTACAGCCGAAATATAACAATTTCACGCTAACGAGCGCAGTTTCTCCCGGTCGGTGTTGCCACCAGTGAGGATGCACACCACGCTGGAGCCCGGCTTCACTTTGACCGCACCGCTCAGCAGGGCGCCCAGGCCGGCGGCGGCGGCGGGCTCGACCAGAACTTTGCAACGTTCGATAATCGTCCACATGGCGTCGACGATCGCGCTGTCGGGCACCGTAACGATCTCTACACCGAGCTGCTGTACGTGCGCGTAGGTGAGTGTGCCGGCGTGCGGGGCCGCGAGTCCGTCGGCCACGGTGACGGCTTTCTCGAGCTTTTGTGGAGACCCGCGATCGAGGCTCAGGCGCATGGCGTTCGCGCCTTCGGGTTCCACGCCAATCACGCGCGCCTCCGGGCGGCGCGCCCGAACAGCAACCGCAGCTCCGCTCACGATGCCGCCTCCGCCGACGCCCACGATGATCACGTCGGCATCTGGAAGATCGTCGAGGATTTCATCGGTGACCGTTCCCGCTCCGGCAATCACGGCGGGATCGTCGAACGGCGAGACCACGACGAGATTTTTTCGATCACGAATTTCGTTCATCGTATCGACAAGATCCGCTTCCGTCAGCACGACTTCACCGCCGTAGTTGCGCGTCGCCTCAACTTTGCTGCGCACGGCCGTCGCGGGCATCACGATCGTCGCGTGCGTTCCCATTTCCCTGGCCGCCAGCGCGACGCCCTGCGCATGATTGCCGGCCGACATCGTCACCACGCCGCGACTGCGCTCGTCCGCCGTGAGCTCCGCCATCCGGTTCAGCGCGCCGCGAATCTTGAATGATCCCGTGCGCTGCAACAGCTCCAGCTTGAAGTGCAGCGCCACACCCAGGCGCGCGCTGAGCTGATCGGAATTCATGATCGGCGTTCGGCGCACCTTGGCGGAGATCCTCTCGCGTGCGGCGCGAATGTCTTCGATGGTAACGAGCGTCTGTGCAGTGCGGTCGGTCATGGGCGGAGCGGGTTCCTATGATGTGAGTTCTGGCAGGTTCATGAACAGCTCGAGCGCGCCGGGATTGGCGAGCGCGTCCGTGTTCGATACAGGACGACCATGCACCACGTCTCGTACCGCGATCTCGGTGATCTTGCCGCTGATGGTCCGCGGAATGTCGGCAACCTGCACGATGACCCGCGGCACGTGATGCGGTGATGTGTTGGCGCGAATCTGATGCCGGATCTTCTCGCGCAACGCGTCATCGAGCACGAGGCCATCGCGGAGACGCACAAAAAGCACCACGCGCTCGTCGTGCTCGTGCCACTGCTGCGCGATCGCGATGCTTTCGAGCACTTCGTCGAGTTGTTCCACTTGCCGATAAATTTCCGCGGTGCCGATGCGAACGCCGCCCGGGTTGAGCGTCGCATCGCTCCGGCCGTACATGATCACGCCGTCGCGTTCTGTAATCTCAGCCCAGTCGCCGTGGCGCCACACCCCGGGGAAAAACTCGAAATAGGCGGCGCGATATTTTGCGTGATCGGCATCGTTCCAGAACGTGATCGGCATCGATGGGAACGAGCGCGTACAGACGAGCTCACCCGCCGTTCCCCGGATCGAAGTTCCGTTTGCATCGAACACATCGACGGCCATGCCAAGCCCGCGGCACTGCAGTTCGCCGCGATGCACCGGAAGCAGCGGATTCCCGAGCGCGAAACATGAAATGATATCGGTGCCGCCGGAGATGCTCGAGAGCTGAACGCCCGGCTTGATATCGCGGTCTACGTAATCGTAGCTGTGGGCGGCAAGCGGACTGCCGGTCGAAAGAACGGTTCGCAAAGCGCCGAGGTCGTGCGAGCGCGCTGGTTTGAGCCCGTGCTTTTCGGAGAGCGCCAGGAACTTGGCGCTCGTACCGAAGACATTCACTCGTTCTTCCGCCGCCATGGTCCAGAGTGCGTCGTGATCGTCTGGCGGCATCGGCGAGCCGTCGTAGAGCACGAGCGTCGCGCCGCTCGCGAGCGCGCTCACCAGCCAGTTCCACATCATCCAGCCGCACGTCGTGAAATAGAACACGCGATCGCCGGGGACTATTGCGGTGTGCAGCTGGTGCTCCTTGAGGTGCTGCAAGAGCGTGCCGCCGGCGCCGTGCACGAGACACTTGGGCAGACCGGTCGTGCCCGAGGAAAACATGACGAAGAGCGGATGATCGAACGGGAGCTGCTCAAACCGGAGCGGCGCCTTTCCCCCGCGCGCCGCGAACGCGGCCCACGATTCGGCGCCACGAATTCCGTCGAGCGGCAGCGCATCGGCGGCCCCGCGGAGATGCTGCACGATCACCACGCGCTCGACCGAGGGAAGGCCCGCGACGATCTCGCGTACGCGAGCGAGCGAGTCGATCTCTTTTCCCGCGTATCGATATCCGTCAGCCGCGAACAACACCCGCGGCTGGATCTGCCCGAATCGATCGAGAACCCCCGGAACACCGAAATCCGGCGAGCAGGACGACCAGATCGCACCGCAAGACGCTGCGGCGAGCATCGCGATGACGGTTTCCGGAATATTCGGCAGAAACCCCGCGACGCGATCGCCGGGTTTGAGGCCGCTCTCGCGCAGCGCCGCTGCTATCGCGGCGACCCGGTCGCGGAGCGAATCGTGGCTGATCTCGCGGCGTCCACCGTTTTCGTCGCGAAATATGATAGCCGGCGAACCCCCGCGTTCCCGAAGGAGATTCTCGGCGAAATTGAGACGCGCGCCGCGAAACCACACCGGCCCCAGCACCGGATCGGGCGGCGCCATTCGTTCCACATGCTCGACCACGGCATCCCAAGGATCGCCGTCGGGTCGCTCGACGGAAATCACCTTCGCGAACCGCCAGACGGCGGACCAGAACAGCTCAGGATGATCGCAGCTCCACGCGTGCCATGCGGCATACGGGGCGCTCGGTGAGGGGGCGCTGGAATGACTTTCCTTCGCGGCGGCGACCATCTGGAAGAACCGGAGCATCACCAATTTTACCGTACCGCCGTTCGAAGTGCAGTCTGCGCCCCCCGCGTACCTCTGCCTAAAGACTCGCACACCATACCGGCCGGGGGCTCTCATACTCATCCCTCACTAGTGCTAGCTCATTTGGTCAGTTCCAAAGCCCACCCTACCCCCCTAAAATTCGGGCATTGATCCACCCTCTCACGCACGACCGCCGCAGTGGCGGATTAGTCCCTCACTTGGAGTTGTTGCTTATGCGACGTTTTCTGTTGTCAGTGGCTCTCTTGCTCAGCGCGGCAACTTCGCTGCGCGCGCAGCAGAAGTTCGGCTACGAGTTGGGTGTTTTCGCCCAGTACTCGAAGTTCGATGACAAGACTCTTCTGAAGAACGGAGTCGGCGGCGGCGGTCTTTTCACCTGGTACATCCTGAAGCATATCGCCCTCGAGTACGAGGCGGACTGGGTCGGGACGACCAGTTCCAGGATCGGAATTCCGCCTCTGACGGTGTTCAACAATCGCGTCGATGCGTTCATCTACATGCCGATGAACGACAAGTGGCACTTCCTGCTTGGCGGCGGATTTACCGGCACGCGGTACATCCACGACAACTCGAACAACCAGTACGATGGCGGCTTCAACGTGACGGCTGGCCTGAAGTACTGCATCAACCAGGACTGGTCGTGGCGCGGCGATGTCGTCGCGGACTTCAAGGATCCGGGCGACCAGTCGGGAAATCCGCAGGTGAACACGACCCAGCTCAATTTCCGCTTGGGGATCACCCGCGCAATTTTCGGCCGCGGCAGAAACGGCCCGTGCACGGCAAAGTACGTCGCTCCGCCGCCGGCACCGATGCGCGCTCCCGCACCACCGCCACCACCGGCTCCGGCTCCGGCGCCCGCTCCGGCACCAGCTCCGCCGCCGCCGGTCAGGGTAACGCCGCCGCCCGCTCCGCCAGCTCCGGCGCCCGCCCGTCCGCGTGAGCTGTTCACGCTGAAGGCCGTGCTGTTCGAGTTCGACAAGAGCACGCTGACGGCAGGCGCGAAAGACACGCTGCAGGTCGCCGTGCGATACCTGAACGATCACCGCGATGTGCGTGTCGAGATTCAGGGCAACACGGACAGCAAGGGATCGGACGAGTACAACCTGGCCCTTGGCCAGCGCCGCGCAGATGCGGTAAAGGCGTACCTCGGAACGCAGGGTGTCGACGGCGGCCGTATCTCGACGAGAAGCTTCGGCGAGTCGCAGCCAGTGGCCGACAATACGATCAACGGAAAGGACAATCCGGCGGGACGCGCACTCAATCGGCGAGTAGTCATCATCGAAGTGCCGTAACGACGGAGTGGGGGAGGAAATGGGTCGGCACGCGAAAGCGTGCCGGCCCATTTTCTCGCTCGGCGCTCTCGTCGGTAATATTGGGGAATGAGGATTCTGCTTGCCGACGCGGACGCCTTCTTTGTAGCGGTCGCCCGCAGTGTCGATCCTGACGGCGCTGGCAAGGCGCCATTGCTCATCGTCGGCGGCCGTCCGGGCAGCCGCGGTGTGGTCTGCTCTGCTTCGTACGAGACCCGCGCATTCGGTGTGCGATCCGCCATGTCGATCGCGCAGGCCCTTCGTCTGTGCCCCGATGCGATGTGCGTTCCTGTCCCGCGCAACGCCTGCAGCGATGCCAGCCGCGCGATCAGACGAGTCCTCGAAACCTTCACGCCAGTCGTAGAGGGCGCGAGCATCGACGAGTGGTATCTCGATCTCAGCGGTACGGAGGCGCTCTATCACCACGAGCCGCTCGAGACCACCGCGCGGCGCATTCGCGACGCGGTGAAAACGGCAACGGGCCTTTCGCTCTCGATCGGCGGCGGACCAAACAAACTCATCGCGAAACTCGCCGCCGAGCACGCGAAGCCGTCGCGATCGCCGACGGCAGGCGGCGTGCATATTGTGGCCGACGACGGCGTGGCCGCGTTCATGCACGAGGTTGCGCTTGCGGAAATTCCGGGGATCGGACCGAAGCTGCAGGCGAAACTCAAGGGCGTCGGCCTCGTGATGGCGCGCGACGCGCTCGCCACCGATCTCGCCACACTCGAACGCTGGGTCGGACCGAAGACCGCGGCGTGGCTGCACGATCGCGCGAACGGACTGAGCTACGCGGCAGTGGAGTACCGGGATCGCGCGCGTCAAATGAGCCGCGAAGAAACGTTTGGCCGGGATATCGGCGACGAATCCAAACTCACCTCGGAACTGCGCTTCCTCGCTGCGAAAGTCGCGTCCGACATGCGCGCCACTCATCTCTCGGCGCGCACGATTTCCGTCAAACTCCGCACGAGCGATTTCGAGACCTACTCCGCAAGCCGCACGCTGCCAGAGGCGGTCGAGTCGGACCGCGGCGTGACGGACACCGCGGTCGATCTTCTTCGGCAGCTTCGTACGAAGCACACGCGCCCCGCGCGACTGGTGGGTGTCTCGCTCTCGAACTTCACCAGCGCGAGACTCGCGGAACAGCTCGCGATGTTCGAGTCTCCGCCGACGCATGGCGTGAAAGTCGAGCGCGAACGCGACCGCGATCTCTCGCGCGCGGTGGATCGTGTTCGCGAAAAATTCGGCGAGGACGCGATTCGCACCGGGCCGCCGCGCCCCGTGCCGATTGGAGAGAAGGGCGCAAAGAAGCCAAGAGGCGGCTAGCTTAATGCCTATGAAACGCATCGTCGCGTTCGCGCTATTGATTGGCATCGCCAGCTGCAAGGGCAGCGACATGAGCGGTCCCGCCGCTCCCGGGACCGTCTCCGTCACATTCTCGGGCGGAACCGTCACCGCTCTTATTGCGTCGACGAGCACTGCGCGCGCGAACGGCCTGATGAATGTCGCGTCGCTGGGCGCAAATTCGGGGATGCTGTTCGCATGGGGCACGAATCATGATTCACTCGACGTCTCCTTCTATATGAAGGACACGCCGATTCCGCTCTCAATCGCGTTCATCAATGCGAACATGGTGGTCGTGAACGTCGATGAAATGGTCGCCGAGGATGCCGTCACGCACCACAAGCCGAAGGGCACGTTCCGGTATGCGCTCGAGGCGAACAAAGGTTGGATGACGGCGCACGGCGTGCAGGCTGGCTCGACGGTGTCGTTCACGCTGCCGGCGGGAACTGTCACAGATCCGTGAGGACGCTCCTGGTTGCGCTGGCCTTCGCTGCGCGCGCCGCCGCGGCGCAGGCCGGTGGCGGTGCGGCTGCCGCTGCCGGTGGCGCAGACGTGCTCATCAGCGGCGGCACGCTGTACGATGGCTCGGGTTCACCGGGCCGCCGCGCTGATATTGCGCTCCGCGGCGACCGCATCGATTTCATAGGCGACGCCCGCGCCGCAAAGATCACCGCCAAACGAACGATCGATGCCACCGGCCTGATTGTCTCACCAGGTTTCATCGACCCACACACGCATACGCAATCGGATCTCTCCGGCGCGCGCCGCGCGAACCTGAACTACATCATGCAGGGCGTCACGACCGTCGTGACGAACAATGACGGCAGCGGCTCGATTCACATCGGCGCGACACTCGCGCACTGGGATTCCACCGGCATCGGCACGAACGCGCTGCTCTTCGTTCCGCAGGGCAGCGTGCGCGGCGAAGTGATGGCCCTCTCCGACAAAGCACCGACGCCCGCGCAGCTCGCGCTAATGAAGGCGCTCGTCGAACGCGGAATGCGCGAGGGCGCGTTCGGCATGTCCACCGGTCTCTACTACGCCCCGGGGAGCTACTCGACCACCGAAGAAGTGATCGAGCTCGCCAAGGTCGCCGCCGCGCACGGCGGGATTTACGATACGCATCAGCGCGACGAAAGCTCGTACACCATCGGTCTGCTGGCCTCCGTGCAGGAGGTGCTCCGCATCGGAAAGGAGGCCAAAATCCCCGTGCACATCTCGCACATCAAGGCGCTCGGCGCAGATGTGTGGGGCTTTGCCGACACCGTGATTGCGATGGTGCACGCGGCGCAGCGCGCGGGAATCACCGTCGCCGCGTGTCAGTACCCGTATGATGCATCCGGCACGAGTCTTGTCTCCGCGCTCGTGCCGCGCTGGGCCGAGGCGAACGGCCGCGATTCTCTGCTGGCGCGCATCGCGTCGCCCACCGTGCACGCGCGACTGGCCGCCGAGATGCGCGAGAATCTTCGCCGGCGCGGCGGAGCGGCGGCGATGCTTATTGTGGGTGGGCGCGATGCCGCGATCATCGGCAAGCGACTCGACGCCATCGCGGCCGCGCGCAAGACGGAACCGGTGGAAGCGGCGCTCGACATCATCCGCACTTCGGGAGATGCCGGCGTCGCCTCATTCAACATGAACGCGAAGGATATGGACACCTTCATGCGCGCAGATTTCGTGACGACGTGCTCCGACGGCTCGGACGGTCATCCGCGAAAGTTCGGAACCTTTCCCAAGAAGATTCGTGATGACGTGCTCGAGAGGCATGTGATCACGATGGAGCGCGCCATTCAGTCGAGCACGTCGCAGCCGGCTCGCGATATGCAAATTTCCCAGAGGGGAAAACTCGAGCAGGGCTGGTTCGCCGATGTGATCGTGTTCGATCCGAAAACGATTCGCGATTTGGCGACGTACGCAGAGCCCGAGAAACTTGCGACCGGAATGCGCTGGGTGTTCGTGAACGGAAAGGCGGCGGTCGAAATTGGGAAACCCACCAACGCTCTCTCCGGAAAGGCGCTGAGACTATCGGGCGGAAGCCCGCCGAAGATCGGGAGCTAGAAACCGCACGGAACGATCGAGCATATCCGTCGCCGCCGAGTCGCCGAACTGGTGCCCTTCGCCCGCATAGATCTTGTACTGCACCTGCACTCTCTTGGCTCGAAGAAACGCCGCGAGATGATCCGCATCCGACTGCGGCACGACCGCATCTTTGTCCCCGTGAAACATGAGCGTCGGCGGCATGCGCTTGATGCTGTCGGCGAGAAACGGCTCCAGTCCCGACCCCAGCAGCACGATGCGCGAGATGCGCGGATCCGCCGCGGCCGCGCCGACGGCGAGCCACGCGCCGAGCGAATGGCCGAGTAATCCCACCTGATTGGGGCGCACGTCGGGACGCGCAATGACCCACGTGACCGCGTCGTGCAGCTCGCGCACCCAGTGGAAATAGTTCGCGGTTTCGACGGAATCGCTCGCGGTGAAATCACCGGTACCGTCGAAGTAGTGCACGACGAATGTCACGATTCCCCGCTCCGCGAGCACTTCCGCGTAGCGATTGACGAGGCTCGAATTCAACCCATGAATCCCGCCCGAACCGTGCAACAAGATGGCGGCGGGTCCGCGCCCGGCGCGATCGGGCTCGTACACATCCACGCGAATGCGGTGGCCATCGCTCTCCACGAACGACACTTCGCTGAACACTGGCAGCCGTGGCGCCGACTTTGACCGGAACGACGGAATGCTGCACGCTGCCGCGATCAGTGCGATCGGCGCGGCGCAGAAGAACAACCGAAGCAGCTGGCGCAGCGGGAGCGGCGCGGACTGTTTCACGATCGGCACCGCGTCATCCAGTGGACCCGAACCCGCCCGCGCGATCGGTGGTCTGCGCCACCGATCCTGCGGAGAATCCGAGCACCTCGAATTTCGAGAGCACCATCTGCGCGATCCTGTCGCCATGCGTAATAACCAGAATTCCGAGTCCGCCATTCTTCACAGGCACGCACCACTCGTCGGGATAATCGGCGTCCACCGTGCCCGGCGCGTTCGCAATCACGAGATCGGTTTTCACGCTCGTTCCCGAGCGCGGCCTGATTTGCGCTTCGTAGCCATCGGGCAGCTTCGCTTTGAATCCGAGCGGGACAAGCGCTTTTTCGCCCGGCTTGAGCGTGAGCGTGAAGGAACCGTTGTCGGCGACGGCAGGATGCTCGCGCATGACGCCGTCGCGCCACACACGCACCTGGCGTTCGGCGAGATACGCCGCGAGGTCGTACCCCGCGCTGCCGGCGGTTCCGCGCTGGGGCGGTTCGACGCCCGGGTGCAGCCCTTCGAATAGAATCGTGTCCATGGCGAAAAATACGAAGGGGTCTGGCCCGCGCTATCACACGAAAGATGCTTGCATGCGCCGCGGCTCTATTATCGTAATAACGTGTATATGAATACCATGTCATCACGCATACTGTTCACCGCCTTGGCGTTGGCCGTCGCCCCGCTCGCCCTCTGCGCGCAGATCCTGCGCGATCCGGGCGTTGTCGCCTCGAGTCCCGGCGCGCCGCCGACCTCCGCCGTTGAAGCCGGCCACAATGCGCAACGCGAGTTCGAGCGGTTCCGCCGGATGCACCTCCCGAACGCGAAATCGTCTAAGCCAACGAACTGCGACGAACACGTCGGCCGTTTCTGCTACTGGTACGACGAAAAACAGAGCATCCCCGAAGAACCGAAGATCATCACGGCGGCGCGCGAAACGTTCCTGGTGACGCTCGACTCTCTCGAGAAAGCATTTCCCGGTGATCGCTGGATCAGCAGTCAGCGCGTGCGCTATCTCGACGAGGCAGGCCATCACCAGGAAGCGCTGGCGGCCGCCCGTGCCTGCAAAGTGGGCGGATGGTGGTGCGATGTGCTCATTGGCTTCGCGTTGCACGAGCTCGGGCAGTACGTCGAATCAGGAAAAGTATTTGAAGCCGCCGTCGGCCAGATGCTCGCCCGCGACCAGTGCGCGTGGCACGACGTCTCGCTGCTGATCGACGACGACGCGAAGCAGCAGTACCGGCGCTTCCAGTGCGGTGATCCGCAGCGCACGGCCTTCGAGAACAAAATCTGGTCTCTCGGCCGCACGCTCTACTCGATGCCGGGCAACGACACACGCACCGAGTGGTACGCGCGCAACACGATGGCACTCATGCTCAAGGATGCGCCGAGCCAGTACGAGTTCGGCTTCGACGACGACGAGCGCGAACTGCTGCTGCGTTTCGGATGGGAACGCGCGTGGGCCGACGCAGGACGCGATGGCATTCAGGGCGCCGAGGCGGTGCCGGCGTTCCGGATGATTCCGCCGGGATTCGTCATCAACGAGCCATCGCTCTCGGATTCGGCGAACTGGCGCGTGCAGCTTCCGCCCGTGATGGCGCGCTATTCGCCGCCGTATGCGAAGATTCTCAAGCCGCTCGAACATCAGAAGGCCGTCTTTCATCGCGGCGACAGCGCGCTCGTCGTGCTCTCGTACGACGCGCGTGTGACCCCCGAGCTCGCGAATACACCGATAAACGCAGCCGTGATCGTGACCCCCGGCACCGAGACGACCAACTACGGACAGATCAGGCCGAATGCGGATCCGCTCGGCGTTTTCATCGTGAAGGCGCCGTGGGGCCCACTGCTGATGAGCGCGGAAGTTTCTGCGCCGGCGCACAACGCGGTGGCGCGGGCCCGCTACGGAGTGCGGCCACCGTTCGCGGTCGGTACGCGCGTGACGCTCTCCGATCTGCTGTTCTACAAGCCCTATGGGGCATTCCCGAGTTCGGTGGAGGAGGCGGCGCCGCACGCCGTGCCCACTGAGCGGCTCCGCGCGGACGAAAAACTCGGCGTGTATTGGGAATCGTACGGCACCGATCCGAGCGGTGAGAAGATGAACATTTCGCTCACGGTCGTGAAGGAAGTCGAGGAGGAAGGTTTTCTGCGGCGCCAGGCGAAGGCGCTCAAGCTCGTGACAGTCGCGACGCCGGTGAGCGTCGCGACCGATGATATGTCCGCGCGCGGATCGAATACGTCTCCGCGCGCGATCGAGCTCGACATCTCGACTTTGAAAAAGGGATCGTACATCGTGCAGCTCGAGATCACGGTCGCGGGGCAGTTTACCGTGAGAGCAGATCACCGCATCGAGATCATCGGCCCGTGACAAAAGCATCGCGCGGATCGTCTCCGCGCGTGATGAAGAATCTGCTCGCCATTCTGTTTTTGCTGCCGCCCACACTTTCCGCTCAGGCGACATCAGATACCGCCGCGCCCAAGCCGAAACACAAGACGGCGGCGCATGCGCCCGCGGCCAAAAAGAAAAAATCGCTGCCGCCGCCAAACGCCGATAGCATTTCGCAGGCGCGCGAAGACTCAATTCTGGATTCGTACTGGCCCGTCAAAGGGCCCGATCCGCTGCCCGGGTCGATCCTTCCGGGCAAGCGCATCGTCGCGTTCTACGGCAATCTGCTCTCGACAAGAATGGGCGTGCTCGGCGAGTACGCTCCGGAAGAGATGCTCAGGAAGCTGGACTTTGAATGCGATGCGTGGGCGAAAGCCGATCCCACCACGCCGGTGCAGCCCGCGCTTCACCTGATTGCGGTTGTTGCGCAGGGTGCGCCAGGCAGGGACGGCAAGTATCGGCTGCGAATGGATTCCGTGCTGATCGAACGCGTCGCGGCGCTGGCTGCGAAGCGAAACGCGCTCGTCTTTCTCGATCTGCAGGTTGGCTTCTCGACAGTGCGCGAGGAACTGCCCCGCCTCGCCGGATTCCTGTCGCGGCCGAATTTTCATCTCGGAATCGATCCCGAGTTTTCAATGAAGGACGGCACACCGCCGGGAAAGAAAGTCGGAACGTTTGACGCGGCCGATATCAACTTCGCGTCGAACTTTCTCGCCGAGCTCGTGACGAAGAACTCGCTCACCCCGAAAATTCTCGTGATCCATCGATTCACGCAGCATGGCATCACGAATCACAAGCTGATCAAGCTCGACCCGCGGGTGCAGGTGGTGATCGATATGGATGGATTCGGCCCGCCGGATCTGAAGAAGAACACATTCAGAAAGTGGATCAAATCGGAGCCGGTGCAGTTCGCCGGGTGGAAGCAGTTTTATAAACCGCGAAATGATTTGCCGCGGACGACGATTGCGGAGATTTTGAAGCTTCGGCCGCGGCCTATTTATATCCAGTATCAATAACCGTTTAAGCTCAAAGTCCAAGCCGTCAGCTGAGCGGCTCCCGGCTTGGGAGTGTCACGGCTCGATTTCATGGCTCGATTTCTCAGCTCGAAGCCGGCTCTCAGCTTTGAACACGAGCTATTACACTCCCGACCTGTGAGCCGGTCAGCCGACAGCTTGAACTGTGAGCCAACTACAAAAAAACTGCGCGGCCGGGGAATCTTTTTCGCATTACCTTGATCGCGGCCGGGCTCGAATCCACCAGGGTGACATCGCGGCCGTGCCGATCTCCGGCCGCGCCAAAACTTCCGCTCCCGGCGAAAAAATCCAGCAGGCGATCGCCGGGCTTCGAATGGACCTTCACTATCCTCTCCAAAATCGCGAGCGGTTTTTGCGTCGGATATCCGGTTTTCTCTTTTCCGGTTGGACTCACGATCGTATTCCACCACGTATCCGTTGGCAGCTTGCCTCGCGCTCTCTTTTCCGCGGTGACCAGCCCGGGCGCCAAATAGGGCAGCCGGTCCGACTCCGACTGGCGAAAGGTGTAGCGCGCTGGATCCTTCGCATACCAAAGAATGGTATCGTGCTTCTGCGCCCACCTCGTCTTGCTCCGGCCGCCGTAATCGTATGCCCAGATGATCTCGTTCATGAACGACGCGCGGCCGAAGATGCGATCCAGAAGAACCTTCACGTAGTGCACTTCGCGCGCGTCGAGATGAACGAACAGACTTCCGGTCGCGCGGAGCACCCGCTTCGCTTCGAGCAACCGCGGTTCCAGAAAAGCAGGATAGTCGGCAAAGCTGTCGTCATATCGAACCGATCCGATCTTTTCAGTCGAGTATCGTTTGCCGCCGAATCCGGTGCGATCGCCGTTCGCATCGCGCCGCGTTCGCAAGTGCGTTCGTTGCTGCGCTCGCCCCGTGTTAAACGGCGGATCGATATAGATCAAATCGAATGCGCGAGCCGGAATCGCGGCCAATACGCGCAGGTTGTCGCCTTTGTGGACAGTGATCACCCGCAAAAGATACAGGCCGCGAGTGACTCGGCGCACAATCTTTGGCGTCACAGCGGCTAGCTTTAGACTATGAAGCTGCTCACCGCTCTTGCTGCAACTGTGATCGTCGCCTCGGCCACGGTCCCGATTCTGCTCCACGGCCAAGCGCCGATGATCGAGCATCATCGCTCGTTCACCTTAAAAAACGGGCTCAAGGTCACGCTCGTGCACACGGGCGTCGAAAAAAAGGCGCTCGTTTCGCTCGTGCTCGAGACCGGTGAGATCGACGAGCCGGCCTTCGGCCCAGGGCTCGCGTCGCTCACCGCAGACATGCTGTTGCAGGGAACTGTCTCGCGCTCGGCGCAGCAGATTGTAAGCGAGTCCGCGACGCTCGGAACGCACATCTCGGTGCAGGCCGGCCCAATCTCGACGACGATCACCGGCGAGGCCGAGACAGTGCGTCTGCCGCGGCTGCTCTCGCTGATCAGCGACATCGTGCGGCATCCGCTGCTCGACACCGCCTGCTTCGGACGCGCGCTGCGCGGTGCGATTCATGTGCTCGACAGCACGCTCGCGAATCCCGCCAATCTGGCGAGACAGCAGTGGCGCGCGATTATTTTTCCGGATGGACCGTTCGGTCGCCCGTACTCGTATGCCGCGACGTTTCCGCAACTGCTGCTCGGTCACGTGCGCAACGTGTACGACGACAACTATGCCGCCTCGCGAACTCATCTGTATGTGAGCGGATCGTTCGATGACGCAGCAGCGGAGAATTCCGTTCGCGACATCTTGAGCGATTGGAAAGCCGGTACGCCTCCGCGGCCGCGCGCGATACAAATGGCGACGACGCACGAACTGGTCATCGTCGACAAGCCGGGTCTGGAGCGCGCGTTCGCGTGGATCGGTGTTCCGACGATCGACGCCTCGAACAAGGACTATGCCGCGTTCGAAGTGGCTGATATGATCATCGGCGGAGACGACGGATCTCGCGTGGCGAACGACATCTCTTCAATCGAAAAGACGCCGCGTCTCGGCAGTTCGTCGATCTGGACGCGAAAGGGCGCCACCTACTGGGTTGATGTGCTCGATGTTCGCGCTGAGCACGCTGGCGCCGCGCTGGGCGCAGTGGTCGGCGAGCTGACCGCGCTCCAGAAGGAAACGCCTTCCGACGCCGAGTTGCTCCGTGCCCGGCGACGCGTGGTGCAATCGTTCCAGGCGCGCACGGACTCGCGCGATGGAATCGTCGCACAGCTGGAACTCGCCGATGAACACGGCCTCGCGGACAGCTGGATCACGGACTATCCGAAGCGCGTGATGGCCGTCTCAGCGGACGAGGTCAGAGCGGCCGTTCGGACCTATCTCGATCCGCAGAAGATGGCGATCGCGATTGTCGGCGACCGTTCCGTTATCGAACCGCAACTCGAAAAGCTTCGGCCGCTGATTCCGTAAAAAAACGTCGGAAGCGTTGCCTGGGTCATAACTACGGATGCGGTTAAGAAGCCTCTGCACTAACTCCGGTTTCCGGTGTAGAAGCACTTGCCCGCCCCGTCCTATTCTTCTAGGCTATCCCATGCCTCGCTCGTCCATTCTCGTCGCATTGCTGGTCGGCGCGCCGTTGTTCGCACAGAGCGCGCCGCTGCCAGCAAAGCCCGCGCATCTGCAGGGTCAGGTGGTGGACTCGGCGGGGCGCCCGATCAAGGCGGCGATCGTCGAGACGGATGATCCGCCGAGGGCAACTGTTTCGGACGACGAGGGTTTCTTCAAATTCGCCGAGCTTCCACCGGGGCCGATCACCATTCGGGTGCGCCGTCTCGGCTTTACCGGCATCGATTTTCAAATGAGACTGCTCGCCGATTCCACGGTGAGCATCGGAGTGAAACTGCTCCCCGCAGCGCAGATCCTCTCGACTGTTGAGGTCGACGCCGGCGCCGAGGGCCGCCATCCGCAGCTCGCGCAAACAGGATTCTATCAGCGCATGCGTGTGGGATGGGGGCACATGATCACGCCGGAAGACATTGACAAAAAGCGGTCGACCGCGCCGAACGCGTCGTGGTTTCTGCAGGACGTCGTCGGCATCACAGTGAAGCACGCGCCCACTCGCGGTCGCGGCGGTGCGGGCGGCGCCGTTGTTCTGGGCAAGAGCACCAAAGGCGGCGACTGCGTGATGAACCTCATCATGAACGGCCAGCCGGTGAAGCTCTCCCCGGGCGAGACCTTCGACAATTTCTTCAGTCCCACCGAGCTGTACGCTATCGAGACGTACGCACGCGCCGCGCAGATTCCGTCTGAATATCAGGCGTTGCTCGGCAATGATTTCTGCGGAGCCGTCGTCGTGTGGACCCTCTCGAGAATGACGCTCAAGCCCTAAGGAGCCCTAAGGGAAATATCGCGAGCAGCTCCGCGGCGCTCGCGGTCCGTTCACGGTATTGGAGAGATCGAACGCGCCTTGCAGGACGATCAGCAGCGCGAGCGCGGTTCCGGACACGACCCATCGCGGTGTGTACGCGGTGCGGCGCAGCATCCACCACCCCGCCAGCACAATCGGCAGCTCGCACAGAAAATCGAGCCAGCCCCAGCGATACAGGTAAAATCCCCACACCGGTCCGCCCGGCCAGAGCGCTTTGCGCCCGGTGACGTAATCGGGCGGCAGATGCAAAAATACCAGCATCGCAACGAGCAGCGCCGTGGCCGCACTTCGCGTGTGGGCATACGCGGCCGCCGCAAATATCGTGGCAAGAAGCGCGACGGCGGGAAGCGAGTGGGACAGTGCTCCTGCGGGATTGCAAAACTGGCCGACGGCGAGGAGGCCGTCGACAACGTCGGGCGCAATCGTGGCGGCGAGCAGCCACAGCAGCGGCGCGGCGGCTGTCCCCTCTCGCCGATCGAGCGCGCGCGCGCCGAACGCCACTCCCACGTGACCAGTGATCATGCGGTGAAGTTCACCGGAAACACACGATTCCGGCAACTCCGGCGTCGGGGAACTCCCCTCGCATCTCGCGCACAATATCCGACGGCGCGGAGCAACCGAATGACCGAGACTGTGGAGATAGAGGCCGCATCACGTCCGGTTCGCCGCCTCGGCAAGCTGATTTTCCGCGGGGGCTCCATGTCTAACGAAATCATTGTACCGCTTGACGGTTCGTCACTCGCCGACACCGCAGTAGCGCACGCCGCCGAAATCGCGCGTCGCGTCGGCGGCACGCTGCACCTGATCCGGGTGCACACGCCTCTCATGATGCTCGTGCCGCCGTCGGATTCTCCCGTAGCAATTCCAAATCCGATGTTCGACGAGCGACTGCGCTCCGTTGCCGAGGAATGGCTCGCCAACCGGGCACAGTCCGTGAGCACGCTGAACGACGTACAGGTCACCTTCGACCTGCGCGTTGGAATCCCCGAATCGGAAGTCGTCCTGGCCGCGGTCGAACGTCAGGCCAGGCTGATCGTTTGCACCACGCGCGGCAGCGGCGGACCGGCCCTGCGATGGCTCGGCAGCGTCGCCGACAACATCATGCGGCACGCGTGCTGCCCGGTGCTCGCGATGTCGCCCGAGGCGGTGCGCCGGCCGGTCACCATTCGCAGCGTGCTGGTGCTGCTCGATGGATCCGCAGCATCAGCCGCGATTGTTCCACACGCCGAGTGGCTGGCGCACGCGTTTGCGGCAGAGATTGATTATCTGCGTCTTGTTCCGCCTCCGGCGAATCCGGCGCAGGCGATTCTGAATCACATCCAGCGCACGCAGCCCGACGCTGTCGCGCTCTCGACACACGGCCGGGGATTCACGCGAATCTTCCTCGGCGGCGTTGCGGACGAACTCGTTCGCGAGAGCAATCTGCCGATTCTTGTCTTCCGGCCTCACGACTTGGATTGGACGGTGGACTCGCGCGAGGGGAGCGTGAACCGCACCACCGTTCCGGCCTGAGGCGCGCTCTCGATCCAGATACGGCCACCGTGCCCGAGTACGATGCCGCGCGCGATGGCGAGTCCCAGTCCCGCGCCTGATCGGTTGGTTCGTTTGGACTGCCAGAATCGGTCGAACACGAACGGAAGATCCTCTGTCGCGATCCCGGAACCGGTATCGCGCACCGTCAGCTGAACCATCCGGTCGCTCATCGCGCCGTCGACCGAAACGCGACCCTTCTCCGGTGTGAACTTCAGCGCGTTGCCGACGAGATTCGACAGCACCTGCGCGACGCGCGCGGCGTCGGCGTACACCTCGGGCAGCGTATCGGGAATCGAGGACTCAAACACAATCGACTTGCTGTCGGCCAGTGGCCGGAGTTGATCGACCGCCGCCGCGACCACTTCGCCGATCGAGCACCACGCCGGCACGAGACGCAGCCGGCCCGCCTCGAGCCGTGTAGAGTCGAGCAGATCCTGAATGAGCGTGTCCATCTGATTCGCGGCCTGAAGCATGACGGTCGCGTGATCGATGACTTCGTGCGGCACTTCCTGATCGCCCGCACCAGCACGAAGAATCGCGCCGGCGAGCATCTTCACGGCGTTCACCGGATTTCGCAGGTCGTGCGAAACAAGACCAAGCATTTCATCGCGCTGCTTAATCGCCTTCTCCATCTCAACAAGCAGCCGGTCGTTCAACTCCTGCGTGCGGCGCTGCTCAGTCACGTCACGCAGCACGACCGAGAATACGCGGCCGCCGCCGGAGGGCATGTGCGCTATGGCGGCCTCCGCGGGAAACTCCTCGCCGTTTTTTCGCAGACCAGAAATCAGCGAACGCTCGCCCATTCGGCGCGCGGCGACCAGTGAATGACCGAAGCGCTGCAAATGGCCGGCGTGCGACTCGCGAAAGCGCATCGGTAACAACATCGAGAGCGGCTGCCCCATCATCTCGACGGCGTCGTAGCCGAAGATCCGCGAGGCCCCTTCGTTGAAGAAGGAAATGCGCTGCTCTTCGTCGACGCAGATAATGGCGTCGGCGGCGAGCGAAAGAATGGCGCTAACCAGGGTGTCTGAGAGCGGTAACATGGGAAAAAAGAAGTTAGTTGTGCGGCGACCGTGCCGTCAGGGTTTCCCCTACGGACGCGTCAGCGCTTACCCCGGGAAATTCATCTCTTTCCCGACTTTGTGAGCTCCGCCGGAGCGCGAGACTTACCAGCGCCCGAACACTCCGACCTCACACCACGAGGATTCTTGAATGTCGAACGATAGTCATTCGCCCTTCGCATCCACTGATCGACGTGCTTTTCTCCGCGCCTCCGCGTTCACCGCAATCGCGGGCGGACTGCTCGCCGCGTGTGGTAAGGAAGGCGCATCAGGTGCCGCAGCGGTGGCCGCGAAGCCGACGGCCGATAGTGATCAATCGGGCGGCGCGATGGCGGCGCATCCGACGGTTCCGTCTGCAACAGCGGCGGCCGACGAAATGGATCGCATGCACGAAGCGGGGATCAAGGCCTTTCCCGCCAAGACTGCCGGACTCGGCAATCAGCTGCTCGAGCCGAAGCTCGTCGCCGGAGTAAAGGTCTACGAACTCACCGCGAGCAAGATTTCGTGGGAAACCTCGCCCGGAGTGAAGGTCGATGCGTTCGCGTACAACGAACAGATTCCCGGCCCGCAGATTCGCGTCACCGAAGGCGATCGCGTGCGCATCATCCTCAAGAATAATCTCGCCGAGTCGACCTCGATTCATTTTCACGGCCTGGAACTGACGAACGCGATGGACGGCGTGCCGTACATCACGCAGGCGCCCGTGAAACCGGGCGCATCGTTCACGTACGAGTTCACGGTGCCGAACTCCGGCACGCATATGTACCACTCGCACCACAACTCGACCAAACAGGTCGGCATGGGGCTGCTCGGCGCGTTTCTCGTCGCACCGAAAGAGCCGAGCGCGATCGAAAAGGCGGATATCGATCAGGTGATGGTGCTCAACGACGGATTCCACGGCTACACGTTCAACGGCAAGTCCTTCCCTGCGACGGAGCCGATTGTTGCGAAGCTCGGCCAGAAGGTTCGCATTCGTTTCATGAACGAAGGAATGATGATCCACCCGATGCATCTGCACGGCATGCACATGACCGTGTTCGCGAAGGATGGCTGGCTGTTGCCGGCGCCGTACCGCTGCGATACGCTGAATGTCGCGCCGGGCGAGCGCTACGACGTGATCGTGCATGCCACGAATCCGGGAACGTGGGCGTTCCACTGCCACATCCTGCCCCATGCGGAGTCGGAACGGGGAATGTTCGGCATGGTGACTGCGCTAATCGTGAAAGCCTGATATCCTTGATGAGACGGAGGCGGAGATGACCGGTGACTTGATTCGAGTTCTGCTGGCGGACGATCACGCCGTAGTGCGCGCGGGACTCAAGGCCGTGCTCGGCACGGCAAAGGACATCTCCGTGGTGGGCGAGGCGCGCAACGGCCGCGAGGCGGTCGACGCGGCCATGCGTCTGAATCCCGATGTCGTGGTGATGGATCTCTCGATGGACGAGATGGACGGCGCCGCTGCGACGAAGGAACTCAAGGCGAGAGCGAGCAAATCACGCGTGCTGATCCTGACGATGCACGCCGAGGACGAGTTCCTCGTGCCGCTGCTCGAAGCGGGCGCGTCGGGTTATCTCGTGAAGAACGCGGCGGATCGCGATCTCGTCGACGCGGTGCGCACGGTGGCATCGGGCCATCAGTATCTGCAGGCTGCGGCGGCGCGCACGCTCGCGAAGGAACTCAAGCGCCGCGAGGGACACGCCAGCGAGCGCGATCAGTTCGACAAGCTTTCCGAGCGCGAGCAGGCGATTGTTCGCCTCGTGGCCGCGGGCTATAGCGCGCCGGAGATCGGCGAGAAGCTGCATATCAGCCCGAAAACCGTCGATACGTACAAGCAGCGTGTCAGCGAAAAGATCGGGCTCGCGCACCGCGCGGATTACGTGCGGTTCGCGATGAAGCTTGGGCTGCTGGAGGCGTAGCGAGGGCTGCGTGATCTCATGCGTCCACTCCTCGGCATCCTGCTCCTCGCATTTCCTGCGTGGAGCGCGGCACAAGACAGTGCACCTCCGTTCGCAATCGGAGAGCGATTCACCTACGCCGTAAAAGTCGCAAAGATGGGTGCGAGCGGACACGGTGAGATGTGGGTGAGCGGACCCGAAGTCGTGCGCGGCACCGAGACCTACGTGCTGCACATGAACTCAAAGGCGGGATTCGGTCCATTCGGCGGCGGAGAGGAGTCCACGTCGTGGATCGACCCGCAACGCATGGCGGTGATGCGATTCGCAAAAATCGAGCGCGGCGTTTTCTCGAGTCACAAGGATGAAGTCGAGATCTACCCGACGCAGCGCCGCTGGTCGGCGGCGAACGGAGCGACCGGTGAGACGATCACCGATTCTCCGCTCGATGAGCTCTCGTTTATCTACTTCATCCGGACGCTGCCGCTGCTGGACGACTCGGTGTACGTGGTGGAGCGGCACTACGACAAAGCGCGGAATCCGACCAGCATTCGGGTGATTGGCCACGAGCAGCTCGAAACGAAGGCGGGGTCGTTCGCGACGCTGAAGGTGGAGATGAGAGTGGTTGATCCGCAGCACTACAAGGGCGAAGGAATTATTCTGCTCAATTTTTCGGATGATGTGAGGAGGATTCCGGTGCGGATTGAGAGTACGGCGCCGTCGTATGGAAAGACGGTGCTCACGCTGGAGACTTTTTCACCGGCTCCGTGACACCACAGGAATGAGGGGAGCGTGAGTGGGGAGGAACAGAGGGTGAGGGAAGTGTGGGGAGGGGAGGAACAGAGGGTGAGGGGAGCGTGAGTGGCGTGATCTGAGGGTGAGTGACGTGTGGGGAGGTGGGGGGCGAGGTGTGT
>JBBRBH010000050.1:0-25274 GCA_038205995.1 Gemmatimonadales bacterium
CTACGGCGAATCGCGAATGGGCACTGGCCAGCGAGTGGCGAATGGCAAGTCGCCATTCGCTCGCCAGTGCCCCCTCGCCATTCGCTCGCCAGTGCCCACTCGCCATTTGCTCGCCCGTGCCCACTCGCCATTCGCCGCCGTTAACTCTTCTCTCCCCGCGCAATACTCGTACTCAGCCTGTCCCCTGTCGTTGCCGGAGCCCCAGGCTTCACTCTCACCGACTTCGCCGGGATCCCCACATTCACATGGTGCGGGCGTACATCCTTCGTCGCCACCGCCATCGCCCCGACCATCGAGTCGAGCCCGACCTTCACGCCGGCAAACACCGTGGCGTGATAGGTGATCCGCACGCCGTCCTCGAGCACCGTGGTCGCGTTGGTCACGTCCTTTTGATCGACGATGCTGTGTGTGTGCGAGTAGATGTTGGCGTAGTCGCTGATTGAGACCTTGTTCCCGATCTTGATTCCGCCGCGGTCGTCCAGGAGCACATGGCGGTGCACGACGACGTCGTCGCCGCATTCGATGTTGTAGCCGTACGAGAACTCGACGTGCTGGAACGCCTTAAAGCGCTCGCCGCACTTCTTGAAGATGTGGGGTGCGAGGAGCCGTCTGAATCGCACGCCGAGCTCCACGTTCTGGCCGCCGGCGGGTAGGCGGTCGAACGAATACCAGAGCCAGAGCAGCGGTTTCACGCGCTGGAATTTTTCTTCGTCGCAGTCGGCGTAGTACTCGGGCTCGAGCGTGATGTGGCGCGGATCGAGTGCGGACAGTGAGAGGCGAGTTCCCAACGGGAGCTTCGCGTCATTGAGCGCCGTCTCGTAGTTCGCGGAGAATTCGGGAAAGGCGAGCTCGCACAGAATCTCGCGGCAGAACTTGCTCCGATCGAGCTTCTTGTTCTTCAGCGAGCCCACGATGCGCTCGAGCCAATCGTCGTGCAGCGCGGGGAGCGGACGCAAACTCTGGCGAAGTGGCCTGTGAACCATGGGACTCCCGCGGTTGGTTGCTGTGTGCGGCTGACTATGGCTTGGCGGCGGACGCCCGCGACCAAATGAGTGATCGTTCCCGGTCGACGAGCGGCAGCACGTTGTCCGCCCACACGGTGCTCACCTGGGAGAGCGACGTGATCGTGAGCGGCTGATTCAGATTGATCTGCGGATCGAACGCGTACACCGCGCTCACGGATCGGCCCTGCGCGACGCGTCCCTCGCCGAACCCCGGCAATATCGAAAGCGCATCGATGGGCCGAAAATCCTGGCCCACGCTGCGAATCACGACGTCGAACGCGTCGAATCGCGCTTCGCCCTGCTGCACGTTGAAGAAGGTCACATACCAGGCCTGCACGGCGGGCAGTCCAGCGCGCACGCGCACGGCTTCCAGCGCCGCCTTCTTGCTCTCGCGAATTGCGTGCAGCGTCCCGTACGAATCGGGCGCGAGCGTTCGGATCACGCTCTCGTCGAGCGGAAGCACCTGCACGGTCAGTCCGAGTGTCTGCAGGCGGATGGCGATCTGCTCCTGCTTGAGCGTTCCGAAGCCCGCGGGAACCAGACCGTCGCGATCGGCGCGCTTAGTGGTATCGGCACTCGGTGTGAGCGCCGGCTTCGCGCCTGCGCTCTGCGCGCACGCATTCGAACCGATCGCGATCGCGAGACAGAAAGCGAAAAGGAAAGTTCGTCTCACGCTGTTCTCCAGTCGGGCTGCTCGAGCAGCTGCACCACCGCTTCGGCGAGTTCGTCGCGTCCCTCGCCGGTCACGGCGCTGAACGGGATGAGCTGATCTTCGTCCAGCTCGAGCTCCACAGCAAGGGCGTGCACCCGCGCGCCGACTTGCGCCTTGGTGAGCTTGTCGACTTTCGTCACCGCGACAATCGCAGGAACGCCGATATCCGCGAGCACATCGAACAGCTGGCGGTCTTCGTCGGTGGGCGCGTGGCGAATATCCAGGAGCTGCACAATTCCGCGGAGTGCGGGACTCTTTCGCAGATATCCCTCGATCAGCGGCCGCCACTCGGCGCGGCGCGCCTTGGAGATTTTCGCGTACCCGTAGCCGGGCAGATCGACGAATACGAACGTCTTGTTCACGAGAAAGAAATTCAGCTCGCGCGTGCGGCCCGGCGTATTGGAAACGCGAGCGAACGCTTTGCGGCGCACCAGCCGATTGAGCAGGGAAGATTTCCCGACATTCGATCGTCCGGCGAACGCGATCTCAGGCAGCAGCGCATCCGGCCGCCACCCGTCGGCAGTCGCCATCCCGCCCATGAACTCGAGGTCACGGATTACGAGCGGGTCTTTTTTGGCCGGAATAGTCACGCTTAAAACATAACGGCGAACCCAGTGGATTCGCCGCCAATGTGTTGTTGAGCCGCTGTTAGGCCTCTTTCTTCACCCGCTTTCCTGAAAGCTCCAGCAGCGGCGGTGTCTTGTTGGTCACCGTCGACTCTGTAACCCGCACCTCGATCACATCATCGCGCCCCGGCAAATCGAACATCGTTTCGAGCAGCATCTCCTCAAGAATCGCGCGTAGCCCGCGAGCCCCTGTCCCGCGCTCGATCGCCTTCTTCGCGATCGCCTTCAGCGCGCTCTCCTCGAACGTGATCTGCACATCCTCGAGCTCGAACAGCTTCGAATACTGCTTGGTCAACGCATTCTTCGGCTCTTTCAAGATCCGAACGAGCGCATCTTCATCCAATGATTCGAGCGGAACGGTGACCGGCAAGCGTCCCACGAGTTCCGGAATGAGCCCGTAACGGAGAAGGTCGTCCGGCTCCACATCGCCGAACACATTTGTCGGCTTCTTGCCGTCTGGGTTCTTGTTGCGCGCCTCGTCGGCCGGATTGAAGCCGATCTGACGACGGCCAAGCCGGGCCTCAATGATTTTCTCAAGGCCATCAAACGCGCCGCCGCAAATGAACAGAATGTCCTTGGTATTGATCTGGATGTATTCCTGCTGCGGATGCTTGCGTCCGCCCTGCGGCGGAACGCTCGCCACCGTGCCTTCCAGAATCTTGAGCAGGGCCTGCTGCACGCCCTCGCCGCTCACGTCGCGCGTGATGCTCGGATTTTCGCTCTTCCGCGCGATTTTGTCGATTTCGTCGATGTAGACAATTCCGCGCTCGCACTCGGCCACATTGAAGTCGCCGGCCTGCAGCAATCTCACGAGAATGTTCTCGACGTCTTCGCCCACGTATCCCGCTTCCGTGAGCGTCGTGGCATCGGCGATGGTGAACGGCACATCGAGCATCCGCGCGAGCGTCTGCGCCAGCAGCGTCTTGCCGACGCCGGTCGGACCGAGCAGCAAAATATTCGACTTGTCGAGCTCGACATCGTTGTCGCGGCGCGATGCGCTCGAATTGATTCTTTTGTAATGGTTGTACACGGCCACGGCGAGCGCCTTCTTGGCGTTCTCCTGACCGATCACGTACTGATCGAGAACATCCTTGATTTCCTGCGGAGCAGGGACCTGCGTGACCGACTCAGCTACCTCGCGCTCCTCGTCCTCGGCCAGGATCTCGTTGCACAGCGCGATGCACTCATTGCAGATGTAGACCGAGGGCCCCGAAATAAACTTTCGGACGGAGTCCTTGGACTTTCCGCAAAAAGAGCAGCGCAGGTGCCGATCGTGGGACATGGACGTCATTTATCGCGGTCCATCCTTGTGGAGACGGGGTGTTCCGGTTCGACGCACAACTATAGGGCCCAGTAACAATACAGACCCTTACTTCGTGGCCGCCAGCACTCCCTTGGTCGGCTCTGTAACAGGGTGCGTGATCACGCTGTCGATGATGCCGTACTTTACCGCTTCCTCGGCCGACATGAAGAAATCGCGCTCCATGTCGCGTTCGATCTGTTCCAAGGGTCGTCCGGTATGCTTGGCGTAGAGACCGTTCATCTGCGCGCGGAGGTACAGAATCTCCTTCGCCTGAATTTCAATATCGGCGGCCGTTCCCTGCGCTCCACCGGACGGCTGGTGGATCATAATGCGCGAGTGCGGCAGCGCTGAACGCTTGCCGGCCTTACCGGCGGCGAGCAGGAACGAGCCCATCGAGGCGGCCATTCCCATGCAAATCGTGTTCACCGGCGAGCGCAGGAACTGCATGGTGTCGTAGATCGCCATGCCGCTCGAAACGTTTCCGCCCGGCGAGTTCAGATAGAGATAGATATCGCGCCCCGGATTATCGGCATCCAGAAAGAGCATCTGCGCGATGATCATGTTGGCGACGTCGTCGTTGATCGACGTGCCGAGGAAAATGATGCGGTCCATGAGGAGCCGCGAATACACGTCGTAGCTGCGCTCACCGCGGCTCGAGCGCTCGATGACGTAGGGATTCGGAATGATGGTCATGTTTGTATCGAGTGTGTGAATAGTGTCGGAGTTGCAGCAGAATTTTTAGGCTTGCTCGACCGCATTCTGGGCGAGTAGGTACTCGAACACGCGGTCTTCCGTGATACCCCGCTCGATCTCCCGCAGGCGACCGGCCTTCTGGAGGGCGGAGTATACCTGTCCCGCGTCCGCGCCGCGCTTGGCGGCCATTTCGGCGACCTTCGCGTCCACGTCCTTCTCCGCCGCGACGAGTTTTTCGCGCTGCGCGATCGTTTCGATGATCAAATCGCGGCGCACCTGCCGTTCGGCCATCGAGCGGAACTCGGTGACGAACTTGTCCTGTTCCTCCGCCGGAATGCGATACGCCTCGGCGTAGTGCTTCACGAGATCGCGCACCCACGTGGGCGGAACGTCGAACGCATTTGCGCCGATGACTTCGTCGATGATTGCGGTTCGAACGGCAGCGTCTGCTTCGCGTACGGCCTGATCCTCGAGATCGTCGCGGACGGCTTTCCTGAGCGCATCGAGCGAATCGAAATCGCCGAGTTCGCGCGCGAGCGCGTCGTCGAGATCGGGAAGCGCTTTCCGTTTCACGTCGGCGAGCGAGACGCGAACCATTTTGCTCTTGCCCGCTTGATCGGCATCGGGAAAGTCGTCGGGCCACTTTACGGAGCGCTCGATTGATCCACCTGGCGCGAGTTCGGTGATGACCTCTTCGATCGGCGCGATGGCTTGGCCGGCGCCGAGCACCACGCGGTACTCTTTGCCCTCCGGAATTGCGCCTGACTCGTCGGCGACGGCGAGGTTGACCGTGACCATGTCGCCCTCGCGCGGTTTTTCTTCCACCGGGGTCCAATTGGCGCGCTGCTCGCGAAGTTCGTTCACCTGATCTGTGACCATCTGATCGGTGACGGCGTTTGATTTTCGCGTGACTTTGAAACCCGAGAGTCGCGCGAGCTCGATGACCGGCTTCACTTCGCAGTGCAGCTCGAAGGTGAGCGGCTCGCCATCGGTGAACTTCACGTCATGCGCATGCGGCTGCGTCACGGGCTCGAGCTTTTCGCTTTCGAGCACGGAGCTGTACGCGTCACGCATGAGCGTTTCGAGCGCTTCCTGCTGGATTTCGTCGGCGAATTTTTTGCGGACGACTGCCGTGGGCGCCTTGCCCGGCCGGAAGCCGGGGAGGCGGACCTTTCCGGCCACGCGGCGCGTTGCTTGCTCCTTTGCGTCGGCTACGCGGGTGGCGGCGACGGAGATCTGAAGGCGACGCTCGGCGCCCTCTGATTTTCGGGAAATGACTTCGATATCCATGCGCTAAAGATAACAGAGTGCGAAAGCCGGGAGTCGAACCCGGACGGGTTGCCCCACAGGATCCTAAGTCCTGCGCGTCTGCCAGTTCCGCCACTCTCGCGTAGAGTTGAAAATAGCTGCCCTAGAACGACTTAGACAACCGACGCTCCATTGCGCGTGTGCCAGAGCGGCGAGCCATTCGATGACTCGCCGCCCACGTGCGATGCTGCGCAGAGGCATGGGGCTAATGCAGCCCGATGCCTCGCACGCGTCAGCCGCCGATTCGGATATTCACAACCTTGGTGGCACGATTTCCCGCCGCATCGGCCTGATAGTTGATCGTGAGGCCGATCACGTCGCCAGACTTGAACTTCGAGACCGCCTTCTGGAAATCCTCGACGTTACGGATCGCGATCTTCTCGGGATAGTTGATCCCGGTGATGATCTCGCCCGCGAAGATCTTGCTCTGCTCGGCGGGGCCGCCGCGATCGACGGACTTCACGTTGACGCCCTGCACCGAGGTTGGAACGCCGTCCTGCTTCTGGATTTCCGCCGTGAGTGGCTCGGCGACGAGCCCGAGTCTCTTGGCCGGCGTCGGAGTCGGAACGGCGGGCGCGTCCTTCAGCGGCTTGGTGGCCTCTGCGACGGTCTTTTCGTCCTCGACCGCTTCCATCAGCTTCACTTTGAAATTCTTGTGATCACCGTAGCGCACCGCTTCGAGAGCGATCACGTCGCCCGGCTGATGCATGCGCACGAGGCGTTGCAGCATGGTGAGGTGTTCGACCGGCTTGCCGTCGATCTTGAGCACGATGTCGCCCGCCTCGAGGCCGGCCTTTTCTGCCGCGCCGCCCTCACTTACCGAGAGGAGCTTCACGCCGTTGAGATCTTTCAGCTTGTTCACCTGTGCGTCTTCAGGTGAGACTTCTTCGATGGAAGCGCCGATGATCGCGCGACGCACGCGGCCGTGGGCGATGATGTCGTCCATGACCGTCTTTGCCAGCGTGATCGGAATCGCGAAACCGTATCCCGCGTACGAACCCGTCTCGCTGGCGATCGCGCTATTGATGCCCACGACTTCACCGCGAATGTTCACGAGCGGCCCGCCGGAGTTGCCGGGGTTGATGGCGGCATCAGTCTGAATGAAATCCTGAATGCGGTACTTGCTTGCGTTGAGCCGAGCGAGCGCCGGGCCGCCGCGCCCTTTCGCGCTGATGATTCCGGCGGTCACGGTGAAATCGAGGCCGAACGGATTGCCGATGGCCAGTGCCCACTCGCCCACGCGCGTCTTCGCGTCGTCGCCGAACGGGATCGTCGGCAGATCGCTCACGTCAATTTTCAGAACCGCGACGTCGGTCTGAATGTCGTGGCCGACCACCTTCGCCTTGAACGTGCGGTGATCGAGCAGCGAGACCTTCACGTTGTCCGCGCCATCAACCACATGATTGTTCGTGAGGATGTAGCCGTCCTTCGTGACGATAAATCCGGAGCCCTGCGCTTGCTGCGGCTGGGGCTCGCCGTTGCCCGGATCCTGAAAGAACTTCTGGAACTCGGGTGGCACCTGCTGCATTCGCGCGCGCAATTCCTCGCGCTTCACGGTGCGTTCTGCCGTTACCGAGACGACAGCGGGCGTCACGCGCTCGGCCACCGAAACAAACGCACTCTGTGAATCATCGAGGGACGCGTTGGAAACCAGCGAGCTGCGCCCTTTGGTCTGCGCGCCCACGATGCGCGTCCAGTCCATCGACGATGCGAAGAAAACGCCTGCAACGAACGCCGCTGCGCCCACTACAAGGATTTTGGATTTGGAGATGCTCATGGTTTTCTGCCTTGCGAGGTGAATCGGGGAAAGGGGTTAATGGAAAACCTACACTGAGATTAGACCCGCCGCCGGGCGGATTAGTTTCCGGCGACGTTGGAGGATCGAAGATGGAGGATCGAGGATCGATGATCGAGGATCGAGGATCGAAGATGGAGGATCGATGAATCGAAGATGGAGGATCGATGATGGAGGATCGATGATGAAAGCAGCTCATCTTCGATCCTCCATCTTCCAACCTCCATCTTCCAACTTCCATCGTCCAACCTCGATCGATCTACTTCTTCGCTTCGTCCACGATCTCGTAGTCCGCGTCGGCGACATCTTCCTTCTTCGCTTCGGCCGTGCCTTCCGCCGGGGCCGCGCCCTCGGCAGGCTGCGCCGCTGACTGCGCCGCGTACACCGCGGTGCCCGCCGCCTGGAACGCTGCGTTCAGTTCATCCAGCGCGCCCTTGATCTCGTTCATATCGTCGCCCTTGTGCGCCTTGCGTGCGCGCTCGACGGCCGCGTCCAATCGCGTCTTGAGCTCGGCCGGCACTTTGTCGGCCCACTCTTTGGACTCCTTCTCCACCTGATACGCGAGCGTGTCGAGGCGATTCTTGGTGTCGATTTCCTCGCGCTTGCGCTTGTCTTCCGCGGCGTTCGTCTCGGCGTCCTTCACCATGCGATCGACTTCGGCGTCGGATAGACCGCTCGACGATTCGATGCGGATCTTCTGTTCCTTGCCCGTGGTCTTGTCCTTGGCGGCGACGTGAAGAATGCCGTTCGCGTCGATATCAAACGTGACTTCGACCTGCGGCATGCCGCGCGGAGCCGGCGGAATTCCGGTGAGCTGGAATTTACCGATGGTTTTGTTGTAGACGGCGAGATCGCGCTCGCCCTGCAGCACGTGGATCTCGACCGTGGTCTGATTGTCGTCGGCCGTCGAAAAAGTCTCAGACTTTTTCGTTGGAATAGTTGTGTTGCGCGGAATGAGAACCGTGGTGACTCCACCAAGAGTCTCGATGCCAAGGGAGAGCGGCGTGACGTCGAGCAGGAGAACGTCCTTCTGCTCACCCGTGAGCACCGCGCCCTGAATTGCCGCGCCAACCGCCACGACTTCGTCGGGATTCACGCCCTTGTTCGGATCCTTTCCGAAGAACGCCTTCACGACTTCCTGAACTTTCGGAATTCGTGTTGAGCCGCCGACGAGCAGGATTTCGTCGATCTCACTCGGCTGCATTTTTGCGTCGGCGAGAGCCTTTTTCATCGGCTCCAGCGTGCGCTGCACGAGATCGTCAACGAGCTGCTCGAACTTCGCGCGCGTGAGCTGATAGTTGAGGTGCTTCGGGCCCGATGCATCGGCCGTGATGAACGGCAGATTGATATCCGTCGTCATCGTGCCGGAGAGTTCGATCTTTGCTTTCTCGGCGGCTTCCTTCAAACGCTGCAGCGCCATCGGATCTTTCGAGAGATCAATCGCCTGATCTTTCTTGAACTCCGCGACGAGCCAGTCGATCACGCGCTGGTCGAAGTCATCTCCGCCCAAGTGCGTGTCGCCGTTGGTCGATTTCACTTCGAACTGTTTGGCGCCGTCGACTTCGTAGAGCTCGAGCACCGAGATGTCGTAGGTGCCGCCGCCCAAGTCGAATACGGCGACCTTTTCATCCTTCTTGCCCTTTTTGTCGAGGCCGTATGCGAGCGCTGCTGCCGTGGGCTCGTTGATAATGCGGAGCACGTCGAGGCCCGCGATCTTGCCGGCGTCCTTGGTGGCCTGACGCTGCGAGTCGTTGAAATACGCAGGCACGGTGACGACAGCCTTGGTCACGGGATGACCGAGGTAGTCCTCAGCGGTCTGTTTCATTTTCTGCAGGATCATCGCCGAGATTTCGGGCGGCGTGTAGCGCTTGCCCTGAACTTCCACCGCGGCAACATCGTTGGTGCCGCTCTTCACGGCGTAGGGAACGCGCTTAATCTCCTCGGTCACTTCGGGCATTTTGCGGCCCATGAAGCGCTTGATCGAGAAGACGGTGTTTTGCGGATTGGTGACGGCCTGACGTTTGGCGATCTGTCCGACGAGCCGCTCGCCGTCCTTGCTGAAGCCGACGACAGAAGGTGTCGTACGCCCGCCCTCGGCGTTCGGGATCACAACAGGGTCGCCGCCCTCCATCACAGCCACAACGGAGTTGGTGGTGCCCAGGTCGATTCCAATCACCTTGTCTGCCATTCGATCCTCAAAAGTTCGTTTGGTTGTTTTGGGGCGTGCCTAGTCGATAGCCTACAGGAGCAAGGACAGGGCCAGCAAATTGCGACAATGTGGCCGGAAATTTGGCGTTCGTGGCCAATGCCCTGTCAAAAGGGCTCATAACTCGAGCCGTCAGCCTAGCCGCTCGATGCTTGGGTGGGTCGCGGCTTTTTTTGAGCTTACGGGACTAACGGAGATCCGGTTATGAAGCGCAGGACCTCACGCCGCAGACCCAGATTCACGGCTGCCGCAGCGTGCTGCCCGCGGGCCTCGCCGAGCGCAGCCTGCGCGGCCTGTACATCGAGATAAATCCCGAGGCCAATATCGAATCTCGCAGACACTGCATCGAACGCTTCCTGCGCTGATGTCAGGCCGGTCTCGGTTGCACGGAGTTTTTGAACCGCCGCGCGATAGTCGTCGGTTGCCTGCCTCACGTCGCCGAGAATCTGAAGGCGCGAATCTTCAGCAGCGAGCGTGCTGATCCGCGATGTCGCGCGGGCTCTCTCGATTTCGAAGCGCGTCTGGAATTGGTCGAAGAGCGGCCATACCACGCCGAGCGAAAAAACACCGAGTCCCTGACTGACAAGCTGTGAGCCGAGCGCTGTTTGGTTTTGCGTGAGCAGGTTCGCGCCGTTCTGCCGTTCCCACTCGTAGTTACGGCCGTACACACCGAAGCTCGCGCCGACGACGACCTGTGGGAGGTAGCCGCCTGCGGCTCGCGCGATGCCGGCGTTTGCAGCGAAGGCTCTCGACTCCGCGGCGAGCAGATCGGGACGATTCGCGAGCGCGCGCGCGACGAGCGTCGCGCGATCGAGAGAATCCGCCGGCAATGCCGCCGTATCGAGCGCGGGCGTTTCGATGGAATAGTCACGCGTTGCTTCGAGCCGAAGCCGTCTCAGCAGTCCGACAAGGTCCGACTGCGAGCGCGCGTCGAGATCGATGACGGATGCTTCATCGGTCGCGGTTTGAGCGCGCTGCCGGAACAGGTCGGGCGGCGATCGCGTGCCCACCTGCACCTGGCCCTCGAGCCGCGCTTGGCGTGATCGAGAGAGCTCAAGGGTCGACGCGGCCACGGCGGTGAGTTCGTGATCGAGCACCAGCTGGAAATACGACTGCAGCACGTCGAACGAAATTCGCTGGCGCGCCTGTTCGAGCGAGAATCCGGCGGCATCCCGCAGAAAATTCGCGGCCCTGAGAGCGGCGCGATCGCGAAAACCGTTGAACACATTGAGCGCAGTCGATATCTGGTACGCGGCCGAGTACCAGCCGGCCTGCGACGGAGCGAGCGCCGTGCTGGAGATGAGCGTGTTGCCCTGCGCCGAGAGCGCGTAGGCTCCCGTCGCTGCCGCCGGAAGAAATGCACCGTACGCTTCGAGCACACGAACGCCGCTCAACTTGAGACTGTCGCTCGCGACGAGAACCGCTGTCGAAAGATGGCCGGCGCGGGCGAGGCTCGTCTGCAATGTGAGATGAACCGTGTCCGCGCGTGCACGCGGCGATTGTGCGCTCGCGATGCCGCGTGCCGCCAAGCACGCCATCAGCGCGCGCAGCGCGATGCGAACGCCGGGCACGCGCATCAGGGCTTGGGTTCCGCGGCAGCGCTATCGATCGCCGGCCGCACCTTTGCGCCCTCAGCGAGCGCGTCGCCGGCGTTCACGATCACGCGCTCGCCGGCGCTGACGCCCGAGAGGACGCGAATCCGTTTGCCGTCGTTGCTCGCGACGGCCACCTCGCGAAAGTGCACGGAGCTGTCGGCCGCGAGCACCGCGACCAATGATTTATTCTGCCGCACCACCAATGCCTCCGACGGAATCTCGACGAGCACCGGCGCGGGTACCTCGAGATCGATGCGCACGAAACTGCCGGGTATGATCGCGCGCGCGCTCTGGTTGTCGACGTCGAACTCCACGAGAAGCTTGCGCGTTCTCGCATCAAGCTCACCGCTCGTGCGCGCGACTCTCACGGCGATTTTCTCACCGGCGCGCTCTGTCATCGTCAGCACAGCGGGAAGGCCGACCCGCACGCTCGCGGCGTCAGTCTGATCGAGATACGCGTAAATGCGCAGGCTGTCGGTATTCTCGACGGTTACCACGGGCAACGCGGAGGTCTGCGATGACGCCGCGTTCTGCACCAGCGCGCCGAGATCCGCGAATCGCGCCGTCACTGTTCCGTTGAACGGCGCCTTCAGCTTCTCGAATTCTTTTTGTTGCGCGAGCGACGCGAGCCGTTCGCGCGACACGGCCTCGTCGGAGGCGGCGATATCGGATTCCTCGCGCGAGGCAAACTTTCGGTCGAGCAGCTGCTTCAGGCGGGACGCCGTCAGCGCCTTCTGCGTATGATCGGCAGTTGCCGCATTCCACGCCGCGTCTGTCTCGGGTGATTCGATAATCGCGACCACCTGATCGGCTCTCACGCGATCGCCTTTGTCCACGCCGATCCATTTCAAATATCCGCTGACCTTTGCGTAGAGCGTAACCGACGCATACGGCCGCGCCTCGCCCAGCAGCGAGAGGTGGTGCGTCGGCGCCGAGCGAACCGCGGCGACCGCGCGCACGAGGGGACCGGCCGCCGCGTCGTTCGTCCGGCGCGACGTTTCGAGAGAGCGCGCGCGATCGCGGCTCATTGCAAAGAGCACCGCCATGACGATCGCTCCGACAATCAGCGCTGCGGCGCCGATTTTCGTCGTCGCCGCGAGTGTCGTCGACGGCGTGCCGGCTGCGCGCGGGTCGTTCATCTCACATCTCCTCGGCGAGAGTCAGTCCCTGGGCTTCGGCCGCGAACCGGCGCTCGAGGAAATGTTTTGTTGGCATCGCACGCCGGAGACGCGCGTACACCACGGGAATGACGAGCAGCGTGACGACGGTCGCGACCATCAGCCCGCCGACCACCGCGCGTCCGAGCGGTGCGTTTTGTTCGCCGCCCTCGCCGAGTCCGAGCGCCATCGGCATCATGCCGAGAATCATCGCGAGCGCGGTCATGAGCACCGGGCGCAGCCTGACGCGGCCCGCTTCGACGGCCGCCGCCTCCGGCTCGAGATTCTGTTCTACGCGAAGGTCATTCGCGAAACTCACGAGCAGAATCGCATTCGAGACGGCGATACCCACCGCCATGATCGTGCCCATCAGCGATACCACATTGATCGTCGTGCCCGTGAGCGCCAGCGTCCAGAGAATTCCGGCGAGCGCGCCGGGTACCGCGACCATGATGATGAACGGATCGAGCCACGACTGAAACATCACGACCATCAGCATGTACACGAGCAGGATCGCGATCACCAATCCGAGTCCGAGACGACGGAAGGTTTCATTCATCACTTCGCCCTGGCCGCGAACCAGAATGTGCACGCCCGCCTTGAGCGGTCCGATTCCCGCGATGACGCGACTGATGCCGGTCACCACCGATCCAAGATCACTTCCCTCGACGTTTGCGTTGACGTCAATGACGCGGGCCACCGTGTAGTGGTCGATTTCGTTCGGCACGGTTTCATCGGTGACGCTGGAAATATTTCCGAGCGTTTGCGCCGGCGCCCGGGGAATCTCCGCGGGTCCGCCGCCCGCGTCGCGCTGCAGCAGCTGCGCCGCCGAGGGCGGCGTCACGGGCGTATTCAGGAGACTGCCCACCGACTGCATCTGATCGAGCGGCTGTTTCACGGCGACGAGATAGTTCACGTCGTTCGTCGGGTTGATATAAAACGAGGGCGCAACGAGCGCGCTCGACGAAAGCGTCACGAGCATGCTGTTGGCCACGTCCGCTTGCGTGAGCCCGACGCTCGACGCGCGCTGGCGGTCGACGGTGAGCCGCAGCGTCGGATAGTCGAGCACCTGCTTGATGTGCACATCGGCGGCGCCGGGCACATTGCGAATGCGGTCTCGCAGCAGCGTCGCGATGCGATAGCCCTCGCGCAAATTCGACGTCTGCACCTGGACATCGATCGGCGCGGAGAGGCCGAAGTTCAGCACTTGACTCACGATGTCGGCGGTCTGGAAATACACCGAGGACCCGGGAAACGCGGCCGCGAGATCGGCGCGAATGGCGCGGACGTACGACTCGGTGGGATGATGGCCCGGTTTCAGCGCGATGAGAATCTCCGCGTCCATGCCGCTCGCATTGTCGGTCGGATTGAACGCGAGACTCAGCGACGCGGGCACGCCGATCATTGAATTGATCGTGCCGAGTTCCTCTGCCGGCACCATGCGACGCACCCGGTCCTCAAGCTGCGCCACCAGCACTTCGGTGTGTTCGATGCGCGTGCCGCTCGGCGCGCGGAAATGCAGCTTCATCAGTCCCGTGTCGGTGGACGGGAAAAAGTCCCGGCCGATGCTCGGCACGAGCGCGGCCGAGGCGGCAACAATCAGCGCCGCCGTGGTGAGCGTGAACGCCGCGTGCGCGACCAGCGTGCGGAGCAGCGCGCTGTACCGGTCCTGAAACCGTGCGAACGCGCGGTCGCGCGCGCTGTTGAAGCGGTAGGAAAAGCGCGAGAGCGCACTCGGTGCCGCGAGTCCGGGCTCGACGACGTCGTGCCCGTGACCGTGCGCGATCTCACCGGCGAGCAGCATCCGCGCGAGCGTCTTCACCAGCGTTCGCGAAAGAACGTACGCGGCGAGCATCGCGATGATCACGGCCAGCGCCATCGGCACAAACAGGAAGCGAGCGGGCCCTTGCAGCAGTACGACCGGAAAAAAGACCACGCAAATCGCCAGCGTGGCCATGATCACGGGGAGCGAGATCTGTGCGGCGCCGTCGAGAATGCTCACCGTGAGCGGTTTTCCCATCGCGCGATTGCGATGGATGTTTTCGACCGTGATGGTCGCGACGTCAACGAGCAGGCCGATCGAGAGGCTCAGTCCCCCGAGCGTCATGATATTGAAGCTGTTGCCCGTCGCGCGGAGGCCGATGATCGCGCACGCAATCGCGAGCGGAATCGACGCGCACGCCACAAGCACGCTGCGCCAGCTTCCGAGAAAAACCAGAATCATGAGCGACACCAGCAACGCGGCGATGAGTCCTTCGACCACGACGCTGCGAATCGCCGCGCGCACGAACACCGACTGGTCGAAATCGAGATTCACTTCGAGCGACGGCGGAGCGACGGCTCTGATCGTCGGCAGCATCGCTTTCGTCGCTTCGACCACGGCGAGCGTGGAGGCATCGGCCTTTTTCAGGATCGAGAGAAAAGCCGATCGCCGTCCGTTAATGCGAACGATGTTCGTCTGGTCGGCGAATCCGTCGGCCACATGCGCGACGTCGCCGATCGTCACCGGCGCGCCGTTGACGACTTTGATCGGAATCGCCCCGAACTCCTCGACGGCGGACGGACTCGAGTTGAGCGCGACGTTGTACTCACGCTCTCCGATGCGCGCGATGCCGGCGGGAATGAACACGTTTGAGTTCTGCACGGCTGTGAGCACATCGTTGGCCGACAATCCCTTGGCAACGAGCAGCGCGGGATTGACGTCGATCGTGATCTCGCGTGTCTTGCCGCCATACGGCGCCGGCGTCGAGAGGCCGGGGATCGTGAACAGCTGCAGGCGCAGAAAGTTCTGGCCGTAATCTGAAATCTCCGCCTCGGGCATGGTGGTGCTCGAGAGGGTCAGCTGGGCCACCGGCACGCTCGACGCGTTCGACTGGAGCACGTACGGCGGCTGAATGCCGCGCGGCATGCGCCGCAGCGATGTGGAAGACGACGATGCGATTTCGGCGATCGCGTGGCCGAGGTCGGTCCCGGGCTGAAAATACACGCGCAGCAATCCGATGCCGGGAATCGACGATGACTCAATGCGCTCGATGCCGTCGACGACCGAGGAGAGTCCGCGCTCGCTGAGCAGCACGACGCGTTTTTCCATGTCCTCCGCCGAGAGACCCGGGTAGGTCCACACGACGGCGACGACCGGGATGTCGATGGCGGGGAAGATGTCGACCTGCATCGACTGCATCGCAAGCACGCCCATCAGCAGTATCACCGCCGCGAGGACGGCGATCGTATACGGCTGGCGGAGCGCGAGACGGACGAGCCACATGCGGATAACCTGACGCGATTGCGGCCATAATGCAAATGTATATAGCTTATGCCTAGAATAACTAAATGTTATGGTGATTCCATGGCGCCAACTCTGAATCCTGCGCTCCTTCGCTCGTTCGTGGCCGTCGCCGAACTCGGCGGCTTCACGACCGCCGCGCGGTCGCTCGGCGTGAGCCAGCCCGCAGTGTCGCGCGCGGTTCGCGATCTCGAACGCGCCGTCGGATTTGATTTGATCGAGCGCACGCCGCACGGCATTCGCCTCACCCGAGCCGGCGAATCGTTTCTGCTCAGCGCGCGCGACGTGATCGGCTCGTTGCGCTCGGCCGAAGAAGCGGCGGCCGCGCTCAGCGGACTCGAGCACGGGCGGCTGCACGTCGGCGCGAGCACAACCATCGCGACGTATGTGCTTCCCGCATTCATCGGGCGTTTTTTAGAGGATCATCCGGCGGTCGACGTTCGGCTCGACACCGCACACACCCGCGATGTGATCGAGATGCTGCTCGATTATCATCTGGACATTGCGCTCACCGAGGCGCCGGTTGCGCACGAAAAAATTCAGACGCGCCGTTGGCGCACCGATCACCTCGTCACGGTCGCCTCGCCCAAGCATCCGCTCGCCGCGCGAAAGCGCATCCCGCCTTCGTCGCTCGCCATCGAGCTGCTCCTGCTGCGTGAGCGCGAGTCGGGGACCCGCGCAATCGTCCTCGAGGGACTTGCCGCCGCCGGGGTCAAACCGGGGCGCACGATGGAAATCGACGGGCCCGAGGCGATCAAACAAATCGCCGCCCACGGCCGCGGCATCGCCATCGTGTCGCGCTCCACGGTCGAGGAACAGCTCGCGCTCGGCCGGCTCGTGGTGCTCGATATACCCGGTCTCAAAATCACGCGGCCGTTCTACCGGCTGTCGATGAAACACCGTCGGCCGAGTCCGGCGGCGAAAGCGTTCGAGCGACTTCTCGACGCGGATGATATCGTTACGGCGACATGATCCCGATCAGCGTTGAGAACCGCAACATCCGCTTTCCGTGGATGACCGTGCTGCTGCTCGCCGCGATTTTTGCGGTGTGGATTGTGGTGCAGGGCGGGGGATTCCCGGGCACCCAAGAGCAACTCGCGCGGTCGGTCTGCAATCTGGGAATGGTGCCGGGCGAACTCACGCACATGGCCGCGCTAGGCACGCAAGTGCAGATCAGCGATCGTCTCGACTGCGTGGTCGACAACGAGAACATTAATTATCTCACGCCATTGCTCTCGATGTTTCTGCACGGCGGGTGGGGGCACATCCTCGGCAACGCGCTGTTTTTTTGGATCTTTGCGCGCGCGATTGAAGATGTGATGGGACCCATGCGCTTTCTGGCGTTCTATCTTATTTGCGGAATCGCAGCCGCGGCCGCGCAGATCGCGGTGAGCCCGTCCTCGCCGATTCCCACGGTCGGCGCGTCGGGCGCGATCGCGGGGGTGCTCGGCGCCTATATGCTGCTCTTCCCACGCGTGAAAGTGCACGAATTTTTCTTCTTCATCATTTTTTTCAAGGTCTTTCGCATTCCGGCGTGGATCGTGCTGCTGTATTGGTTCGCCATTCAGGTTTTGACCGGGCTCCCGCAGCTGAATGGTGGCGCGGACATGACAGGCGGGATCGCGGTGTGGGCCCATGTCGGAGGATTTGTCACGGGATTTCTGCTGGTGCGATTTTTTGAGCGGCCGGATCTGTTGGCGCGACGCAGAATGGCATTCGGCACGGCCACGCCGCTGGCCTGACGGCCGCATCTATATACCCTGTTTGCGGCTCAGCTGTGCTTCGCCTTAGGTTTCCGCCTCCCCCACTGACGGCGCGTTTGGCGCCGGAGGCAACGCCACCGTGCGGCTGATTCCCAAAGACGAAGGCTTCTTCGAAATGTTCGACTCACTCGCGTCGATCATGGTGCGTTCCTCGAAAGTGCTCGACGAGCTCTTCAATGAGCCGAACCGTCTTGAAGTGTTCGCGGCGCAGATCAAAGTGCTCGAGCACGAAGGCGACGGGATCACGCACGAGATCATGAACCGCATCGACAAGAGCTTCGTCACGCCGCTCGACCGCGAGGACATTCACCGTCTCGCGACGCGGCTCGACAACGTGGTCGATCTGATCGACGGCACGGCGCGCCGCGCGCAGATGTTTCACTTGAGCGATCGCCGCCCGCACGCGAAGGAACTCACGGTGGTGCTCGTGAAGGCCACCGAGGCCATCGCGCTGGCGTGCGGCTCGCTGAAGGATCCGCACGAGGTCGCGCGCATCGGGCGCGAGATGAAGCTGCTCGAAGAAGCGGGCGACGCGCTCTACTCGAAGGCCGTCGGCGCGCTGTTCGAGGGATCGCCGAACGCGATCGAAGTCATCAAGTGGAAGGAGCTCTACGACAACATCGAGGATGCGATCGACGAGTGCGAGGACGTGCTGAACGTTCTCGAGAGCGTCTCTCTCAAGAACAGCTGAGCGGATAGCGCTGTGATTTACTACGTTCTCGCGATCGTCGTGATCGCGTTCGCGTTCGATTTCATCAACGGGTTCCACGATTCCGCGAACGCCATCGCGACGATTGTCGGCACGCGCGTGCTGAGTCCGTTCGCCGCGGTCATCTGGGCCGCGACGTTCAACTTCGCGGCCGTTTTTCTCGGGAGCACCGCCGTGGCAAAGGCGGTCAGCGCCGGGTTCGTCGTGCAGGAGATCGTTACGCCGAGTGTGATTTGCGCCGGGCTGCTGGGCGCGATCACGTGGAATCTGATCACCTGGTTCTACGGCATTCCGTCGAGCTCGTCGCACGCGCTCATCGGCGGATTCGCCGGCGCGGCCGTGAGCAAAGCAGGTTTCGGCGGGCTGCTCTGGGGCAAAAAGTGGATCGAGACGCTCTCGGCGATCGTCATCTCGCCGTTTCTCGGTATGGCGATCGGATTCGTCCTGATGGTGATCGTCTACAATCTCTTTCAGCGGGTCACGCCGCGGCGCGTCGATCAGGTTTTTCGCCCGGGGCAGTTGCTCAGTTCTGCGCTCATGAGCATCGCGCACGGGACAAACGACGCGCAGAAAACCATCGGCATCATCGTCGGATTGCTGGTCGCGTCGAAGTCGCTGTTCGTCGGACAGACCGGGACCTGGGCGTTCCTGTATGTGGAGAGCAACGAGCACATTCCCGCGTGGGTGAAGCTCGCGGCATTTTCGTGCATCTCGCTCGGCACGCTGTTTGGCGGCTGGCGCATCGTGCACACGATGGGGTCGCGGATCACGAAGCTGAGGCCCGTGAGCGGATTCTGCGCCGAAACGGGTGCGGCGATCGTAATTCTCTCGGCGTCGAACCTGGGAATTCCCGTAAGCACGACGCACACGATCACCGGTGCGATTGTGGGTGTGGGCGCTACGAATCGCCTCTCGGCGGTGCGGTGGGGAATTGCACGGAGGATTGTGTGGGCCTGGGTCCTGACCATCCCGGCCGCGGGTACGATCGCCGCCGTCCTCTACCTCATCCTGGCCCGCGTAATCGCCGCGTAGAGAGTAGTCTGACGGCATTCAGCTGCCGAACTTCACGCTCGTTACGCCGTCGTTACGCTCCCCGCGTGGGACCGTGACATGGGAGAGGGAGTTTATGGCGTGTTACAATCGCGCCGATACGCTGGATTCACCCCCTTCTCCAGGAATAGTCCGATGACTTTTGTTCGTCCACGGAGCCTCGTGGCACTCGCGCTCGCGATGGCCGCGCTCGTTGCGCCGGATCGTGCTCACGCGCAGGCAGCCGATCCGAAGCCCGTGACGCCAGCGCTCGATTTCTCTGGCGTCATTCTGGGCAACTACCGCTACACGTACGACGACGCCACAAAAAACGCGAACGGCGGACTCGCCACGAACAAATTCGACGTCGAGCGCATTTATCTGAACTTCCGCATGCCCGCCGGTGAAGACGGCAGCATCCGTGTCACGACCGACCTCTTCAACAACTCGATCTCGGGCGCATCGTGCGTCGGCTGCTACGCCGGCTGGAATCTCCGTCTCAAGTACGGCTACTTCCAGTACAACTACCTGCACGACATCGGCGGCCAGAAGGGGTTCAACGCCATCGCCCGCATCGGCATGGTGCACACGGCCGTGATCGATCACGAAGAGCAGTTCTGGCCGCGCTGGATTTCCATGACGTCCATCGAACGCTTCGGATTCTTCTCCTCGTCCGATGTCGGCATCGCGACGGTGGTGACGCTGCCAAAGAAGATGGGTGAAGTCTACGCGACGATCGCCAACGGATCCGGATACGCCACGGTCGAGAACGATCCGTACAAAGACTATTCGGCTCGCGTCTCCTGGACGCCGTTCGGGAACGAGACGAACATGCTGAAGACGTTCACGATTTCGCCCTGGTACTATACGGGTCACGCGGCGAGCAAGTTCCTCACGACGGCTGGATCGGCCGGCACGGCGATCACCGATGGCCTCACGAAGCGCCGTGACGGCATCTTCATCGGCCTGCGCGACCGCAGGCTTTCCGTTGGTCTCGACTGGGCTCAGAAGGTTGACGGCGTTGATGTCGGCGCTTCGATCCCGACCTGGTCGACGTATGACAACACGACCACGCTGACGGCCGGCTGGCTGATTTTCCGGCCGTTCGAGCTGTTCAGCGGCGACGACAAGACGCGCTCGCGCCTCTCCGTCATGGCTCGCCTCGACAATGTGAAGCCGTTCACGTCGGCGACCTCTGCCGGCGTTCAGACAACGTCTGCCACCAACAAGCTCACGATCCTCGGATTGCTCTGGGACCTGAACTCCCGCGCGAGTTTCTCCGTCGATTTCCAGAATCTCCAGCCCACGAATGGTTCGGCCACTGTGGAAACGAAGACGCTGTTCGCTCACTGGAACATCATCTTCTAGTTCGCGACACAGCGCGCCAACGGAGCCCGTGGGGGGCTATCCGTTGGCGCGCTGTGTCGTATCCGGATGTCTCGCCGTGACGCACCCGTTACACAGCCTTCACCAATCTCTAGCGGTCTCCCGTTCAGCTTTCGGAACACCCACAACCACACGCAAGAACGCCACTATGAAACTCCTCAAATCGATGGCCGCCGCGATGATGCTCGCGCCCGCCTTTCTCGTGGCGCAGACGTCGCTCACCGGCGCTGGAGCGACCTTCCCGCAGCCGATGTACATCAAGTGGTTCGACGAGTACCACAAGGCGCATCCCGAAGTGCAGATCAACTATCAGGGCGGCGGTTCCGGCGCCGGCATTCGTCAGGCCACCGAAGGAACGGTTGATTTCGGCGCCAGCGATGGCCCGATGAACGAGACGCAGCTCGGCGATTTCAAGACGAAGCGCGCTGGGGCCGAGGCGCTGCACTTTCCGACGGTGATGGGCGCCGTCGTTCCGATCTACAATGTTCCCGGCGTTTCAACGGCGCTGAAGTTCACGCCGGTCGCGCTCGCCGGCATCTACCTCGGCACGATCACGAAGTGGAATGACAAGGCGATTGCGGATGCAAATAAGGGCGTGAAGCTCCCGGCGTCGGATATCGTCGTCGTCCATCGCTCGGACGGCAGCGGAACCACGTACATCTTCACGGACTATCTCTCGAAAGTGAGCGCGGACTGGAAGGCGAAGGTCGGTGCGAACACGTCGCCGAACTGGCCGACGGGACTCGGCGGCGCGCAGAGCCCCGGCGTCGCGGGACTCGTGAAGCAGACCGAAGGGTCGATCGGTTACGTCGAACTGCTGTACGCGGTGCAGAGCAATCTCGCGTACGGCTCGGTGCAAAATGCGTCGGGTGAGTTCGTGTCCGCGTCGCTTGCCGGCGTGAGCGCGGCCGCGGCCGCCGCCGCGGCGAACATGCCCGACGATTTCCGCGTCTCGATCACGGACGCGAAGGGGAAGGGCGTCTATCCGATCGCGAGCTTCACGTGGCTGCTCATTCCGAGCAAGATCGCCGATCCGGCGAAGAAAAAAGTGCTGGTGGACTTCCTCAAGTGGATGCTCAACGACGGCCAGAACATGACCGAAGCGCTGACGTACGCCAAGCTGCCGAAAGAAGTGGTCGCCAAGGAACTGAAATCGATCTCGAAGATTCATTAAGGAGCAGATGAACAGTTCGGAAACCGTCGCGCTGCAGAGCGAAGCGCGCGTTCCCCGGGGTGTCAAAGCCAGATCGGGGGCGCGCGCTTTCGCGCTGCGGTTCTTCAGCGGCGACGAGATCGCGCGGCTGCTCGTCACCGTCTCGGCGGCGTGCATCCTGCTCGTGACGGCGCTGCTCGTCTATGAGCTGTGGATCAACTCGCATCTCTCGCGCGAAAAGTTCGGCTGGCACTTTCTCGGCACACAAATCTGGGATCCGAACGCCGGCCAGTTCGGTGCCCTGGCGTTCATGTTCGGCACGTGCGTGACGTCGTTGCTCGCGCTCGTCATCGCGGTGCCGCTCGGTGTGGGCTCTGCGATTTTCCTCTCCGAGCTTGCTCCGCCGAAGCTCTCGAATGCGCTCACGTTCTGCATTGAACTGCTCGCGGCGGTGCCGAGCGTGATTTACGGGCTGCTCGGCGTGTTCGTGATGATGCCGCTGATCAAATCGTATTTGCATCCGGGGCTGAAGGCCGCGCTCGGCTGGACTCCGCTGTTCGGCGGGCCGTTCTACGGGCCAAGCATGCTCGCCGCCGGTATCGTGCTCGCCGTGATGATTCTGCCGTTCATCGTGTCGGTTTCGCGGCAGGTGCTGCTCGCGGTGCCGAATGACCAGCGCGAGGGAGCGCTCGCGCTGGGCGCCACCAAGTGGGAGTCGACGTGGAAGGTGGTGGTGCCGTACGCGAAGCGCGGCATCTACGGATCGGTCTTCCTCGCGCTTGCTCGCGCGCTCGGCGAGACGATGGCGGTGACGATGGTCGTGGGCAACACTCCGCAGATCAAAGCGTCGCTGTTCGCGCCCGGATACTCGATTGCCGCGGTGATCGCGAACGAGTTCACCGAGGCGACGTACGATCTCTACGTGCACGCCCTGATCGAGCTGGGGCTCGTGCTCTTTGCGCTGACGATCATCATCAACGGCCTCGCGCGCATTCTCGTGAGCAGCACTTCGAAATTCTCGGTGAACGCATGACCGAGTCCACGCGCCTCCGTTCGCGGCACCTGATCAACAACATCATGCTCGGGACGACCGGCGTGTTCACGGTGTTCATCGCGAGCGTGCTGCTGTTCATCCTCGGCTACCTGTTTTTCAACGGGGCCCGCAACCTCAGCTTCTCGTTCTTCACCGAGCTCCCGAAGTCGACCGGCGAAACGGGCGGCGGCATGGCAAACGCGATTGTCGGCAGCGCGAAGATCCTCGGCATGGCGACGCTCATCGGCGTTCCGGTCGGTTTCCTTGGCGGAGTGTATCTGGCCGAATACGGAAACAAGTCGTTCGCGTTCATTGTGCGATACGTGACCGACCTGCTGAACGGTGTGCCGTCGATCGTGATCGGCATTTTTGCGTACACGCTGATCGTGATGAAGGTGAAGCATTTCTCGGCGCTCGCCGGCGGCATGGCGCTCGGACTCATGATGATTCCGATCGCGGTGCGCAGCACGGAAGAGTTTCTGAGGGCGGTTCCGAACGGCCTTCGTGAAGGCGCCCTGGCCCTCGGCACTCCCAAGTGGCGCGCGCTCGCGACCGTCGTGATTCCCGCCGCGAAAGACGGCATCATCACCGGCATCATGCTCAACCTCGCGCGCGTCGCCGGCGAGACGGCGCCGCTGCTCTTCACCGCGCTGAACAACCGATACTGGAGCCCGGGCATCAATCAGCCGACCTCGACGCTGCCCGTGATGATCTACACGTATGCTCTCTCGCCGTACGATGACTGGCACCAGCAAGCCTGGGCCGCCGGTTTTGTGTTGCTCATGCTTATTCTTGCTATCAATGTCACAGCGCGAATGATCCTTAACCGTTCGCGATTCAGTGGAGGACGCTGACCGATGTCTGCACCAATGGAAGCGCAGGAGCGGCTGGAAATCCGCGCATCCGAATCCGTGACCACATCCGCACCGAAGCCCGACCTGTTTGCACCGGGAGTCGAGGACAAGATGAAAGTCACCGGCATGAACTTCTTTTACGGGAAGGCGCAGGCGCTGTACGACATCTCGATCCGGCTTCCAACGAATCACGTGACGGCGTTCATTGGACCGTCGGGCTGTGGCAAGTCCACGTTCCTGCGCACGCTCAACCGCATGTGCGACACCGTGAAGGGAACGCGCATCGAGGGCGACGTGCGGCTCGACGGCGAGGATGTGTTCAGTCTCGACGTGACGTCCGTGCGCCGTCGCGTGGGCATGGTGTTCCAGCGCTCGAACCCGTTTCCGAAATCGATATTCGACAACGTGGCGTATGGACTTCGTGTGAACGGCGGGCTCTCGCGCGCGCAGGTTGCCGAGCACGTGGAGCGCAGCCTGGTGCGCTCGGCGCTCTGGGACGAGGTGAAGCACAAGCTGCACGAATCGGCGTACGGACTTTCCGGCGGGCAGCAGCAGCGTCTGTGCATCGCGCGAGCGCTCGCCGTCGATCCCGAGGTGCTGCAGCTCGACGAGCCGTGCTCCGCGCTCGACCCGATTTCCACGGCGAAGATCGAGGAGTTGCTGCTGGTGCTCGCGAACAGCTGCACCATCGTCATCGTGACGCACAACATGCAGCAGGCCGCGCGCGTGTCGGACTACACCGGTTTCTTCCTGATGGGAAAACTGATCGAGTTCGACAAGACGGAGCAGATCTTCCAGGCACCGTCGCGCAAGGAAACTGAAGATTACGTCACAGGGAGATTCGGATGACCGTCACGGAGCCCACGAGTCACAAGACGTTCCACGAGAAGCTTGATCTGCTCAAGCAGCGGCTGCTCGAGATGTCGCAGCTCGCCGAAGAATTGCTCGCGACCTCGGTGCAGGCCTTTCTGCGGCGCGACGCTCAGAAGGCGGAAACGGTGCTGCCCGCCGACAATGACGTCGATTTGCTAGAGGTGGAGATCGAACAGCTCGCGATCTCGCTGCTCGCGCTGCAGCAGCCGATGGCGCGCGATCTGCGGTTTATCGTCAGCGCGATTCGCATTGCGGGCGATCTCGAGCGCGTGGGCGATCACGCGGTGAACATCGCGCAGAGCGCGCTGCGCATGGTGGACCTGCGCACGAATGTCGCGCCGCCGCCGGAAATCGCCGAGATGGCGCACCGCTCGCGCAAAATGCTGAGCGATGCGCTCGATGCCGTCGTGCGCCTCGACGGCGTGCTCGGCCGCGACGTGTGCCGGCGCGATGACCAGGTGGACGAGCTGCACGAATCGGTGTTCCGGATCCTCCTCACTCATATGATGGAGGACCCCGGCCTGATCTCGCCCTCTCTGGAGCTCCTGCTGGTCAGCCGGAATCTCGAGCGAGTGGCCGATTTGGCGACCAATGTGGCCGAGGACGCAGTGTATCTTGCAGAGGGCAAGACCATCAAGCACCATCTTGAGGACCGGGAACGCACGGTCACGGTGCCGCAGCTGCACCCTTAGTGTAAGTGTCCTTTTTCGCCATGACTCCGTCCAACTCGACCGCCACGTCCGCGCTGTTTCTGAACCGCGAGCTCTCCTGGCTCGAGTTCAACGCGCGCGT
>JBBRBH010000051.1:0-25174 GCA_038205995.1 Gemmatimonadales bacterium
GGATCGCGGCGGCATCGAACGGAATCTTCGCGACCATAGCGGCCTGACCTAACGTGTAATACAGCACCCAGCCGATCACCGCCGAGTAGTACCCGGTGGCCGCCGTGACCACAAAAAAGAAAAACCAGCCGACTTGTTTGCCGAGTGGAAGGCCGCCGAGCTGAAAAGCGCCAACAGGACCGCGCCGCGTGTGCCGACCCAACGCGAACTCGGCCATGAGGGCGGGGACGCCGATGACAACTGAGACCAACGTGTAAAAAAGAACGAACGCCGCGCCGCCGAACTTTCCTACCATATATGGAAAGCGCCATACATGGCCGAGGCCGATGCTGACGCCGACGATGGTCATCAGGCCGCCGAAGCGGGAGGAGAATTGTTCGCGGGTGCCGGTCACTGGGTCGGTTAGAAGGGGCTCAGTCTGGCGCTTTGATGTAACGCACCCCACGATTCGACGAGACGATAGACGGTCGACGACGACTCGCGGAGGGGTGAAATGTCAATGAAATGGCAACAGATCGTAAGGGCCGTGTTGTGTGGTTTCTGCGCCGTTTTCGTCGAGGCGGGATCTTGCTCCGACACGACGGCTCCGGTCAGCAAGAAGTCCAGTTTGGTCGTGCTCGAGCGCTCGGCAACAACACTCAAATTGCAGTGGGGTTCGATCGGCGTCGCGACCACGTACACGGTCGATTACCTCACAGGAATTTCGAGTTGTCAATCGGCAGTGCCGACGCATAACAACGTTCAAGTTGTCTCGGCAACGAGTGTCACCGTCACCGGCTTGCTTCCGTCGACCGCGTACCACGTGCATGTTCACGCGCTCGTTGGAGCCGGGCCCACCGTGGACAGTGCCCTGTCGGAGAGTCAGTCTGTGTTCGTCATGACGCTCGCGACCGGCGCGGCGACGCAGTCGGTGACAGCGGCGGACTACGTGACCTGCTGAAGTATGTCGAGCGCGCGATCGACGTCGTCTAGCGTCGAATAGTAGTGCGGCGCGAGGCGAATCACCTCGCCGCGCGCGGACGGAATAACACCGCGCGCGATCATCGCCGCTTCCACCGCGTGTGAGTTGTTCACGACGAACGCAGTCGAAACGGTTTTGTGTTTCATGACGTCGGTACCGTGCAGCGTGAGTCCGCGCTCGCGACCGCCATCCATCAGACGCTGGCCGAGCACTTCGTGCCACGCGCGAATGTTCTTGGGCCCGATCTCGTTGATGAGCTGCATACCGGCACGCGCGATGTACGCGTTGATCACCGGCGGGGTGCCGCCATCGAATCGCGCCGCCGTCGGCGACCAATCGAGTTTCTTGGCGTTGAAGTCGAACGGATTCTCGCGGCCAAACCAGCCCGTGGCGCTCGGCACGAGCATCAGCTGAACCGCCGGCCGCACGTACAGAAATGCGATTCCCGGAACTCCCATGAGATATTTCAGATTTCCCGAGACCAGAAGATCGACTTCGAGTTTCTGGACATCCACCGGAACGGCGCCGAGCGTCTGGTAGGCGTCGAGAAATGAGAGCGCGCCGGCTCTGCGCGCGAGGTGGGTGATCCCCTCGATGTCGTGGATGAACCCATTCATATAGTAGCCGTGGCACGCTGAGACGAGCGCGGTCTTCTTGGTAACGAGCGCGGCATAGTGTGACGATTCGACCATGCCTGCGCGGAGCTCGGCCCATTTTATCTGCGCGCCGCGGCCCTCCTGCGCTTGCCAGACATGGGCGACGCCGGGGAACTCCGCCTCGCTCACGACGACGTTTTCGCGGCCGTCGTCGTAGCTGAGAGCGCTCGCTACCGCGCTCGTCGCCTCTGAGACGGAGCTGAAGACGGCGATATCGTCTGCGGTTGCGTTGATGAGCTTGGCGAACTCGGCCTTCGCGAGCGAGACCTCGGTCATCCAAAGGGCCCAGTCCATGCCCACAGTGTTCCAGGAATCGAGATAGCGCTCTGCTGCCGCGCGCGTCGCGGTGGTCTGCGGGGCTTGGGAGCAGTTGTTCATCGGGATGTGAGTCTTGAGCAGAGGGATCTGCTTGCGATACGCCTCGATGTCGTAGCGCGGCTGTTGGTCGCTCACGAACTCTTACCGGCGTTGGGCTCGGGGTATTGGGCTTGGGGTTTTCGGCTCAGCAGCCAGCGACGGAACCGGACGGCGTTTTCCGGAAGTTGAAGATCCATTCCGTAGTGCTCGGGGCCGACGGCATCGACGCCGGCGATGATCACGCTCATCTCGTTGCGTTCGAGCGCCTGCATGAAGGCTTCGCCGAATTCCACCGCGGCATCCGCCGTGGCAACGTGCTCGACTCCGGCGCCACGGGCGATATCGGCGAGATTCGTCGTGCCGTCGGTCGTTTGCGTATCGTAGCCGCCGGTGGAGAGGAGGCTGCCGTTGTCGAATACGATATGAATGAGGTTGGCGGGTTTGTAACGCGCGAGAGTGGCGAAGGTGCCGAGGTTCATCAGCACAGAACCGTCGCCGTCGAGCACGATCACTTTTTCGTGGGGCGCGTGCTTCGCGATGCCCAACCCGATCGACGAGGCGAGGCCCATGGCGTGCTGTAGATAGAAAAAGTTTTCGCGATGGCCGAGGTTGTAGAGTTCCTGGGCGCATGCACCCATGATCGTCACGACAGGTTTGTCGTGAAGCTCAGGGTAGATCATCTCGAGGCACCCGGCGCGGAGCATGGGTTAATCCTCCATCAGCTCACGCGTGAGCAGCAGCGCGACGGGTGAGAGAGCACTCTGCGCGAGCGTGTACGCCTCCTTGATCTGCGTCGCCACGGTGCGCGGATCGCGAGCGTAGTCGTACGGGATTTCGAGCGCGCGCAGCACCGGCTCGGTGACGATCCCGCCGCGCGTATGCCACGGGTACGGTTCGCCCATGTGACCGCGGTATGCGATCAGCATGCAGAGCGGGATGTGGTAGAGCTGAGCGAGCGAGACGATTCCGTTGATCGCCGCGAGGAATCCGTGGTTCTGCATCAGCAACACGTGCGGCGTGCCGGTGAAGTACGCGCCGGCGGCGATACCGATCGCTTCTTCTTCTTTGCAGACCTGAATCAGATCGATCTCGGGATCGTCCTCGGCGCGCTGGAGCAGCAGGCCGAGCCAAGTCTCAGGAAGGGCAGAGACCGACTTGATGCCGGCAGCTTTGATGCCGTCGAAGATGATCTTGCTGTTTTCGTAGGAGACGGTCATGGTGCGGTGGCGCGATCGAAAGATTGAAAAGAATCCCGCTGGCCCCGCGACAAGTATCGTTCCGATCGCAGGGCGTGTCGAGCGCGAGGCGGAATCGGCACCTCGCGGGAGGCTCAGGGTATTATTCGTACACCCTAAACGAGACGGCTTCATGCGACTTCTTTCGAGACTATCTCCCGCGCTGCTGCTGGTCATCGCAGCATGCGGGACCGAGCCGACGAGTACAAACACGACGGGTCAAGTGTCATTGCGCGTTGTGAATGCGTTCACTACTCCTGTCGATGTTCTGATTGACGGCAATGCGGCGATCACTGCTCTCGCGGCGGGCGCCATTGGAACGGCGAGCCCGGCCTCAGGCAGCCATACCGTACTGCTGCGGCCCACATCGGGCGTGTCCGTTTCTACATCGATCACCAGCGCAACCGGCGCTTTAGGCACACTCGCCGTCGTGCGCGCCGCCGATGGATCTGCTGCTGTCGCCGTACTTGATGATACCAACAGCGTGGTGCCGGCTGGCGCGACGAAAGTACGTGTACTGCATTTCGCGCCGAACGCTGGAACGCTGCAAGTCTATCGTACGCAGCCGGATTTTCAGCAGCCGATCTCGTGGCAGTTTCCTTTCACCTATCAGGCGAATCCCACGACCCTCAGCGCGCCGTTTTTTCAGAGTACGGTCGGCAGCTGGGAAGTGCGCGTATGGCAAACGCCGGCGGATGCGTCGGGCTGGGCGGGCGCGACGGTGAAGGTTGTGATTCCGCTTTTGAGCGGCGAGAAGAAGACGGTTCTAATTCTCGACAATCCGGGTGGTGGAGTGCGGATTCAAGTCATTTAGCCGAACGCCGTCGCAGAGTTGCTTTGAATCGGTTCCTGAGGCAACGAGTCGGTGTCGCATTCGACAAACATTGGAGGCAGTATGCCCGCCGACATGGGATCCTTCCGAATCGATGTTTCAATTGCGAACTCCGCGCGACCCGACGCACGCGCGGTGGTTCGAGCACTCCTCGTGGATACTGGTTCTGAGTTATCCTGGGTTCCCGCCCAGGTGCTCGAGTCGCTGGGTATTTCGCGTTTGAAAATGCTTCGATTTCGCCAGGCCACCGGCGCGATAGTCGAACGGTGGACCGGAAGCGCCCTGCTGTTTGCGGACGATACGGTGACCGCAGACGAAATCGTTTTCGGTGAGCCCGGAGACATCGCGCTGCTGGGCGCGCGTTCTCTTGAGGGACTGAATCGAATGGTGGATCCAGTCGGCCGGCGGCTTGTGGATGCGGGCGCTATGCCGGCGGCGGTCGCCTCGTAACTCCAACGATTGCTGATGTGAGCGACTGACTGCACGTTTAGGAGTCATGCTCAGCTCACTCAAAAGCGATATTCGCCACGCGATCCGCGCGCTCGCTGCGAGTCCGTGGTTCACGGCCGTCGCGATTCTCTCGCTCTCGATTGGGGTTTGCGTTAGCTCCGGAATTGTCGCGATAGTCGACGCAAGCCATGGACGAAACACGCCGTTTCGAAACGTCGACCGCGCCGTAGCGCTGTCGCGGGACGACGTCCAGCACGAGGCCGGCCGATTTTGGGGTCTCCCGCTTGCTTCGCTAAATCGGGCGCGCCTCGAGAGCCGGACCATCAATTCGCTCGCGGTCTGGGCTCCGACTCAGCTCACGCTGCGCACCGATGAATGGGCAACAGTGGTGTCTGTCGCCGAGGTGAGCGCGGCTCTGCCGCGGGTCCTCGGCGTTCGCGGCGTCATCGGTCGCACTTTTATCGAGGCTGATGAGCAGTCTGGCTCTCCCGCGGCCGTGATGATCACGCATTCTTACTGGCGCAAACGATTCGCCAGCGACAGCGGTATTGTCGGGCGTACCGTGATGCTGGATGGGAAACCGCATCTGGTGATCGGAGTGCTCGAGGCGCGAGCACACTTTCCGTCGTACGCGGACATTTGGCGGCTCAGACCATTGGCCGAGGTGCTCGCCGACACGACTGCGTTTCTGAGCGCGATTGCGCTGCTCGAGCCAGGCGCGACCGCGGCGAGCGCGACCGCAGAGCTTCGAACGCTTGGTGCGATGTCTGCGACGAGCCGGAGCAAGAAGCGCGCGCTGCATCCGCTCTCCGCTGCGCCGCTTGCTGATTTTCTCTCAGTCGAATCGTCGGGCGCGCTGCTGTTCTTGACGATGATCGGAATTGTCGTAGGGCTGATAGCGGCGACGAATTTTGCAGCGCTCGTTCTCGCCCGCGGAATTCGACGCCGCGCAGAGCTCGCGATTCGCGCGGCGCTCGGTGCGTCGACTGCGCGGCTCGTTGGATTCATGGTGTTCGAGTGTTTGCTCGTCGCGCTCTGCGGCGGAGCGCTGGGTGGCTTGCTTTCGCCGTTCGTTGTCAACACGATGGGCGCGGCGTTCGCAGGGATGCTTCCAGCGTGGATGCAACTCACGTTCAGCCTTGCTGCTGTGTTGAGCGCAATCGCGCTCGCGCTAGTCGTTGGATTGGTGTTCGGCCTCGCACCGGCGCTCGAACTCGCGCGGCCCGCGGCACTCGGGGTGATGCGCGGGAGCGCCATTGCGACGCAGCGTCAGCGTTCGGGTCGACAGCTATTGGTTGCCGTTCAGGTTGCGCTCGCGACCGGCCCGATCGTATTCGCGAGTTTGTTGTTCGGCGGACTCTTTCAACTTGAAAAGCCATCCCTCGGCTACGATCAACGGAACCTGTATCAGGGTACGGTGCAGGGCGGTGAGCGCGACGCCGCGTGGCGGAGACCGCAGGAGCGTGCGGCGCTGATCGAGGCTGTTCGGCGAGCGCCAAACGTGGCAAGCGTCGCCGTCTCGAACACGGCGTACATGCAGTCGGTTGATCTCACGGCGACAACGGCGAGCGGGCAGACCGTTCTGAGTGATCGCGGCGCCGAACTCCATGAGGTTACGCCTGAGTTCTTTCGCACGTACTCGCCGGCGTTGGTCGCCGGGCGGCTTCCTACCGACGAAGAAATTGCACACGGTGATCCAGTTGCCGTCGTGAGTGAAGCCACGTTTCGCGCGTTGTCCCTGCCGCGGGGCCTCGGTTGGCAGCTGCGACTTTTCCGCTCGTCGACCGTGACGGTCGTCGGCATTGTCGCCGACGTGCGCGACAGGAGTTTGGCGCAAAACGCTATCGCCCAGGTTTACGTTCCACTCTCTCCCACTGCGACGCTACGGGGCTATTCCGAAACACTCTGGCTGCGTGCGACCCCGGGCGCGACTCGCGTTGCATCAGGGGTGTTCGATGCGATTCACTACAGCGCTGGAATGGCGCCTCTCGCCGATTTGCAATCGAGCATCGCCGTCAGCACAAACGCTAACAAGGAACTTCGATCTGTCGTCTCGATCACGCTCTCGATATTTGCAGTCGCGCTCGTGCTTGCGTCGATGGGCATCTACGGAACGATTGCGTACGCTGCGGTGATGCGGAAGAAAGAAGTTGCGGTACGGCTCGCGCTCGGCGCTTCGAGAACTCATGTCGCCGGCGTCGTGATGAAGGAGGCCGCAGTGCAGGCGGTGATCGGATTGTTCTTTGGATTGGCCGGCGGCGACCTCGCGGCCACACTGATGCCCGGCGCGGTAACCAAGTTTTCGTTGCCACCGATAGATGTCGTCGCGCTTGCGACGTTTTCGTTTGCGGCAGTACTCGTGTTCGCTTCGCTCGTCCCTGTCCGCCGCGTGTGGGCAACCGATTGCGCAGCTACGTTGCGCGAAGATGGCTGAGGACTATTCAATGGGAGCAACGATCATGCAATGCTGCGCGCGACCCGTCGCGATCTGCCTCTGTGCGGTGCTTCCGCTGCTCGCCGCCTGCGGTCAGCACAATGGCGGTCCGATCGACGCCGTTCCCGCCGCTTGGCGCGCCACACACAATCCGCCAGTCGCCACCGGCGCGTCGGGCATGGTGGTCACCGCCGCGCCGCTCGCGACTCGCGTTGGCGTTGACGTTCTGAAATCTGGCGGCAACGCCGTCGATGCCGCCGTTGCAACGGCCTTCGCGCTCGCGGTCGTCTATCCAACCGCCGGAAATATCGGCGGCGGCGGATTCATTGTCGCGCAAATGGGGAAGGAATCGGCCGCGCTCGATTTCCGCGAGACCGCGCCGGGGAAATCCTCGAAGGACATGTACGTCGACTCCAAAGGCAACGTCACGGAGAAGAGCCTCGTCGGCGCACTCTCGGCCGGCGTGCCCGGCAGCGTCGCGGGTCTCTTTGCTGCGCACAAGAAATTTGGATCGAAGCCGTGGCGCGAATTGCTTCAGCCGGCGATCGATCTCGCGGAGAAAGGGTTCGCTGCTGATTCGGATTTCGTCGGAAATATCGTTGGCGACACAGCGAATCTTAAACGATTCGCGGCGAGTGCTGCTCTGCTTGTGCCAAACGGGGTGCCCGTCGCGATCGGTTCCACTTGGAAAAATCCTGAACTCGCCGCCACGCTCCGCCGGATCGCGGAACAGGGGCGCGACGGCTTCTACACGGGCCAAACAGCTGATCTCATCGCGGCAGAAATGGCCAAGAGCGGCGGAATCATCTCGAAAGACGATCTCAAGAAATACGAAGCCGTCTGGCGCGAGCCGGTGCAGTTCACGTATCGCGGTCATCGCGTGATCTCCATGCCGCCTGCGTCTTCCGGCGGGCTTACGGTCGCGCTGATGGCGAATATTCTCAGCGGATTTGATCTCGCCAAGTTGGGGTGGCACTCTCCGGAGAGCATTCATGCGATTGCAGAGGCCGAGCGAATTGCGTTCGCGCGGCGCAACACGCTGCTCGGTGATCCGGCATTCGTGAAGATCCCCACGGAATCATTCCTCTCGCTCGACACCGCTGCGGCGCTGCGCGCGACGATCGTCGCCGGAACGAGCGGCGGGGCCGCCGGCACGCCGAGCCGCGATCACCACACCACGCATTTCAGCGTGGTTGACGCGAAAGGCAACGCGGTCAGCATGACGACGACGCTCAACAATGGCTTTGGATCTGCGCTCACCGTAACGGGCGCAGGATTCTTGCTGAACGATGAAATGGACGACTTCACCGCGAAGGTGGGCGCCATAAATGCGATGGGCCTTCGGCAGGGCGAGGCGAACGCCATCGTGCCTGGCAAGCGCATGCTCTCGAGCATGATGCCGACGATCGTGCTCGATTCCGCTGGCGCGCCGATGCTCGTCACCGGTGCATCCGGCGGCGCCCGTATCATCACGGGCGTGGCACAGATACTGATCAATGTGCTCGACTATCACCTGCCGCTTGGGCTAGCGATGGCTGCGCCTCGCTTTCACATGCAAGACTTTCCGGATTCGCTCGAGCTCGAACGCGACGGCTACAGCGACACGCTCGTGAAGGCGCTCGCGACACGCGGAAACCACGCGTTCTTCAGCGTGGGGGCCGCGAGCAATTACGACTTTGCGTTTGCGCAGAGCATTCTGCGCGTCGGCGCGATGTGGCAGGGCGTCAGCGAGCCGCGCGCGCACGGACTGGCGCTAGGGTTCTAGTTCGCGACCTGGCGTGATTTCGCCAGCCGGTGCGAAGTATTGATGACGCGCGCTCACTCGGCTATCGTTACCATGGCAACGGACCTCACACGGAGATTCCGGCGCCCAGGACGATCAAACTCTCTCGACGCTTTTACGAACAGTTCGGCGACGAGACATCCAACGAGCTTGTGGACGTGTTGAACAACATGGACACGACGTACCGAGCAGAACTGCGCGATTTTATCGAACTGAGCTTCGAGAAATTCGAGGCAAGAATCGAGCGCCGGATCGCGCAGCAGGGCGCCGATCTGCGCACGGAATTCCGCACGGACCTCTCCGCGCTTCGCGTCGAAATGCGCGAACTTAAGGCAGATCTCGTCAAGTGGATGTTCCTCTTCTGGACAGGCACGGCGCTCGCGAACGTGCTGCTGAGGTAACGACCTCGCGCTCAGTCATCGAAGTCTCCGGCATTCGCAAGACGTACGGTAAGACCACCGCTGTGGAAGACGTCTCCTTCGAGGTGATCGAAGGCGAGATCTTCGGCCTCATCGGCCCGAACGGCGCGGGAAAATCGACGACGATGGAATGCGTCGAGGGCATTCGGAAACCCGATCGCGGTTCCATCAAGGTGCTCGGCCTCGATCCGATTCACGACGTATACGCGGTGCAGGAGCGCATCGGTGTGCAGCTGCAGCAAGCGCAGCTGCAAAAGCGCATCAAGGTTTGGGAGGCGGTGCACCTCTGGGCCTCTCTATATAGAAGGCCCACCGCGGTGGGTGACCAGCTGCTCGAGCAGCTCGGCCTCGCCGAGAAGCGCGAGGCGTGGTTCATGACGCTTTCGGGCGGGCAGAAGCAGCGGCTGTTCATCGCGCTCGCGCTGGTGAACGATCCCGAGGTGGTGTTTCTCGATGAACTCACGACGGGGCTCGATCCGCAGGCGCGACGAACCATTTGGGAACTCGTGCGCGGCATTCGCGCTCGCGGCAAGACAGTTTTTCTTACGACGCACCTGATGGAGGAAGCCGAGAAACTGTGCGACCGCGTGGCGGTGATCGAGCGCGGCCGGATTATTGATATCGACGCGCCGCAGAGGCTGGTGGACAAGTATTGTCCCGAGCGGACCGTGACCGTGGTGACCGCGGACGAACATGCGGCAGAAAGTTTCTCGCGAATCGCCGGATTGGAATCGGTGACCCGCGACGATTCATGCTACACGATACGCGGCGCGGGCGATGGTTTTATCACGAGCGTGATTCGCTGTCTCTCGGAAAATCGAATCACCGTGACAGATTTCAAAACCGAAACGCCGAATCTTGAGGATGTTTTTCTCAAGCTCACCGGCCGTTCGATCCGCGACTAGGAGACAACAAACATGCGCGGACTCGCACACCTCACCTGGCTCGAGATTAAGATCTTCCTGCGCGAACCGCTGGGCGCGATCGGCACGATCGTCATCCCGGTCGTCGCGTTCATTCTGCTCGGCCGCGCGACTGCCGGAGTGCGCGTGCCACAGGCTGGCGCACTGAGCAATTTGCTCGGGCCAGGCGGAGTGCCGACGCTCGTCTCGACGCTGATTACGATCAGCGCCGTGCTTTCGCTCGTCACGATTATTTCGATTTACCGCGAGGGCGGAATACTGAAGCGGTTGCGCGCGACACCGCTCCGGCCGTGGACGATTCTCTCCGCGCATGTGTTCGTGAAACTGTTGCTCACGGCGCTTACCATGACCGCGATGGTGCTGGCGGGGCGCCGTTACTTCGCGATTGGGCCGGAAGTGCCGATCGCGAGTTTCACTCTTGCCCTGATCCTCAGTACGCTCAGCCTGCTTTCGATTGGATTTATTATTGCGAGCATCGTGCCGACGGCGCGGTTCGCGCAGCCAATCGGCGCAATTATTTTCTATCCGATGCTCGTCCTCTCCGGACTATTCGTTCCGATGGCGTCGATGCCCGCGTGGATGCACGCCATCGCGAATGTGCTGCCGCTCAGTCATTCTGCGTCGCTCATGCAGGGGATTTGGATGGGCGAGCCGTGGTCGGCGCACGTGGGCGATGTCGCGGCGCTGGCGATCGTGTTCGTGGTATGCATCGCGATCTCGTCGCGAGTATTCCGCTGGGAGTAGTCGGCAATCAACTGACACGAGATACGGTCGTATGATACTGCTCGCGTGTGCTCAGGAGGTATTATGACGGACGATATGGGAATCTTTCGAACGGATGTTGAACTCGGGCATCACTCGCGCCCGGGCGAGCGCCGCCTGTTGCGCGGCGTACTTGTCGACACGGGCGCAGAGTTTTCGTGGGTGCCTGCAAATGTGCTCGAGGAGCTGGGCATTGAGCGCAGAAAGATTCTGAGATTTCAGCAGGCTGATGGCAGCGTGCTGACTCGCGAAGTTGGTTTCGCGATTCTCTATGCCGGTGGTACCATGACGACGGATGAGGTCGTGTTCGGCGAGCCGAACGACATGCTGTTGCTCGGCGCGCGCACGCTCGAGGGAATGAACGTGAAGGTCGATCTGATTGCGAAGCGATTGGTTCCCGCCGGACCTGTGCTCGCGGCCTTCGCCGCCTAGGAAGACCGCGAGCAGCAGCTTCCTACGATACGAGCGGTCGCGCTGGCCCGGCGCTGCGGTTGATAAACAGATAGACCAGCATCGCTGCCGGGAAGACCGTGCCGAGCAGCATCGCGAAAATCGATAGCACCGGCGAGGTGGCGCCCATAAACACGAACGAACATATCGTCGCGATCGCGGCTGCGCGCGCGAGTCCGGCGGCGTCCCGGCCCCGTCGCAGCAGCGCGGCGCCAGCCACGATCAGAAATAGCGACGAGAGAATCGCGAGCGTGAGACCTGCCTGCTCGAGGCCCGGGCGGCCCGAGAAGTTGATCGCGGTCGCTTCTCTCATTCCGTTGAACCCCTGGAACGCTCCAATCATCATCGCGAGCACGGCCATGGTTTTCATAAACAGTCCTCCTATGAGTGAGATCTCGGTGAATCGAGCATGCCACTCGCGCGGCGCGCTTCGAATCGTGTCGGCGCAGAGTGCGAGCCAATATGCCGCTCCGCGAACGGCGCCCTCCCGCCGCTGATCGCGAAAGAACAACACCATCTCGTGTTCGAACTCGCGCCGGAAACTCAGCGGATACGCGAGCAACAGAATCCGGTACACACGTTCGGCGCCGTTCATACGAGCCTCGCGCCGATCAGTTTTCTCGACTGTGCAGCGCGCACCATTCCGCCGAGTCGCCGGGCTTCAGCGCGCGCCACGGTAATCCCGTGCTGCGTGAGCTGGTAGTATCGCCGCCGCTCATCACCGATGTCCGGGTCTGACTTTTCTACTTCAGCGACGATCCCCGAGCTCAGCAATCGTTTGAGCGTGCCGTAAAGAGTGCCCGGGCCGAGGCGGACTTCACCCTCGGTCGAATCGGCGACTTCCTGCATGATCGAATAGCCGTGTTTTTCGCCGTCGACGAGCGCGAGCAAGATGTAGAACGTTGTCGGCGCGAGGGGGAGCAGTGACTCCGCCGCTTCTTCCGTTGCTTTTTTCCTGGCCATTCGCCCGTCTCTGTGAGAAAGTGTATCGCTCTCCGGTATATCGTACCGCGATATAGTTGACGGCACAAGTCCCCTCACGCCCGTTTCGCATTAAGTTTCGATTATGTCACAGGAGAGATTGATGCCACTGGTGCGCGTGTCCGCCTTCACGATGTCGATCGACGGCTTCGCCGCGGGATGTGATCAGGATCTGCAGAATCCGCTCGGCGTTCGCGGTCCCGAGTTGATGGAGTGGTTATTTCCGACGCGCGCGTTTCAGAAGATGCATGGCGACGGCGAAGGCGAGACGGGCGTCGACGACTCGATGGCCGAGAAGGGAATGACTGGCATGGGCGCGTGGATACTCGGGCGCAACATGTTTGGTCCGATCCGCGGCCCGTGGCCTGATGAGAACTGGAAAGGCTGGTGGGGCGAGGAACCGCCCTACCACGTGCCGACGTTTGTGCTCACGCATCACGCGCGCGCGCCAATCAAGATGAAAGGCGGCACGGAATTCATTTTCGTTACCGACGGCATTGAGTCCGCGCTCGAACAGGCGAAAGCGGCCGCCGGCGACAAGGACGTTCGCATTGGCGGCGGCGCCGCAACGGTTCGGCAGTTTTTAGAAAAATCGCTGATAGATGAACTGCACATAGCGGTGCGGCCGATTCTGCTCGGCAGGGGCGAGCCGTTGTTCGCTGGTCTCGACATGCGTGCGCTTGGCTACGAAACGACCGAAACTATCGTCGGTGAGCGCGCGACGCACATCATCATTTGCAGGAGCGCACAATGATTGCTTCGACTGATTCTGCGTCGGTGCTGCTGAAGCTGTACGAACTCCGCACCGAGCCCACGCTGCGAAAAGCGCGCGCGTGGTTTGCGTTTGAATTCCATCCTGCATCTGCCGCCGATATTCTCTCGACTTGGCTCGGACCGGGCCACTCGAGCGCGCCGTACCGGATGGTGACGACGTATTGGGACATGGCCGCTTCGCTCGTGGTGCAGGGGGCGATTCCGGCGGCGATGTTCAACGAAGCGAACACGGAGCACATCGCGTTCTACTCGAAACTGCGGCCATATCTCGCCGAGGTTCGCGCGGCGACGGGATATCCCGACTACCTGAGCAATCTCGAGAAGGTGATCGGCATGCTGCCGGAGCCAGAGAGTCGTCTCGCGATTTTCGAGCGCTATATGCAGCGCCAGAAAAAACTCGCTGAGGATGGAAAGCAGATCGTCAGTTAGTGCGCAGCAATTTTAGTATCTCCATCGGCGCTGCAGGAGAACGTTACTTTTTGGTTCTCCGGATCGCATCGAGATATTTTTTCTGTATGCCGGTGTCTTTCTCTTGTTTGCAAATTGCTTCTAGTGCTGGAAGAAGGTCTTTGTTGTGTTTCGTATTCAATTCAAGATTTCTCCCAACGCGAACGCTGCGGCCCAGCGAACAACTGTTCCTTCAGACGCAACCCGCCGGATCGTTCGGGGCCATGCCCGAAAAGAGTGAGGCCGAGAGCTCGGAAGCTTAGAGTGCTGCGGCTCACTGCTAGGGAGTGTTAGAGCTATCATTTCAAAGCTCGAAGTTCTGATTTTCCAAGCTTGTAGCTTGACACACGGAAAGCTCGAGGCGTTGAAAGGATAGCTATCACACTCCCTAGCATTGAGCCGCAGAACTTTGAGCGGTTAAGGTTTGGTTTCAACCAACCAACTTGAGGCTGGACGGATGAGCAACACGCAAAGCCGGAAAGAATTCATGGGGCTCGCCGCTGCTGGCGTTGCCGGAGTGCTTACTCCCGCATGGATGCGTGCGGCGCCGCGCGGCTCGCGGTCGATACTCCCGCCGAGCGTGGATCCTGATCTCATCGTGTACAACGCGAAGGTCTACACCATGGACCCGGCGCTGGCGCGCGCCGAGGCGTTTGCCACCAGCGCGTCGCGCATCGTGGCGATCGGCAGTAATGCCGAGATCCGCGCGCTCGCGGGGAAAAAAACGCAGCGCTTCGACGCGAAAAATATGACCGTCGTCCCAGGGTTCATCGACTGCCACAACCACGCGGGCGGCAGCACGCTGCTCTATGAAGTCCTCGTCGGCAATCCGTTCGAGGTGGAGTTCGTCACGATCGACAGCATCATTCAGAAGCTCCGCGCCAAGGCGCAAGCGCTGCCGGCCGGAACGTGGGTGGAGGGATACTTCCACGACGACACGAAACTGAAGGACAAGCGCCCGCTCACGAACAAAGATCTCGACAAAGTCTCCACCGAGCATCCAGTCGCGGTGCATCATCGCGGCGGGCACACGTCGTTCTACAACGGCAAAGCGCTGGAGATGGCGAAGGTCACGAAGGACACCCCGAACCCTCCGGGCGGAACGTTCGATCACGATGCGAACGGCGAACTCAACGGACGAGTGACGGATCGTGCGACAGGCGTGTTCGGCGGCGTTGGCAAACGCGCCACGTTCTCCGCCGACCAGAACGCGCAGCGCGACCGCGACGGGCTCGCGTACATTTCGAAACAGTTCGTGCGCTATGGTCTCACCAGCGTGCATCACGAGGGCGGAGACCTCTCCGCGCTGCAACAGATTCGCGCGAAGGGCGAGCTGCTGCACCGCGTGAGCTACGAATCGAGCGGCCGCGCACTCGAAGCGATGATCTCCAGCGGAATCCAGACCGGCTTTGGCGACGAGTGGATCAAGATGGGAGCCACGTCAGAGCACACCGTCGACGGCTCGTTCTCCGAGCGCACGATGGCGATGAGCGTGCCGTACAAGGGAATCACGCCTCCGTACAAGGGGAACGTCACCGAAACCCAGGAGACGCTCGACGCGTGGATCGAACGCGTGCACCGCGCGGGAATCCAGGTGAACTGTCACGCGAACGGCGACGTCGCGATCGACATGTTCCTCACCGCGGTCGAGCGTGCGCAGAAAGTCGCGCCGCGCGCCGACTCACGCCCAAAGATCACGCACTGCACACTCATCAACGACGATCTCGTCCGCCGCATGAAAGCGCTCGACTGCATCCCCGCGCTCTTCACGACCTACGCCTACTACAACACGGACAAGTTCCCGTTCTACGGCGAAGATCTCATGAAGCGCTGCATGGCGTTCCGCACGCTGCTCGACGCGGGCATTCGCGCGTGTGCCGGCTCAGACTTCAGTCCCGGCCCCTTCGCGCCGCTCATGGGAATCCAGGGGATGGTCACGCGCACGGGCTGGGACAACACATCGTGGGGCGTGAATCAGCGCGTCACCGTAGATGAAGCGATCAGGATCAACACACTCAACGGCGCCTACGCCTCGAAAGAGGAATCGCTCAAAGGCTCGATTACCGTCGGCAAGCTCGCCGATTTCGTTGTCCTCGCCGACGATCCGCACACGGTTCCGCAGGGCTCAATCAAAGACATCAAGATCGTGCGGACCGTTGTCGGAGGTGCTGTGGTATATCAGCAATAGAACATCCCGCACTCCGCACCACTCCTAGAAATCCCGCACTCCGCACCACTCTTAGAAAATCCCGCACTCCGCAGCACTCATGAAAGCGTTCTGCATTGCTCTGGTGGCGCTGGCGGGCTGCGGCTCCCGCCAATCAGGAAATCAGTATGGTTTCGTCACGACGCTCGGCCGCGACACCCTTTCGGTGGAGCGCGCGGTGCGCCGCGGCGACACCGTCACGATGGAGAGCGTGGATCGATTTCCGCGCGTTCGGATTCGCCACACCGAAGTCGTGCTCGCGCCCGACCGCAGCATCCGTCGAATGGTGATGGATATTCGGACGCCGAGTGCGCCGCTGGCAAAGGATCGGGACCGGCATGTGACCGCCGAGTTCGGCCAGGACTCGCTCAAGGTGAGTGTGCGCGACAGCAGCGGCACCGAGACGCGAACGTTCGCGAGCGAGGGCGGGCTGGTGCTGCCACACGTGCAGCAGATGTACAGTCTCGCTGAACTGTATATAGATGCGGCCGTCGCCCGGGGACGCGCACTGAAGATCGCGCCGGGGGACAGTGTCACCGTCACACAGTTCTATCCCGACGCTCCGCTCGATAATTTCATTTTCCATGACGGCTGGGTGCAGCCGCACAGGGGCGATTCCGTCGAGATATGGCATGGGATGATTTCGGGTGTCGGCTTCGCGATGGTGGACAGCAGCGGCCGGCTGATGAGGTACGACGGATCGCAGTCCACGTACAAAGTCGACGTGAGGCGCCTCACCACGCTTCCCGATGTGGAGGGAATGAGCGCTCGGATGACCGCCGCAGAGCGGAAATCCGGCGCCGTGCAGCTGAGCGTGCGCGACACCACACGGGCGATCGTCGGCGCCGCGACGTTCATGGTGGATTACGGCCGTCCGCTGGCGCGCGGACGTAGGCTGCTCTTCGACGTGATCGAGAAGGACCAGGTATGGCGCACCGGCGCCAACGCCGCCACGCAGTTCTCGACGAGCGCGCCGATCACCCTCGCCGGGCTCGCGCTCGCGCCCGGCATGTACACGCTCTGGTCGGCGCCGCACGAACACGGCGTGGATCTGATCGTGAGCAAGCAGACGGGGCAGTGGGGCACGGACTATGATCCGTCACACGACCTCGGCAGCGCGCCGCTCATAGTTGCGACGGCGGCTGATACCGTAGAAAAATTCACGATCTCGATCGCACAGACCGACGCGAAGCATGGCGCATTGCTGCTCGCCTGGGGCACATTTCGGTGGACGGCGCCGATCGTGCTCCGCTGACAGGCAGCGAGGCCGGTGGCGAACACAACCTGACGGAGGCTTGTGCATGACCCCGGATCTCGATCGCCGCACCTTTCTCGCACAAGTCTCAGCGGCGTCCGCTGCTGCGGCAGCTGCGGCGGCAGGACTCGGCGCGCTCGGCTGTCGAAATGATGCCGGCACGTCGATGTCGGGCGGCGGCAGCCTGGACGGTCTCTCGGCGACTGCCGCGATCGCCGCCATGAAAAGCGGCGAGATCAAGGCGGAGGCATACGCCACGGCGCTGCTCGACCGCGCGCAGCGGCTTGAAAGACTCAACGCATTTCGCGCGTTCGATCGAGAGAAAGTTCTCATTGCCGCACGCGAGGCAGACAAGGCGCGCTCCTCCGGCACGAAGCTCGGCAAGCTGCACGGACTGCCGATTCCGGTGAAAGACAGCATCAACACAACCATGTACGGCGCGACCAACGGAACGAAATGGCTCACCGCGTTCCGCCCGAGCGAAGATGCCGGCGTGCTGAAGCCGCTGTTCGCTGCGGGCGCGATCCTCATGGGGAAAACAAATCTCCACGAGCTTTCTATGGGCTTCACGAGCTTCAGCGCCACATTTGGTCAGGTGCACAATCCGTACGACACGACAGCCGTGCCGGGCGGGAGCAGCGGCGGATCGGCTGTGGCAGTCGCGGCGCATATGGCGCCGCTCGCGGTGGCGGAAGACACGCTCGGCTCGATTCGCATTCCAGCCACGATGTGCGGGATCGCAGGATTGCGGCCGAGTTTCGGACGGTATCCGCGCGACGGGATCATGCCGCTCACGGATGACAAGTTCGACACGCCGGGGCCGCTCGCGCGATCGGTGGATGATCTCGTCCTGTTCGATTCCGTGATCACGGGTGACGATTCACCGCTCGCCGAGATTCCGATCGCGGGCGCGCGGATCGGCGTGCCGGATTTTTTCATGAGCGGTCTGGATCCTGAAGTGGAGCGCATCGTTCGCGACGTGCTCGCGAAGCTGGGCGCGGCGGGCGCGACGCTGGTTCCGGTGAAGCTTCCCGAATCCGTGCGGGGCGCGGAGTCCGTAGCGGTCGCGATCTTCGGCTATGAAGTCGTGGCATCGCTCACGAATTATCTGAACGCGCAAAAGACGGGGATCACGTTCGATCAGATGATCGATCAAGCGGCGCTGGATGTGCAGGGAGTGATCAAGGCGTTCGGTCGTGCTCCGGGGCGGCCGTCGAAGACCGTGTACGATGCGATGCTCACGCAGCGGCAGAAGATTCGCGACGACATCAAGGCGACGTTTGCGAAGGAAAACATCGCCGCGCTCGCGTTTCCGCCGGCGATGATTCCTCCGCCGAAGATCGCGGACGTTGGTCAGATGGTCCGGATCCTGAATCACGACGTTCCCCGCGTCGACACGATGGCGAGAAACATTTCGCTCGGGAGCGTCGCGAGTCTCGCGAGTCTCGTGCTGCCCGCGGGGCTTACGAAAGACGGACTGCCGGTCGGCATCGAGTTCGATGCGCTGAACGGAGACGACCGAAAGTTGCTGGCGCTGGGGAAGTCGATCGAGAAGGCCCTAGGGCCGGTCGCGGCTCCTAGAATCGCGGTCATGTAACGCGCGATGGCGCGGCTCATGCGTGCCGTGTTCGCGGCACTTTTTATCGTGGTGAGTCTCATCGCAGGCGCGTGGATTGTGCGACTCACGCACGCGCCGACCGACGAACAGCTTCGCACCGCGGTCGACACGATCCATATTGCGGCTCCGCGCTCGGCGGTGTGGGAACAGATCATCAATATTGATACGATCGCTCCTGCTGAGCGGGTGGCGGGACTGCACTCGCGATTCGGATTTCCTCAGCTGATCGTCGCGACGCTCGAGCATCCACGGCAGGGAGTCATGCGGATGGCGCGATATGAAGGCGGCTTCGCGTATCGGGAGTTCTTGTACGAGTGGGAAGACGGCGAGCATCTGAAGATCGCGACGTGGGAGGACACGACGCGAATTCCGACGGGGCTGGAACCGCGAAAGCCGATGGTTGGACTTCATTCGTTCGCACTCGGCGTCTCGACGTGGGATCTCGATTCGGCCGGCGAGAACGGTACTCGTCTCATTGTCACGACGAAGTTCCGCGCGACCACGTGGGCGAACGTATCGAACGACTGGTGGTCGGCGCGCGTGATGCACAATCTGCAGGAAAATCTTCTCGCGACGATGAAATCCCGGAGCGAGCGCGTCGAGCGCGAGAAGGTCCCATATCTCACCGCCGAGATGCGCGACCTGCACAACGCCATCATCGATCGCTCGTTCGCGATTGCGGAGGGATATGCATCGCTTCCACTCGCGGAGGCTTCGATATTCAATGCCGAGCGGCACGTGGAATCGCTCGGCGGTGTGTCACATCGGGCAGGCGAGACACTCGACGATCTGGACATCGCATTGCGCACCCTGTTGTCGTCAGAGGTGCCAAGGGCGCGGACTATCGCGTGGGTCTTGAGCGGAGCGGCGATCGGGTATGCGGGTGCCGCCGGCGGCGATGACACGGTCAGGATCCAGTATGAGGATCGCCAGGGCCGGTGTGTTGATGAGAGGATTAGCGCTTCTACAAAAGGCGCGGGCACGCTCGTTTTGGGGAAGCCAAAGTTGGCGCGCTGTGAGATTCGGGTGCTCGCCGAAGCGATTCGGCGGGGGCGCGTGCTGGCGAGGGTACCGCTTCACGCCGGTGATCTCGCCGATTCCTGGTCGCTCGCACTCGCCGTGCGCGGGCGCGTAGAGGTGTATCGCGACTCCGTTGTCGTGCGGGCCGACTCCGTCATGATGCGATCCAAGGCGCCTGACGAGACGCCGGTCATCCTCGATTCGATCTCGTTTGCCCTCGGCGCGCATTCGGGGAACAGCTGGTACGCGGTGAAGCACGGCAGCATCCTCAAGATCCATCGCACGCTGGCGGTGAAGCAGGAAATGACGCGAACGCGAGTGCGATTCTCCGTGCCGATTGATTCGACATTCGCGCTGCACGATGCATGGCCAATGTTCGAGGCGAATCTCTCCGTGCCGAAAACGAAGGACAATCCGTCCGGGCTGGCGTGGACGTACACCCATTCACCGGAAGCGATGCTCAAGTCTATCCCGTGGCCTCCGGCGCCATGGCCCTGACCGCCACGGTCTACACGTTCGAGATCGATCTCTCGGACGTCGATCGAAACGTGTACGAGACGTTCACCCTGAAAGCCGCGCAGCATCCTTCGGAGACGGAGGAGTTTCTCTTTACGCGCGTGCTCGCCTACTGTCTCGAGTACCGCGAAGGAATCGCGTTCTCGAAGGGACTCGCCGAGCCGGACGAGCCGCCGGTGATCGTGCGCGATCTCACGGGTGCGCTGCAGGTCTGGATCGAGATTGGAAATCCAGACGCGGCGCGGCTTCACAAGGCGAGCAAGGCTTCGCCGCGAACGGTGATCTATACGCACAAGGATCCGGAGCAGCTCAAGCGATCGCTCGCCGGAGAAAGAGTTCACAAGCGTGAATCAATCGAACTGTATGCGGTCGATCGGGAGCTTCTCGCGAACCTGTCCGAACGTCTCGACCGCCGCATGAAGATCGCCGTGACGCGCACCGACGGTGAGCTCTATCTCACCGTCGGTGGCGACTCGATCAGCGGCGCCATCGCCAAACTTTCACTAATTCGGACTCCGTGAGCGCCGGCTAGAGCGCGTCCGGCGTGGTTTTTCTGCAGCTCACGTAGCACGCAGCCGGTGCCACTCGTATTTCTGGACCCAATGGAATCCCTCCCGAAGTCGCGGTTTGCCGTTCAGCCGGACGTGATCAAGCTCGGTGTCGTGAGTCTTCTCACCGACCTGAGCTCCGAAATGATTTTCTCGATCTTCGCCGTCTTCTTTACGACGGTCGCGGGCGGATCATCGGCACTGCTCGGCATCATCGAAGGCGGATCGGATTTTGCGGCGTCGTCGCTGGACTACGTCGCGGGCTGGCTCTCCGATCGCACCGCGAAGCGAAAAATCTTCACGATGCTCGGGTACGGTTTTTCGACGCTCGCGAAGGTCATTCTTCTCATCGCGACGACGGTCACGGCGCTGAGCGTCTTCCGTGTGATCGAACGGCTCGGCAAATCCTTTCGCGGTCCGCCGCGCGACGCGTGGCTCGCCGCCGCAGCGGAGCAGGGGAATCGCGGGTATTCGTTCGGTGTGCACAAGGCGCTCGACAAAGCGGGCGCGGTCGGTGGTCCGCTCGCCGCGTACGCGCTGCTCTCGTGGCTCGGTGAGACGAGTGCGACGTACCGAACGCTTTTCTGGGTGGCCTTCGTGCCCGCAGCGCTCAGCATCATCGTGCTCGCGCTCATGAAGGATCGGCCGGGCAAGCGGTACGAACGCGAAAACCTCTTGGCCGCGTGGCGGACGCTCACGCCGGCGTTCAATCGATATCTCGCCGTGGCCGGCATCTTCTCGCTTGGCTATTTCAGCTACGGGTTTCTGCTGCTGCGCGCATCGAGCGCCGGGTTCTCGGTCAAGGAGATCGTTCTGCTCTATGCGCTGTTCAACGCGTCGTTTGTCGTGGCGGCTCCGCTGCTCGGCGGACTCGGCGACACGTTCGGGCGGACACGGATCATCATCCTGAGCTACGTCATCTACCTCGCGATGAACGTCGCGTTCGTGTTCGCGACGGCGAAATGGGAGATCATTGCATTGTTCGTCGTATACGGAGTCTTCTACTCCATCGACGAAGCGCAGAGCAAGGCGTTCATCGCGGATCTCGAGCCGGAGCGGCGCGCGACCGCCGTCGGAGTGTACGGCCTCGTCACGGGCGCGCTCTATCTGCCGGCATCGCTCGTGGCGGGCTTGTTATGGACGAAGCACGCCGATGCGGTCTTCGTCGTCGCGGCAGCGCTCTCGCTTGGGGCGATCGTCGCACTTTCTATTTTGCAGCCGGCGCGAGCGAGGCCCTGACCGCGGCACGGCTCACTTTTCCGGCGGCGTTCCGCTCGAGGTGATCCACGAACCAGATTCGCTTGGGTGCCTTTACTGAGCCGAGGTCGCTCTTCACGAACGCAATGAGCTGAGCGGCTTCAGCGAGTGCGTTCGGCTTCAGCACGACGGCAGCCTGAACGGCCTCGCCCCATTTCGGATCCGCCACGCCGAACACCGCGCACTCCGCGACGGCCAGATGCCGCGCGAGTGACTCCTCAACTTCGCCCGGATAGATCTTGAATCCGCCGCTGTTGATCATCTCCCGCAGCCGGCCACGAATGAAAAGATATCCGCGATCGTCGACCGAACCGATATCGCCAGTGTGCAACCAGCCGTCGACGATCGTCCTCTCCGTTTCGGCGGGCCGATCGAGATAGCCGCTCATGAGAAGGGGACCGCTCACCACAATCTCACCCACCTCGCCGGACGGCAGCAGCGCTCCGTCTGTGCCCACGATCGCGATCGTCGCGACCGGCGATGCCCGTCCGACCGAGGCGAGGTTCTCCTCGATGAGCAGCTCATCGGCGCGCATCGCGGAGATGATCTGTGGTGCCTCGACTTGTCCGTACGCGGTCTCGATCACGGGGCCGAGCGCGCGCTGGCACTCACGGATGCGCGCCGGCGTCATCGGAGCGGCCGAGTAGATGACGTGCCGAAGCGACGCGAGGCTGGTCTTCCACACGCGCTCGTGCTCGATCACACCGTAGAGCAGGGTCGGCGGCGCGTACAGGGTAGTCACCGCATGTGCCGCGATCGCGTCGAGCACAAAGTTCGGCTTCGCCTCTTCGAGCAGCACATGCGTGCCGCCGACGTCGAGAATCGGCAAGACGAAACACGAAGCGCCGTGGGTGAGCGGGGCGGCGATGAGGTTCACATCATCGCTCCGGAAGCCGAAGAAGTCGCGCAGACCATCGGCCTGCGCGTTCACGCAGCGCAGCGATTGCACGACGGGCTTCGGCACGCCGGTGCTGCCTCCGCTGAACTTGATGATCTGCGTTTCTTCGAGGTTGCGCGCAATTCGAGCCGGCTCTGTTCCCTTTGACGACTCGCCGAGTTCGCGGATCGTAGACTGGTCCATCACAATCGTCGGCTGTGTTGCTGCGATCATGCGATCGATCTCTGCCTCTGAGAATCTTGGACTCAGCGGCACCCACACTTTCCCCGCCGCATACGTCGCGAGAAGCGCCACGAGGTGATCGGTGTTGTTCATCGCGCGAATGCCCACGCGGCTGCCCGGCGCCGGATCGATCTTCTGAAATGCCGCCGCGAGTGCCGAGACGCGCGCGAGCAACGCGGCGTACGTCACGTGTGTGCCGACCGCGCCAGCGATCGCGATGGCGCCCGGATTTCGTTCGACGCTCGCGTAGAATCGGTCGATCGGCTGCAGACCTTGCTCCACTGAACGGGGTTCGCTAGTCTCGCTGAACTGAGTAGCCCCTGTCAACGCCCGCATCTTTCGTCAGATTTATCGCATGAGTTTTCCAATCCTCGGACTGCACCACGTGACGGCCACCGTTGAGGGGGCGCAGGCCGATCTCGATTTCGGAATGGACGCGCTCGGACTCCGGCTGGTGAAGAAGACGGTGAACTTCGACAACGACGGCGTCTACCATTTCTACTACGGCGACGAGCGCGGTACGCCCGGCACGCTCTGGACGACCTTTCCGTATGGGACCGTCGGCATCATGCCGGGCGCGAAGGGCGCGGGGCAGGTGACCGTGACGTCGTTCTCTGTGCCGGCGGGCTCGCTGGACGCGTGGAAAAAACGCCTGCGCGAGCGCGGCTTCGCGGTCACCGATGCGCCGCCGCGTTTCGGCGAGGAGTCGGTTGTCGTCGTCGATCCGTCGGGCCTGCTGATCGAACTCGTGGCGACCACGAAGGATTCACGCACGCCATGGCTCGCGAAGGGACTCGACGAGACATCGGCCGTGCGCGGCATTCACAGCGTGACGCTCACTGAACTCGATCCCGGGCCGACGTTGCGGTTCATGCGGGAGTGGTTCGGTTTCGGCGTTACGGAGGAGATGGATGGACGCACGCGTGTGTCGGCAAACGGAACCGGGCCCGGAAAGTCTGTGGACATTCTCACATCGCCGCGCGGGGAACGCGCGCGCAATGGCCTCGGCACTGTGCATCACGTTGCGATGGCGATCGGAAGTTCCGAGGCGCAGACCGAGTTGCGTGAGGCACTCGTGAAGGCAGGAATCCAGGTGACGCCGATCATCGACCGATCATATTTCCAGTCGATCTACTTTCGCGAGCCTGGCGGCGTGCTATTCGAGGTCGCGACGACTGCGCCCGGCTTCGCCGTGGACGAGCCGCTCGCCGAGCTCGGCACGGGACTCAAGTTGCCGCCGTGGGAAGAATCACGCCGCGCGCATATCGCATCGCATCTGCCAGAGGTTCACTACGACACGACCGGTCATGGGTCCCCACGCTAATCAGCCCGTGGTGCACGCGGGTGCGCCGCTCGATACGGCCGAAGGCGTGATCGTGATGGTGCACGGCAGAGGCGCAGGGCCGAATGATATTCTCAGTCTCGGCGCCGCAGTCGACAGGCCGGGGTTTGCGTGCCTCGCTCCTGCAGCGGCGGGCGGCACCTGGTATCCGTTTCCGTTTATCGCGCCGCGCGAAAAGAACGAACCGTTCTTGAGTTCCGCGCTCGACGTGATTGAGTCGATTGTCGCCGGACTTTTGAAAAACGGAGTGCCGTCACACAAAATTGTTCTGCTTGGATTCTCGCAAGGCGCGTGCCTCTCCAGCGAGTATGTGTTGCGGCACCCGCGCCGCTACGGAGGACTGTGCGTGCTGAGCGGCGGTTTGATTGGCGCGCCGGGGACGACGTGGGATGATGTGACCACGACATATGAGGGCATGCCCGTGTTCTTCGGCTGCAGCGACGTGGATGGACACATTCCGAAGGAACGCGTGCTCGAGAGCGAGGCGGTGTTCAAGCGCCTCGGCGCGCACGTTGTCCGAAAACTGTATCCCGGCATGGGCCACCTCGTGAACGATGACGAGATCCTTGAAGTCCAGTCTGTTCTTGATGAGGTGACCGCCAATGTCTAGCGTCGACACAGAACTCCGCGTCGCAGTGAATGCCGCCGCGCCAAAGCTGCTTGCCATCTCCGAGAGCGCGGCCGCGCAATCGCCGGCGCCTGGCAAATGGTCGCCAAAGCAAATTATTGGTCACCTGATCGATTCTGCCTCGAATAATCATCAGCGATTCGTGCGCGCGCAGGTCACCGATGATCTCGTCTTTCAGGGGTACGAGCAGGACGAGTGGG
>JBBRBH010000052.1:0-22626 GCA_038205995.1 Gemmatimonadales bacterium
GGTGGGATCGGCCTTGAGAATTCGCACGATTTCACTGATCGCTCCAAACGCGGCCTGCCCCGGAAGCGTCGGCGAGGCGGCGCCGGCAGGTGCGGCGTGCATCATGTCATGCTGCGCGAGAGTCGGCGAAGCGACGAGAAAGCTGAGGCAGGCGCAGACAACGAAAGTACGGACGGGCGACATCGCGACGCTCCTTGACTCGGGCGGAGAAGAGAAAGGTATCCTCGTGGAGCATACGATCGTCGCCGCGCGAGCGCCGGAACAAAAGTCACACAAGTTGAGACTTCGCGAGCGCTATTCCAGCGCCTCGCGCATCGCAGCCGCGTCAACAATCCTAAATCGGCCGCCCCCTTTCGATTCCACCCAGTTGCGTTGCCCAACCATCTCAGCTCTCGCGAGACGACTTCGCGCACCGTTCCGAGTTCCTCCGCGAGTGCCTGCTGCGTCGATCGCGGGAACCTCAGCGATTGCGGCCTCGAGCCCGTCGCGCGTGAACAGCGCACACACGGTTGGCTCGGCGGCGATCCCAGTCGCGGGGTGAGCGCCACCTCCAAATAGCGGGACTTCGCCGAGTGTTCCGCCGGGTCCTTCGGTGTGGACGACGTGTTGCCGTGACCCAAAGACGCTAACGACGCGGACTTTTCCCTCTAACACGATCCACCAACCGCGCGGTTCGCTACCGGTCAAGAACACAACCTCGTCGGGTGCAAACTTCACTTCGATTGCGCGCTTTGCGAGCGCGGCGACGAGACTAGACTCGCTGCCGCGAAAAAGTTCTAAAGCTGTGAGTCGATCGACCGGGACCATTGCACGAAGCTAACTGCAATCAGCCGCGAGCCGCGGTCATTGGCTTGGTGCCGCGCACGAACGCGCTGATGAACTTGCCTTCGACTTGCGGCGTCACGGCCGCGACATCGAGGCCCGTGCCGGCAAGAAAGGCGGCGGCGTCCTTTGCCGCATATATGCGCGTCGGCTCGATCGATGGGTTCTCGAAGCCAGCCTCGCTGAGCAGCGAGATGAACTCTTGCTCCTCCAGTGCGCCCGCAACGCAGCCGATCCAGAGCTCCATATTCTTTCGCACGTCGTCGGGAACGGCTCCGCGCACGACAACGTCAGAGATTGCGAAGCGTCCACCGGGTTTCAGGACACGAAACGCCTCGGTGATGACGCGGCGTTTGTCGCCCGAGAGATTCACGACGCAGTTTGAGATGATTACATCGACCGTACTATCGGGCAACGGAATGTTTTCGATCTCGCCTTTGAGGAACTCGACGTTCGTAGCACCTGCTCTACGTTTGTTTTCGTTCGCAAGCGCCAGCATTTCGTCCGTCATGTCGAGTCCAAATGCTTTTCCAGTGGGACCGACTCGCTTCGCCGACAGCAGAACGTCGATTCCACCACCGGAGCCGAGGTCGAGAACTACTTCGCCCTCTTTTAGAGCAGCGAGCAGCGTCGGGTTTCCGCAGCCGAGGGAGGCGAGCAGCGCTTCGGCGGGGATGCCGCTTGTTTGGCCGGCCTCGTAGAGATCCGAAGTGATCGGATCCCACGACGCCGTTGTCGAACCGCAGCACGCGCTTGAGCAGCACGCTGTCGCGGCCGTCTCTCCGTCCGCGACTCTCGCGGCGGCAGCGCCGTATTTCTCTCGGACTACTTCGCGGAGCGCTTCACCATCGTTTGCGGTCATGAGTTCCTCTTTCGAATGAACAAGAAATATTGATGTGTCAGAGCAAAAAAAATCACCCGCAGCACTTTACCGATCGCGCAGCCGTCCGGCTGGTGCGCTTAAGCGAGCCAAGGAGCGTCTCGATCTCATCGAGCGTGTCGCGATTCAGCGTGTAATACACCCACCGGCCGTCGCGTCGATCCGTTACGATCTCCGCGTCTTTCAGAGTTCTGAGATGGAAGGAAAGCCGGCTTTGCGCGGCGTCCATCAGGTCTGTTAGTTCGCAGACGCAGCGTTCGCCTCCGATCAGACGCTCGACAATCTCCAATCGCGTTGGATCGGAGAGTGCGTGAAACCACAGAGCGGCTTGTGTCACGTCAAGCGAAGTCGAGGACGGCATAACCGTAACGTATCGAAAGTTCTTGATGCGTCAACCCTCAGCAGAAAACCGACGCGTGCCCCTTGCCCGGGTCGTGGCATGTTGGAAGTCCAACGTCGTCCGATGTCGGACTCAATGGACACAGGAAGGACACTCCGGATATGCTTCGTAAACCAGAACAAGCGTGGCATCAAGGTGACCGGCCACCTGTGCTCCGTTACGACGTGCGGAAGTTGCTCATCTCCGTAAAGGGCCGATACGGGGAGTACTGATGTGAGGGCCGTCTATCGGAACTCACAGACGACTCCTGCCAGGGCTGAAGCAGCCCCAGTAAAAAAGGCCGGCACGAGTCGATACCGGCGCGACGTAGGCTCACACTATTCTTAAGAATTTCGGACGGAGATTTGCAATGGCTAAACTTGTCTTCGCAATGAACCAGTCTCTGGATGGCTACGTCGACCATATGAAATTGGGACCGCCTGCGCCCGAGGTGTTCGGTCACTTCATCGAGCATGTGCGCGGCCTGACGGGCAGCATATACGGTCGCGGCCTGTACGAGGTAATGCGCTATTGGGACGAAGACCTTCCCGATTGGGACGCCGAGGATCACGAGTTCGCGGCGGCGTGGCGGAGCCAGCCGAAGTGGGTTGTGTCGCGCTCGCTCAAGTCGGTTGGCCCCAACGCCACGCTGGTCGCGGATGATGTCGAGTCGGTTGTACGCAAACTGAAGGCTGAGCTGGCAGGAGAGATTGCGGTTGGCGGACCTGACTTGGCGCGCACCCTGACCGGGGCCGGTCTTATTGATGAGTATCGACTCTACCTTCGCCCCGTTGTGCTTGGCAGCGGCACGCCATTCTTCGCCGGCCCCCAGCCGCCGCTTCGCCTTGTGGCCAGCGATCTAATCGCCGAGGGCTTCATTCGGTTGACATACGTTCCTGCTTAATCGCGCGACTCGCCAGACGAAAGCGCGCCGCTCTGAGATGAGTGGCTTGGCTCGTGCGTTGTTTCATGTGGTGACGTTCGCAATACCTGCGGGGTTGTTACCGCATGAGCGACACCCGACGTGATCAGCCGCGGAGCGGCCTGCTGGAAATGCTGGCGCAGGATGCCCGCTACGTATTTCGATCGTTGCGGAAAAGTGCTGGATTCACACTCACCGCTGCGCTGACGCTCGGCCTCGGAATCGGCGCGACCACCGGCGTCGTGTCGATTCTCGATGAAGTGCTGCTCCGCCCGCTGCCGTACCGCGACGCGAACTCGCTTGCGATGATTCTCGAGCGGACCGATCAGGGCAACGCCCGGGCGCCGTCGTATCCCACGTTCAAAGACTACCGGCCTGCCGTCGGCGGACCTGTGGCAGGCGTCGCATTCATCCGCGGATCGACTGTGCCATTTCGCACAGACGAGGGCGCCGTGCGAATCACGATCGGGTTCGTCACGCCCGGGTTTTTCCCGCTGATGGGCACGCCCGCGCTTCGCGGCCGCACTTTTTCAACCGACGACGAAGAGGCGGGCGCGCCGCGCGTCGCCGTCATCTCGTACGCGCTGTGGCAGCATCGATTCGGTGGCGATGCCGCGGTGATCGGGCGGAGCGTCGATCTCGACTCGCTGCCAACGACGATCGTCGGCGTCATGCCGAATGGATTCGCCTATCCGGATTTCGCGCAGGTCTGGATTCCAATCGCTCATGTGGAGAGTCGCGACCCCGCGCTCCTTAGCCGCGGCGTGCACGTCGACAGCCGCGCGATCGTGCGCCTGCGCACGCCGGCCGATTCCGCGGCCGCGGCGTCAGCACTCGGCGTCGTCGAGGCACGACTCGCATCGGCATATCCGGCGGAATCCGCGCGCTGGACCAGGATCGCATTCTTTCCACTGCCATCTGAAGTCATCGGCAACGTGGGCGCCATGCTATACACGCTTGCAGCGGCCGCGCTGCTCGTTCTTCTGCTCGCGTGCATCAACGTGGCGGCACTCCAGTTAATCCGAGGCTCCGTGCGAGCGCGCGAACTCGCCGTGCGCGCTGCGCTCGGCGCGACGCGCGGCAGACTCGCGCTCGCGTTGCTGATGGAGAGCGCGATACTTGCGCTCGCGGGCGGCACTGCGGGCGTGGGCCTTGCATTCGGAATCGTTCACGCCGTGAAACTGTTGATGGGCGCTCGCCTGCCGCGGTCGAGCGAACTCGGTGTCGATGGCCGCGTACTTCTGATCGCGCTCGGCATGAGTGTGATCGCAGCAGTACTCACCGGCATCACGCCGGCCATGAGACTGAGTCGCGTCGCGCTCGCGGAAACCCTTCACGGCGGGAGCCGAGGATCGTCTGCCGGGCGAAGAGATTCCATCGTTCGGGGCGGCCTTGTGACGATTCAACTCTCGTTGGCCGTCGTGCTGCTGATTGCTGCGGGACTTCTCTTGCAAAGCTTTAGACGCCTGTACGCGATTCCCGATGACTACGATGTGAATCGAATTGCGACCGTCGGAATTTTTCCGCCGGCGCCAACGTACCTCGGCGCTGCAGCAGACGTCGCGCTCTACGATCGTCTCATGGAAGCTGTGAAGCGCATACCGGGAGTTGAACGCGTCGCCGTTGTGAATCACGTGGGCGGCCGGATCCCGAGTCGCGTCGACGTTCCCGATCGCCCGGTGGATGCGTCGGGCAAGAGCGACGCGTACTACCTCACGGCATCGAGCGAGTATCAACGCGTGATGGGGCTGAAGATGGCGCAGGGCCGCTGGTTCACAGACGACGATATGCGTGCGCCCGATGCGTCAGGTTTCGTGATCAACGAGAAGATGGCGAAACAATTCTTTCCCAATGGAAATGCGGTGGGGCAGATGATCACCGCGCATCGCGCCTCACAAGTGCGCGCGGACATTGGCCAGCCGATCAGCGGACCCGTGATCGGCGTCATGAAGGATGTGCACTGGTCCGGGGCAGAATCGCAGGTAGCTCCGGAGGTGTACGTGCCGTACACCCGCGAGACCTGGCCGTGGATCACGCTTGTCGTGCGTGCGCAGAATCCGGCGCACGTCGCGCCCGCGATTCGAAAAGCGATTCTCGAGGTCGATCCCAACATTCCGCTGAACGCAGAGAACGGCTACGGCGGCATCGAAGTCCCGACGGCACACAGTTTTTCAAATTTCGATCGCCGCGAACTCACCCTCACGATGATCGCCGCGTTTGCGGGCTGTGCGCTGCTGCTCGCCGCGATCGGCCTTTACGGTGTGGTGTCGTATACCGTCACGCAGCGCACACGTGAGTTGGGAATTCGAATCGCGCTCGGCGCGACGCCGGCGAACATCGCGCGGCTGGTGCTTGGGAGTGCGATCTGGCTCGTGAGCGTCGGGATCGCGCTGGGCGTCGGCGGCGGGTTGGGCGCCACGCGGCTGATTCGCGCCATGCTCTTCAATACCACGCCTACGGATGCCGCGACTTATCTGATTGTGCCGGTGGCGCTGGCGCTCGTCGCGTTCGGTGCGAGCTGGCTGCCGGCGCGCAGAGCGATTCGTCTCGAACCTACGATTGCATTGAGAAGTGAATAGGCTCGTGGTCCGCGCTCTGATTCATTTCCGTACCTAGTGCCCGTGCGGGTCGGCGTCTCCACGCGCCAGCGCGAGATGATGACGTGTATGGTGGTCGCCTTCGGTAAACAATCCGGCGAACCCAAGTCCGCGAATTCGCTTCGTCGTCGCGCTATCCGTCGTTTGCTTCGCGGTCACTTTCATTCGCGCGCCATTCGGAAGCTCTTCGACCGACGCTGCATAGGCGTCGCTGTGGTCGAGCATTCGCGATTGGTTGGTCACGATCCTCTTGATGGCTGCAACCGTCGCGCCCTTGCCCGTGACATCGATCGCGGCCCCGCCGAGAATCGCCCGCTGTTGCACCGACGAGTGCATCATCACGTCGTCCATGTCGATGAGGTGCAGTCGCAGCGCTTCGACGTTCACCTTCGACCAGTCCGTGGTTGGATCGGCCTCGAGAATACGAACGATTTCGCTGATCGCTCCAAACGCGGCCTGCCCCGGAAGCGTCGGCGACGCAGCGCCGGCAGGCGCGGCGTGAGTCATGTCATGCTGCGCGAGAGTCGGCGAACTTACGAGAAAGCTGAGGCAGGCGCAGACAACGAAAGTTCGGGCGGGCGACATCGCAACACTCCTTGATGCAGGCGGAGAAGAGAAAGGCATCCTCGTGGAGCGTACGATGGTCGCCAAGTGAGCGCCGGAACAAAAGTCACACAAGTTGAGACGGCGCGAGCGCTACTCCAGCGTCTCGCGCATTGCAGCCGCGTCAACAATCCTGAATCGGCCGCCCCCTTTCGATTCGACCCAGTTACGTTGCCCCAACCATCTCAGCTCTCGCGACACGACTTCGCGCACCGTTCCGAGTTCTTCTGCGAGTGCCTGCTGCGTCATACCAAGCGAAACAAGCGAGGACTGTTTTGTTGCTCGCGCGAGAAGGAACTCGATCAAGCGTGCCTGCACGCTGCGCGACGACCGTTCATCCAGCCGCCCAACGAGTTTTCGGACTCGGTCCGCGAGGCGACTGGCGATTAGAAATGCGATCGCGGGAACCTCAGCGATTGCGGCCTCGAGCCCGGCGCGCGTGAAGAGTGCACACACGGTGGGCTCGGCGGCGATCCCGGTCGCGGGGTGAGCACCACCTCCAAACAGAGGGACTTCGCCGAGTGTTCCGCCGGGTCCTTCGGTGTGCACGACGTGTTGCCGTGACCCAGAAACGCTAACGACGCGGACTCTTCCCTCCAACACGAGCCACCAACCGCGCGGTTTGCTGCCCGTCAAGAAGAGAACCTCGTCGGGTGCAAACTTCACCTCGATTGCGCGCTTTGCGAGCGCGGCGGCGAGTCCAGTTTCGCTGCCGCGAAAAAGTTCTAGCGCCGTGAGTCGTTCGACCGGGACCATTGCACCAAGCTAACTGCAATCAGCCGCGGGCCGCGGTCGCCGGCTTGGTGCCGCGCACGAACGCGCTGATGAACTTGCCTTCGATCTGCGGTGTCACGGCCGCGACATCGAGGCCCGTGCCGGCAAGAAAGGCGGCGGCGTCCTTTGCCGCATACACGCGCGTCGGCTCGATCGATGGATTCTCGAAGCCAGCCTCGCTGAGCAGCGTGATGAACTCTTGCTCCTCCAGCGCGCCCGCAACGCAGCCGATCCAGAGCTCCATGTTCTTTCGCACGTCGTCGGGAACGGCTCCGCGCACGACAACGTCGGAGATTGCGAATCGGCCACCTGGTTTCAGGACACGAAACGCCTCGGAAATGACGCGGCGTTTGTCGCCGGAGAGATTCACGACGCAGTTTGAGATGATGACATCAACGGTACTATCGGGCAACGGAATGTTTTCGATCTCGCCTTTGAGGAACTCGACGTTTGTCGCCCCCGCCTTACGTTTGTTCTCGTTCGCAAGCGCCAGCATTTCGTCCGTCATATCGAGTCCAAACGCTTTTCCTGTGGGACCGACTCGCTTTGCGGAGAGAAGGACGTCGATGCCACCGCCGGAGCCCAGGTCGAGAACTACTTCGCCCTCTTTGAGCGCAGCGAGCAGCGTCGGGTTTCCGCAGCCGAGGGAGGCGAGCAGTGCTTCGGCTGGGATGCCAGTTGTTTGGCCGGCCTCGTAGAGATCGGATGTGATCGGATCCCACGACGCGGTCGTCGAGCCGCAGCACGCGCTAGAACAGCATGCTGACGCGGCCGTCTGTCCGTCGGCCACTCTTGCGGCGGCTGCGCCGTATTTCTCTCGGACTACTTCGCGGAGTGCTTCACCATCGTTTGCTGTCATGAGTTCCTCTTGGAATGAACAAGAATTATTGATATGTTAGAGCAAAGAAATCCATTGCAACACGTTCACCCTTTACTACGATGGACCGTTGCCATCATCCGGAAACAGTCCGAAGAAAGAAGAACAGTGGGCGATTCGCAAGACTCTTGATGCGCAGTTGCGAAACTGTGGTTTCAGGCGCATCGTCTCGAAATGAGTCGCCACCTCAGCGAAGCAGACCACGCTCAAGGAAGTTTCTATGCCGGAGAATCATGACAAGTTTGACGGCGTCGCTCCGCGGTTGCGAGCTATTCTGGCGCGAGGACGCACAAGGTGTTTCGCCCTGTGTGTGGTCTTCTTTGGTCCAGCGACTCTGGCTGCGCAGCATGGACCGCCGGTGCGCCCACTCGGTCCCATTCTTGCGACGTCCACGGAACCTCTTGCGTCCGTTTCGCAGGTGCGGGCGCTCGCGGACGGCCGACTGATTGTTCACGACCTCCGCGGCCGCCGCGTCGCGATGTTCGACTCGACACTCAAGTACATCAAGACGATTATTGACACGACGAGCGGTACGCGCCGTGCGTACGGCTCACGCATTGGCGGGCTCATCGCCGCGCGAGGGGACACGTCCCTCTTCGTAGACCCTGCGTCGGTCTCGATGCTCGTCATCAACGAAGATGGGAAAATTGTCCGCACGATTGCAGCGCCGTCTCCATTCGCCGTGAAGTTCATGATTGGCGGCCCGTTCGGAACGCCAGCGACTGATCCGAACGGGCGACTGTACCACCGAATGATCGTAGAGGATGCACCCGCCGTCGCAGGGCGTTCGTGGTTGGAATTGAGAGCGGAGACTTCGCTTGTCGTCCGCGTCGAGCTCAAGACTCGTGCTCTCGATACCATCGCGCGGTTTCGAATCCCCAAAGACCCGCATCGAATAGTTGTCGACTCCGCGACCCGGCGTTCCGACCTCGGCCTCTTCGTCAATCCTATTCCGTGGGTGGACGACTGGGCGGTGCTTGCAGACGGGTCAGTCGCCGTAGTCCGCGGCCAAGACTATCGAGTCGAGATCATTGCACTCGACGGCACGATGGTCGCTGGACCGAAGATTCCTTTTGACTGGAGGCGCCTGTCAGGCGCCGACAAGATCGCAATTATCGACTCGACCAAAGTGGCGACAGCGCGCCTTCGCGAAGCCGCGCTTCTGTCGACTGCGAGAGGTCGCGGGGGTCTGCCCAGCGGCGGTGGTCGACAGCGGCCGCAGCGTGAAGAGACGGGACTCGTGGTCACGCCGTTTGAAGATTGGAATCGTGACGAGGCGGCGACCGCCCCGTCGGTGAACTTTGTCGGGCCCGACGAACTCCCCGACTACATGCCTGCGTTCCGCCAAGGCGCTGCTCAAGGCGATGCCGACGGCAATCTCTGGATCCGCACGACGAAAAACGTGAATGGCGGCACCGTGTACGACGTCATCAACAACAAAGGCGAACTCACTGACCGTATTCTCATTCCTCCCGGCCGCGTCATCGCGGGCTTCGGTCGAGGAGGCACGGTATACATGGGAGTCGTCGACGGCGACATAACCCGATTGGAGCGCGCACGGGTGCGGTGATTGATCGATCGCGTGATCGCGAGAATTGCGTGCAGCTGAGGCAGCTATAAGAATGTTGATTCTTCGCCTCGGAGATATTCGCCCGATTGTGACCCTTCCTGGGTCACGATGAACGACCTACCAGCTTTGCCGATTTTGTAACCGCGGCCGTCGTACGTCAATCGGGATCGAAGATCGACTCGATGCTTTTTCGGAATAGCTTCGCGATCGCAAAAGCCAAAGGCAACGAGGGGTTGTAGCGCCCCATCTCTATCGCGTTTACCGTCTGGCGCGAAACGCTTAGCTGCGACGCGAGCTCGCCTTGCGACCACCCCTTCGCCTCGCGGAGTTCAGCAAGCCGATTGGTCATCGGCGAGTATACCGCCGCATCTCGGTCGCGCCGCCGATGACCGCGGCCAGGATCGGGAGCATCCAGAGGTCTGTGTAAGCGATGCTGAACGGTCCCGGCCCGAATGCGAGTTGAATTTGGGCGAGCACCAACAGACACACGGCCGTGAGTACGAGTCCTTTCACCGCCCCGGCGCGTACCACTTCACGCTCAAACTCATTGTTCGAACGATGGCGGCGAAGCATTCCCCAGATTCCTGCGGCGATCGCCGGCAGAGGCAGTACGAACAGTGCCACTCGAATCGCGTCCGAATGGCCTGCGAGCAGCAACTGGTGTTGAGAGAAACGGATCGCCACAACCGGGAGTATTCCGAGTGCCAACTCCCACCATTGGATCCGGCGTGCGCCCTCGCGGAGATCTTCTCGTGTAATCGTCGTATCATTCCACATATCGCCTCCAGGCTGACAGTAGTGTAAAGCGTCCTTTACACTTGTGTCAAGTCCCCTTTACATGCTTCAGTAAAGAAAGATGTCGAATCGCGGAGGAATGATTTCTCGCCAAACCAAAACTTCTAGTAATTCTCTTGAGGTACTGCGTGTGGAATGCCAAGCTCTTGAGGATCTTCTCCGAGTCATGCGCGAACCGTGCAAACACTCCGAAGCCGCTTTCACTAACGATGGATGCGAGATAGAATCCGCACCGCAAAACGGGTTAGGAAACGGGTAAACGAAAAGGCACCACCAAGCTGGCGGTGCCTATCTCGTTAACTCACCTGTACGTACAGTCGGGGCGAGAGGATTTGAACCTCCGACCTCCTGCTCCCGAAGCAGGCGCTCTACCGGGCTAAGCTACGCCCCGAATCATGCAGAGTCTTTCACCGTCCACCAAAATCCGATAACCGATCACCGTAAACTTCAGTCGGCCATCCCACCATCGTCACCATCCCACATGCGCTCAGAGGGACTCGAACCCCCAACCTTCTGATCCGTAGTCAGATGCTCTATCCAATTGAGCTATGAGCGCGAACAGCCTACAAAGTTATTCGCGCGACTTCTTCATTTCAACGGCAACGGCGCGTAACGCACGCCGATCACTCCGCCAATCGGAAGATCAACCTTGAAGTTACCCGTTGCGCCCGGCGCAACATTCGCAACCGTCACCTGTTGCTTCTGCACCACGGCGCCGTCCTTGCCGATAAACTCGAAATCCACGGTGTAAGTCTTCGCAGCCTTCGACCGATTCTCGATTGTGCCGAGCAGCAGCGTGCGATTCGCCTGACGCTCGAAATCCGTGTACGCCAAACGGTGCGGCATCTCCTCCGCCAGCTTGTTGTAATACGCAACGGAATCGATCGCCCACTTCTTCACCGCCGGATCCTTGCTCGAATTCGAAATTCCCGTGAAGCCATACGTGAACAGCATCAGGTCGTCCGGATTGCTCGGATCGATATCGACGAGTTTGTGCACGATCGGCAGCATCTCCGCCTGCTGTTTGTTCTCGTACAGCATCGCGCCGAGGTTGTAGAGATAATCCCGGAAGTAGGGGTTTATCTTCACCGCGGCCTGGAAAAACATTACTGCGTCCGGCGTCTTGCTCGCCGACGTCGACAGCACGCCGGCCTGCGCGAGCGAGGCATCGGTGAACTTCTCCGGTGTCGCCTTCACGAGCGCGACCGCAGCGTTCGAGATCGCCGTGTCGCCGACGACGGCCGCGCTGATCGTGATGCCCTGCATGGCGAACGGCGCTTCGTCGCCGCTCGGGAATTCTTTCAGCACCTGCAGATACGCCTTGGCCGCGTTGCGGTAGAGCGTATTCTTGGCCGTCTTATCCGTTTTTGCGTCGCCCATCTCCTGCTGAATACGGCCGAGCGTGAAGAGGAAGTTCGAACGGACAGCCGCATTCAGCGTGTCCCCCTCGAGGCGGTCGGACGCGGTCTGCAGAAACGAAATCTCCTTCGCCTCGTTCTTCTCGATACCCGCGGCGTCGTTCTTCACCTGCGCGGAATCCGCGCGAATTTTCGCGACACGCCACAGCACGTCGTACGGCTGCGGGCCCTTGCGATTCAAAATCATCGCGCGCGTCGCGAGCTTCTCCGCCGTGTCCGCCGCGCTCGCTCCGACCGCTGCGTACGCCGCGCGTACGCGCTCTGTGAACGGCTTGAAGTTGCGCCACTGCAGCACGGTGCCGGCGCACTTGGGCTCCGACTTCTCGACGAGCGTGAAGAGCGAATCCGTGAACTTCAGGAGATCGACGTACTGTGCCTTGTCACCCGGGAAGCCGATGTCGCCGCGCTTCGCCGAGTCGGCGTACTGCACGTAGAACATGACGAACTGCGCGAGGAGCATGTCGCGCCCCAGCTTGTTCGTCATCTTCTTTTCGTCGAAGAGAATCCTCGAGACGTCCGCCATGACCTTGTTCGCCTCGGCGGCGTTCTTGACGCCGGCGAGCTTCGGGCGCTGCAGATTGGCGATGCCGAGATCCGTCGGCACCATCAGCTCGATCGGGCAGGGATCCACCGGAGCGGCGGCCGCGGCGGCAGCGCCGGGCGCGGGTTTGGCCTGTGCGAAGAGGGCAAGCGGCGTCGCGGCCATCGCGACAAACGAGAGAACTCGAACGCGGCGCATCATAGAGATAACAACCCTTGTTGAGGTTTCAGGCAGGGAAATCGTCGATCGTCCATCTTCGATCTTCCATCGTCGTAAAATGGGCAGTACAAGACTCGAACTTGTGACCTCCACGATGTCAACGTGGCGCTCTAACCAACTGAGCTAACTGCCCCAAGAATGATCGAAGATCGAGGATGGAAGATCGACGATGTTCGCGGTCATCATCCATCTTCGAACTTCGAACTTCGATCTTCGGAAGTTCGCGGTCATCATCCATCTTCGAACTTCGATCTTCGATCTTCGGATGTTCGCGGTCATCATCCATCTTCGAACTTCGAACTTCGATCTTCGGAAGTTCGCGATCATCATCCATCTTCGAACTTCGATCTTCGATCTTCGGATGTTCACAGTCATCATCCATCTTCGAACTTCGATCTTCGATCTTCAGAAAAGCGGGAAACGGGACTCGAACCCGCGACCCCAACCTTGGCAAGGTTGTGCTCTACCAACTGAGCTATTCCCGCGAAGTGGCGGGGTGGCGGACGCCGTTAACACACCACGACGTCCGGACCCGCTCGGGTCCACGTCGTTTCGCCGACACTATTCGGCCCCCCGACGATGGAGGCGAGGGGAATCGAACCCCTGACCTCTTGAATGCCATTCAAGCGCTCTCCCAACTGAGCTACGCCCCCGCTACTGCCGATGTTGATCCGAAAAATCTGCGGTTCGATGGTCCACCTTACACCACCTGTCGTACCAACTTGTACCACCTCGGACACCCCAAATCGATCCGTCTAATCCCTTTGTGCTAGACGTCCGACAGGAACCAAGGAACCTATCCGAGAGTAAGAGATGGGTCAAGTAGAAAGTGTTGAATTTACGAGAAGAAAGTGCTATGTTGTTTCAACTTCTGTCCCGCAAGAATCCACGAGGTTAAATCGCCGGATTCTTGGCAGGACTCACGAGCGCGACACACGGTGAACTTCAGCCATCACCGCGAAGCAGCGCCACTTACGCCACCTACTTGGGAGCATCGGCACTATGACACGCGAACGTGCCAAAGTTGCCAAGCCCAAAGCAAAAAAGGCTGCAGCGCCGCGGCCCAAAGTCAAAACGGTGGCGAAATCGTCACCGAAATCTTCAAGAGCTCAGCTGCCCGTAACGGCGGCTGAAGCAAGGATCATCGCCCCAGTGCCAGCCGCAGAAGTAAAGCCTCGCCGCCGCCGCCGTGCGGCCGCAGCAGGCATCGCGCCGAGTGAGCCAGAGCGCGACATTCTCGACCAGTACCTCTACGAAGTCAGCACGTACCCGCTCCTCAAGGGGACCGAGGAGATCGAGGTCGCGCGCCGCATTCGCGCCGGCGATCCCGACGCGCTGCAGGAACTCGTGAAACGCAATCTGCGCTTCGTGATTTCGGTTGCAAAAAAATATCAGAACCGCGGATTGCCCCTCATCGATCTCATTGGTGAAGGCAACGTCGGCTTGCTCACGGCCGCGCGAAAGTTCGATCCCGATCAAGGCGTAAAGTTCATTTCGTACGCCGTGTGGTGGATCCGCCAGGCCATTCTTTCGTCGCTCGCCAGACAGGGCCGCACCGTTCGTGTTCCGCTGAATCGCACCGCGGATCTCTCGCGCATCATCAAGGCGAGTGAAATCCTGCGGCAGAAAATGCGGCGCGAGCCGACACCCGAGGAATTGTCGGCGCTCACCGGTCTCTCGGTGGATGTCGTGCAGTCGCTCGCCGCGCTGAACACCGGTGACGTGCGGCTCGACGCGCCCATGGATCCCGACGGCGATCGCTCGCTCATCGAGCGCTTCGTCGCCGACGAAATGCCCGACGCCGAAGAAGAAGCCATGAACCGCTTCCTCACCGACGAAATCGAGCAGGCGCTCAACACGCTTCCGCCGCGCGATGCAAAAGTCTTGCGACTGTACTTCGGTCTCGAGGGCGGACGCGAGCACACGCTCGAAGAAATCGGCGCGATGCTCGGCGTGACGCGCGAACGCGTCAGACAGCTGCGCGATCGTGCGCTCAAGCGGCTGCGTGAGGGAGATGTGGGGCGCGCGCTCGGGTCGTTCGCCGCGTAATAACGATGATCGAGGATCGATGATCGAGGATCGAGGATCGATGATCGAGGATCGATGATCGAGGATGGATGATGGAAGTTGATTTCAAAGCGGCCCGGAACTCGAGTTCCGGGCCGCTTTGCTTTCATCGTCGATCGTCGAACGTCCATCGTCGAACGTCATCGTCGATCCTCGAACTTCCATCATCCATCACAGTTTACATCACAAATGTTTCCGTTGCATATTCAAGCATGGCCATCAAGCTCGAAAACATCTACAAAGCCTTCGGCACCAAGCACGTGCTCAACGGTTTCACCCTCGACGTCAACGAGGGCGAGACGATGGTCATCATCGGCTACTCGGGCACCGGCAAGAGCGTCGCCATCAAGCACATCGTCGGATTGCTCGAACCCGACAAAGGCACCGTTTTTGTTGACGGCCTCGAGGTCCAGAAGCTCAAGCGCCGCGAGTTGTACGCCCTGCGCTCGCACATCGGTTACGTCTTTCAGTTCTCGGCGCTCTTCGACTCGCTCACCGTAAACGAAAACGTCGCGATGGGCCTCCGGAAAACCGGAGCGTACACCGAAGCGGAGATCGCGCACCGCGTGCAGGAAGCGCTCGAACTCGTCGATCTTCCCTCTGCGGGCACGACGCTTCCGGTCGAACTCTCAGGCGGCATGCGCAAACGTGTCGGCATCGCGCGCGCCATCGCGCACCGGCCGAAGTACATCCTCTACGATGAACCCACCACCGGTCTCGATCCGGTCACCGCCGCGGTGATCGACGAACTCATGGTGCGCATGCAAAAACAGCTCGGCGTCACGAGCATCGTGATCACGCACGACATGCGGAGCGCGTACTTCGTGGGCACACGCATCGCGATGCTGTTCGAGGGAAGAGTCCGCCAAGTGGGAACGGTCGACGAGATCCGCGAGACCACCGATCCGGTTGTTCGCCAATTCATTGAAGGCCGCGCGACTTTGCACGAGGGCGCCGGCGTGTGACGTCCGGAAAAGCCCGCAGGAAAAAGGCTTCCCAGAAAACGCGCAACAAGGGACCGCGCGACGAAACCTCCGCGGGCGGAATTGTTTTTCGCCGCGAGGGAGCCGAAACGCTCTACCTCCTCATTCGCGACAGCTACAAGAACTGGGGATTTCCCAAAGGACATCTCGAGGACGGCGAGCGGCCCGACGCTGCGGCGTTGCGCGAAGTGGGAGAGGAAACAGGCCTCGCGCAACTCGACCTTCATGCCGCGGTCGAGACGATCGAGTGGCATTTCAGATTTCGCGGCCGCCTCATACATAAGGTGTGCCACTTCTATTTGATGGAAGCACGCGACAGCCGCACGAAACCGCAGCGCGCGGAGGGGATTACCGCGTGCCGCTGGGCGCGGTTCGACGAGGCGATGAAACTGGTCTCGTACGACAATGCGCGCGAAGTGCTCTCGCACGCGAACACGCAGCTGAGTGCACTCGCCGCCCCATTCATCCCGCGCCCCGCGCCGCGCTTTTCATAACATGCCGCCGCGTGCCGTGCAGCTTCCGATCAGTCCGTTCGTGCTCGCGCTCGCCTCGCGCGAGCGCGCCCGCCAGCTGCTGAAACACGCCTTTCCGCGCCGTCGCGGCAAGCTCACGCTCGCGCGCAGCGTCACGGAGTTCGGCAACACGTTCAAACGCTCGCTGGTTGATGCAGCGATTGTGGACTGCAGTCATCCGACAGAAGAGACGTGGCGCGCCGCCGCATTCGCGCGCGACTATCCGAGCGTGCCGTTCTTCGCGCTCTCGCCCATGCGCGTGGCCGACGCCGCCGCGCTCGCGCGCTGCGTAGAGGGTGATTTTGCCGACGTGCTCGCCGAGGGGATGGACGATGAAGCGATGCGCGATCTCGTCACGCCGCAGAGCTTCACGACGCGCTTCAGCGTGGCCATGCACGATGCGCATCGCGCGCTGGGCCTCGACAGCCGCCTGCAGGAGAGTGCCTGGCGCGCGATCGTCGCGCACGGCGGCCGCACGGTTCGCACGGAGATGATCGCCGAGCAGCTGCATGTGACGCGCGAACATTTGAGCCGGAGTTTCGCGGCTGCTGGATCGCCGAATCTCAAGCGCATCATCGATCTCGTCCGTCTGATTGCGGCGGCCGAACTCGCGAAGAATCCCGGCTACGATATTTCAGAAGTCGCTCGGGTGCTGGAGTTCGCGAGTCCGAGCCACCTCACGAGTACGGCGCAACGAATTGTTGGAACGCGGTCGGCCTCGCTCGCGCGCTTACGAACAGGTGATCTTATAGAACGGTTTCAGCAGGGCAGAGGGCGCAGCAGAAAGAGTTGACGGTTGCATCTACTCAGGCCTTGTGATATTTTTCACAAGCTCGATTCATACCACGACCCAGACGAAAAAAAGAAAAGACAATGGCATCCCAGACCTCCCTCCGCCCCGGCGAGATCAAGGACATCCTCCTCCGCGAAATCGAGGCGGCCGATCTCACCTCCCTCGACGTCGAAGAGGTCGGTACCGTCCTCGAAGTGAAAGACGGCGTGGCCCGCATCTATGGCCTCCAGAAAGCCATGGCCGGCGAAATGCTCGAAGTCACGTCCTCCGAAACGAACGAGAAAATTACCGCTCTCGCTCTCAATCTCGAAGAAGACAACATCGGCGCCGTCATCCTCGGCGACTATCTCCAGCTGAAAGAGGGCGACGAAGTCCGTCGCACCGCGCGCGTTCTTGAAGTACCAGTGGGCCCTGAACTCATCGGGCGCGTGGTCGACTCACTCGGCCGCCCCATCGACGGACTTGGCCCCATCAACGCGAAGGCCACGCGCAAAGTCGAGAGCGAAGCGCCGGGCATCATCGTTCGCCAGCCGGTGAAAGAGCCGCTCCAGACCGGAATCAAAGCCATCGATTCCATGATCCCGATCGGACGCGGTCAGCGCGAACTGATCATCGGCGATCGCGGCACCGGCAAAACCGCGATCGCGATCGACACAATTATTAATCAGAAAGGCACCGGCGTCGTTTGCGTGTATGTCGGCATCGGCCAGAAGGCATCGACCGTTGCCAGCGTCGTCGCGAAGCTGAAGGAATCCGGCGCGCTCGAGTACACGATCGTGGTCTGCGCCTCGGCCAGCGATCCGGCGCCGATGCAGTACATCGCGCCGTACACGGGCGCGGCGATGGCCGAGTTCTTTATGTATAACGAAGGCAAGGCGACGCTCTGCGTGTACGACGATTTGTCGAAGCAGGCGGCAGCGTACCGCCAGCTCTCGCTCGTGCTGCGCCGCCCGCCGGGCCGCGAAGCATTCCCCGGCGACGTGTTCTATCTCCACTCGCGCTTGCTCGAGCGCGCGGCAAAGCTGAGCGAAGATCCTTCGGTGGTGGATGGCAAAACGATTCTGAAGCCGGGTGGATCGATGACGGCGCTGCCGATCATCGAGACGCAGGCGGGCGACGTCTCGGCGTACATCCCGACGAATGTTATTTCTATCACCGACGGGCAAATCTTTCTTGAGGCAGATCTGTTCTACTCTGGTGTTCGCCCCGCGGTGAACGTCGGCATTTCGGTTTCGCGTGTCGGCGGTTCCGCGCAGACGAAAGCGATGAAGGGCGTGGCAGGCCGTCTCCGCCTCGACCTCGCGCAGTATCGCGAACTCGAAGCGTTCTCCGCGTTCGCATCGGATCTCGATGCCGCAACGAAGCGCCAGCTCGAGCGGGGTGCGCGCACGGTTGAGGCGCTGAAGCAGGGGCAGTACATGCCGCAGGCGATGGAGGAGCAGGTCATGATCCTCTATGCGGTGACGAACGGATTTATTGACGATGTCGCGACGGACAAAGTGCGCGCGTGGGAAAAGGGATTCCAGGAATACATGAAGGCGCAGTTTCCGCAGGTTGCGGATGCGATCAAGAGCGAAAAGAAAATTTCCGACGCGACCGAAGCCGATTTGAAGCGCGGAATCGAGCAGTTCAAGAAGAGCTTCGCGTAACACATGGCCAAGGGGTCGGAGCTCAAGGGTCGAATAAAATCCGTCGAGAACACGCGCAAGATCACGCGCACGCTGGAAATGATTGCGACCTCGAAAATGAAGCGGGCGCAGGATCGCGTGACTGCGGCGCGTCCGTACGCGCGCGCGCTCACGGACGTCATTCAGAGTCTGTACAGTCCGGATCTCGAGGGCGATTTTCCGCTGCTGCGGCAGCCAAAGACGATCAGGAAGGCGGCGGTGCTGCTGCTCACGTCGAACCGCGGAATGGCTGGCGGCTTCAACGCGAATCTGATCAAGGAAGCGCGCGCGCTCATCAAAACACTCGAGGGCGAGCAGACCGTCGTCGAGATTCACGTGAGCGGCCGCAAGGGCATCGGCTACTTCAAATACATCAATCGCGCGATGGCCGTCTCGCGCACCGACATCGGTGACAAGCCAACGGCCGGCGACGCCGCGTCGCTCGTCGATGCGCTGATGACGCAGTTTGAAAAGCAGGAGATCGACGCGCTGTACGTGGTGGGCGCACAGTACAAATCGGCGCTCTCGTCGCCGCCGCACGCAGAGCGCGTGCTGCCGGTCACGCGTCCGCCGAAGGCCGAACATCAGAAATATTATTTGTTGTTCCCGGACGCCGGCGCAATTCTGAACGAGCTGTTGCCGGCCTACGTGCGCAACGCGGTGTATCGCGCGCTCGTGGAAACGGTCGCCGCAGAACAAGCAGCCCGCCGCACCGCAATGAAGAACGCCACGGATAACGCCGGCGATATGCTGAATGCCCTGCGCCGCACATACAATCGTGCGCGGCAGGCGAACATCACGCAGGAAATCGCCGAGATCGTAGGCGGCGCCGCAGCGCTCGAGTAACGAATCACCAACTACCAGAAACCAGAAACGGTTAACTCGCTCTTATGACACAGCCTGCCGTCGCACATAACGTAGGAAAAATCGTTCAGGTCATCGGCCCGGTCCTCGACGTCGAGTTCCAGTCCGAGCACCTCCCCGAGATCTACAACGCTCTCGAGATCAAGGGCCGCACCGACGCGGGCACCGACATCCGCGTGGTCGTCGAAGTGCAGCAGCACATCGGCCGCAACCAGGTCCGCACCGTCGCCATGAGCTCCACCGACGGCGTGGTGCGCGGCATGGACGCGGTCGACACCGGCTCTGCGATCACCGTGCCCGTTGGCGCCGCGGCGCTCGGCAGAATTCTCAACGTGCTCGGCGAACCGGTCGACAACGGCGCGGATATTCCCGCGAGTGCAGAGCGCTGGCCGATCCACCGCAAGCGTCCGGACTTCGTGGACCTCGAGCCGAAGACAGAAGTGTTCGAAACGGGCATCAAGGTCATCGATCTGATTGCGCCGTTCGTGAAGGGCGGAAAGGTCGGTCTCTTCGGTGGCGCAGGCGTCGGCAAGACCGTCGTCATCATGGAGCTCATCAACAACGTGCAGAAGGGTCACGGCGGAAAGTCCGTGTTCTGCGGCGTGGGTGAGCGCACGCGCGAAGGGAACGATCTCTATCTGGAAATGAAGGAATCGGGTGTGCTCGCCTCGACCGCGCTCATTTACGGACAGATGAACGAGCCGCCGGGCGCGCGTCTGCGCGTGGGTCTCTCGGGTCTCACAGTCGCTGAGTATTTCCGCGATCGCGAAAACGCCGACGTGCTCGTGTTCATCGACAATATTTTCCGCTTCACGCAGGCGGGTTCTGAAGTCTCGGCGCTGCTTGGACGCATGCCGAGCGCCGTGGGATATCAGCCCACGCTCGCGACCGAGATGGGCGACTTGCAGGAGCGCATCACCTCGACGCGCAACGGCTCGATCACCTCGGTGCAGGCGATTTACGTTCCTGCCGACGACATCACGGATCCGGCGCCTGCGACCGCGTTCGCACATTTGGATGCTACAGTGGTGCTTTCGCGGGCGATCACGGAGCTCGGCATCTATCCTGCTGTGGACCCGCTCGCTTCAGCATCGCGAATTCTTGATCCGCAGTTCCTCGGCGCGCGTCACTACGCAGCCGCCACGGCAACGCAGCGCATTCTGCAGCGCTACAAGGAACTGCAGGACATCATCGCGATTCTCGGCATGGACGAACTCTCGGAAGACGACAAGAAAATCGTTGGACGCGCGCGCCGCATTCAGCGCTTCATGTCGCAGCCGTTCGCGGTGGCCGAGCAGTTCACCGGTATCCCCGGCAAGTACGTGAAGCTCGAAGAAACCATCTCGAGCTTCGAGCGCCTGGTGGCCGGCGAGTTCGATCACCTGCCGGAACAGGCGTTCTTCATGGCCGGCGCAATCGACGACGTGGTCGAGAACGCGAAGAAGTTCCAGAGCTAACGGAAAGAAAGAATGCTGCACATATCAGTCATCTCACCGGAAGCCATGCTTTTTGAGGGCGACGCACTATCGGTCGTCGCGACGGCGTTTGATGGAGAGCTCGGAATTCTCACGAACCACGCGCCGATGGTCACACTGCTCGGCACGGGCGCGGTGCGGATCGGCGGCGGGCCGTCGTTCACGGTGAGCGGGGGGTTCCTGCAAGTGGTGGACAACCAGGTGCGCGTCGTCACCGAGAAGGCGAGTAAGCTCTAAGACCAGAAACTTTCGACTCGTTTTTCGCTGCGCCCGGAATGATGACCGGCGCAGCGACTGAGTCGTCAGTAGAGCGAACCTTCACCAGCATACGACTCTCATGCGCTCTCTGACGCTCGCAGTGATAAGCGGCCTTTTTGCCGCATCGTCCCTCTCGGCGCAAGCCTACAATTACCCGAGCCTGCAGCTCCCGCGCATCGCCGAGCGCGAATACAATTTCGCCGTCGCCAGCGCCGGCAACGACGGCACCTCGCTGCTCTTCCAGTGGCGCGAAGGGTTGAACGCGGACTGGCAATTCGGCGCCGACGGCGGGCTTGCTGCACCGAAGGGCAGCTCGAACACTCGCCTGGTGCTCGGCGGCTCACTCGCGTGGCAGTGGATGCGCGCGACCGCCGACATGCCCTTCGATCTCGCCGTCACCGGCGGCGCGGGATTCTCCTCGGGCAACGGCCGCAACGTGGTGCGTATTCCGTTCGGCCTTGCGGCGGGACACACGTTCACGCTCGAGAACGGGAAGGAACTCACAGCCTTCGTGCACCCGCGGCTCTCGATCGACAACTGCAGCAACTGCAGCGTGAGTGGCGGCGGTAACGCGAAGCTGGACGTCGACGCGGACATCGGAGCAGACTACGAAATCACGCCGCAGGTGGCGGTGCGCCTCGCGGTAATGCTGGGTGGAAACTCGTATTTCGGCTCGACGAACGCGATTGGATTCTCGATTGCGTGGACGCCGAAGGGGCTCAAGAAATAAGCGACTCGACGAGCGCCGCGGATTTGTCTGCTGCGCCGAGTCCATGTTCTACCAGAGCGCGCGACCGATTTCCGGCGGTTGCGCGCTCTGATGCATTCTGAAATAGCGCGAGCACGCGCACCGCAATCTCCGTGGCCGATCCCACGCTGAATCCGCCGCCGCACTCGAGCAGCAGCGCCGCATCGCGGCTCGCGGCGTGCCGCGGACCAAATAAGACCGGCACACCGAACGCTGCCGGCTCGATAACGGAGTGCAGTCCCGCCGAATGAAATCCGCCGCCGACGTACGCGAGTGTTGCGAGCGCGTAGAGATCGCCTAGCACTCCAACGCGATCCACGAGCAGCACGTCTGCCTGGGCGACTCCAGTGCCGAGCCGCGCGCAGCTGAGGCCGGCGGCAGCGGCCCATCGCTCCACCGGCTCGAGAAGTGCTGCGGTGGGTTCGTGCGGCGCGACAATCAATCGCGCGCCCGGCATTCGCTCGCGCACGACCTTCCACGCCTCGAGCAGCGGAGTTTCGTCGGCCGGCCAGGTCGAACCCGCGACGAGCGTTGGTCGATCGCTGCGCAGAGGCGCGAGCAACGCGCTCGGCAGCGCGCTCGGCAGCGCGCGCCGCCACGCCTCGTCGTAGCGCGCGTCGCCGGTCACGGAGATGCGATCGCCGCGTACGCCGAGTTGTTGCAGGCGTGCCGCGTCGTCGGCGGAGATTGCGCCGACCGCGTCGAGGGCGCCGTATGCGTCGCGCAGCAGCATCGCGCCAAGTCCGGAGCGGCGTGCCGATTGTTCGGAGAGCGTTGCCGAGACCATGCCGAGCGAGACTCCGCGGGCGGCGGCGCGCTCCGCGAGCACCGGCCAGACATCGAGCTTGCTGAAGATGAGGGC